>NZ_JANUEB010000002.1:0-703170 GCF_024810095.1 Sphingobacterium sp. BIGb0165 | reverse complement strand
CTCCTCTTTATCTTTTTCTGTTTCCCTCCGTTTCCGTTGGGACTGCAAAGGTAGAAATCTTTTTTGAAATTCCAAAAAACTTTTGAAGTTTTTTTCTTTTTCTTTTTCCCGATTTCCGCGCTTAACTCTCGTTAAACCCTTCTTTTTTCATTGGTCACCCCTTTCGAAGTAACCGCCCCTCCCTTGCGGAGTGGTGCAAAGATAGGGAGTTTTTATAATCACTTCCAAGTCTTTTGTTCTTATTTATTGCGTTTTGCCGCTAACTCGCTGTAAACTTGGCGGATTGTTTTTATCCGGATGAGCTCCGGGGGGCTCCGGAAGACAAAAAAGGCCGGCTATATGAGGATCTGCGACGCAAAGACGGCTGAGGCACACGTGTGGATACCCAGCGCCGCAAAGCGGATAGAAACCGCGGCCTCATGGAAAAAGGACCCCAAGAGAGCCGAATGGTATTTTCAAAAGGGCCGCCCTCGAAGATTGCCCGCACCTGCTTGCCCCCCCTTCGGCTTTTGTCTATCTTTTGCCCATCGTTCCTCTATTGTTTGGATAGGGAATGGAAAGGGAAATTCCCAACAGGGGGCCAAGCACGTACGAACGACACCCGAACCCGGGGCAACAAAAGGTCGTTATATGAGGAGCTGCAACACAAAGGTAGCGGTAACGGAACGGTGGAACTGCCATGACCGCTGCTGGGCAGCCTCCCTGCTGCCGCTCCCGAGCAGGGATAGCAGCACAGGGTCCGGTATTTATAGCAGTACCCTGCAACTATAATGGAGCAGGGGCAGATCGTTATAAAGCGACCTGTCCAGGGCACAAGCAGGAAGAAACAGCAACAATAGAACTTAACAGTGGATCTCATGGGTAACCGGAGGAAATCCGGCAGCACAGAAAACTCCACACTGCAACGGCAGGAGATCCGCCAGATTGCTTATCAACTGCTTCTATATTAATAGGGAGATAACCGGGGGTTTACAGGGGTAGATCCTTGTTATACCCCTGTAATATCCAAGTTAATACCTAAGCATAACTTTTTTAGGTATATAGATGGTATCACCCAGACCCAAAGAAGAGCTGGGCAGAGCATTGAGAAGACTAAATTGCGGTTCCATTTCAAACTGATTTATAGTAAGAAGTTTGTGGCATGGCTAGGAATAGTGCTAAACAGAAAAAGTACTAAAACTGGAAGACAATAAGAAAAGAATATAAATAGCATTGCAAAGACCGAAGTTAATGCCACACTAAAACATAAAGCAACAAAGTCAAAATCAAGCAACAATCCTTTTTCAGAACAGAAAAGCATGACAATCAACGATAAGATAGCGCACCTTAAAACAGAGAGAATAGGCAGGAAAGATTTATTTTTTATCAGCTTTAAAGACCCAAAAACGCTGAAGCGTATAATTAAAGCCTAGAGAAACAAGCAACTCGACAAGTAATTTCGAAAATAAAAAATTGAAATGGTATACATCCACCAGGAAGTGAATGCCAGTAGATTTAAGCAGAATACTACCACAAACAACAATCACAAACTTCCATAACTGGCTACCTACAGAACTATGCGTGCTACCAAAAGACCAGTACCGATTGATCAAGAAATTTACGACAGCACCTAGACTGCCACTGATTGCATTAGAAAAAGGAGCACTAATATGCAGCAATTTATAACAGGCAGAATATACCCCAAAATCAAACAATCCGCCTAAAAAGGCGGAAAGTTGTGCTTTTAAAAAAGTAATCACCTTTGAAGACATATTTATCCCACCTCCTCTTGCTGCTTTTTTAATTTGTCTTCCTTATCTTTTGCATCGCCTAGTTTCAACAAAAGACGCGTATCATTTGCATTAATAATAAAAAGTAAGATGCAAATGACGAATACACACCAATTAATAGAACCAGGCATCAAAACCTCTAATAACATCACTAAAGCGATAATGACACGTATTTCTGTTGGACCGAGTATCCCGGCATCTATCGTATATTTATCTGTAATCCTATACCTAAGTTGTGATATAATCATTGCCCATCCATATAACGAGACCAAAGTAAAGCCAAGATACTTATAGTCACCAGTCGTATAAAGCACATACCCTAATCCGATAAAGACTGTACTAATCCAATCCATTACGATATCCAACGCAAATCCATACCAACGGCGCGATTTATTCCGATAAAAAGCTATACGCCCATCTAATGAATCACCAAACCATTGAACGAAAAAACCGGGTACACCCAGAAGTAAATAGCGTATATCCACGTATTCCGCAAGTATAAAGCTCCCTAAAACCATTAACGAGCCAAAAAAACCGATCGCTGTAAGGCCATCCGAAGTAATCCAATTAGGAACCCTAGGTACAAGGTATGTAATCAACTTTTGTTCGGGTTCACTCAGGATATTTGTTCTTTTCCGATCTTGAAAAAGCTTTTTATTTATTTTAAACTCACTCATTATCTGTGATTATAACCATTTATTTTCTTTATACCAAGCTAGTGCCTCCATTAAGCCCGCTTTCAAATTATATTTAGGTTGGTATTGTATTTGACTTTGAGCCAATGAAATATCACAGCCCCAATTTTCTGCTGTAAGTTCATTCAATCGCTCTGGATATAGTACAGGTATTGTTTTTGATTTTTTATATACACGTTCAAAGATTACTGCTACCGCTTTTACGACCCCTAATGGAATATGCATTCGGATCATTTTCTTTTGCGTGAACTCTTTGAAAAATTTTGCCATTTCATATCTGTCATAGACCTGACCATCACTCAGATTGTATACTCTTTTCCCTCCTTGATCGAAACGACAGGCGTTTAAAATCGCTTGAACTAGATCCGTCACATAAATAAAGCTTAATTTTTGAGGAGATCTTCCAACATAGGCATCCATTCCACCGTTCATTGTCTTGAAAAGAATAAAAATATCTTTCTCTCTGGGACCATATACTGCTGTAGGCCGTAAAATTGTCACTGGTTGATCCTCAAACTCACTCAATGCGAGTTCCGCCTTCCTTTTGCTTCGACCATAAGCTGTAACTGGACAGTAGGGATTGCGTTCATCAATTAAATTGGATGCATAAGGAACAGGTCCTATCGCTGCAAGACTACTTACAAATACAAATCTGCGGATTGGGTTTTCCAATGAAAAACAAGCCGACGCCAAGTTTTTGGTATAACCAACATTGACCTTTTCTAAATCTTCTTCGCGTTTGGCACGCGTCATTGCCGCCGCATGTACAACATAGGTATAGTTTTCCGATTCTAATAAAGCTTTGATGGAAGCTTCATCAGTGAAATCAGGATAAACAAATTTATCCACAACAGAACGAATTTCTGAAACATCACTCGACTTTCTAACGGCAGCATGAACTTCCATCCCTGCTTCCTTCGCCGCCCTTGTCAAATGATAGCCCACAAAACCACTCGCTCCAGTGATTAATATTTTTTCTATCATAATGATTTTTGATACAAACGATAACGTTTGTACAATTCTCCATTCATTTGCTCGATGGCATGGTTCATCATATAATTATGTTCCAACATCCATGAACATTCAGCCCCTTTTATATTAGAACCTTTTGATTCTTTAATAATTCGGCCATACAAACAGGCTTCAATACCGAGCTTGCGATAATCTTCTAATACGCCCAACATCAACACACGAAGCAAATTGATCTTTTTCTTGCCGAACAACAGTTTGAAAATACCTGTAGGAAGCAAACGACCTTTCTTCATCTTGATGAGGATTTGGTTAATATCTGGAATACCAAGACCAAAACCAACGAGCTCACCATCTTTTTCAGCTACAATAGCAAAACGTGGATCAAGGATCATTTTCAGATCTTTAGCTGTATAGTTAAATTCATCTTCCGTCATCGGAACGAATCCTGAATTCTTATCCCAAGCTCTATTATAGATATCACGAACCTTTGCCGCTTCATTTTTAAAATCCTTTACATTAAATTGGCGAAGCGTAATCCCTGACCTTTTTAAGCGTTCTTCCAACTTATCCAAAAGCTTTACAGATCGTTTATCGGCAGTTTGCTCCATGACCAAATACGCTCTAAGATCGACCTTATGTTCGTAGCCACCATTGGTAATCAACCCCATGTAATAGGGTGAATTGTAAGGCATCATTGCCACTGGTGGTCTATCAAAGCCTTCAACCAAAAGTCCCAATGTATCATTGGTCGATAGGTTAATAGGTCCAACAATAGTATCCCCACCTTTGGCTTTCACCCATTTTTCTACAGTTTCAAACAATGCATTCGCTGCCTCCTGGTCATCTATACAATCAAAAAATCCCCATTGCCCTTCATTGACATGATTAAAGGCATTGTGATTATTATTCCAAATCGCACAGATTCGGCCAACGATCTTATCATCACGATAAGCTAGAAAAGGTTGTGCTTGGGAATGTTTATAGAAAGGATGCTTATCAGGAGAAAGCAGGTCTTCTTGTTCGAGAAATAAGGCAGGTACATAATTAGGATTTCCCTCATAGAGGCTATGAGGGAAATCTATAAACAACCGTCTTTGTTTCTTTGTTTCAACGGGTACAATCTGAATCATATACGATTAGATTTTATATTAATGTTTCAACTTCAGCTTGTTTGAATACTTTAACCATCTTCTCAATTGCTTCATCGATTTGGTCATAAGTATGTGTCGCCATCAATGAAAAACGAATCAAAGACTCCTCCGCAGGAACTGCTGGAGAAACAACTGGATTAACAAATACACCATCATCTTGGAGCATTTTAGTCACCCAGAACGTTTTTTCATTGCTACGAATAAATATAGGCAAAATAGGACTTTCCGTAGCACCTAGATCAAAGCCATGATCTAATAATTGTGCTTTGGCATAATCTGTATTTTTCCACAATTTTTCGATGTGTTCAGGTTCATTTTGAATAATCTCTAACGCCTTCAGTGTAGAAGCAACAGATGCTGGCGTCATTGACGCACTAAACATTACCGAACGTGCATTGTGTTTCAAGAAATCAATCACATCAGCATCACCCGCTACGAATCCTCCTAAAGAAGCTAATGATTTACTAAAAGTACCCATGATCAAATCTACATCGTCATTAAGCCCAAAATGTGAGGCTGTACCAGCCCCTTTGTGCCCAATAACACCTAAGCTATGTGCATCATCTACCATAACAGCAGCATCAAACTCATTAGCTATTGTAGTAAGTTCCGGTAAGTTAACAATATCACCTTCCATACTAAAGATACCGTCAGTACAAATTAATTTTGCGCTTTCCTCAGGTAATCTAGATAATTTAGCACGTAAATCATCCATATTATTATGACCGTATTTGATCACTTTCGCAAATGACAAACGGCTACCATCAATAATTGATGCATGATCACGTTCATCAAGCAAAATATAATCATTACGTCCCATCAGACAAGACAATGGTCCAAGATTCGATTGGAAACCTGTACTAAACAGAATCGCAGCCTCTTTACCCACATAAGCAGATAGTTTTTCTTCCAGTTCTACGTGAATATCCAACGTACCGTTTAAGAAACGCGATCCAGCACATCCAGTACCATATTTTTCCAAAGCATCTTGCGCTGCTTTTATAATACGTATATCAGTCGTTAACCCTAAATAAGAGTTAGAACCAAACATCAATACACGTCTACCATCGATTTTTACCTCGGTATCTTGCTTTGATTGAATAGGTCTAAAATAGGCATATAAGCCTTTAGCTTTTAACTCCTCTACAATCTTAAATTGCGATATTTTTTCGCCTAACTTTCCTTTACTCATGCGATAAAAAGGTATTTCTAAAACTATTTCTAACTTTTAGATGTTATTGTAACAAACAAAATTCTCGAATTGGACTTTTATATAAAAAACTCTGTCTTCGAATAAAAATCTGCTCTACCCACAATGTAAGTTAAAATTCTACGTTGTATATATTCACAATAATTCCAAAAAACGTTGCAAACATACGAAAACATAATCTGACTTTCACTTAAATTTAGTCATATTTTTAACACATCGCCCAAAACAGTTAATTTTATTTTAATACTCCGCTAACATCTCCCCACACAATTCTACTATAAAATAAGACAATTTTAATAATTATATTTGCGAACTATAAATTATCCTATAATTAGTTACATTTAGGTTCATTGCACTAGCAATGGTATAGACTTACTAATATACAACAATATATGGCTTTATCTTCAGATATCAATATAAAAAATAAAAAAGCTTCTTTTGAGTATCATCTACTGGACAAATACGTCGCTGGAATTCGCCTACTAGGCACAGAAATAAAATCAATACGTGAGGGAAAAGCAAATATCAACGATAGCTTCTGCAGTTTCTTTAATGACGGCCTTTACATTCGTAACATGCATATTGCCGAATATTCCATGGGCTCATTTTATAACCACGAAGCAAAACGCGACCGTCAGCTTTTGCTGACAAAAAGAGAATTGAAAAAATTAAAAGAAAAAGGCGAGGAACGTGGTTTTACAATTGTTCCATTGCGCATATTTATCAGTTCACGCGGATTTGCAAAAGTTGAAATTGCTTTGGCACAAGGTAAAAAAGATTTTGATAAACGGGAAAATATAAAGGAAAGAGATGTCAAACGTGAGCTTGATCGCGTCATGAAATTCTAACCTTGGCATTGCGCCAGGACAAATGCCCCTGGCGTAATGCCAACCCTATTCTTAAACAACCGAACAAAGTAATTGACATCATTGAACCCTGCTCCAAAACAGGATTCCTTTACATTTCGGCTCAAGAGCAAAAGCTGCTTTGCTTTACCAATACGTTGCTGAATCACATATTCCATTGGGCTCAACCCGAGTTCCCGATTGAACATTCGAGTCAAACTTGCCTTGCTCATATGAGCGGCCTTCTCCAATAAGTCTATGGATATTTTCTCCGTAATATTCCTACGGATAAACTCCTGTAAATGAACAAGTACTTTGTTGGGTGACTTTCCCACCTTCAATGCCATAAGAGACTGCGACTGCAGTAATCGAATTGTGAGCTCCTTAAATGTCAGATCTGCCAAAACATCTTTAAGCGGATTCTCGCTTATAATAATCTGAAACAATTTATTAACAAGTTCGGCCAGTTCGTTGGAATTGTAAAGATGAAAAAGCTCAGGATCAATATGCCAGCGGTCCAACTGTTCCTTTGGATAAAATTCATTTAAATAATCCAATACAGCTTCTATTTTCTCCTTCCGGATGGTGAGGGCCGAACACTGCGTAGGTCGCTCCAATGTAGCTTCCGGAAAGTCAATATGCATGCCGACCATGGCCGGCAATACGATCATCTGTCCGGGCAGATAGTCAAAAGCTTTCATATGATCCAAGTGCATAATTTTCTTCCCTTGAATCATATTGATCATCACCAGGTCATCAAAGCGCAGGGGTACATATTCCGACACACGGTATGTCTCATATATATTCAGTTCTAGGCTATCCAATGTAAACGCGCGTCGGTTTTCCACCAGCGTACTCAGTTCCCTTCCCTGAGAAAATGGTAACGTATGAATAAGTGTCCTATCTCTCATATCGCATCAACTAAATATAATTGGAAATCAATCAAATATAGCAAAAAAATCCAAGCATTTGTTTTGGGCTATCCCAGAATAATATCCCTACGCTATACTGCAACAATGATGCTACCCTTTGCCTCAATAATGCTACGGTATTGAATAATTGCTGGCTAACTTTGATAAGAAGGGATTAAAAATAAGTAATAATAAATCATATGAGCGCAATTAAAAGACCATCGTTCAAAGAACGGTACGACAATTACATCGGCGGTAAATTTGTAGCCCCGATCCAAGGAAAATATTTTGACAATATCTCGCCCGTAGATGGTAAAGTATATACCCAGGTAGCACATTCAACGAAAGAAGATCTCGATCTGGCGGTTGATACCGCGTCCAAAGCCTTTGAGACATGGGGGAAAACATCCGCAACTGAACGCAGCATTATCCTCAATAAAATTGCAGACCGCATCGAGGATAATCTGGAATATATTGCCGCAGTAGAAACCATAGATAACGGAAAAGCAGTACGCGAAACGCTAAATGCAGATATCCCGCTAGCTATTGATCATTTTAGATACTTTGCCGGAGTAATCCGCGCCGAAGAAGGATCAATAACTGAATTAGACAGCAATACCGTTTCCTTGATTGTACACGAACCGATCGGCGTTATTGCACAGATCATTCCCTGGAATTTCCCAATTTTAATGGCGGTATGGAAACTTGCTCCAGCGCTTGCTGCCGGAAATACCGTTGTTTTAAAACCAGCAGAAAGCACACCCGCATCAATTCTCGTCTTGATGGAAATTATTGGCGATCTGATACCAGCGGGTGTCATAAATATTGTAAATGGCTTTGGCTCGGAACTAGGCCGGGCCTTGGTAACGAATCCTAAAGTTGCGAAGGCAGCCTTTACAGGATCAACCGCAACAGGGCGATTAGTCATGCAATATGCTACAGAAAATATTATACCAGTAACACTGGAATTGGGCGGAAAATCCCCCAACATATTCTTCAGTTCTGTCATGGATGCTGACGATGCATTCTTGGACAAAGCAATCGAAGGTGCCGTTTTATTTGCCCTCAATCAAGGAGAAATATGCACTTGTCCTTCACGGTTACTAGTGCAGGAGGATATCTACGATAAGTTTATCGCCAGAGTCATCGATCGGGTCAATCAGATCAAAGTTGGGGACCCATTGGATCCGACAACAATGATGGGTGCCCAAGCTTCCAAAATTCAAAAAGACAAAATTATGTCTTATATCACACTAGGCAAACAAGAAGGAGCCGAAGTGCTGACTGGTGGAGACGAAAATAATGTCGGCGCAGGTTTTGAAGAAGGTTACTACATCAAACCAACGCTATTCAAAGGAAATAATAAGATGCGGATCTTTCAAGAAGAGATTTTCGGTCCGGTCTTGGCTGTTACAACTTTCAAAGACGAACAAGAAGCGATCACTATTGCCAATGACACTATGTATGGTCTCGGTGCCGGTGTATGGACCAGAGATGCGCATCAACTTTATCAAGTTCCACGCGCCATCGAGGCGGGCCGTGTTTGGGTTAATCAATATCACTCTTATCCAGCTGGCGCTCCATTCGGAGGATACAAACAATCCGGAATTGGTAGAGAAAATCACAAGATGATGCTTGCCCATTATCGTCAGGCAAAAAATATGTTAATATCATACAGCAAGGAAAAACTAGGGTTCTTTTAACACGCTGTAAATTAAAACCGCAATGAAGAAATGCATTATTCTTCATTTATCAATCCTTTCAGCAATGGTCAACAGAATAGATAGTACAGACAAAGCCAAAGATCTCATTCATACCCTTGAAGCACAACACGGTGCATTGATGTTTTACCAGGCTGGAGGCTGCTGTGAAGGGACTCAGCCCCAATGTTTTGAAAAAGGGGGATATTTTCCCCGCATGAATGACGCCATGATCGGATTGGTTGAAGGATACGAGTTTTGGGTAGACCGGGATCTGTTTGAGTATTGGAAACATGCCCATTTCACACTTGATGTACTGGAGGGCTTTGGCCCGGGTGGTTTTTCGTTGGAAACACCACTTGGAAAAACCTTTAAGGTACATTACCGGCTCTTTACAGACGAAGAATTAAAAGAACTTAGCCCGATCAAACGTAGTGAATAAACACAAAAATGGGTGGAATAATCCACCCGTTTTTCTAAGTCTTTGCCATCTCTCCTCAGTCAAATTAGGCTGATTATTCAATATCCAAACCTTCTAAAACAGGAATTGGTTGTTTGTTTTCATCCAAAGCGACAAAAGTAAAGACTCCTTCAATAGCAAGTTCCCGTCCTTCTTTATACATATGCTCCAGGAATATTTCTACTTTCACCTTTAAGCTCGTACGCCCGACATTTTGGACACGCGCAATTGCCTCTATAATACTCCCGGAAGGAATTGCTTTATTAAAATCAATACGATCTGTTGATACTGTCACCAAAGTCTTGCGACAGAATCTCGTTGCGGCCATAAAAGACACTTCGTCCATAATAGACATTGCCTTACCGCCGAATAAGGTATCGTGATGATTTGTCAAAAACGGGAATACAGTTGTGCATACATGCGTTTCTGATAAATCAATACGTTCTTGTAAAGTCATTTATTGTTATTTTTAATGGATTCAAGAGAGCACAAATGTAAGGCTATCCAAAAACAGTTGAGTCATTTTTATCCAATATTTTCCTCGATATCGACCCCTATCCCCCTTAATAACAAAGAAGCGTTAAAGATCTTACACTCCCCTGTCTTCAGTTTATAGTCAAACAGCATCTGCCCTTCATCAACCTGGATATCGAAGTGATAATTTTTGATATCTTTTGGAAACTCCCGTTCCAAACTAGACAGCTGCAGATCGTGCGTTGCCACCATACCTTTACCATCCAAGCGAACCAACTGCTTGATAATCGCGCGGGAGCCCAAATATTTGTCAACCGAGTTTGTTCCGCGTAACATTTCATCAATCAGAAAAAAACTATCCGTATGTGAAGCTACAGTATCCAGTATAAATTTCATCCGATTGAGTTCTGCCTTGAAAGTGGAAGTACTTTCGTTCAGATTGTCTCTTATACACATATAGGATATAAGTTTATAGATTGGTAGTTGAAATGATGAGGCGGCAACACTTGCTCCAGCATAAGCCAAAATTGCATTAACACCGATGGTACGTAAGAATGTGCTTTTCCCAGCCATATTGGATCCTGTTACCAATGCAACCCGATGATCGTTACTGGTATAATCGTTGGCAACCACTAATTCATTCGGAATAAGCGGATGATAAATACCTTGCGCCTCAATCTTATCCTCATCTGGATTGACCAAGATGACCGGATAGACATAAGTCGGATGATTTCTTTTCCAAATTGCGAGACTATTCACAGCTTCAACTTTTGCCAACGTATCAAACGAATTCAGGATTTCTTGTTCATACTTATTTTTCCAATCGATAATCGCCAGTACCTGTCTAAAATCCCACAGCAAAAAAAGATTCAGGAATAACCCAACAAACACATTATTTCGTGCATCCAGATTATTGATAAGAACAGCTAATTTTTTAAATGCTTTTGAAATAGGTTCAGAAAGCCCTCCCTGCTTTAATTCATCAGCCATTTCCTGTAAGGAGGCGGATTTCCATGCGTGGTTTTCTATAGCTTGTATCGCATCGGCATAGGAAGCCAATATTCCACCAATCTTGTCTATCCTGGAAGAAAATAAACCAACACTACCCGCTTTGGCGAAAGCCCAAAGAATATGAAACAAACCTAATATTGTTGCAACGGCCGCAAATTTGGAAATAAAAAAGCTTCCAACAAGCGCTAACACAAATAAAACTGGACCAACTTTGACATACATACGCATGAAAGCATTTCCAAAATTAAAATTTCGGTCCTGAAAATAATTGGACAAAAAAGTCTTAATATCGAGTTTATGATTAAGATTTGCCAGCAGTTTCGCCTGAAAATCCCATATCCATTCCGATTCACTTTCTAATTCCCGCGACGCTTCCTGATTCCGTTGGATCTGTTCTTTATCCAGAGGAGCACTTAGCCAAGATGCAAGCAAATCAATCCCCTGTTTTGTTGTTGACCGATTCAATTGGGCAAATAACGAATATGCACCGAATACGTCCATATCTGAGCTATAAGGATGATTATCATCTTCAAAGTCCTCTCCATGGGCATACATATTTACTTTTCCATCAATGATGTTTTGTTCATTGGACAAAACCTTCAAATAGGCTTCAAAATAGTTTTTCTGAAGCTCCAGCTGGCTTTGCCGGCGTACCAAATACGCAAATAGGAACAATAAGGCAAAGAAACAAAAGAACACCAAAGGAAGACTTTCCAACTGAAAAGTATAAAATAGCAAGGCTCCACCACCAAGAATTACAAAGAGTCGGCTTAAACTCAGGGTATTCACCTGCTTATTTAATTTTAAGACCGTAGAGGCAATTTCTTGGTGCTTTTGGTCGTATAATATCGTTATTGGATTCATTCTTAAATATTTTTTACTCCATCAATTGGACGAAATGCATCCTATCCAAAATCATATCTGTAACAAACTACAACTTTTAAACTGAGAGCATTCACAAGAGTAAGTAAAAACAATATATTTTCATTCACTTTTTTTGCGAAAAAAGTGAATAAGGGTCCGAAGCACCCCTAATTTTTTCGAAACAAATGTGAACTACCAGGCCTGATCACCTACCAAGGGTACAAAACGAAAAGTATCCAATTCAATGCGATCAAATTCATTTTCACCTACACGAATTATTGTCATCATTTTCTGAGACTTCTCATCCCCTACCGGAATCACAAAAATCCCACCTATTTTTAGCTGCTTCAACATGATTTCAGGCACGAATGGCGCCCCAGCAGTTACAATAATCTTATCGTAGGGAGCATGTTTTTCAATACCTTTGGAGCCATCTCCCAAAAAGAAATTAGCCTTATATCCCATATAGGGTAATACCTGAATTGTTCGTTGATAAAGGTTCTCTTGGCGTTCTATCGTATATACATCGGCACCAAGTTCGAGCAAAATACAAGTTTGATACCCTGATCCTGTTCCAATTTCCAGTACCTTATCTCCTTTTTTCACGTGGAGCAATTCGGATTGATAAGCGACAGTGTATGGTTGGGAGATCGTTTGTCCGTCACCGATTGGAAAAGCAATGTCTCGATAAGCCTGATTCCAGAAGGTTTCATCAAAAAAGAAATGACGTGGTACCTTCCCAATGGCTTCCAATACTTTTTGGTCTTCAATACCTCTTCCTTTTAGATGCTCAACCAATTTCTTGCGTGCACCTCTCTCCCGATAATTATCAATAAACTTATACGCCATGATGTTTCAAATTTACCTTTAAAAAGGGATATTTAGCCGAACTATTCACAAATCACTTAATATCAAAGCAATATACAATACTCAACGTAGACCACACAACAAATCACAACCAAATAAAAACATTATATCTATAACATTATCAAAAAGTTACATGCATTTCATCACGCAAAACTCATATCAGTTAGCACATGATCCGACGCTACGAGAACATAAAAAAACATGTCGTTAATAAGGGTCAACATCGACCTGAACACGAACGCCGCTATTGGTCTTATCAATCTCAAAATCCAATAAAACCGAACGAATCAACTCCTTTACCTTAGCAATACTAATATTTGTACGTTCGATCTTCAATGTAATTGTCTGAATAAAATTATTTCGGACACGGGAGACCAGCGGTGGTTCGGGTCCCAATACCCTAGCTCCGAGCTGTGGTCGTAAAGCAGCTGCAAAACGATTCGCGGCATCATAGCATTTTTGAAAATCCGTATGCTTAATATCAATGCGAATAAGTCGATAAAAAGGTGGGTAAAGGTAATTCTTACGTTCAGTAATTTCCGTCATAAACATCCCTTCATAATCATTGTTAACGACCTGCTCCAAGACCCTATGATTGGTCGTATAACTTTGAATAATCACCCGTCCACCTGCTTCCCGACGACCGGCTCGGCCTGCAACTTGGGAAAATAGCGAAAAGGAACGCTCATAGGCACGAAAATCAGGAAAATTAATAATGGTATCCGCATTCACAACACCGATTAAACTAACACGCCCAAAATCTAGTCCTTTGGCCACCATCTGTGTCCCAATCAGCACATCAAACTCATGCTCATCGAAAGCCGTAATAATCTTATCAAAGCCATATTTTCCTTTTGTCGAATCCAGATCCAATCGGCCTATCCGGATCTCGGGCATCAGCAATTCAAGTTCTTCTTCCACCCGCTCTGTCCCAAAGCCCTTACTTTCAATATGTGGCATTCCACAAGCTGGACAGACCCGAAGTGGTGGCTCAACATGCCCACAGTAATGGCAATGCATCATATTGGAACTTTTATGATAGGTCAAACTGACATCACAATTCACGCATTTGGCAACAAAACCACAGGTATTACATTGGATCATGGTGGTGTGGCCACGTCTATTCTGAAACAGAATAACTTGTTCCTTATTCTTAACGGCTTCTTCAATAGCTTTTAACAGTGTTCCGGAGAAATAGGAGAACATATTTTCCTTTCGCCCTTCTTCGGGAATATTGACTAGCTCAACACTCGGCAACTGCGCATTGCCATAACGCTCCAATAGTTGCACAAAGCCATACTTCTTTGCTTTAGCATTATAATAACTTTCCAACGATGGTGTTGCGGATCCCAAAAGCACCTTCGTCTGATGCAGAAAGCCGAGATAAATGGCTGTATCCCGCGCATGATAGCGCGGTGCTGGATCAAATTGCTTATATGAGCTTTCATGTTCCTCATCGACAATAATAATTCCCAAATCCTGAAACGGAAGAAATACAGAAGAACGGGCACCAATAACAACTTGAAACTCATTTTTCATCACCTTATGCCATACCTCTGCACGTTCATTATCATTGAATTTCGAATGATAAACACCAAGCTTATCACCAAAGTGCAGTTTTAATCGCGCAGTAATCTGTGCTGTCAATGCGATCTCAGGCAGAAGATACAAAGCTGATTTTCCTTCAGCTATTGCCTGTTCGATAAGTCGTATATAGAGCTGAGTTTTCCCCGAAGCAGTTACCCCATGCAATAGTGTTACCTCTTTTTCCTCAAAAGACTGTTGGATCTCATCATAGGCACGCTGTTGATTTTCATTGAATTGAAAATTAGCATCTAGTTCTATATCCTCTCCCTGAAATCTCGATACGACCTTCTCCTTCACTTCAAATACACCTTTGTCGATCAATGCCGTGATAGCACCATTACCGCAACCTGAAGCTTCTGCCAACATCGGACGTGTAATCTCTTCTGTCTTTTTGACAAGTTGCATAAATGCCAAAACTGCATCTTGCTGTTTGGGAGCACGATTGAGACTATCCAATAATTCTCGTTTGGCATCCTCATTTCTAAAGTCAGGGGCAAAACGTAAGAATGCTTTTGTTTTGGGTTTATATCTTTCTGTTATTTCCTCGGAGATAAGTACTATGCCTTTGTCAAACAATTGCTTCAATATCGGAAATACGGTTTTCTGGCCCAATAACTTCACGATATCATTGACTTTAAGTTCCCCCGCCACCTCCAGGGCCTCAATAATCAGGTATTCTTTATCCGAGAGTGTCGAACGATCAAATTCTTCTGTTATAGAAGAGATCACTTTGGTTTCACTTGCCAGTTTTAAAGCTGCTGGAAGTGCGGCCTGCATGACTTCACCCAAACTGCACATATAGTAATCTGCCAACCAATCCCACAACTTAAACTGGGCAAGGTTGACGATAGGTTTATCATCAATGATATCTAAAATATACTTTGCTTCGTATTTCAGTGGAGCTTCTTTGCTGATCGATTTCACGACCGCCGAATAAATCTTGTTTCGTCCAAATTGCACAATGACCCGAACCCCAATCTGTACCCGATCATTCCAGTCAGCCGGAATACGATAAGTATATGTTCGTGCTAGAGCTAACGGTAGAACCACATCAATAAACAAGGTATCTCTTTCACTAAAAATCGAAGACTGCGGATTGGACATAATTTCTTATTATGGGATAAAAATACAAAAAAAGCGACAGAAAGAATATGTGAGTGACCTCTCTCAAAATAAAAGCCCTCCTAGATTTTTAATCGTTGGAAGGCTCTTTATCTAAAAAGCTAGCAAGCTTTATTCTATTTAAACAGTAGGATTACGATTTATTTTTTAGTGCTGCTACAAATAAGGCTATCCAACCGATAATTAATGACAAGCCACCTAAAGGTGTTATGGGACCTAAGATAGCCGGATTTCCGAAACCCGTTATTTCCCTGATGCTAAGTATATATAAGGATCCCGAAAAAAACAAAATACCAACAATAAAAGCAATAAAGGACACCTTGATCGAATAGGTTTTCGCCCGCGAAAAAGTCGATAAAAATAACAATGCAAAGGTATGATAGAAATGATACTGATTTGCAGTTTTCCAAGTTTCGATATGATATGCACTTACCTTTCCTTCTAGACCGTGGGCGCCAAAGGCACCTAATATTACAGCTAATGCTCCCAATAACGAAGCGGCTAAAATGATTCTCTTATTCATTATTATAAAGTGAATGCTGAAAACGTGTTTCTCCGATAAATGTATTAAAAACCGAACAAAATAAGGAATATTTTGTTAAATTTATATTACAAAGCCCCAATATTGAGATGATTTTCTAGCGCTTCCCGCATATTTTTGTTAGGTTTGTTTTACAGATGAAACCATCATAAGTTTATTCAAGTTGATCGCTTCATTACTATAAAAAACAAATTGACTGAAACGTGTTCATCTATACCATTGAAGATGAGCACTCATAAATATATATTCTGATGAAGAAAACAATAATCATCACTATTCTATTGTTCATCGCTGTCATTGCGGCAACGATTTATCTTTTCGGAGATTTCAACAAAAATAATAAACAGGATTCCAAGGCCTTACAATACCTACCTGAAAATACGCTGGCCATAACATCCTTTGCCAATAACGAGACCGTAGACACGATATTTAAGGATTACGAATTATTTAAAGCCATTATAGGACAGGGAAATTTTAGTAATCTCGAGCGATTAAAAACAGAGTTATTGCAAAGTGAACAATTGACACCTTTCGTCGCTGGGCAACAGATATTACTGTCTTTTCATCAAGAAAAAGATCAGATAACACCTCTTTATAGTGTACAAGTTGGCCAGAGCCTTGACAATAACGCGCTGGCAACCCTTATCGGGCAGATCGGAAAAAATTATAAAGTTCAACCCTTTGATACGCTGGGCCAAAGATTCTTTGGACTCAATAAAGGAATAAAAGACAGTACGCTCTATTGCGCTTATTCCCATGAAATTATCTTTGCCAGTTATTCAAAACAGGTGCTTGCGCAAATTTTCGATAAGAATGTAAAAAAAATAAACACAAAGCAAATTGAATTCTTTGTCAATCACAACAATAAGAATACACCGCTCAGTTTATATTTTTTCAATGAACAGTTAGCACAGGTTGCCCGCATATTGATGAAATCCAAATTTGGCAATTACCTTAATTTAATTGATTCTCTCAAGGGACAAACTTCCTGGAATATGAATTTCAAACAGGATGCGCTTATCTTTAAGGGTGTAACTGATCTAACAGGCAGCAAAAACAGCTATCTACAATTGTTTGCCAATCAAACCGCTCAAGTACAGGCATTAGGAAACTACTTACCAAAAAATGCAGCATCCTATATTGATTTCAGTATTTCCGATGCACATAGCTTCCGTTCGGGACTCAAAGAACTGTTGATTCAGCAAAAAGAGTACGATCGCGTAAGCAAAAGCATTAAAAATCTTGAGGACGATACAAAGGTATCATTTGACAGTGTCATCGCCCCTCTTTTTAATGATGAATTTGCGCTGGCTGAATTAGACAATCAAGATGTACTGGGGCTGATCAGCATATCTGATTCGAGCTTATTCGCAAATAACTTTAAAAAATTCAGTTCATCTGTCGGTGACTCCATCTATCAATTTAAATATTCCCAGCTATTATATGCCTCTTTCGGAGAGCCGTTCAAAAGCTTTACAAGACCATACTTTACCATCGTTGATGGCATAATGGTTGTCGCAAATCGAACAGGCATCCTGAGAGATTATCGTGAATCTTTCCGTGAAAAGCAATTTCTATCGGGAACAGCAATTTTCAAAAATCACGCGGCTTTACAAAATAGCCGTAGCAATGTAACCTTCTATTTAGAACCCAAAGCAGGCAAAAGCAATATCTTAGATAATTTAAAATCTGACTATGCCAAGAATTTTAAAGATGAAGAGCAGTTTGGTTTTCAAAATTTCTACTCATGGTCCTATCAATTAAGTGGTAATCAAGGGACATTCTCGTCCAACTTATACGCTCTTTACAAAAGTGATACACGACTTGGAGGAAAACCTGAATGGACTGTCCAGCTCGAAAGCCGCATCATCAACAAACCTTGGGTTTTGGATCAAGATGGCAAAAACAAATTTATAATGATCCAGGAGCAGGATCATACTGTCCATGCGTTTTCGCCAGACGGAAAGGAACTTTGGCAAAACCTTTTCCAGGGCGAGATTTTGGGTGAACCAATTCAATTGCAAGATCTCAGCATCATTATTGTCACCAAAAGCAGACTATATCGGATCAGTCCTGATGGAAAGAATATGAATGGTTTTTCTGTCGAATTACCTTCTACGGCTAGCTATGGGGCCACAGTATCTAACTTCAATAAAGAACAACGTATCTATATTCCTGCCACAGATCGCATCTTAGCCTATTCGTTAGATGGCAAAAGAATAGAGGGATTTGAAAATAATACTGTAGACAGCCGTATACTTTTTGATCTAAAAATAACCACACTGGGGCAAACCAATTACATTATAGCGGGTACAAGCACCGCTTCTGTTTATTTTTTCAATGAAAATGGCAAGATCATTCGCAAACAAAGCTTAGATACAGACGGCGAAAGCGTTCGGAATCCGATTGGTTTAGTAGCTGCCTCAGATGAAAAAAATTCATTTGTCTATGTCGCCGATAATAAAGGCAGTATTTTCAAAGTTCCTTTTGAAGGAGAGTCAAAAAAAATTAAATTAGGCAGCTGGGGCAAAGATGCTTTCTTTAATTTTGAAGATATCAGTGGTGGTGCAGACAGAGACTTTATCATTTTGGCCAACAATAAATTGAATGCTTACAGCAGCAGAGACTCATCTTCCTATTTCGAATATAAATTCATCGAAGATGCGAGCAACAGACCTTTATTCTTTAAGCGAATTGGAAAATCCGATGTCTTGGGAGTCGGCACAGACAATCGGATGATTTATCTTTTCGGCTCAGATGGTTTAGTACAGGATGGATTCCCTATCGAAGGGTTTTCGAAATTCTATTATGGACCAATTAACTATGGCGACAATGCTAATTATTTGATTTGTATGAAAAAGGATTTTAAGGTTTACACCTACAAATTCTAAATAACTGAAAATCATTTTTTTAACCCCAAAACAAAACACAATAAGATGCGAAAGATGTTTATAAAAAATTTGTCTAATCTAAATTTTTTATAGTAGGTTTGCAGACTTAATATGACTATGCTAAAATCGGAAGAATTAAAAGAATTATTGGCTGAACCAAAGCACATTGTAATCACCACGCATTACAAACCTGACGGCGATGCATTGGGTTCATCGTTGGGATTATATTTTTGGTTAACCGCAAAAGGACATCATGTCAATCTAATCGTACCATCAGATTTTCCTGCTTTTTTAGACTGGTTACCCGGTTTGGAAAATGTACAGATTTATACGCAAAATATCAACCTACATAATCAACAGATTGAAGCTGCAGATTTATTATTCTGTTTAGACTTCAATGGCCTAGCTCGCATTCATGAGATGGGTGATCCTATTCGCCAAGCAAAAGGGATCAAATGCATGATTGATCATCATTTGGATCCGGAAGGCTTTGAAGATTATGCATTTTGGGATCCATCAGCAGCTGCAACTGCACAATTGATCTATCGCTTTTTGGTGAATGAGATGCAAGATGCGGACAACATTAGCGCTGATATGGCTACTTGTTTATATACTGGGATTATGACCGATACAGGATCTTTTCGTTTTCGCTCTACCACTTCAGAAATTCACCGTATCATCGCAACTTTGATTGATTGTGGGGCACAAAACTGGGCGATCCACGAAGAAATATACAATAGCTCTTCGGAAAGCCGACTCAAGTTCCTTGGATTTTGCCTCCTCAATCGTCTTGAAGTTATTCATGAGTATAATACGGCAGTCATTCATGTCACCAAAGAAGACCTTAATCAATTTCAGGTCATCACTGGAGATACAGAAGGTTTGGTCAATTATGCACTTTCCATTAAAGGAATTCGATTAGCTGCGTTAATTATTGACAGAAATGAACAAATTAAACTATCTTTGCGATCGATTGGAGAAGTTCCTTGTAATGAAATCTGTAAATTGTATTTCAACGGGGGAGGTCACCTCAATGCTTCAGGCGGAAATTCGAAAGATAGTCTAGCTGTTGTGATCGCAAAATTCAAATCGATTTTACCAAATTATAAAGAAATATTAACAAAATAAGATATCGTAACATACATTAGAAAATGAAGAAAGCAATTCTATTTTTCGCGGCTGCCGGTCTTTTGATGACGTCATGCCAAAAATTCAAAAAGGCTGAAGGTGGTCTTGAGTATAAAATCGTGGATGATAATGCAAAAGAGAAAGCAGTATCAGGCGATTTATTAGCAATTGACATTGTACAATCAACAGATAGAGACTCTGTAATGAGCAGCACTTACGAAATGGGTATTCCTCAGATCGTTCAATTATATCCAGATAGTATTATTGCAAAAAATCCTGGAGACCCTACAGGTCTATTCAAATATGTTGGTGAAGGTGATAGCTTGATATTCAAAATTAATTTGGATTCTATGGCAGCAAAAACACATCAACCAAAACCAGAATTTGCTGACAAGTTTTTAGTTTTCTCAATTAAAGTCAAAAAACACTTCAAAAAAGGAAAATTAACAGATCAACAATTAGGCGAACAAGTTCAAAAATATTTTGAAGAAGAATTGAACAAACACAAAACTGCTGAGCCTGCAAAATTGGATAAATACATCAAAGATAAAAGCTTAAAAACAACAAAAACAGCTTCGGGACTTCAATATGTAATCACTAAACCAGGAACAGGAGCAAATGCTAAAGTAGGTGATTCTATCCATGTTAATTATGTAGGTTCATTGACTACTGGAAAAGTATTTGATACGAACCTTCCGGATATCGCAAAGAAAGAAGGTATTTTCATGCCACAACGTCCTTATGAAGCATTGAAATTCCAATTGGGTGTTGATGGTGTTATCCCAGGATGGACTGAAGCATTCCAATTGTTTAACAAAGGTACTAAAGCAACTTTAGTAATCCCTTCATCATTGGCTTATGGCGATCGTCCTCAAGGTAAAATTCCTCCATATGCACCATTGGTATTTGAAGTTGAGGTATTGGATATCAAACCAGGAAAAGTTCCAGCTCCAACACCAGCGGCAACAATGCCAGGTGTAGTTGCTCCAACTGCTACTGCCCCTACGGCAAAAGCTCCAGCAGCAAAAAAATAATTTGGCAGATAAATTCGGCTAAGAAACAAAAGAGCCGTTCCATGTTTTGGAACGGCTCTTTTGTTTAAACGTTGTTTTTTAAACCTTCACCTGCCGATGTTTATCAGCCTGCTTTAATTTTCTTATCTTCCACCAAAGTACAGCAACCGCCAGTACAAAACTAATAATCATAATAATAGTCAGTGCGATTAACGATTTATTGGTATGATAGTTTTCAGCATGCTGGATAAATAGCAACCTAAAAATCCGAAGATAATGTGTAGAAGGAATAACATTCGCAATCGCCTGCACCCAGCCCGGCATTAGACTCGAAGGCCAAGTAAAACCACTCAGAATAAAGGCTGGTGTCGCAACCACCATTAACACTTCTGTTGATTTCAATTGGGACGGCAAAACCATACTCACAAGCACACCTATAAAACATACAGCCAACAAAAATACGAAGGTACAAAGCACAAAACGGCCAAAGTCTGCTTGGAGTGGCATTCGATAGTACTTACCAAAAACCCAATATAACAGCAATATCCCTATAGACATCAAAACATAGGGTAATATCTTTACGAGAATAAGTCCAATCGGATTGGAAACTTTCTTGACAAGATCAGCGAACGTGTTTCCCTCAAATTCTGAGGAAAAAGATAGGGCCAAGCCCAATAACAATACCTGTTGCAATACGGTAATGAGTACCCCCGGCAGCATAAAATAGAGATAATTTCCGCTTCGAATATTTTGTTTGACTATTGTTGTCTTAAAAGGTTCATACTGTTGGGCGGCCACCTTTGCCGGTACTCCACGCTTCATTTGTGATTGAATCTGTATTCCCGCCTTGAGCGTCATCGCACAGACATTGACAGCCATTAAAGCGGTATTTGAGGTTAATGTATTCGCCCCATCAACAAAGACCGTCACCTCCGGCAAACGGCTCTGTTGTACACCAGAAGCAAATCCCCTTGGGATATGAACAATTGTCGTTGCATCATATTGAATAGCTACATCCTTAGAATCAAACAAGGAAGGCAATACCTTTGCAACCTGAATACTCTCGTTGTCCGAAAGCATATCTATAAATGAACTGCTTAAAGGGCTGTTATCTTCATCCACTACAACTACAGGCATTTCGGTCACCTTGCCCTGTTGATAAACATGCCCAACCAAAACACCATACAATACCGGTGCTCCTAAAAAGAGCATCAGCAGTACTTTATTATTAAAAAAGAGCTTAAACTCCCGTTGGATTAATTCTAGAAATCTTTTCACATCCATTCACTTTAATTCACATGGAGAACCACGAGCGTTTTTGTTAACAAATCTTTTGTTCCAGCAATATCCTCAGGTACGATCTTTAATTCAAATACAGCCTGCTGCGGGTCAAAATCAGGATACGCTGAAGCGATATTGGCATAGGAATTCAATGCTTTGACACTAACGATCTTGGCTGACACCTTTTTATGGTTCAAATAAGGTATTTCAACCGTTACGACAGCACCTTTTTGTAATTTTCCGATCTGATTTTCAGGCAGTGTAAATCTAAAATAAGTAGAACGATCAAGGTATCCATTAACAATTGGATAGCCAGCCATCGCCAGTTCACCAACTTTTAGATTTATTGTCTCAATGCTCATATCCTGCGGTGCAATCACGTATTTCTCCTGTGCAGCAACATTAACCTCAGACACAGCTCCAAGCGCTCTTTCCTTTTGCCCCAATGCCATCACTTGTTGTTCTTGTCGGGCACCAGCCCTAGCTTCGGCCATTTCTGCCTGTGCAGCAAGATATTGGTTTTTAGCACCTTGATACTTTGCATAAGTCTCATCATACTTTTGCTGAGGGATCAGACTATCCTGCAATAGTGCCTCAAGTCTTCCGATTGATTTCCTCGCAAACTCGTATTGCTCTTTCAGACCATCTACCTTTGCCTGCAGTTGAACCAGCTGCCCTTTGGTAGCACCTTTGACAGCCATATTATATTGCGCATCAGCAGACTGTAGTGCCCCTTTCGCCTGTTCTTCCTTTGCGTCCACTTCAGGAATGCTCAAAATAGCCAAAGTATCACCAGCATGTACAAAATCCCCCTCTGCAACAAAGATTTTCGCAATTTTACCGGGTACTTTTGTGACTACAGTCACCTGTTCACGCTCCACTTTACCCTCAATAGGTTTTTCTTTCACTTGATTCGTACAGGAAACAAAAATAGACAAGGCTAATATCCCATATAAATTTTTCATGTTACTCATGTATAGTTTGTAATAATTTTCCAGATGTGTGTAATAATTCAACTGCAGCATTTCTTTGTTGCAAAACGTTATTAAAATAGCCCAAATTGACCTTATACCAGTCATTCTCAGCAGCCAACAATTCCGTAACATCAATCAAACCCGCTTGATATTGCTTTGCGGCCATAGATAAATTGTTTTCAGCAACCTTCAGCTGTTGTTCACCTACTTTCACTTTCTGATTTCCAGTACCATAGCCAACTTTATTTTTACGCAATAACAGATTTAGTTTCTCTTCCGTATCTTCCTTTTTTGTAGCATTAATGGTTTGATCAAGTTTGACCTGTTTGATCTTGTTATGATGCTCACCACCTGTATAAAGATCCCATTTTACTCCGAGTCCAACCAAGAGATTTGGGCTCCCCTTAATCGAATTTAGTGGAAGATTGACTGTTCCCAATAACGGTTGGTCTTTTACACTCAATTTTGAATTGAATACATTTAAGTAATTTGCCGATCCAAAGGCAAAAACTGCTGGAAGGGCACCTCCTTTTTCCTTTTTGTATAGGTATTCATAGGCCTTTGATGAAGCCTCCAAGGCTTTAAGTTCTGATCGTTGTTCGACATCATTCGGGATCTCCGATAAAAATATCGGTTTTAATCCATAATGAATTCCACTGACTTCCTGAAAAGGAACACCAGCTTCCTGTTGAATTTTTTGACAAAGGAGATCCCGGTTTCCAGCTACCTCAACTTTCTTCTCCTCTAGTTCAAGCAGAGCCAGTTTGAGTTTATCACGATCATAAGGAATAGCCAATCCATGTTGAATTGCTTTATTGACCTTTTCTTGTTCTTTTTTTAATCTTTTCTCCGAATCTACAATAAGCTTATCGACTTCGTCTAGAAGCATTAACTGATCAAAAGAAGCGATAATATCTTTTGACAGTGTCTCACGGCTTGCAGATTCTAAATATTGCTGTGCAACGGCCTTCTCTTTTAAGGCCTTTATTCCATTAGGTATTTGTAATCCTGAAAAGATAATTTGTTTCACCGAAACACCCGCATATGCCGCCTGTCCATGCATGCTAAATCCCGTCGCCCCCTCAAAAAGCCCTAAATTCAAGAGTGGAACATTCACGGTAGGAATATCCACACTACCGTTGCTATGTACATATCCGTATAGTCCTAAGGCCGATACATGTGGTAGTCTGTTCGCTTTTACACCCTCTGCCTCCAACCGTGCTTTGTCAACTTCATATGCCTTTAGTTTTAGTTCCTTATTTGTTTGGAAGGCCTTTTGAATAATATCTTTTACCGATGGGTCGACCAGCGACTGCGCATGCAGCTTATTTAAACACACAACCGATACAAAGGCAAACAACCCTATGCATAGTTTCTTATTCATCATATGATTCATTTATTCTTTAAAAAATAGGGCAACAACCGTTCTTCTGTTTAACAGCAAATAATAAAGTATGTTTTACCACATGCTATTTTTTCCAAGATAAGAAAAAAAGTATAGCCCATATATGACTCAAATTCTCCTTTTTGATTTTTCCAGCTCAATTATCCGGCAATAAGAGAATCCGTTATTAATTTTCATTTTGTTAATTAATAAGTTATCTTTGGAGAACGAATTGAAATTTTGGTAATGAAGCCTACCTCTTTATTCGATAATAATAAAAAGAAGTTTTTACCCTAATCCGCTTTTGCCTCCACGCAGAAAACTATGTTGCTTACTGATACACATACACACATTTACTACCACGCCGGTACCAATAAACTGCAAGAACATTTACAACGTTGTTTAGACAACCATATAGAAAGACTATTTTTACCAAACGTAAATAGTGCTTCCATCAAACCTGTATTTGATACGGTTGCAGCTTACCCGGAACACTGTTTTCCTATGCTAGGACTACATCCCTGTGATGTTAAGGAAAACTATGTAGACGAATTAAACAACATCCAAAAGAGCTTGGAGAATAACAAAGTCCATGCCATAGGTGAAATTGGATTAGATCTTTATTGGGATAAAAGCACATTGGAAATTCAAAAAGATGCTTTTCGAACACAAGTGCAATGGGCTAAGGACCTTAATTTACCCATCGACATTCATTGCCGAGAAGCCTTCACTGAATTATTTGAGTTGCTGGAAGAACTTCATGACGAAAAGTTGTTTGGTATACTACACTGCTTCACCGGGACATTGGAGCAAGCCCATCATGCAATTGACTTAGGTTTTGCGCTTGGCATAGGTGGTGTTGTCACCTTTAAAAAGGCAGGATTGGACAACGTCGTCAAAGAGATCGACTTAAAACATATCGTATTGGAGACAGACTCCCCTTACCTTGCCCCTGTCCCCTACCGCGGCAAAGAAAACGAAAGCAGCTACCTAGTTTATGTTGCCCAAAAAGTTGCCGATTTACATGCGATGTCCATTGAAGAGGTGGCAGAAATCACAACAGCAAATTCAAAACGTATTTTTGGTATATAATCTATAGAATCCCATGCACAATATCTTTATTATCTACACTGGCGGAACCATTGGAATGGTCAAAGACGAAACAGGCACTTTTGTACCCTTCGATTTTGAACTGATCAAGCGTAATCTCCCTGATTTAAGCCGTCTGGATTATAAATTGACCGTACACTCTTTCGAACCGATCATCGATTCTTCCAACATGAAGCCAGAGATCTGGATAGAAATGGCCCAGATCATCAAGGATAATTATGCCAATTATGATGGCTTTGTTATTTTACATGGTTCGGATACAATGGCATTTACAGCTTCTGTATTGAGTTTTATGTTAGAGGGGCTTCAAAAACCAGTAATCCTTTCGGGTTCGCAATTGCCTATTGGAGAAATCCGTACCGATGCGCGCGAGAATATGATGACGGCTTTGGAAATTGCTTCCGCAAAACAAGATGGTATTTCCATTATCCAGGAAGTATGTATCCTTTTTGACAATAAGTTATTCCGTGGAAATCGCTCTTTCAAATATAACTCAGCTAAATTTGAAGCATTCAGATCGCCCAATTACCCCGTGCTCGTGGAGGCTGGCATCCACCTTAAATACAATACGGATGCGTTATTGAATAACATTGATAAAGAATTTATCCTACATACCAAGTTAGACAACCGGGTTGCTGTATTGAAACTTTTTCCGGGAATATCTGCACAAACAATCAAATCTGTTCTTGATTCGGATGTAAGATCTATTGTGATGGAAACTTTTGGATCGGGTAATACGACTACAGACAGCTGGTTTTTGGATTTACTAAAAGGAGCTATAGAACAGGGAAAAAATATCCTTAATATTTCACAATGTAAGGTTGGCTCGGTCGAATTGGGGAGATATGAAACCTCACAAGGCCTGAAAGCCATTGGTGTATTGAATGGATATGACCTTACATTTGAAGCTGCAGTCACCAAGTTAATGTATCTTCAGGGCGAACTCGAAGATCAAAAAGAAGTTGCCTACTGGGCCGAAAAAGATATTCGTGGAGAATTGACTGTTAATGATTAGAAAAAAGTAACAAAACCTTCATCCTTTCACAAGCATCAACTGCCATGAAAATTGACGGAAGGCTCTTTCTGGACAATAAGCCGAACGTAGCGAGTTCATTGATACCTTAAAGAAAAAATACGAATCAATAAAAACTGAAAATTCAGAAAAAAAGCTGCGTAAAAATCAAGAAAAAAGGATCATAGACTGTGTAGATTAGCTTAGGCTGACAAACCCAGTATCTCTGATCCTTATTCTTTACATTATAATCCTTTATCTACTGCAACCAAGACTTCAGCCACCACAAAATTACTACCACCCACAAAAATCAGGTCGCCATCTTCATAAGCAGCTTTAGCAGCCATAAAAGCTTCCTGTACTGAGGAGTAGTCTCTCCCATGCAAATCAAATACCACAGCCTCCTCACGGAGCAAATCTGAAGGCATTGCTCTTGGCATATCCGGCGCGGAAAAATAATAAACAGCATCTTTGGGTAGATACGGTAACATGTGCGATAGATCTTTATCCCGCATAGCACCAATGACAAAGTGTAATTTGTTATAGCTGGTGCTGTTCAGATTTTTTATAACCTCATGAATTCCATCTTCATTGTGTCCTGTATCACAGATTATAAAAGGATCTTTGGATAACTGTTGCCAACGCCCCTGAATACCTGTAGTAGATTGCACCTTTTTCAAGGCTTCATGCACATGAAGGTGACTGATTTGAAATCCTTGCTTACGCAATTCGTCGACCGCCAAAAGAACACCAGCAAGGTTCTTCACCTGATATGACCCTTTGAGGTCAAGTTGATAAATTTCTTCGGCACCGTTTTCATCAATAACTTCAATACGTAGGTAATCCTGGTCGACACTCAGCATCTTTGTTTGATACACCTGGGAAGCAAATTGGATAGGAGCCTGTTCTACCTGGGCTTTATCCAAGAATACAGATGCTGTTTCAGCAGCATATTCAGAAATCACCACCGGCGTGTTTCTTTTTATAATACCCGCTTTCTCACTAGCAATCTCAGCTAATGTATTTCCAAGCATATTCATGTGGTCAAACCCGATGTTGGTGATTACAGACAGTAATGGCTGGATAATATTCGTGCTGTCCAATCGTCCACCGAGTCCTACTTCAATTACAGCAATATCGACTTTACTTTTCTCAAAATAATCAAAAGCCATCGCTACAGTAATTTCAAAAAAAGAAGGATTTACCTCTTCTATCAAAGCCTTGTGGGTTTGAACAAAATCCGTAACAAATTCCTGTTCACACATCACACCATTGACACGGATACGTTCTCTGAAATCCAGTAAATGTGGTGAAGTATAGAGCCCTGTCCTATAACCTGCTTCACTCAGTATAGCCGCAAGCATATGGGATGTAGATCCCTTTCCATTGGTACCGGCGATATGTAAGGTTTTGAATTTTTGCTGCGGGTTGTCCAGCGCGTTGCAAAGTTTGATGGTATTGTCAAGGTCTTTTTTGAAGGCCGAGGCGCCATCCCTTGTAAACATAGGTAATCGAGTATATAAATACTCGATTACCTCCTTATAAGCATTCATCTGAATGATTTTTATCTTAATCTAAAATTGAATACAATCCGCCCTGTTTGGGTATCAGGGGCATTAGGCAATTGATTTAGTCGCGCCCCTCTGACGGCACGTTCACATTTCTCCAACAAAGAAGGATCTGTGATCGTCGTACCTTTTACACCTGCACGAGCATACGTAATAACACCCTGCTTATTCACTCTGAATTCCACAGCAACCTTTCCAGCCTGTTGGCCATTATCGTCAATGCTTGGTCGTTGTGTAAAACTACGGTTCTCAATGGACAACATCATGTTGCCATTGCCGGATCCTCCTTCACCATAATTACTGGCCAAAGGATCCCCTAGTTTAGAACCCTGATTTCCGGGTGTTGTACCTGTACCATCACCAGCGCCCTTACCATTATTTTTATTCCCTTTGAAAAGCGCTTTTGCATTTGCCTGTGGCGCCACTGCTTTTGTTTCTTTGGTCGTTTCAGGCGCCTTTGACACCACCTTCTTTTCTGTTTTTGTTACAGCAGGTGCCTCTTCCAGATCCTGCGTGACGACTGCCTTTTCAGCAACTTGTTGTGTTGGCGTTGGCGTTGGGGTCTCCACAGGATCTATACGATCTGGACGCTCATTATTTGCGTTGGGATCCACAGAAGGTTCCTCCACACTCATGTAATCATCCCCCATTCCTTCAGGAGAGGTACCATAGTTGACGATCATACCGCCCATACCATACTCATCCGGTGCTTGCGCTTTAAAGACCACAAAGAAACCAATCAACAGCAGCGATGCCATGACCAATGTAGATATCCCCAAGGCCTTGGGGAAATTATTTTCTTCATGTTGAAGATGATATCTCATTGTATAAATCTCCTATATTAACATATGAGCAATAAACTTCGAAAAAGTTTAATTGTTCCTACTTATCTTTTTTTGGTTCCGTTGCCAAGACTACCTTCACTTTCAGACGATTGGCTACATCCATAACAGAAATGACATTTTGGATAGGAACAGTATTATCGACGTAAAGCATAATCGTCAATTCTTCTCCACTAGCCATTTGCGACTGGATAGCCGCCTCCAACCCTTCTACAGGAACCGGATTTTTATCAATGAAATAGCCCAATTCCTTTGTGATAGATACTGTAAGTGTCTTTTTCGCAACAGATTGCTCACCTGCACTCGACTTTGGCAACAATAGCTTGACCACTTGCGGATTCGAAACCGCCGATGCCAACAGGAAAAACAACATCAGGAAAAACATGATGTCGTTTAACGCTGAAGTATGGACTTCGGCAGATGGTTTATTTTTTCTACTTCGTAAGTTCATTATCTTCCTGGTTCATCCAATAAATCAATAAATTCTACTGCATCAGTTTCCATACGTAAAATCAATCGTTCAACCATCATATTTAAGATATGATAGCCTAAATAAGCCAAGATACCGACAGCAAGACCTGAAGCTGAAGACACCATTTTCACATATAGACCACCGGATACGGATGCGATGTCGATACCACCCGCCAATTCTACCTCATGGAAAATCCTGATTACCCCAAAGATAGTACCAACGAAACCAAGCATTGGTGCGATACCTGCGATAATACCAAGGATATTGATGTTTTTCTCCAATTTGGCAACTTCTAATTTACCAACGTTTTCAATCGCACCTTCAATATCTTTGATTGGTCTACCTACACGTAATAGGCCCTTCTGCAACATACGTCCTAAGGCCGAGTTACTGGAACGACATACAGCCAAAGCTGAGTCTAAATTTCCCGACAATACATTTGCTTTCACTTGAGACATCAAACTATTATCGTATTTGGCTGCTCTGCGAATAGTCAGATAGCGTTCAAAAAAGATAACTAATCCAATAAAGAACAGTAATAGGATTGGAACCATTATCCATCCCCCTTTGATCATCATATCGATCAAACTCATGTTTTCTGTACTAGCAGCAGCAGGTAACGGTTGTTGCGCAGCTTGATTAAACGTATCTACAGCAGCCCTTGCTGTATCTTGCACTAATGACATAATTATTAATAGTTTTATATAGTTTCTATAATGTTTCTACCCAAGCACCTTCAATTTTTTTCTCTACAGATTTTTGAGCGAGGTCAGCCTCCGCTTTTGTCATGTAGGTATTCAAGATGATTTTCTTTCTATTCCTTTTAAACTTACCCTCTACCGCGCGTGCAGTTTTATAACCTAGCGCCCGAAGACGTTTTGCCTCTTCCTCTGCCTGTGCCATTGTACGCGCTGAGCCGATAACGACCTGGTACTTCGGTTGTGCAACAGGAATAGATTCTTTGATGACAGGATCTGCCTGCAAAACCGGAGTTTTTTCAGTTGTTTTCTTTCCAGCAGTTACGGTAGTACCTTTTAATGAATCAGGAGTCGTTTTTGCCAGAGAATCCACTTTCTTTAAACTGTCCGCCACTAATGTGTTGGATGTGGTATCATTGATTGGTAAATTATTTTTCTGGACAATTGTATCACCAGCAGGTTTTAAGGCTGGTTGTGTCCCACCAAACAGTGAATTTTTCAGTCCCGGATTTGTATATAGGACGCCCACTGCAATCATGACCAATACAATGGCCGCTGTTATCCAATACCAGATTGCATTCGAATTGCGCGGTTCCTCCTCATAAATATTGGGAGCATAAGCAGAATTTGCAGCAGCAATAGCACCAACTTCCTTCTCCGCGATTTTCTCATCTTCGACAACTTCCTGGCTATCGTTCTGGTCAATCGGTGTCGAAACAGCTACAGTATCTAAAAGTTCAGCTTCAACCTTGGCTTCCTCCTCCATGGTATTTTCCACTAGCGTATCCTCCTCCACGATCGGAGCGATAGGTTCTACCAATTCGGCTACGGATTCAGTCGGCGTAAAATTGTCATCATTTTCTAAATCCTGTGGCTCTCGCTGTTCGTTTGCAGTTTCCTCTTCGGTTTCAACGTCATTCCCAACAACAGCATTTGCCTCATTAACCAATTCTTCAGCAGGTTCCGACACTAGGGCTTCCTCCGATTCAGCAAGCCCATGTTCATCCTCCCGTACCGGAATAACCGTTTCAATTTCAGGACCAACAAGATTGACAACAGGCTGAAAATTAAAGCCAGATAAATCTAAAGGCTTAAATACCAAACTTGAACCGTAGCTAATCAATAGACCAAGATCATCCAGTTTTACCTGACCAAATTGCCCTAAGTCATTTCTTAAGCTACCCACAGTATCGTCCAGAATTTGCTGCGCCTGCCCCAAACTTAAGTTTTCCTGTTGTTGAATATAATGCACGATATTGAATCCATGTTGTGCAGAATAGTCCAGTTCGACATAGGATATAGGTGGCAAAAACACATTATTCTGTTTATCAAATTGAGCCGGAGAATGAATTCTTTTGAACACACCTATTCCGGGCACGTATACTTCCGCATAGCGTCTTAATAAACTATTGATGTTTTTGCCTAGATTCATTGTTCTATGATTTAAAATGCAAATTTATAATCTTAATTCGTTAAAACGAATAATTAAGACCACCAATTACATTGAATCCCAATCTTGGGTAGTACATGTAACGCTGATATTCCTTCCCAAAGATATTATTTGCTTTCACGAAAACACCAAATTGTTTTTTAATTCGGTATTCAGCACCAGCATTTAAATCCGCAAAGGAAGCAATAGTAACCTTATGACCACTATCTGCTACGCGGCTACCATCGGTATTATAATTGTAGACATACGCATAAGTATTACCTTGGCTAGAAAGCTCTGCATCGACAAAGAATTTATCCGAGATATTGAAACGCGCATTGGCTTGCAACCTAAATTTAGGTAAGCCCCATGCCTCTTCTTCATCACTCAGATTATAGTCATCAATAAATACTTTACCACCTAGATTAACCAATTGTGATAAGCGTACATTAATCTCCCCTTCCAATCCCATATGCTTAGCTTTATTGATCTGACCATCATAGACCACATCAAAAGCCCAAGGAATATAACCATCCTGGCCATTGCCAAATGCACTATTTTTGAACAAAGGCAGTCCTTCGATCTGCTTATAAAAAACCTTTACTTTATAACCAAATGTCGCACCAGCATTCCCTTTTAGACCACCATATACATTCAATTTTTCGATGGAGTTGGCAATTCTAACGTTTGGTGCCAAATAAGGGTTTTCCTTCGCAAAGTTGCGGAATGAAGCTTGTCTCACATTACCGTTAACACCGGCAAATAAAGAGATATATTCTGGAGCTAAAGAAAAATCGGCTTCCACTGATGGGAAAACATTGAAACGGGACTCGTCACCAAATTCCGAAGTCAGGTTGGCACCCAAAGTTACGTTATAGTTGTCTCCTTTAAATCGAATGTATGGATTGATCAAAAACAAATTATTTTTCACATTCGCTGTGTCATTTTCGTTTTTGACATCGTTCATGGTCACACTCACATTAGCTCCAACATTGAAAGCACTCATGCGTTTATTCAAATATCCCGATAGGGCAAAGGAATTTTCCTTCGCTTTATAAGCATCCTTGAATAGGTAACCATCTACTTTAGCGGAGTAGCTCACAGATTGCTCATTCTTCGGATCAACATTACTTGCTAGCTCACCATTTAAATAAATATCAGTAAATGTTTGTTTGTCTGGTGATGTATTCAATAATGTTGTCCCTGGTTGGTCGAAAGTTTGACCGTAGAAATTAGTACCATATCGATTGTAACCGATTGTACCTTTTACGGTCACGGCATCCAATACACGACGTCCAAAAATACCAATGTCCTGCGTGCTAAATTTCTGACCATCGATATTCCCTTTTTGGCTTAAGTGCTTCGCAAATAATCCAAAACGTGTATTTTCAAACTGCTCGGAAGCTAAATACGCTTCGCCTAAAATGGTATTATAGTTACCCACACCAAATTTGACATAGTTACTGCTGTGTTCAAAAGGTTGTGCAAATGGAATCTCCTGCACATTCAATTGTTTCAGACCTGTATTGATATCTAATTTTTTATCAATAATATTACCATAGTTTAATTTTGGTTGATATTCCCGTTTGTTGGTCATATCAGGACTACGACGGATTTTTACAGCATCTGCAAGAATCGGTTTGTAATCACGAACAACATCAAAAGAATCAATAGTGACCGGTTTTTCAGGATCGTTCTTCTTGCCTGTTTCTTGTGCAAAAGAATTCAATCCCACGCCCATCAAAAGCGCTGCTAAGGTATATTTCTTCACATTTCTATTTTGCAACTTCTTCATTGTATCCTATTTCTTTTTGTTGTTCAATTTATTTAGACGCTCTTTTGCAGCAGGCAAAATATCATCTTTCGCATCGTAATTATCCACAATTGATTCAAGTGTTGCTTTCGCCTGGAATGCATCGCCTTTACCAGCATAAGCATCTGCCATTGTGATAAAGCTTTTTGCCACCCAATATTCATAAGAAGAGAAATTGTCAGACAAATCCATTGCCGTTTTGATACAGGCATCGTATTGTTTGTTCTCTAATTGAATGACAGCAACATTGTATTTCGCTTCAGCACCAAATACGGTACGGCTCTTCAAAGCGGCTAAGCTAAACTCTTTCATAGCCTCCGTTTTTTTGTTCTGCTTGACATAACATTTACCAGCATATAAAAACGCATTCGCGATCTCTTCCTCAGAAGACTTTTCGTAATTCTTAACAGCGTTGGTATAATTTAAAGCTTCCTTATAATCTCCAATTTGGTAATAGGAAACCATCAGGTTGTTAATTGCAAAACCATAATTAGACTTATATTCAGAAGTCAGCTCAAGTTTTTTCAACAACTGAGTTGCCTCATTATATTTCTTTTGTTTCAAATATAAATTTGATACCGAAATCAATGTACGTTCAGTATAAGGAGAAGTCCAGTCATTCAGGATAATATTGTAATCGTGTAAGGCATCTTCTGTATTTCCCAATGCTGCATTACTTTCTGCACGCACAAAACGTGCATATTTTTCTTGGTTTGGTTTCGGAAACTTATCGAAATACGCATTTACAGCTTCTACAGCGCCTTGGTAATTTCCACGGGAGAATAAAGTTGTTGCTGTCGAGAACGAACGTGAATCTTGCTCAGACTTCGAAACGTCACCCAAATTTGTTCCTGTTGCATATTTGATATATCCAGTCGCATCCCCTTTATCCAGATAGATATTCTCGATCGAGCGCATGGCCTGTCTTGCTTCGTCTGTAGATGCATATTGGTCAACAACACGTTGGAATGTTGCTAGCGCAGCATCATTATTATCCTGGTTATATTGAACCAAACCAATTGTTACCAAAGCACGTGGCACATAACTGCTTCGTGGGTATTTTTCCACCATCGATTGAAGTCCAGAAATTGCCTGATCGCTCTCACCCATTAAGAAACGAGTATAAGGAATTTCAAAAGCAATATCATCCGCATAATTCGAGTTCGGGAATTGTGCTATGACAGCATTCAATGTTGAGATCTTACCATTATTATCTCCCTGTAATCCTTGGATAACACCACGTTGGAACAAGGCATAATCTTGACTTGGTGCTTTTGAAGAAATAAGCTTATTATATTCCGTCAAGGCTCTACCATAGTTTTTTGAAGAGAAATAAGAGTCACCCAAACGCGCGATCGCATCATTACGGGTATTGACCTCTAAACCTTTTGAACCACCTGAGGCCAAGAAACGTTCAAAATAATTCGCTGCTGTATTGTAGTTTCCATTACGGAAAGCGGCATAGGCTAAAGCATAATTTGCGTAACCGTATACATCTGTTTTATTTGCACCTGGCAAACGTAAGAACTTATTGAAATTCGTTACTGCTTCACCATATTTACGCACCTCATACATCGCTTCAGCTTTCCAATAGGTGGACAAGGCGTAGATTTCTTCATCATAACGGTGTTGTTCAGAACGCATGAACAAAGAAATTGCATTTTCAAAAGCACGCTCGTTATAAAACTCCAAACCTCTGTAATACGTTACTTTTTGGTAAGCAGCATTTGCTTCTTTACCGCGTTTTGGAATAGACTCCAAAATATCGACCGCCTCACGGTAATTTTTCGTACTTAACAAGACTTCTGCCAATAAGGTTTTTGCTTCCTCTTGGCGTTTCGCTTTTGGATAAGTTTTTAGATATTCCTGTGTAGAAGCCAGAGCAACTTGGTGGAACTCCAATTCGTAAGAAAGCTTTGCGTAGTTGAACAAACCCTCTTCTTTCATGGCTGGATCAAAGTCCAGTTTTGATGCTCTAAAGAAGGCATTACGTGCAGACTGTTTGTTCCCTTTTTTCAAGAAGCTATCCCCCAAGGTAATCATAGCCGATTGGTAATAAGCATCAGGCTCTGTCATTTTTTCCAGCTCCGTAATCGCCTTATCGTAATCCTTTAATTTATAAGCGATATAACCGATCTGATAACTATCTTGGTTATTCTGAGTCTTGCCTTGATCTTGTGCCTGGAATTTATCGTAATAATCTTTTGATGTTTTTAGGTCACCTTTAATAAAGTAGGTTGCGGCGATAATACGAAACATCTCAGTCTCATTTTCCTGCTTGGTGCGCGATAAGATCGGCAATGCATAGTCCAATACATCATCGTAGCGTTTATCTAAGAAATATAGCGCCGTAATGTAGTAAGGATAACTGTTTTCAAATTCTTTGGACCCATTCAAACGCTCAAATTCATTTAAAGCAGTTTTGTATTCTGCATCTAAATAACATAAATACGCATAGTAGTAGATTGATGCTTCCTGAAATTCAGTTTTCTGATCTTTCAATCCCTCAAATAATGGTTTTGCTGTCTTATAATCTTTTGTCATAAAAGAAGCATAACCTAATTTAAAGCGATATTCTACATTCTCTTTACCAGCAAGGTTTTTACTATCGATCTTTGTAAACCACTCAATCGCTTTCACATAATCTTTTTTGGCATAATATGATTTACCGATCTGAAAATAAGCAGCTTTAGAATTGGCGCTAACAGGGAAATCTTGAATATATTTTAGGAAACGATTTTCGGCATTTGACTCCCCCAATTCCAGGGCACAAACAGCTTGGTAATACCGTACATTTTCCTTTAATAAAGATAGCTCCTCCGTCTCATCCAATTGTAGATTGGATTTCGTCCGTAAGGCCTCAACACGATCAAATTGCGCTGACGCAGAACCAAATTTCCCGCGTTCATACAATTCCATTCCTGTCTTGTAAGCCTTGTTGATTTGTTGCCATTCTGTCTGTTGCGCTAATGCTGGCGTCGCCATAACGGTTAGTGCAACTCCCACCTGGTAAATCTTCTTATACATAATATGTGAAACCTTAATATGTTATTTATCTGCAAATGTAAATGAATCTCCTTTCAAACCCTGATAAATTTGCCCTGAAATATAAATTTATCGCCTCCTCCGCCGCCATTTAAAGGTTTAAGATCAGTCAAAATTTATTAAAAATCAGTTCAAATCTCTGCAATCCTGGGAGATAGTTTTATTCATTTTACTAAATTATACTTTAATTGAGCTATTTTACACAAAAGTTATTAACATCTGTGAATAATCCAGTATTATAACGGAAATTTTGCACAAAAAATATGCCCGACCAAAAATAAAGTCAGGCATAATATTGTTGATTGAAGAATCATTCGATTTGGTTATCCCGCATCGATGACTCTGCCTTATCGGCTCCGCTATTGAAACACCAATTAACCGCGTTGTCCTGCCAATAGGTACAATACTGCCATGCGGACAGCAACTCCATTTTCAACCTGATCTAAGATAATGGAATGCTCACTATCGGCTACATCCGAAGTGATTTCAACCCCACGGTTGATTGGTCCGGGGTGCATAATTGTAATGGGCTTTTCCAAAGAATCCAAAATTTCCTTATTTAAGCCATATAGCATGGAATATTCTCTTAGGGAGGGAAAATAAGCAATATCTTGTCGTTCCAATTGGATACGTAGCATATTTGCAACATCGCACCAATTCAATGCTTTTCTCAAATCGTGCTCAACTTTTACACCTAAAGAAGTGATATGCTTTGGAATAAGGGTCGTCGGTCCACAGACCATAACTTCTGCACCCTGCTTTTGAAGGCACAGAATATTAGATAGCGCAACTCTTGAATGCGTAATATCACCGATAATAGCAACTTTACGTCCAGCAACATCACCAAAACGCTCGCGGATGGAAAAAGAGTCCAACAAAGCTTGCGTAGGGTGCTCATGTGCTCCATCGCCGGCATTCACAATTTGAGCATCGACATGTTTACTTAAAAACACACCAGCCCCAGCATAAGGATGTCGCATCACGATCATATCAACCTTCATGGCGAGGATATTATTGACTGTATCGATCAATGTCTCGCCTTTACTCACAGATGAAGATGAAGCTGCGAAATTAACGATATCTGCAGATAGTCTTTTTTCAGCAAGTTCAAAAGAAAGCCGCGTACGTGTTGAATTTTCAAAAAACACATTGGCAATGGTGATATCGCGTAAAGAAGGCACCTTTTTGATTGGTCTATTTAATACTTCTTTGAAATTACTCGCGGTATCCAGAATCAATTGGATATCTTTCTCATTTAGATCTTTGATTCCCAATAAATGGCGAGTACTTAATTGTTCTACTGCAGATGACATTTTATAGTATATTCAAGTATTTACTAATCATTTTTTAATCGAACGGTTCGTTCCCAAAGGCCAATTAGAAGCTTCAGCTATTCTTACTGAACTAGCTCCTAATCATTACCCGAAGTTTTTTTCTCCGTAACCAAGATAATGCTATCCTGATCGTCAGATTCCTTCCAATTCACAATCACTTTCTGTGAATCTATAGAATCAACTTGTATTCCAATATAATCGGGTTGAATCGGAATCTGTCTAGAGAATCGACGATCCACCAAAACAAGCAGTTCAATTCTTCTTGCCCTTCCAAATGCCTGTACAGCATCCATCGCCGCCCGAATGGTACGTCCTGTCCACAAGACATCATCAATAAAAATGACATCTTTACCTTCTACAATAAAATTGATATTTGTGCTATTTGCTAACAACGGACCAGCATTACCTTTTGTACGGAAATCATCGCGGTAAAATGTAATATCCAGATCACCGACCAAGATCGGTTTTTCGATCATGCGTTCAAGTTCTTTGACAATACGTTTAGCTAAGAAAGTTCCTCTTGGTTGAATACCTATGACGACAGCATTTGAAAAATCACCGTGATTCTCAATCAATTGACGGCATAGTCTTTGAATGGTGATTTGAAATTTTGGTCCGTCTAATAAAATCGACTGTTTCATTATGGGAATATTTGAGCAAAGCTACACTTTTTTTGACAAAAAACATGGCTTATACGCCAATTAATTTCAATATTTCAATTCTCCACAGGAGAATTAATAAGCACTAGAGCAACATGCCATTAGCGCGATTGAGCTACTCTACAGACATCGCTTCCAGAACAATCCAGCCTCTTTCCGCCCTTGACTTATTTGTTCGTTTTCTTTAACTACCCTATGGAGAAAAAGAACGTCCTCTCAGTCGTCACTAGCATATAGCCTCTATTAACAGCCCCCTCTTTTAATCATTCTTTTTATTGCCTCGTGCAAAATAATACACAGGTAATCCAATCAATACCAATATAAAACCTGGCCAGGTATACTGTGGTTTATAGATAATGAGTAGTACACAAAATACGGTACCAATCAGGAGATAGATAATTGGTGTAAAGGGAAATAAAAAGGTCTTATACGAACGTTCTATTTCAGGCTTTCGGACACGTTGAATAATAACTCCCAATACCGTAATCATATAGAATATCACAATAACGAAAGAGATCATATCCAACAAATTACCATATTGACCACTTAAACAAAGTAAGGAAGCCCATATACCCTGCAACCATAGCGATCGAGCGGGCACGTCAAATTTGTTATTGGGAATAGCCTGTTTCAGGAATAGGCCATCTTTGGCCATCGTCTGAAAAACCCGCGCTCCTGACAGCGCAAGACCATTGACACAACCAAACGTTGATATCATCACCAAGATGGCCATTGCAATCGTACCAGTATGCCCCAGCATCTTTTCAGCTGCTGCAATAGCCACGCGATCATTCGTCGCAAAAGCGATCTCTTCGCGGCTCAATGCAGAAAGATAAATGTAATTACAACAGATATACAAAATCATAACAAGACTGGTTCCGATGACAAGCGCACGAACCACATTGCGCTGCGGATTCACAATCTCGCCAGACACAAAAGTCACGTTCTCCCAGGCAACACTACTAAATACAGAACCGACCATGGCTGCGGCCAACGCCCCCATTAAAGCACCACCGGAAATCCCCATCCAGCCCTCACCTTTCAAATTTTGAAAAGCATCCCAGCTATAAGCCATATTTTCCGAAAAATGATTCTCCTTAATGAGAAACAAGCCTCCTATGATCAATAAAACCAATGCAATAATCTTTGCTGATGTAAAGAAAGACTGTACCGACTTACCACTTTTTATTCCACGGGTATTGATATACGTCAACAAGAGAATCACGCCCATAGCCAACACTTGTATCCAGGTAATCTTAAACTCTCCACGTTGAAATATTGGTGCAGCATCATTCAATTGGGGGATTAAGTAAGCCGTAAACTTCCCAAAGGCAACGGCAACCGCTGCGATCGTGCCAGTCTGTATAACAGTAAATAAACTCCAACCATATAAAAAACCTATCGGTTTCCCGAAAACTTCCGTGAGATATGTATACTGTCCACCTGCTTTGGGATACATCGAAGAGAGCTCACCATAGCAAATCGCGGCCGCCACCGTAGCAACCGCCGTCAACAACCATACGATTGCCAACCAGTATCCTGAGCCCAGTTGCCGCATCATATCACTCGACACAATAAAGATCCCACTTCCGATCATCGAGCCCATGACCAGCATAATCGCATCCCACAATTTCAGTTGACGTTTCATCATAATATCAGGTTGGTTTTATGCCGTTAAGCTAAGAAAAAATAATCAAAAAAAGAGCTGTCCTTTTTATATGCTTTTCAAAATTAAATTTTGAGCAACATACAAAAAGGACAGCTCCTTATAAAATAGGGCTTGAACGATTATTCTACACCATATTGTTGTTTATACGATTTCTCCAGCTCCGTCACTTGTTGTAGCAGCTGCTTCTCCGAAGTCGATGCCAGAATGCTCTTATATGCACCCAAAGCACGTAGTGCTGTTCCGATATTTGAATATTCCAGTTCCGCTTTCGTTTGTGCAATATCCTGATACCAGCGCATATTTTGTGTCATAAATTTCAGATTGCGATTGACAATCTCATTTGCACGTTTATTTTCACCGGTTTCATACAGGACGTTAATGATTGGAATATAGCCCAAAATATCACGCATCAAGTACACACGTTTTGGCATTTTCTCATATGTCTCAACAGCTATTTTACGCGCTTCATCTTTATGGCCTTCCATCATTAACTGTGTTGCCGTTCCACCCATCACTGTATTGGTGATCATGGTGATCATTCGATAGGATTCAGGGTCTAAATAAGAGGCATTCGCCATGTTACCCCATTGATATTTCGTGGTAATATCTTTAAATGCAGATTGAGTATCCACCAAGGTTCCCTCTGCTCCTGCAGGAGTTGCAATAGGCATCAAACGTAAGGCAAAACCTTCTTGTACCAAATATTTATCCAATCCAAGATAGTTGTCATTTGGAACAGTCGCAGCAAAATAAATTGGGCGTTTCCAGTTATTGTTCAACAAAACGTTTAGGATTGACAATTCCGCTCTGGACACATAATTTCTGTTGTAAGTCCAGCTCATCGTGTCCACAATAGATTCCTGCCATGCTTTTGGAACCACATTATTTTGCAACACAGCTTCTTTGTTTATTGGAAGGCTAAAGTTTTTGGTTGGTAAAAAGTTTTCAAATTTACCACCACGCAATTCCAGTTTATTTTTTTGGTCATCAGACAATAAAATCTGCATCACCAAATCAAGATCTACGTGACCTGGTACTTTCATATCTTGATAATACAGGACCTCACGAACACCTTTTTTGAACTTTTCGTTATCAATATTGATCGGCAAACCATCTGCCTGATTTACTTTTTGTTTCATCTGACGCATATACCAATCAGAACTCAACAAACTCAGGTTCACCACCCGTACATCTGGACGATAATTTTCAACCTCTTGTACATACCACAACGGATAGGTGTCGTTATCACCATAGGTAAACAAGATCGCATTTGGCGCACAGGAAGCTAGGTAGTTTTTCGCTAAATCACGCGCTGTTGTTTTCTCCGAACGATCATGATCATCCCAGTTTTGAAAACCTAATAACACTGGAGCACCTAATAAACAGGCGCCAGTGGCTATACCTGCGGCCATCTTACCATCAACCTTTTTGCCTAAATAATCCGCAATAGCGAATACCCCCAAACCGATCCATATCGCAAAGGCGTAGAATGAGCCCGCATAGGCATAGTCACGTTCACGTGGTTGAAGTGGACTTTGATTCAAGTACAATACAATCGCTAGACCGGTAAAGAAAAATAATAAGCCCACGATTCCGGCATCACGTTGTCTTTTACCAAAATGCCAGAATGCACCGATTAAACCGATGATCAAAGGCAAGAAATAATATTTATTATTAGAAGGATCAGTTTTCAATGAATCTGGAATAGTGTTCTGTCCGCCCACATGCATCTGGTCAACAGGTTTAGCCCCCGAGATCCAGTTCCCCTCCGTGAAGGATCCCTGTCCTTGTTGGTCATTTTGACGACCGGCAAAGTTCCAAAGAAAATAACGACCGTACATGTGTCCGATCTGATAGCTAAAGAAGAACTTTAAGTTATCCCCAAATGTCGGAGACTGGCCTTCTGGGATCTTTAGATAATCACGATAATAATCAATATGACCTTGGTCTCTTGAACTATAAACACGAGGGAAGAACATCGTCTTATCATATTTATAATCCATACCGTTCTCTACTTTCGTGTATTTATCCTTGTCTTTTCTATAGGTATAAGTCGGTGTAGCATCCACTACCTGTCCATCAAATGTAGGTCCGTTTAAAAGCGGTTCACTCGCATATTGTTCACGGCCCAAATAACTCACGAAAGAAAAAGCATTATCCGGATCACTATTATTTAAGGTAGGATTTGCTTTGGCACGTACCATGATCATTGCAAAGGAACTATAACCGAAGACAATAAATGCTGTACTGATCAAGATCAGGTTCAACATCGGTTTTACTTTTTTGATCGAGTACCAAACAGCATAAACAAAAAGAGCAATTACCAATATAAAAAACAGATTAAATCCGGATCCGAAACCCATGCCTAGACTATTCACAAAGAATAGGTCAAAATATGCGGCAGCTTTAACCGTATATTGGATGATACCCCATAAAATTAGGGCCAGCACAACCACACCGATCAAGAATGCTTTGGTTGCTCCCGAAGAAGTTACTGTTTTAGAGCGTTTAAAATAGATTACCAAGGCTATAGCAGGGATCACAAGTAAGTTCAATAAGTGAACCCCAATTGATAGTCCCATCACATAGGCTATAAAGATCAACCAGCGGTCAGAACCAGCCTCATCTGCATGGTTTTCCCATTTTAATATCCCCCAAAATACAACAGCTGTACAAAGCGAAGACATCGCATACACCTCAGATTCAACTGCGGAAAACCAAAATGTATCCGTGAATGCATAAGCCAATGCGCCGACAGCACCTGAACCAAATATTTTGATCAAGTCAGCTGAAGAATAGGACTCGCCAACTCCTTTTGCAACGACCTTCTTTGCTAACGCTGTGATCGTCCAGAACAAAAACAAAATAGTCAGACCACTACATACAGCAGACCCCACATTCATCCAAAAAGCGATCCGTGTTACATCACCTCCAGCAAGATTCGAGAAGATGTTTTGAATCATTAAGAATAAAGGTGCCCCTGGCTGGTGCACAATTTGAAGTTTAAAGGCTGAGGCGATAAACTCACCACAGTCCCACCAACTCGTCGATCGTTCGGCAGTCATGACATATGCTACTGTTGCAATGAGCGCACATATCCATCCTAAAAGATTGTTGATTTTAGTATAGTTCATAAAATGATAACTGTAAAAAGTATTATAATACGGCTCGAAAATAAGGATAAGTTAATAAGAAATGAACTTTATTCTGATTTTTTAACACATATTGATTGAAAAAATTTCATTATGCGATGCAATATTGGCTGTAAAGAAAGCCTGGCAATAGGTATCCATGAGCTTGGTCAGACCAATACCTGTACAAAAAAGCCGCAAGCATGTGGTAAATTTTAGGGCAAAACAAAAATTATTTATTTGAAAATCAAGCCCAATGCACTTTACAGTACATTTTTATTTGCAGAAATAAGAATAGTCCGTATATTTGCATCATCAAATGTGAACGACATCATCACGATAACGAACACTTTGAATTGTTTGTCCGATAGTATAAGGGTAGTACAACAGTTTTTGGTTCTGTTTGTCTTGGTTCGAATCCAGGTCGGACAACAAACAATAGAAAAGGCTTGCAATCGCAAGCCTTTTCTGCGTTATATGCAAGGCTTATTTTTTATAAAAGGTTTATATTTTTTTTAATTTGAATTTTGATTTTTAAAACAAATCTCTATCTTTGCGTCGTCAAAAAGAAAAAAACGGAAACGTTGATTTCTGAAAGACATTGTCCGATAGTATAAGGGTAGTACAACAGTTTTTGGTTCTGTTTGTCTTGGTTCGAATCCAGGTCGGACAACTTTTAAAGTTAAGAGTATATGGATTGTGCAAACAATCCATTTTTTTTAATGTTTAACTTTAAAAAATATTAGGGAATAAAAATATTGAATAAACGACAATACAATAACCCAACATAAATATACAAAACCATGCCTTTGCAATTCAACACGGTTAAATTATTTGCAGGTTCTGGCACTACAGAACTAGCCGAAAAAATCGCACAATCTTACGGGAAACCTCTAGGAGACAAAACATTATCGCGTTTTAGCGACGGTGAGATTCAACCATTCTACAATGAATCTGTTCGTGGAGCCGATGTATTTATCATCCAATCTACCAACCAACCTACCGACAATCTTTTTGAATTGTTGTTGATGACTGATGCTGCAAAGAGAGCCTCAGCGCACTACATCACTGCAGTTGTCCCTTATTTCGGTTTCGCAAGACAAGATCGAAAAGACAAACCAAGAGTTGCTATTGGCGCCAAAATGATTGCCAATCTTTTGACTGCAGCCGGAATTCACCGTATCATGACGATGGATTTACACGCTGCACAGATCCAAGGATTTTTCGATATCCCTGTTGATCACCTAGATGGCTCCATTATTTTTGTTCCTTACATCAAATCCTTAAAACTTCCAAACTTGACAATTGCTTCACCTGACATGGGTGGGTCGTACAGAGCGCGTACTTTTGCTAAATTCTTCAATGCAGAAGTTATCATCTGTGACAAACGTCGTAAACGTGCAAATGAAATCGAGTCGATGTCTATCATTGGGGATGTAACGGGTCAAGATGTTGTATTGATCGACGATATCTGCGATACTGCAGGTACACTTTCGAAAGCCGCTGCTTTGATCATGGAGAATGGTGCAAGATCTGTAAGAGCAGTTTGTACACACGCGGTGTTATCGGGCAAAGCCTATGAAACAATTGAAAATTCGGTATTGTCAGAAATGATTGTGACAGACACCATTCAATTGGATCCTGAAAAAGCAAAACAATCAACAAAAATCAAAGTGTTGTCTACAGCTGATTTGTTCGCAAAAGCAATCACTAGCGTCAACCAACATACATCTATCTCAGATTTATTTGACGTTGAATAGTCTTTTTTAGTATAGCGTATTGAGATATTAGTATTTAGACTCTTGTATGGTAAGCCTTCGGCTGAAATACTGGAGTCTTTTTAGTATTAAGTATTGAGATATGAGTATTTAGATCCTGGTATGGTAAGCCGAAGGCTAGACAGTTTGTTTTTTATTCTTGTCCCACACAATGACCCCTCAAAACAAGCATCTAAGGACAACCAAGGTTACAATTCAACAGCCCCTCCTCAAGTCAGCGACTTACAAAATAGCATCAGGGATCTTAGTCCCTCAATATCAGCAGCTATTTTTTTGATAATACCAAAAATTAAACTATCTTTGCACCTCAAAATTTATAAAAAATTAAAAGATGAAATCAATTGCTATTAGCGGTTCTGTAAGACAGAACGTAGGGAAAAGAGATGCGAAAGAGTTACGTTACCAAGGTTTAGTACCAGCAGTACTTTACGGAGGTAAAGAACAAACTGCTCTTGCTGTATCCGCAGCTGATTTGAAACCAGTTCTTTACACTGCTGACGTTGTAATCGTAGAATTAAACGTTGACGGTCAAACAAAAAGAGCTATCGTTCAAGACGCACAATTCCACCCATTAACTGATGTAGTTACTCACGTTGACTTTTTAGAATTATTTGATGATAAAGAAGTATCATTAAATATTCCTATCAAATTAACAGGAACATCTCCAGGTGTTAAAATGGGGGGTAAATTAGTTCAAAAATTACGTAATTTACGCGTAAAAGCAGTACCTGCTAACTTACCACAAGAAATTGAAGTACCAATGGAATCTTTAGAAGTTGGTAAATCATACCGTGTGGCTCAAGTTCAATTGGAAAATGCAAAAGTATTGAACAACTCTGACGATACAATCGTTTCAGTTATCATGTCTCGTGCATTGCGTCAAGCTGAACAAGAAGCAGCGAAAGCAGCTAAAGGTGGTAAAAAATAATCTGAACAAGATTTTCTATACTACAGAAAGCACCGAAATTCGGTGCTTTTTTGTTTATTAAATTTTTATTTTTGCAACATGAATTATCTTATCGTTGGATTGGGCAATATCGGCAGTGAATACGCCGACACACGACATAACATTGGCTTTATGGTTGCAGACGAATTGGTCAAACAGGCTGGTGCAAGCTTTTCTTTACTGAAATTAGCCTACTATAGTGAATTTAAACAGAGAGGCCACAATGTAACCGTCATCAAACCGACAACCTACATGAACCTCAGTGGCAAAGCGGTCAATTATTATATGCAGCAATGTAAAGTGCCTATTCAAAACGTATTGGTGATCGTCGATGATCTCGCGATCCCATTTGGTTCTCTACGCATGAAGCCTAAAGGCAGCAGCGCTGGCCACAATGGGCTTAAATCCATCGAACAGCTTTGTGGTGGAAAGGTATACCCGCGTCTACGCTTTGGCATCGGAGATAATTACCCCAAAGGTAGACAGGTTGACTATGTCCTTGGCCCTTTTGACAAAGAAGAACAAGCTGAACTACCTGCTTTAATCGATCATTCTGTCAAAATGATCCAAAGTTTTGTCAATATCGGCATCGAGCTGACCATGACAAATCTGAATACAAAATAAAAGGGACTAAGGTCCCTTTTATTTTATTACACCAAAATATTACGCTTATTAGCCCTTCCCCTTCGCAGCTTCAGCACGTTTTCTTTCGACATCAAGCTCAGTCTTGATTACGCTATTAATCTTTCCTTCCAAACTTTCGGCCTTATCATCTGTTTCTTTTAATTGAGCCGCTTTCTTCGTGGTGATGATAATTACACCATTTCCTCCCGCTGCTCCATACAAAGCTGTTGCACTTTGATTTTTAAGCACCTCCACAGACGCAATATCCGAAGCTTTCAAATCATTTATATCTATCGAGTGGATCTGACCATCCACAACAAATAATGGCGTTCCCGATGATCCACGAATTCGAATTCCATTTTTACCTCCTACAGGGGCAAAATTCAGCCCGTCCGCCATTCCTTTTGCATCAAATGTAGTCGATTTGCTTTGACTCCCATCTGTTTTGGATTTCCCTTCGAAAGTTATGGTTTTAGCCTCCTGTCTATCATCATTTTTTTTGTAATAAAGAACCGGGAGAGTCTCGTCTACTTTATTTTCAGATTTGAGTCCCTTAGCAGCTTTGCTGATTTTATCCGGATTTTCCCTTGCCCAACTTTTTGTGGTAATTAATACAACACCATACTCAGCCTCCTGACCATATTTTTCAACCGCAGAGGCCCCCTTCAACACTGTTATATTCTCTATATCGTCCGATTTGAGATCGCTTAGTAGCTCCTGATCTGCCTTTTTGCCATCAATAAAATACACCGCATCGCTTGGCTTATTATTTCTAAACTTAATCCCAATCGTCTTACCTCTCAGTTCAGTCACTTTTTTACCAATATTCGTACCTTCCTTTAATTTCAGCTCAATCACGCCATCTTTCCCAGCATCCCCATATTTATTCACAGCAGCTGGCCCTTCCAACACCGTCATTGACGCAATTGAGTTTGGGTCAAAATCATTTACATTAAAGCCTGGATTTTGAAGAACACCATCGACAAAATACCGCATTTTTGTCTGCGCGATATCTTGTTTTTGTTGCTTCTCAACTGAATTGGCTAAAATTGCGCCTCTAGAGATATCGATCGCTAGTTTGGTTTTATATTTAATTAGGGCATTATCATTAGAAAACCAATATTTTGATAGTTTTCTTTCAGGATAAGCCAAAAAGTCCGCTTTAGAAACGAGCTTATTGTCAATAAAGTACTTTAGATCTTTAGAAAAATCGATATCCGATCTGCTGATTTTTTTAAAATCGCTGGCTTGGTTAGCTTTTACGCTATGAAGGGTATCAATCTTAATCTCATTCGATCCAAAAGCTTCTTTCAATAACTTTCCCGCTTCGCCAACCATCTTCACTGACAAAGTGGAATCCCGCTGTTGATCGTCCAATTTAAGAAGCGTAGTTTCATTAGCCTTCTCAACAACTCCCTCTATGCTACCCTCCGCTTTGCTTACGGTAAATGCTGCACCCGTCAGTAAGAATACTGGCAAAAGGAAGGCATATTTACTCAGTTCTATCTTGGATGACCTTTTCCTATTCATCATCATAATGCGACGTTTTAATAGTTTAAAATTAAATTGATTGCTCAACCCTATTGAAGTGCCTTTTTTGGACACATTCAACAGGCTATATTGGTACGTCTGTTTGTCAATTCCTTTATTGAGTACCTGTTGATCAGTCAGAAACTCCAAATTTTGGCGAATGGCCCTGCGCATGAACCAGACGAAAGGATTGTACCAACAACACACCAATATCATTTCAAACAATAAAATATCCAAGCTGTGAAGGCCTTTCACATGAATATCCTCATGCTTAAAAATATCTTTCAGTTCAGCATCCATATGCTGCCCTTTATTGACATAAATCTTATTTAAAAACGAAAATGGAACAATAGGAATAAACACATTCCGAAAAAAATATGTTTTCCATTGATCCGCAGTGGAATGAAAATGAATCCTCAATAGGCTCAATAACTGAAATAGGAACTTCAACAATAACAACACTGCTCCCAAAATAAACACCATCTCCACCAATCCCGCCAATGTAAGCTTTTCTTGAACCTCCGGATCCTCAATATAAAATGAAATCTGCTCACCGACCAACCCCATGTCTAACCCGCGCTGTACAAACAATGATTTTAAATCCAAAAAAGGGTAAATAAAAGCAAATAATCCGCCTATTAAAAAATAGCCTCTATTTAATGAATAGAATGTCAAACCTTTCAATAGCCCTACATAACCCAAGTAGATTATGCTCAACAACAGATTGACTTGTATGATATAGGTCAGTAGATTTTCCATCGTACTAAGATTTGTTGTTTTTGATCAGATCCATGATCTCCTTTAACTCGTCAGCAGTCAGCTTTTCCTCTTTCACGAAAAAAGAAACCATCTCTTTGTAAGAATTCTTGAAATAATCACCCACAAAAGAATTCATAAACTTGGCTTTATAATCCTGCTCACTGACCATAGGCTCATAACGTTTTGCATTAGCATAACGCACAGCTTTCACAAAGTCCTTACGCTCCAAATTCTTTACTGTCGAGGCCAGTGTCGTATAAGGCATTTTCTCGCCCTTGACATTATCTAAGATCTCTTTAATAAAACCTCCATTTAGGCTCCAGATAGATTGCATCGCCTGCTCTTCTTGTGCTGTTAACTTTTCCATGTCTTAATCTTTCTTTACTATTCTTTCACTAATCTACGAATAATTCGTAAATACCAAAAATATATTTTTATTTATCATGTAAGCGATCTAAGCCGGTCATAGGCCAAATATTCTTTGTAACAATACAATCGGTATCATTTCTCGACGTATTTAAAATCAGTCCCATCGAATATAAGTTGACTGGCCGAAAATTTGCTATTCCTTATTTTTTATTTATAACTTTCATCTGTGGATCATATTCTTCCAATACACAAATTCCATCTTGGTAGAAATGAAATTTTAAACAGCGGTAATTCAAAACAAATACAACAAGATAAATGGCCAAAAGCATCAAAGCGATCAAATGTCCTCATTGTGGCAGCATAAAAGTCAGCACAATACGCCCCGACTATTACAAATGTGACAGTTGTGGAACGGAGTTTTTCTTAGATAGCGATGATATCAATATCAATCACAATTACAACTATCCGCGCAATAACCCGGATCAGTATAAACCAATACGTATAGTATTATTTGCTGTTGTAGGCTTTATTGCCCTCATGTTTTTAATCGGAACCTTAAGTGCCATTTTTTCCAAAAAAACTGAACCGGATTATTCGACCTATAGTTCCTCCAACACTGCCGACAAAAAAGAAGAAGCCATTACCCTAGAATGGAATTATGCCTCAAACGAATTATTTTTAGATAAAAACAATATTCCCCATATTGTCTTGGTGGGCAATGTCCGGAATTCAAAAGCAAGATTTGACGAAGGCAAAGACAATAAAGTCTATATCGGATTATTTGATCCCAAAACGGGCAAAAAGGAATGGATAAAGCCGTTGATGGATACTCCCGTCGAATTATCGAGTAGCGACGTTAAATTACAGGTCTTTGAAGACCAAAACCTCTATATCATCGTCAAATCCAAGTATATCTATCAATTGGACAGAAATAGCCTAACCTACAAAAGTGTCCTTGAAAATTATGTCAAAGATGCACCGTCACTCAGCACGGGCATTGCCAAAGTTGAATTTAAATACGAAGATTATGGATCTTCCTATCAAATTATAAACAATGAAGGACAAAATCTTGCCTATTACCCTTTAATCAATAAATCTATACCGGATAAGCAACTTTACGATGAAAGAAGGAAGAAACTTCCCAATCCGACAACAAAAACTGAGTTCACTTTTTCAAGTAAATCCAGCTATTACCCCGAGGAAAAAATTCAGTTAATCCAATACAGTTACCAATATCAATATGGATTTCCCAAAGATAGTCCGCGCTTTTCCTGGGATAAAGATTATGGCGGATCAGGCATTTTTACCGACCGCGATCCTTACAAAAAGGTACTGATCAATCCTTGGCAATTTAAAGGAGCCCGTCTGATTAGCTTTAAAGATTTCACACCGGGAAGGCTCTATTTTCAGCCTGTCGTGCTTGCTCAGAATGACAAAACACTTTTGATTGCATACAAACCAACACCTGCGGAAGATGATCCTTTACAAATACAACTATTGGATATTTCTACTGGTGCTATACAGAAAACAATCAGCACAGAACTTAAATCCATTTATGGAAATGGCTCCCTGCTCAAAGATGGTTTTATTGTCAAAGGTTCAAGCGACTATTACTATTTTGATAATAGCGGAAAACAAATCAATAAATTCGAAGGGTATAATCCCAAATTCGACTCATTAAATTAAATATTATGGGACTATTCAATCTTTTTAACAACCAACTATCAGAGGTCATTGAGTGGAAAAATCAAGACCCCCGTGTATTATGGTATAAATTTCCTTCCGAAAGAAATGAAATTAAAAATTCCAGTAAACTTATTCTTGCCCCAGGACAGGGCTGTATCCTTGTCTATGAGGGGAAAGGCGAAAGCCTACTCATAGAAGCTGGCACCTATAATTTAAAAACGGATAACCACCCTTTCTTTACCACCTTGGCCAGGTTGAGACAAAATTTTGAGTCTGAACACAAGCTGTATATTTACTTCTTTCGTACTGCAGCTATTGTCAATCAGTCTTGGGGGACAGGAAATCCAATAAAATACATTGACCCACAATATAACCTTCCGGTAGAAATAGGCTTGAATGGTACTTTTTCTTACATCATTAAAGAACCCGTACATTTCTATAAAAACATCGTTGCCAATCAAAACACAGTCAGCACAGCGGCGATTCAGGATGTTATCAATAATCGAATTCCGCAACAGATTGTCGCACAGATTGCCCAAAAAAAATTGGGTTATAATGAAATCGATAGCCAACTCCCCGTTTTGTCTATTGACATAAAAGTGGCTGTCGAACAGGATTTTAAAGATCTCGGATTAGAAATTACAGATTTTAAGATCCTAGGAACCCAGTTTGACGCTAATACACAACGTAGAATTGGTGAAATTGCGGATTTGACAACACAAAATCAGGCCGCGCAGCAAGCGGGTTTGAGTTATGTGGAATTGGAAAAATTACGCGCGCTCCGGGATGCCGCCAAAAATGAAGGTGGTCTGGCCGGCATTGGCGCACAACTGGGTGTTGGCATGGAGCTGGGGAAGCAATTTGATCTTCAAAAAGAAGAAATCAAAGACAATATACAAGAAGAAGGTGATTTTGTCGAAAAACTGCAAAAACTGCAATTACTGCTACGTGAAAACATCATCACACAGGACGAATTCGACACACTCAAAAAACAGATTCTCAACAAAATATAACCCATCATGAAATACATCTTTGGTATATTATTCACCTTGGTTATCCTATTTGTAGCTACCTATTTTCTATTAGGGCTCTGGGGTATCCATTTCCTGGATGCTGAAAATTTCAGCAAGATCCTATGGACAACAGGTATCCTTACCCTTACATCTATTATTTTGGTCTGCTTCGTTATCTTGCCTTTTTTTGGTTCGGGCAAAAACGGAAAATATGAGGATAAAGGAAAAGTCGCCCAGCGAAAAATAGATTAACGTTTTAGGTATAATAAGATAGTGTTAAATTTGAATAAACTATTTGCTTATTTGAGTAAATAGTTATTCAATATTATCCAAAATGACGCAATGATGTCATTTAAATTCCAAAAGAACTTTCAGTTTTAAATATCAAATAGTTAAATTTGTGAGATTAGCATACAAAATCAGATATAAGATAACATATAAACATGTCAGATAAAGCATCTATAAATTTAGACGGCACTTCTTATGACCTTCCGGTCATTGTCGGTACTGAAAATGAAAAAGCAGTTGATATTTCAAAATTAAGAGATCTAAGCGGATTTATTACGTTAGACCCAGGATACAAAAACACGGGTGCAACAAAAAGTGCGATTACTTTCCTTGACGGTGAAACAGGTATATTGAGATATAGAGGATATCCAATTGAGCAATTGGCAGAGAAGTCTACGTTCTTGGAAGTTGCTTATTTATTGATCTACGGAGAACTTCCGAAAAAAGAGGTATTGGAAAAATTCAGAGCTGACATCAAAAAGCAAATGATGATCCACGAAGATATGAAGAATTTCTTCGCTGGATTCCCATCCAAATCCCACCCAATGGGCCAACTTTCTTGTTTAGTGGGCGCATTATCTGCATTTTACCCTGAATCTTTAAATCCAAACTTAACTGACGAAGAAGAAGATCAAACGATCATCAATCTTTTGGCTAAAATGCCTACTATCGTTTCGTGGATTCAAAAGAAATCTTTAGGTCATCCAGTCGTTTACCCTAAAAACAATTTGGGTTATATTGACAACTTCTTGAATATGCTATTCGGCGAAGTTAACGACGAAAAAACATTCGATCCTGTTGTCATCGATGCTATGCACAAATTGCTTATTTTACATGCTGACCACGAACAAAACTGTTCGACATCAACAGTTCGTATCGTAGGCTCATCCAATGCGAATCTTTATGCTTCTGTTGCCTCAGGTATCAATGCATTATGGGGTCCTTTACATGGTGGTGCCAATCAAGCGGTAATCGAAATGTTGGAAGCTATCAAAAATGATGGTGGTGATGCAGAAAAATACCTTGCAAAAGCGAAAGATAAAAATGATCCATTCCGTTTAATGGGATTCGGTCACCGTGTATACAAAAACTTCGATCCACGTGCTAAAATTATCAAAAAAGCATGTGACGATATTTTAGAAAAATTAGGTGTTCAAGACCCAGTATTGGATATTGCTAAGAAACTAGAAGAAGCAGCGTTGAATGATCAATACTTTATCGATAGAAAACTTTATCCAAACGTCGATTTCTATTCAGGTATCATCTATCGTGCCTTAGGATTTAAAGCAGATATGTTTACAGTATTATTTGCTTTGGGTCGTCTTCCAGGATGGATCGCACAATGGAAAGAAATGCGTGAAAACAAAGAGCCTATCGGCCGTCCAAGACAAGTATATGTTGGACATACCGAACGTAATTACGTTGAGTTCTCAAATCGTTAATTCGATTGATCTCCATAAAAAAAGCATCCCAAGGGATGCTTTTTTTATGGAGATCAGGTTACAGCGTCTATTCAAAAACACTATGCGATAACATGTTATATAAACAAAAAGTGTATTATATTTATGAAAACATCATCAGCCAGAGGCTTACACAACCGAAATCTTAATACTCAAATCTAAATACGAATACCTCTATTATGTCACGATAATCTACTTGTTAAGTATATTTTAATTTTTCCCTATCGAAATTCCCTGTTTTTCGTTAAGTTTGCGTATTCATTGGACGCTTATTAAAAATCATTATAAATAAGACTTGTTAGATACAATACTACATATCTTGGTTCCCATTGCTATTTTCACCTTTATAGCAGCATTTACCTTATTTGCAGTATATGCCGAACGTAAGATTGCGGGATTTGTCCAAGATCGTCTCGGACCGATGGAAACCGGGAAATATGGCAGTCTCCAGACCATAGCCGATATCCTCAAATTGCTTCAAAAAGAATTAATCACCCCCTCTTTAGCCGATAAAATTCTCTTTAGAATTGCCCCAATTATTATTTTCGTAGCGGTCTTTACTGGATTTGCAGTTATTCCTTGGGCCAAAGATTTTATTCCGGCCAATACACATACGGGATTATTCTTTATCATGGCTATTATCTCCATTGATGCATTGGGGATTCTAATGGCTGGTTGGGGATCGAACAACAAATATTCACTGCTTGGATCCATGCGTGCAATTGCCCAAATGGTATCTTATGAAATACCTGTTGGGCTCTCATTGATTACAGTAGTGATGTTAACACAGACCTTAAACCTCAATGAAATTGCTATTGGTCAAGGCATTCTGACTAACGGAAGCATCAAGTTTTTAGGCTTTTGGGAGGTCAATGAGATAGGTGGATTCTTCGCTTGGAATATTTTCCAAGCACCACATTTAATTGTAACCTACATCATATTCTTTATCGCAACACTTGCCGAATGTAACCGAGCTCCCTTTGATATTCCGGAAGCGGAATCGGAATTGGTTGGTGGTTTTCACACCGAATATGGCGGGATTCAATTTGCCTTTATTTTCCTTGCCGAGTATGCCATGATGTTTTTGGTATCGATGCTGGGTGTTGTCCTGTTTCTAGGTGGCTGGAATACACCACTCCCTAATATTGGCGCAATACGGTTGGCCGATTGGACAACAGGCCTAGCCTGGGGAATCTTTTGGACCTTGGCCAAGTCATTATTTATTGTAGGGATACAAATGTGGATTCGGTGGACTTTACCCCGATTACGTGCCGATCAATTAATGAGCTTATGTTGGAAGGTATTGACACCCTTAGCTTTTATTTGCATGGCTATTTCTGCCATTTGGAGAATTTTAATTATAGCATAAGATATGATATTTAAGACGGCTTCCCACGCATTTCGTACGGCAATCAAAGGATTATCTTTGACTGTCAAGCACTTGTTTGGCGCTCGACGTTCGCGTCAGGAATTAAATATCAAAAACGACAACTATTTCGACCGTCAGGAGGGTATTGTTACAGTACAATATCCTGCCGAAAAAATGCCGATCCCCGAAGTCGCTCGCTATCAATTGCAAGTGGATATTGATGATTGCATCGTCTGTGACCTATGTGCTAAAGCATGTCCCGTAGATTGTATTGAAATTGAAGCGATAAAATCACCAGAAGCGATCGGAAAGACGTCCGACGGCAGCGTCAAACGGTTATATCCAGCCAAGTTCAATATTGACATGGCCAAGTGTATGTATTGTGGACTATGTACCGTTGTCTGCCCTACCGAATGCATTGTCATGACCAATGAATACGATCGTAGCTCGCAAAAATTAACCGATCTGATCTACGGATTTTCGGATATGACTGACGAACAAGTTGCACAACGAAAAGCAGAATGGACACAATTTCAAGCTGAAAAGGAGGCAGCAAAGCAAAAATAAAAACATGGAAACTATTTTATTTTATGCCTTTGCCACTCTGGCAATCGGATCTGCCCTTTTACTGGTAAATCTTAAAAATGTAGCCCGCGCCCTATTTCTATTTTTCATTGTACTCTTTGCCATGGCTGGCCTATACCTATTTGCGTTGGCAGATTTTGTAGCCATTACACAAATCATGGTGTATGTAGGCGGTGTACTGATCCTCATGCTATTTGCCTTTATGCTTTCCAACAAAGAACTATTGAAAGATCTTCAAGACAGCAGTGGCTCATTTTTGAGCATGCCCAGGTGGCAAGCAGTTGTATTGGCTATAGGTTTTCTAGTACTCATGATTTTTGGTATTACAGAATGGCATCAGTCCATTCCTACCTGGATCCAACAAGCCAAAGAAAATAATACTGAGATTATTGCTACAGATAATAATATCCAACAAATTGGATTACGATTTATGACCTTTTATGTATTACCATTTGAAGTCATATCAGTCTTTTTGATGATGGCGCTAATTGGAGCATCACATTTATCCAGAAAGGAGCGCAACAGATGATTACATTAACGCATTTTTTGGTTGTCAGTGCTTGCATCTTCTGTATCGGACTTTACACCGTTCTTTCCAAGAAAAATGCCATTATGATTTTGGTAGGTATCGAATTGATGATTAATGCGGCTATTCTAAACTTTGTAGCTTTTGGTAAATACGATAAAGTCAGTTATGGCGGACAGATTTTCGCCCTATTTGCTATTGTTCTTGCTGCTGCTGCTGTCGCAGTTGGCTTAGCATTGGTGTTAAATGTCTATAGACACTATAAAACCATCAATCCGGATGAAATCAATGAATTAAAAGATAAGTAAGAATTGGATCAACTTGCTCACATATCACCGCTATACACAGCACTGTTTACAGTCGTTGCGCCATTTATTGCATTTCTATATCAGGCAATGGCAGGCAAGCGCGATCAGTCAGGGATGATCTCCCTGATCGGCATTATCTTTAGTTTTATATTTGGCGGACTTACTTGGTTAGCAATCTGGAATAATCCGATCGTGTCTGCCCAAATAAACTGGTTTACCATTGGTGAAGCTACTTTTAAAGTCGGCATCCTATTGAATAACCTGAACGTGCTCATGCTGTTTTTGGTTCCGACAGTTGCCCTCCCTGTACACATTTATTCGAGAGCGTATATGAAAGGGGATTCGGGAATCCATCGCTATTGGATGTATCTTAGCCTCTTCTGTTTTGCTATGTTGGGATTAGTCGTTATGGATAGCCTGTTGCTCATGTATATCTTTTGGGAATTGGTAGGTTTCGCCTCCTACCTACTCATTGGTTTCTGGTTCACACGCGAAACGGCTGTACAGGCCAACAAGAAAGCATTTATAGTAAACCGCATCGGAGACCTCGGTTTTCTGATCGGCCTAGCCATTATATTTACACAGTTCAAAACCCTCAATCTGGTCGATCTTTTTGGCGAAGGAGGACTCATCTCTCAGTCTACGATCACAAGCGGACAATGGGTTTCTCCAGTCAACAGCATGGATCAAATTTGGTTAACGATAGCCGGACTGGCATTTTTCCTTGCGGCAATGGCCAAGTCAGCTCAATTTCCTTTACATGTATGGCTACCTGATGCGATGGAAGGGCCAACATCAGTATCTTCACTCATCCATGCTGCCACCATGGTCGCGGCGGGTGTATTTTTACTCGCCACAGTATTTCCGTTATTCAACGAAAGCGCATTGTTGTTTATTGCGATCATAGGTACGATTACAGCGGCCTCGGCTGCCTACTTTGCATTAGGTCAATACGATATTAAACGTATCCTGGCCTTTTCGACTATTTCACAGTTGGGTTTTATGATGGTTGGAATTGGTATTGGAACCTGGGATGCCGCACTATTCCACTTGGTCACACACGCCTTCTTTAAATGTCTCTTGTTTCTTTCCGCAGGAGCCATTATCCATGAGATGGCACATCTCAAAGCACACAGCCATCTTGATTTCGATCCACAAGATCTGAGGAACATGGGTGGACTCAAAAAATACATGCCCAAAACTTTTATCCTGATGAGTGTTGCCTCATTGGCACTAGCTGGATTTCCACTCACATCAGGCTACCTGTCCAAAGATAGTGTTATCATATCTTCCTTTGAATGGGCTTTATCAAAAGGCGACTTATACCTCATTCTCCCAATAAGTCTTATTACAGTCAGTATTCTGACCGCGTTTTATATTGGTCGCTTAATCTTTAAGGCTTTTTTCGGTGATTTCCGAATGTTGGAGCAAGTCAGGGATAAATTGCATGGAACCGTCCTGCATGAAGCACCCAAAACCATGTTGATCCCCATGTTAATATTGGGTATTTGTTGCCTATTCCCGCTATTTTCTCTCAACCCCGTATCCTATCATGACTCCTGGCTGATGCATGGTCTATTATTAGATGAATATACCTTTGCACCTAGCCATAGTGCTCACTTGATTATTCCATTGATCTTATTGATCGGCTCGGTCATCAGCTGGACAATCGGCTGGAAATGGTATGTACAAAACAAATATCCACTCAATGCATCTAGCTTTGCACTGAAAGCATCGTTCAATCAAGGTTATATCAATGAGCTATACCAATGGATATTTGTTAGTGGCACACTAAAACTGGCTAAGTTCTGTTATTGGTTTGATCGCTTTGTTGTAGATGCCCTAGTCGCTTTTATTCAGTTTATCGTCTTATCCCTCTCCCAGTTGAGTGTGTGGATAGACAAATATATTGTAGACGGCTTTGTCAATGCTGTTGCTTCTGTAGCTTACTGGACTGGTAACCAAGTTCGCTTGGTACAGAACGGCAAATTACAGACGACATTGTATTCCGTTTTTCTATTCGTTTTACTTGGTTTAATTTATCTTATATTTTTTTAGGAAATGCCTATTTTATCCTTACTGATATTTTTACCGCTTCTGGCGACGGCGTTTATCCTCGCCCTACCAACACGATATAAATCGAGTTACAAATATATTGCTTTAGCATTTACCGCAGTGCAATTTGTACTTGCCGGTATTTGTTATGTAAAATTTGACGCGAGCCAAACGGGCATCCAAGACTTGGCAGGATACCAATTTGTTGAACAACTTCCCTGGATTCGTCTGGATCTGGGCTCCATCGGAAAATTAGAGATAGATTATCTCATCGGCATAGATGGTATTTCCATGCCATTATTACTATTGAGCGCTTTTGTCATGCTGATGGCGATCGGTGCTTCTTGGAATATACAGAAAAGCCCCAAAGGATATTTCGCCTTACTTATGGTACTCAACATGGCTGTGATGGGTATTTTCTGTGCGTTGGATTTCTTCCTGTTTTATTTATTTTATGAGGTCATGCTCCTCCCACTCTATTTCCTGATTGGTATCTGGGGCGGGGCACGACGTGAATATGCCGCCATAAAATTCTTTCTCTATACGCTCTTTGGTTCGGTATTTATGCTATTGATCATTGTAGGCTTATATTTTTCAGTTATCAACCCCGTAACTGGGGCACATACCTTCAATATGATCTACATGATGAATCCCCAGAATTATTTAGGAGACTCAATCTTCGCGTGGGATGGTTATCAAGAAATATTGGGTATTTCGGCCAGATTGATTGGTTTTGTGGTGCTCTTTTTTGCTTTTGCGATCAAAGTACCGATAGTACCATTACACACCTGGCTACCTGACGCACACGTAGAGGCCCCCACACCAGTATCCATTATTTTAGCAGGTATCCTGTTGAAAATCGGTGGCTATGGTATTATCCGTATCTGCTATAGTATCTTCCCGGACATGGCGGCACTATCCAATTGGTGGCTTGGACTGATCGGCGTCATCTCCATTATCTATGGGGCGTTAAACGCCCTGACTCAAAAAGATTTAAAACGGATGATAGCCTATTCATCGGTCTCTCATATGGGTTTTGTATTGCTTGGCATAGCCTCATTGACCGCCGAAGGAGTTTCTGGTGCGATGTTCCAGATGATTTCCCATGGTTTTCTATCAGCGGCACTTTTCTTTCTTGTTGGCGTGGTTTATGACCGCGTGCATGATCGAAACATCTATAGCTTTAGAGGTTTAGCCCAGCTCATGCCCAAGTATACCGGCTATGTTGCTGTTGCTTTCTTTGCTTCATTGGGACTCCCTGGGTTCTCCGCATTTATCGGTGAAGCATTTGTTATCATCGGTTCGTTCAATGCGGCGAGTGTCGGCACAGGGCTCCCTCGCTGGATGGCCTTAGCAGGTTCAATTGGTATCCTCTTGAGTGCAGCCTATTTGCTATGGACACTTCAACGGATGTTTTTTGGAGAGATCAGACTCAAAGGTGGCGAATCTTGGGCCAATGAATTGACCGATGTCAACAGCCGTGAACAACTGATTCTATTTCCTACCTTGGCTCTTGCGCTTTTACTGGGTGTTATGCCATCCTTGGTATTTAGCAATCTAAATGCAAGTGTATTGAATCTAGTCAGCTTTATCCAACAATTTATTTAATTCAGCATGCTCGCATTCAGTCCATATATCAGTTCATTTATTGATCAAATTATCGTTAGTCTTCCCTATTTCAAACCGGAATTAACGCTGATCATTACTTTTATAGGCACTATTATCGCGAGTCTTTTCGTTGATAAATACTGGGACAAAGCATCTTTTACTTTTACAATAGCTGGATTATTGTTGAGTGGTTGTTACCTATTGGGACAAGGGTTAAGCCATGTGGAGATGGTTGGATTCTTCGACATGATCCACATTGATACATTCGCAACATCGGCACGCATGATCATCCTACTGTCGACCCTACTGATTGTAATCTTTATTCAACAACGTCATCAGCACGATCGTCCTTTGGGCGATTTGTATGCGGTTGTATTGACAGCAACTTTGGGATTGAACCTCTTGACCATGTCGAGCAACTGGCTGATGATCTTCATCGCAGTAGAAACAGTATCGATCAGCTCTTACATTATGGTCGGTTATTTTTCGTCCACTAAAGTACAATCCGAAGCAGCGATGAAATATGTCCTCTTTGGATCCATATGTGCTGCCGTAATGCTCTATGGCCTATCACTGCTTTACGGTTTCACGGGAAACTTAAATTTTGATACGCCAAGTCATATTGCAGGTCTGATGGAAGCCCCTAAGCTAATGATCAGTATTGCCCTCCTGTTTTTACTGACCGGTATTGGTTTTAAACTGAGTTTTTTCCCGTTTCATGTTTGGAGTCCTGACGTTTATCAAGGGGCACCAACCGTGATTACCACGTACCTAGCGACCGTACCTAAAATTGCTGTTGTCGTCCTGCTATCTAAGTTACTTGCTGCCTGGCTTGCAGTATCCTTTTATTTCAGTGATTTCTTGGCTTATGTTATCATCATTATAGCCATTGCGACCATGTTGATCGGTAATCTGGCGGCCCTGCGTCAACAGGATGCCAAGCGTATGATGGCCTATTCTTCTATTGGCCACACAGGTATATTGTTAATGGCAGTACTGGTCTATCAAAACAATGAGTCAAACATTTTGCTGTTCTATTTATCAATTTATGCATTGATGAATATCGCTGTTTTTATTTTTATCAACAACTTGGAGGTCAGTCTAGGTAGCACTTCAATAGACTCTTATAAAGGATTGGGCAAACAGTCCCCTCTATTGTTCACCTCATTTTCGATCGTCTTAATCGCATTGATAGGCTTGCCACCTACCGCAGGATTTGTCGGGAAGCTACTCATATTTTCAAAAGTATTCGAGCAGTATCAAAACTTCCAATCCTTTGGTTTACTTGCTTTATTAATCGTAGGGGCACTGACATCTGTAATTTCACTTTTCTATTACTTTAAGATTCCGTTGAATGCCTTCCTAAGAGACAATGTAGACCACTATTCGGTCAAGTCTAATCCTTTGCTCCTCGGCATTGGTCTATTTTGTACGATTGCAGTGATCTTGCTTGGATTATTCCCAGACATATTATTGTCTTTATTTTAAAAAAACATTTTAACTCTTTTCTCAATAGTTGGTTTTTCCCATTCATTTTACTGTTTTTATACAACACCTGAAGTTAAGGATAACTCCATAATATATTTTATATTTGTAACATGATTAGTGCAATAGCAAATCCCATTTTTCAACGTGCTATCCAGGATTACCACGTATACGATCAGATTGATCATCCAATCCAGAATCCGTATGACAAACAATCCCTAGAACATCTACTGTACCTAAAGTGCTGGATTGATACTGTTCAATGGCACATGGAAGATGTTGTACGTAATCCTGCCATTGATCCCAAGGACGGTTTATACTGGAAGCGACGCATCGATGAGTCCAATCAATACCGCACAGATACAGTAGAATATATCGACAGCTATTTTTTACAGAAATACCAAACTATCGAAACACTGCCTTCAGCGAAAATCAACACTGAAAGTCCAGCGTGGGCCATTGACAGACTATCCATTCTGGCGCTAAAGATTTATCATATGGAGCAGGAGACACTTCGCTCAGATGCTTCTGAAGCACATATTTCTGCTTGTCAGCAAAAATTGAACATCTTGCTGGAACAACGTACAGATCTTTCACAAAGTATCGACGAATTGTTGACAGCGATTGAATCAGGTGAAAAATACATGAAGGTCTATAAACAGATGAAAATGTATAACGATCCTGAACTGAACCCTGTACTTTATACATCCGGAAAATAAAGACATGTCTTTGCCGCAGCGAATCATAGTAACCCGGTTTTCGGCCATGGGCGATGTCGCCATGGTGGCTTCTGTATTGAACGAATTTTGTCAACAATACCCTACGGTAGAGATTATCATGGTGAGCCGCCATTTCTTTGCACCATTCTTTGATGGCATAAAGAATATCAAATTTCATGCAATTGAACCCAAGACAACCCATAAAGGCCTTTTGGGATTAATCAGATTAAAAAATGAGCTTACTCAATATCGTGCAGATGCTGTAGCTGACCTACATTTTAATTTACGTTCGCGCATATTAGATGTATTATTTTCTCTTTCTGGAATAAAGGTCAAACAACTGGACAAAGGTCGCGCAGAAAAGAAAGCCTTGACGCGCAAAGAAAATAAGGTTAAGCACCAATTGAAGCTAACTGTAGAGCGCTATGCAGATGTATTCCGTGCTTTAGGTTTTCACTTTGAACTAAGTCACAAATTGGCTTCTAATTTGCAGGATGTCCCCAAAGCAGCATTTAGCATGTTTGGCAATTTCGAACGAAAAAAAATTGGTATCGCGGCTTTTGCGCAACACCAATATAAAATTCTTTCACTCGTAAAGATGGGACAGATCATAGACCATCTGACACATCATGGATATGATGTATTGCTCTTTGGAGGAAGTAAGGAAGAGTTTCAAATCGCGCAAAACTGGACTGAAAGTTTTCCAAACACCTACAATACCATTGGAAAATTTACGTTGAGAGAAGAACTGGATATCATATCAAATCTGGATCTGATGATCAGCATGGATTCCTCCGGGTTGCACATGGCTTCTTTGATGGGAATACGATGTCTATCACTATGGGGCGCAACTCACCCATACGCGGGATTTACGGGTTATGGGCAGCAATATGATGACTGTATCCAAGTCGAACATCCCAACCGCCCAAGTGCTGTCTACGGCAACAAACCTTGTGATTGCGATGGTACAGAGGCGATTGATTTAATTACAGCGGAAATGGTGATCGAAAAAATAACAGCGATACGATGAGGATAGGATTAGTGGTAATTCGATATGGATTAGACATCACCGGTGGGGCGGAATTCCATTGTAGAATGTTGGCTGAGCAATTGTCAAAAAAACATGAAGTAACAGTATTAACTACGAATATCAAGTTTCTAGACAAACCCGAAATGAATTTCAATGAAGGATTAGAGCCTGTCAACGGTATTCCAGTACTCAGATTTGTTACTAATCAATCCCAAGAACATTCGTTGGCGCTTACAGAAAAAGAAAGTAAAATTTCACGAAAAATCCGTAGGTTGATTCATCGTCTCGGGCTATCGAAATTGATTTTTTCACAATTCCCTATTTGGAAATACAAAGTAGAATCCGAATCGAAGCATTTAGAAAACCATCCCTTTTATTCTTCGACTTTACTGAGCTACATAAAGGAGTTCCAAGATCAATTCGATAAGTTTATCTTTTTCACTTACGAAAATCCACTTACCGTATTTGGATCGCTAATTATACCGCAAAAATCTATCTTGATCCCAACAGCACATATGGAAAGTATGCTATTTAGAAGCATCAATACATTGGTTTTCTCACAGGTCAATCATATTGCATTCAATACCGAAAGTGAGAGAAAGATGTGCCAGGATTTATTTAGAAGCTCCCTAGCAAACAACTCAATCGTTGGTATTGGAGTCAATCAAATCGAAAATAAACTAAATAACATCGATTTAAACGAAAAATTCAACATTCAAGCCCCCTATTTACTCTATTGTGGTCGAATTACTGCTGTAAAAATCAATAATTTCATGCAGTATTTCCTCAAATTGAAAAAGGAAAGAAAAACTGACCTGCAATTTGTATTGACAGGTGAACGTCCGGCTATAGTTGAAAATCATTCCGACATTATTTATACGGGTTTTGTAAGTGAAGAAGATAAAAAATTACTAATGCAAAAAAGTTTGGCAATTATTAATCCTTCTCTAGCTGAAAGTTTATCTTTACTTACATTAGAAGCTCTTCATTTGGGTAAGCCAGTTATTGGTAACCGCAAATGTGATGTTATGGTAGAACACGAACGTAAAAGTGGCTCAGTCTTTTGCTATGATTCTTTCGAGTCATTTGCAGCCATTATCGATTATTTACAAGATCCAAAAACTAATTTCGATACCCTCAAAATAAAAGCCCAAGAATATGTACACAAACATTATAATTGGGATTTGGTATTAAGTAAATTTGAAGAAATTTTTAAAGAAAGCTAAACCAGGTCAAGCATGATAACAGTTGGATTTGATGCAAAACGATTTTTTTTCAATCGAACGGGCTTAGGCAATTACAGTAGGGACCTTATTCGAGTTTTGGAGTTGTATTATCCAGAAAACAATTATTTAAAATACACTCCAAAATTGAATTCTTCTGTTCTTTTTGAAAAGGAAAATGATGAAACAATACGTTTGCCTCAAACTAAATTAGATAAATTCTTCCCGGCATTATGGCGAAGCTCCGGTATTGTCTCAGATCTAAAAAATGATCATGTAGATCTTTTCCATGGATTGACGGGAGAGATACCACATGGTTTAAATACAAGAGAAATTAAATCCGTAGTGACCATACATGATTTAATTTTCTTACGTTATCCCGACCTTTACAAACCAATAGATCGCTGGATATATAATAAAAAATTTCGTTTCGCAGTCACTAATGCAGATCGGATAATTGCAATTAGCGAACAAACTAAATCAGATATTATCAATTATTACAACATCCCTAAGAATAAAATTGAAGTAATCTACCAAGGTTGTCATCCATGCTTTAAGGAGCCAAAGAGCCAAGCTCAAAAAGATGTCCTGAGACAACAATATAATTTACCGGATGAATTTCTGCTGAGTGTTGGGTCAATCGAAAAAAGAAAAAACGTCTTACAAATTGTCAAGGCAATGCACGATATTGACATTCCATTATTAATTATTGGAAAAGAAACCCCCTATCTAAATGAAATAAAAACTTTTATCGCTGCACATAAATTAGAAAATAAGATCATTATTAAGCAGGGATTTACTGTGGAAGAATTATCAACTATTTACGCAATGGCTTCTATTTTTATTTACCCTTCTATTTTTGAAGGATTCGGTATACCCATTATTGAGGCACTATATTCAGGAACTCCCATTATCACAACCAATTCAGGGGTATTTCCGGAAGCTGGAGGACCGTCCTCATATTATATCGATCCGTCAGATGTAGAAGAAATTAATGCTGCAATCAAAACAATTCTTACCGACACACAACTTAAGACCCTGATGATTCAACAAGGACTTCGTTATGCGCAGAAATTCAATGATGAAAAAATTGCATCTGATCTGATCGACTGTTATAAATTTCTTTTGTAATTCTATTCACCTTTCTGATCGGTATGCGCAAAGTATTTTTCCAACACCTTCAATGCGATTAAATCCTCAAGTCGTTTATCTTTGAATTGAGCAATATATTCATTTGCATTGTTCACTATACGTTTTGCCTGTTCCTTATTTTCAATATAATAATTCAGTTTATCCTCCAAATCAGAGTAGTCCTCTTTGATGCAAATAAAATGATAATCTGGAATTAATCGCCCTTCCATAAACCAGGTTTCATAAGTAGGCATTGGCATTACTGCGATAGAATTGGAGGACATGATCCATTTTAAATTTGTAGCAACATCATTTCCCTCCAGAGCCAGTATAAATTTATAATCTAAATGTCCTGTAATAGATAAGTAATTAATATCGGAAGATTTATTTGCCTTCTTAATATTACACAGCGGGTGATTGTTATACAATGAGTAGAAACGTTCACGATGTGGCTGTGAAAAACCACTCCTTCCTACCAACATATTGATTTTGTCCTCAAACAGAACATCATCATGAATAAAATTAAAGTGTCTTGATTTATCAAGTTTTAAAATGACTGAATTGCCATTATCCCCAGCAATTGGTCTACTTTTAACAATTGAAGGGAATTCCGGAATATGGATAATATCACCTGGCAGAATACTAAATTTAAGTTTAGGATTAAAAAATCTCAGATACTCTTTACTATCAAAATAATAAACTCGAATTCGTTCCGGAATATGATATTCCTCAATTGTTATTGTTCCCTTCCCTAATACGCTGTTATGAGTTAACTTGTTATAATAATCAACCCTGTCGCTAACATAAGTTGCATGTTTAATGTAATAAGCATTAGTTAATAGCCTTTTCAGTTTTAGTTGTGCAAATCGGCTTGGAATGATTTCCCTTACAATGGCTTTGATATAATAATAGATCTTATTATTTCTATTCCTCAAAAAAATTCTCTTGAAATTCATGGATAACAAATACTTAAGGCCTAAAGTACGCAAAAACAAGGGAATTTGCTGAATTAAATGCCCTTTAAATATCGGAACCAGGTTTGACAACCGGGATACGAAGTTGCAACTTCTTCCAGTGATTGGATCTATCTTTATAAATCATGATTTTACCAAGCTTATATTTAAATTTCATAATCCCTCTGTAATCATCTGCAATGCAACGGTATTTAACTTCAGGATTTTCTTTTAAAATTTCATTAATTGCTAGGGTATACACTGTCGGACCCGTCATCGCATGGACATCATGTGGAAATCTGTTCTGTTCGATATTATCCACAATCAATTCCAAGGTCCTTTTTAAAAAAGGGTGGTTCTTATCATAGATCAATGCCCATTGCGCATACAAGCTTCGGTTATTCTCATGTGTAATGACCGCAACATCATCAGCAATTAAATATTTATCTAGAGACACCAATAAATCACTGTCGAGATCCAAATAGATACCACCATATATATATAGTACAGCGTATCGAAAGAAGTCAGCTTTGGCTGCTCCAATTTGCAACCGATGGTAGGCCCTGTTGGTCCGTTCATCAAAATGTTCCAAAAAAAAAGCACTTACACGTTGATCATCATAAAACTCATAGGTATAGTCTCTATTTTTCTTTAAAAAGGATCTAATATACAGTTTAGTAAGCCAAGGAATCTTATTGTCCTTAAAGGTTTGAAATATATTTTTTGGTATTCCCATTGTTTTTTAATTATAAGAAACGAGAAAGACCGTCATCGCAAGATCTTAGCTTTTCTGATGTAGTGACTTTCAATAAAAGGTCATTTTGTGGCAGCGACTTTCTTGATTCTTCTTTATGATAAAGATGATAACCAATGGCGGCAAACTTGATTAACTGCCCTTGTATCCCAGCATTAAACAGACGTTCGACAAACTCACTATCTTCTCTTCCCCACCCCTCAAAACGATTATCAAAACCGTTAACAGCACGAATATCCTTCATATAGAATGACATATTGCAAGATCTCACTTTACTTCTATTATCCTTCAAATTTTTTAAGGTTAATCTCGCCAAAAACAGATTGCGAAAACTAGTTATCCGCTTTTCGAATCTATTTTGTTCAAATCCGGAATCAAAGAGGTTCGGATAACTTAATTTGCCTGAATTTACCGACAATTTGGAGGTTAGCCTTTGATTTAATAGTACTCGTCCACCTTGGATAAAATAACCAGGTTTCGCTAATTTAAGGTGATCCTCTACAAAATTAGGATTCATCAAGATATCACCATCAACTAATATCACATATGGCGAAATCACCTTAGCCAGTGCTTTATTTCTTATCTGTGCAACTCTAAAACCTTCATCATCCTGCCAAATATGTAAGATAGGAATTGCTGATACTTCTGCATAACGATCCACCAACTGTTTCGTCTCATCATTCGAACCATCATCTGCAACAATGATCTGGCTTGGTTGTATGCTCTGATTTAATGCAGATAATAACACCAATTCCAGCGCATCAGGTCTATTATATGTTGTAATAATAATTGAAGTTTTCAAAAGAGCACGTTAAATCGTAAAATACTATTCAGATGATTTCAGGTATTTGTTAATTCCGTTATCACAATAGGTCAAATTTAACTCTTTTGTCTTTGCAAACAAACAATTGTTGTTACCTAAGTTCTCTTTTGCGTTTATTTTATGCCAAAGATGAAATACTATACCCCCAAACTTAAGGAAGCGTTTTTTAATATTATTATTTAAAAGCCTCGCTACAAACTCCTTATCTTCAGGTCCCCAGCCTTTGAAATCCTCATTATATCCATTGACACGAATAGCATCCTCTTTCCAGTAGGCCATATTTGCTCCATGAATTTCCCAGCGTTCATCACCCTGGTTTTTGTAATTTAATTCAAAGTATCTCCATAAAAATGGAAACCTAAAAGCACTAAACAAGTTCGAGACCCCTTTATTAAACCTATTTATTCTTGTATCAAGTTTACTGATTTTCTGCTCCGAAAGTTTTTGATCTAAGTAGATACGGCTCGCCCTTACAACGGATCCTTTCTTAGCAAATCTCCTATGATCCTGAAGAAAATAACGGTGTAAAATTAAATCTCCGTCAATTTGAACGATATAATCTGACGAAGCCTGTGCAATAGCTTTGTTTCTAATTTTTGCCAATCGGAACCCTTTATCTTCATGCCATACATGTATGACAGGGATATCCAATCTACTTCTATAGGAATCTATAATCTCGGTCGTCTCTTTATCAGACCCATCGTCAGCAATAAGCACTTCATCTGGCAAGTCTCGTTGGTTTAAAACACTTTCCAAACATAAGGCTAGTGCATCAGGGCGATTAAAAGTAGAAATTAATAAAGAGATTTTCATTTATTCATAAATTATTAAAAACAGCATTCAACACCTCATACTCTTTCTCTATCGTATGATTATTTTTCATATACACAGAGGCCTGACGCGATTGCTCTTTATAGAAATCATCTTTTTCAAGCAATTGAATGATATTTGACGCAAAAGAGTGTTCATCCAAAGAGACCAAACACCCATTATCAGATTTATTAAACAAACCATCTACACCACGTTGATTTGTTACAACAGGAATACCAAAAGACAAGGCTTCAAGCACCTTTATTTTAATCCCTGTTCCCGACAACATAGGGCAAATACAAACTTTAGCTTGTTCATAATATTGCTGTAGATCATCTACTAATCCAAGTTTTACAACATTATCCATGACTGGAACATGTGCACAAATCTTGCCAATAACATGCAGATTAACATTGTCAAGAAGTGGAAAAACTTTTTCCAAAAACCATTTTATACTCACCACATTGTGCGGATTGTCACTTGCAACATAAATTAAGTCAATCTTCTTCTGTCTATATTCTACCACGTGAAATGGCATAGACACAGGTATTAATCTAACGAATTTTCCTGTAAATTGCTCATAGATGTATTTCTCTTCAATCGAAAACGTCCATATTTCATTAAAAAGAGCCATACTGGATAATTCCTGTCCAAACATTTTTCCTAGGTGTTGATTAGAAAAATCACCTTTTTCCTTGGTCTTATTTTGGAGTGTTAAAAAATCATGTGAATCCAAAATTGTATAGGATCCTATCAAATTCTTTACCAAACTAGCAAATTCAACATAACTAATGATCACGTAGTCATACATCCTTTCCTTTAAAACCTTTTCAAACCTTCTCTGAAATGAAGGAGATACCCGGTCTACTAGTGTTGAAGCAAACAAACTTTTAATTTCCTTCTGTAATTTATCACGAAAAAAATAGCTTATTCTATTTTTTTTTGAGGATTTAAAAGGTAAAATAATAAGATTGATATTTGGAAACTCAGACTTAAAAGCCAATTCTCCTTCGGGAGTCCAATTAATTGAGGAAACAAAGTCAATCTCAAAATTTGTAGTAATGGAATTGAAATAGTTTAATAACTGCTTACATCTAGTCAAGTTACCAGCCTTAGAACTGTTCGGGTTCTCTGGCATGAAATATAATATTCTCTTTTTTCTTAATGCTTGCATTTATCTCGATTAGATATAAAACAATAGCGCAATAAATGCTTCTATTTAGGATTAATACGAGTTATTGGCAGAAAGTGCCACAGTCATTTTTAGTTTTTTGCTTTTTTACCAGTTAGTTTATAAAAAAACTTTCTGAACCATTCATTATAATATTTATCTCTAAATTTCAAGTAGGCTCTTCTAGTCTTTATGAGATCAAGAATATGCCACCCCTGTTCTTTATATAATGTATAGTGCTTAGTATAGATATACAAGTGTGCGTCATCAATAATATTATTCTCTTTATTCAAATCAGAAATAGAAGACTTATTTTTCCTTTTTCTATAAAAAAACAGTTCACGCGGTATCTTTTTTACATGTTGATATCTTCGGGTATATCTTATCCACATCTCCCAGTCTTCCGCGATTCTTAATTTTTCGTCAAATAAACCAATATCTTTAAAGGAACTAGCTCGGATCATAGCAACAATTGGAAAGCAGTTTTCGGTCAGTATAGTAATTGGATCGTATGGCGAAAGAGTATATATACCGCACTCATTATCAAACAACTCGGATTCGGGATACACTAAGTCCATTTTTGCTTCAGCTTGAAATACCGCTATACAACTACTTAAATATTCTTCATGAAGCTTATCATCTCCATCCAAAAAAACTACGAAATATCCTTTTGCAATTGAAAATCCATAATTTCTTGCAGCCGATGGGCCATTATTTTCTTGATTTAGCAAAACTAAACTTGGATACCGGGCCTGATATTCTTTTATTTTTTCTACCGACTGATCCTGAGAGCCATCATTCACAACAATTACCTCAAATTCCTTATAGGTCTGATTATAAACTGAATCTAAAGTTTCTTGAATTGTATCTGCATTATTATAACATGGTATTATAATACTTACTAAATGACTCATTGATTTTTTTTATACTTTTATGGGAATTACAGAATCGTACTTCAATATTTTTAATAAGTAACTACACTTACTTTATTCTGTAAATATAAAACATTTAAACAAGAACTTGATTATTTCCTTGTCGATGAATCCAAAAATTCCAACAGTCACTGTGCTCATGGCAGCCTATAATTCCGAGCGTTATATTTCACAGGCAATTAAGAGTATACTCAATCAGACATATGCTAATTTTGAGCTCCTAATTATTGATGATGGATCAACAGATGGTACTATAGAACAAATAAGCACCTTCGATGATAATAGAATCAAGTTACTTCAAAATGAGAACAATCAAGGCGTTGTATACACTAGGAATCGTGCGATAGAGGAGGCCAAAGGTGAATTTATTGCCATTATGGACAGTGATGATATTGCTACACCCAACCGTCTTGAGACCTTATTGAATAAGTTCAACAAACAACCTCAATTAGCGCTTATTGGCTCACATGCATCTATTATTGATTCCAATGGTCATCTCACGGGGCAGCAGATTAAAGTAGAAACCGATCCACAACTGCTTCGATATCGCCTATTTTTTGGAAATAGCTTTGCTCATTCTTCTGTTATGATACGAACAAGCGTCTTTAGAGAATTTGGCGGATATCGGCTTCCTCTTGCGGAAGACTATGACCTTTTTCTTAGAATTTCAACAAAATATCCTGTATTGAATCTAGATGAAGCTCTATTGTTATATCGTGAACACCCTATGGGTATTTCAAAAAAATTTGCGGTTGAATTGGACAATCAGTTAATACTTATTAAAGAACATATTCTTTTCCATCTAAATCTACCTTCAGACAAAAAATATCAAAAAATATTAACCCCGCCGTTTATATGGAACAATATTGATATAAAAGATTATAAAGAGTTCTACACAACTTTATTTAATCATATTGGAGCAGCAGAAAAACCAACACTTGAAGTTCAGAAGTTTATATTTGAAAAATGGTATGAAGTCATTATAAAAAAAGCTGGAAAACAAACATTTTTACTTTTTTTCACTTCACCTTTCTTTGGATGGAAATATATTACAGCTAAACAACTGCGACGGGCATTGAAGAATACAATCAAAAATCTTTTTAAATAAAAAAATGAAAATAGTCAAATTTTTGGGAGGCCTTGGTAATCAGCTATTTCAATATGCCTTCTTTTTAGCTTTAGAGCAAAAATTCAAAAATGTAAAAGCTGATTTAGTTGATTTCGAAGATTATAAATTACATAATGGTTTCGAACTGGAGACAATATTTAACATTAAACTCCCCGAGATAAGTTCATTTGAACGAAATATTTATACACGATATAATGGAAGCTGGCTCTGGCGTAAACTAAGAAGAGTATACAATACTAAAAATGCTTATCTTGAAGAATCACCGCAATTTACCTACTCAGCGAAAATTTTTGAGGATAATAAAAGTCATTACTATTGGGGATATTGGCAACATATTAATTACATTAATCAAGTAGCTCCAATGCTTCGTCAGCATCTTAAATTTCCTCCCTTAGAGGATGCTGAGAACCTCCATTTACAGCATTTAATTCAACAGCAGAACGCAGTGTCAGTACATGTTCGCCGAGGAGATTATTTACAAGAGCCGTTATTTAAAGATATCTGCACTGAAGAATATTATCAAAGAAGCATACAATATATGCTTGAAACACAAGAATCACCGCTATTTATTGTATTTTCCAATGATATTAGCTGGTGTAAGGCGCAGTTTAATGATCTAAATGCGATTTTTGTTGAGCACAATACTGAAAGCAATAGTTTTAAAGATATGCAATTAATGTCGCAGTGCAAACATCACATTATTGCCAATAGTAGTTTCAGTTGGTGGGGTGCTTGGTTAAACGAAAATCCTGAAAAAATCATCATATCTCCAAAAAGATGGATTAATGATGGCACGATAGATACTACAGGACTAATTCTCAAATCATTTATAAAATTTTAAATATAAAATCATTGTGGCTAAAGTTGCAATGTAATTGAGATACATGTACAATACAACTTTAGCCACAATATATGTATTAGCATTGGGCTAATGCTTCTATTTTATCAAATAGACAAAAACATGCAATTTAAACTATCCCTTTGGATATGCATAAAAAGCTATTTTTGTAGATTTCATAGGGGTAGTAAACTGTTTCGTTGTTGAAAGAAAATGGATATTGGAAGATCTGCAATGCAAATAAACAGGAACTGTACCAGGTTGTTGGGTTTTAAATCCATAAAACCTTAATCCTTGATTTTTGTAAATTTTATTTGGCATATAAGAAACGTTAATCTCTGAGATATCTTCTGAAGACCAAATCCAATCTTGCTCAGCTTCATTCCAATATTCATGTATTGGAATAGCCAATGGTGTGCCTGCTGAAGGAACTTTGAATTGTTCTCCCTCCAGAGACCAATACGCACTTCCTCTCTTTATATCTGTAAAAAATAGGTATCCGGTTGCGGATGAACTATAATACTGATATACAGGCAATCTATCATAAGAAATAACAACTTTATTCTGCGCTAGGTAATTGTCAATATAAACCTTTAGTTGTTGACGTTTTGTGGCATCAGCAACGAGATCGTAAAGAGGAATAATACCATTTGGAACTATATCCATTAACTCTGCATTCTCATCGGTTAAACCTGAAGCCCATGCGGATGTATTAAATGTAAATCCAGGGTTTAAGTTAGTGTTATATGACAAATTCGTTGATAATGCACCTGCAGAGCTACCGCCTACAGTTCTTACATAGGCACTTTCATTAAAATTAGTTTTTGCTTCATTAATATCATAACTGCCCTCAGTTTGAGTTCCAAAGATCTTAAAGAAACTAAATTTAGCTCCCGCTGTTGCAGCTTCTGCTCTATTTGAGTTATAAGTTTCTGCTCTATAGATAATATCCATGCGGCCACCCAATTTAATATCGGTTAGCACATGGGTACCATACAAACTCACCAATCCTGCTGGACTTAATGTGTTTAGATGTTGTAAAAATCCTTGATGAAGATAATTTCTCATAAGAGCTATGTCATTTATTATTTTAACACGTCTTTTTATAGCGATTGCACTGTAAGAACCATAGATATATTTAGAGGACCACTTATCTATTGAATTAAAATGAAGATCAATATTTCCCTTAAATAGAAAGTTGACTCCGCCACTCACAACTACTTTGCCTGTGATTTTCCTTGAAAATTCTAATGCATCCTGACCTGCTTCATAAAAAGACGTAGCTGTTTCTGCTCCAGAGTGGTCAACATAAGTGGTATTTTCACTTTTCATACGTGCAACATCAATAATCGGAAATGTGGCTGAATTAGAATGGGCATAATCACCCAATATATTGTAACCATAACCAAGCAAATCCCATTGACCATCGCCTGCAGCAAATGGCTGTAAAACTTGTGATTTACTTTGTTTTTTCTCACTAAGATCAAAATCTGATTCTATTGCCTCTTTTTTACATCCCACAAAAAAGACTGTTACAATAATAAAACTAAATAGGTTAATTACTTTCATATAAAATATTTTAATTTATGCAAAAATATAAAAAAAACACATACATTAACCTGATTTTTTAAACACAAAACAATAAACATTCAATTTTAATTAAAAAAAAACTAAAAATTAGTTGTAATAAGCAAATATGATTGTACTTACACGCAGATTTAATAAAATGTTAATGAAATTTTCACAAACAGCAAATCACTAATTAAGAACGCTTCTTAAATAAAGAGTTCATGTTTTAAATAATTTAATATTTTATTTTATATAAATTCAAGAGTATTTTTTCTTTATTTGTTGCTTTTTGAGAGATATAAATTATATATTCGCATTGATGGTATTTGATTCCAAAAGAAAAAACTACGATGTAGTCATCTGCGTCGGCCCGCAGCATATCGAAATTGCGAAAGTCGTGATCAATCAGGTTAAGCGTTTTTTTCAGGCACAGCAAATCTATGTCATAACAAGCCCTTACTATTTCGAAAAATTTCAGTTACTCAGTTTAACCAACTTAGTTCTCGTTAACGAAAATGAATTATTATACAGATTCAATTTTGAATCTGTCGCTGACTTCCTAAAACAAAAAATAAATAATGGAGATAGAGCCGGCTGGTACTTCCAGCAATTCTTAAAATTGGAAATTTCCAAAATTATTCAAAGTGACTATTATCTGATATGGGACGCAGATACCATCCCATTAAAACCAATCGATTTCTTTGATAAAGAAGATAAAGTCCTTATCCACAAGAGTGAAGAAAATCACAATCCTTATTTTGAAACTTTAGAACATATACTTGGTGTAACAAAAACAGTCAATTACTCTTTTATCTCCGAACATTTTATGGTTAAAACAGCGGCTATTAGAATTATGTTGGAGGAACTAAGTAAAAATGCCAATGGTATGTATTGGCCATATTATATTCTTGAAAGTATACAAAAAAAAGATCTCTCATTATCAGGATTCTCGGAATATGAAACTTACGGTAATTTCCTTAATTCAACCTACCCGGACGATTTTCGCTTACGAACCTCTCCTTCGGAATTATTAAATACAACTAGAAATGGCAGCATGATTTTAGGCACTCTACCAAATACAAAAAACCTCCATTTTTTAGAGGTCCTAGGTTTACATTATGCGACATTCGAAATATGGCAAGATATTAATCCTAAACAGATTAAAGCTAACAAAAGACGTGTTGCCTTATTTTTTTTCTTTGAAAAAATTCCGTTGATAAGATCTCTGAATAAATTAATTATAAAAAACTTTAGGAAAACTTATTCATTACCTCAACCACCCTATTAATATCCTCTTCTGTATGGCCATAGGAAATAGGGAGGCTAAGTATAGTTCGATGAATTTCTTCTGAGATTGGATAGCTTGCTCCGGATAAAATCTCGTTCATAGCTTTCTGTTGGTGAGGAGCTATTGGATAATGGATTTCTGTTCCAATGTTGCTATCTAGTAAATACTTTTTGAGCCGATCTCGTTCAGGGTGACGTACCGCAAAAATATGGTAAACGTCCTCAAAACCCGCCTGCAAAGTTGGAAGGATAAAATCAGTCTTTAATTCACGTCGGTAAATTGCAGCTAGCTTTTGCTTATGAGCAGTAATGTTGTCTAAATATTTCAACTTTACAGATAGGAAAGCCGCCTGTAACTCATCAAGTCGGGAGTTGTAGCCCACTTCATCAAAGACATATTTAGCTGAAGAACCATAATTCCGTAAGGTACGAATGGATTTATTTAATTCCTGACCTTTACAAGTGATAGCTCCCGCATCTCCCAAGGCACCTAAATTCTTTGTCGGATAAAAGCTGAATGCACCAAAATTACCAAATGAACCTGCCTTTTGGCCTTTATAAATAGCACCATGTGCTTGTGCGCAATCCTCGATAACTTTTAAATCATGTTGATATGCAAGCTGTAGAATTGGATCCATGTCACACATTTTTCCATAAAGATGGACAACAAGGATCGCTCTCGTTCGCGAAGTAATAGATGCCTCAATTTTTTCGGGATCAATATTGTACGTATTTATATCGGGCTCTACGAGAACAGGTTTTAGTCCAACTTGCATAATAGCGAGTATCGACGCAATGTAAGTATTAGCAGGTACAATCACTTCATCTCCTGGCTTAAAGCCAAAATAACGTAATGACAGCACAAGTGCATCTAAGCCTGAAGCCACCCCAATACAATGGTCAACACCACAGTATCTTGCAAATGATTGCTCAAATTGCTCAACTTCTTTTCCCAAAATATACCAGCCTCCATACAATACCCTTTGGAAAACGTTGGTATATTCATCCATAAATTCCTTATTAACTTGCTGTAGGCTCTCGTAAGCGATCATGTATAAAATAAGGTTCGTAAATATAATCTGTTAAATCAAAATATTCGGACGCAAGAACCATAAGAATGGCATCTTCGGTAAAGTCAAACATCTGATGCCAGTCCTTGGGTTCCAAAATCAGACATTGATCTGGCGAATGCAGTTCAAAAATGCATTCATTAACCCCATCCTGGTTATAGATCGCACAACTTCCTTTCAAGCAAATTGCCGCTTGTATTGTTTGATGATGTCGATGTCCTCCACGGGTAGATCCATCTACGCCATAGATATAAAATATCCGCTTCACATCGAAAGGTATTACTTTTTCGATCACCGTTAGATGCCCCCGATCATCGGTGAATGTTTTTAGATCAATTTGGTAAGCCATTGTCTTTTAAAATAATTGATGTGATAAAATTCCCTAAACTTCCCTGTAAAATAGAGTTTGACCATCCGTCGAATGGATTTTCGGATCCTAGGAATGGTTATATTTTCGTGAGCCAAAGTTCTGACACCTTTCTTCTTTAGCTCATTGTTCGCTTCAACCAATGCCTGCATATAAGGTCTGTACATAAAAGTGAGTGCATTTTCGTTTAAATCATAAAGACCATCTGGCAATGGGATAAAACTATTGGCTTCTGCAATTCTAAAAGCATGATAATGATAAAATATAACTGGAAAGGAAAATCGGCAAATTAATTTTTGTCCCCATACCATCCCATCTTTATACCCAAAGTTATATTGTTGCATATTCCAAGGGGCTACTCCGCCTCCTCGATGCTCCAGTGCATGTACACACTCAAATCGTGTAGTCCAGTCATCAAGATATTTCTGGTCGCCAAACTTACCATCTTCCATACGGCAATAACACCATTCCAGACATGCATCCCGCCACCATTCCAAAACTTCCATTCCCTCCGTGGTATTTTTAAAGCATACAAATTGTACACAATAGATACCACTGGTCGCAGATTGATCATATCTTTCAGTATAGTGATGTGGTGTAATTAATACCGATTTATCTCCCATTTCTTCGAATAGAACCTGAGGATTACCAAAAAACAATAGGTCTGCATCGATATATGTACAAGATTTCAAACCATAAGTTTTAATTGCATAGCGTATAACGGAAGGGGTGCAGGTCCAACAATACTCATTTTCCTTACGACTAGGTTTTATGGCCAACAATTCCGCATCCTCAAATTGAACAAGAGGTATAATAGTGGCTCTCTCCAAATTAAGGCTTTTCAGCACCGAAAAACAGTTGTCATCAAATGCGAATATATAGAGATGAAAATCTCGGGTCCGCTTCTCTAACGATCTATACATCGCCAAACCACGCGTTAAATATTTTGAATTAAATAAGGTGCAAAAGTTATTCATCGTATTATTTTTTTTAAAAAAAATCCTTTGTCGTATCCTTCCACTTTTCCATCGATCAGCATATCTTGCTCACCGATTACATAGGAAGTAAATTCTGTCTGAATCTCGTAATCGCCAAAATGGTTCAAAAACTTGGTTTCGTTAAAAAACCAAGCAGGATAGGATGCGTCATAAATAAAAGGCGGAACACGCTGTAGTGTCAATCGGTCTGGCCCTTCCACTGTAAATGCCGTTCGATCAAAAAGAATGTACTCAACTGATAATCCAGCGAGATAGGACAAAAACTCATGCGGTTTTTCTAGATATTGAACAACACTAGACAGAAGGACTACATGAGCAACTCCATCTGCCAGGCTACTTTCAATAGTCTTATAGAATTTTAGTTCGTCGTTCTCAAACTCTTCTTTCCCAATGACAACATATGATTCTTGCTCCACGATATGCCATTCTAAGGATCGTAAAGGTGTCAGAAACTCACGCACTTGGTAATAGGTTGTACCCAAAGAACCACCGAAATCAATTACTTTCAATTTCATATCGTTCTTCATAGTGATATAGAGCAGGCTCGAAATTATAGCAAAAGGGTACTCTTTTTTCTCAAAAAGTACCGAATCTCTTTCATAAACGGCCAATCCATCCCGAATCGCTAGCATCGACTGGCGAGTTTTATCCAAAATCAAATTCTTTTCATACCCATCAGTCAATCGCTTAACCTCATCCCAATCTGCATAGCGCCCAAACCAGCCATATTCTGGCGCGTTTTTTTCTTTTTTTTTCTTATATTTTAAAAAGAGCTTTTTTATCATTTAACATATTATTTTTTGGTAACCAGAGAACTCATATCATACTATTTTGTTATTATATAGAGGAATCTTCATTCTTTTTATAATGAAATACACCTACATTGCGTTTTATAGTATAGCATCAAAAATTTTAATCATGGACAACAGTAAAAAACTTTATATCATCCGACACGCCAAAGCCGAAACTATTCCCGGGATAAACGACTTTGATCGTGCATTGACATCCGAGGGCATACAACATGCAAAACAGGTTGCAGAAAAGCTAGCTGCTAAACTGACGCTCAATGAAAATAGTATCGTTATTAGTTCTCCCGCCAATAGAGCCTTACAAACCGCCCGAGTTTTTTTGGATGTTATGGAAGCTCCCTCATTTGATATTCAAATTGAAGAGTCCATTTACGAATGCACCTACAAGCACTTGCTTTCGGTCATCAATACCATCCCAGATCATATCGATCATGTCTTACTTTTTGGGCACAACCCCACATTAACTGACATGGTTGAATACCTGACACGGAAGTCAGCTTACCTACGCACTTCATCATTTGCGGAGATTAAACTCGATACTGGCTTTACTTTTCAGATGCTTAGCGGCAATTGTGCCGATCTGGTACAGATCGTAGATTAAAATTCAATTCAAAGAACAAATTTGTCTACTGACAATTGATCGTCTTATCACTTCGCTGTAGTCGATTTCATTGCCTTATCAATCACCAAAGGCAATGTTATCAAATCCAGATCATGTGAATAAACCACAAACTTCTCTACCCAACAGGGATCGAATTTTTCTTTAAATTCCTTCAAACCTTTGGGTTGACGGAAGTATGTATTATTCTCATAAAGGAAGTTGATAAGACGTTCCACAAGTCTTGCTCTACTGTTGTTTCTTACTGCTATTTATGTAATGACACCATTTCTTGTAAATAGTCCCAATACATTTTTTTTTATTTAAAAATCGACACCAATTTTCGCCCGTACTCCCCAAGAGGATACCCCCGGATTGTCCAGATAGGTAAAACGACGCACCAGATCCACACGCAGGATCTTGAAGATATTACTCAGCCCGACGCTACCCTCCACATAAGCCCCACGATTGAGCGAAAATAACTGCGGTTCGCTGGGATGCTTAGGAGTTGTATCAAAGTCTTTGGTATAGCGATTGGATGCATCTACTTTACCGTATAGCACTTTTACTGAAGCGATTTCACGAAGATCCAACTTCTTAAGGAGTGGGATCTTATTCAGGAAAAAACCGTTGAAAGAATGCTGTAACAACAGCGATGTATATTTATCACTCATAAATTCCATGGAATTCATCAAATTATACGAGTTCAACTGATAGGAATAAGTCTGGTTTGCGCGGTGGATAATCATGAGCGGATAGGGAACTTTGCCAAACTGTACACCAGACTCAAACACAGCATCCGTAAAACCAAATTGTGACGCGTAAAATCGCTTATTCGCGTTAAAGATAAAACGTTGATAATTGTAATCACCGCCCAAAATGCCCTTCACCCCGATCTGTGCCGCCAATGTAAAAACAGGTTTTCCTGTATTAATGATACGTCTATAGCGTTTTCCCTGATAGATTTTTTCCTCAGGAGCCCAACGTAGCTCCCCCGTAAAAGCTGAGGTCCACAACTCGTTGTCATGACTCCGTCTGAATGCGCTATGGTCAAACTTGAGAATCCCCGCAGGACTTAAAATCTGATTGAAGAAACCCAGTTTAAACGAAAGATGGTTTTCAAATTCCTGAAAGTATTCCACCTGTCTCCGTTGCAGATAAAACATCTTATCATTTTCGCCCCGTCTAAAAGAAAGCAGAAAATTATCATTGTCAATAAAATTAAGATCCTGCCCCGGGACCTGAACTTCTTTATTCACTTTTACACTGAGCAGCTTAACCGGAAACTTATACACGGATTGCTTATTAAAAGAATAGGTTGCACCCAGATTATATTTCCATTGCCTATCTCTGGTACCGTATGCTGCATACCCTTCCAATAGCAAGGTTTTACTAAATGCATCAGTTGTATTGCCCCCAAACTTAAACCGGCTTCCCTCTATTGGATTAAAACTGTAAAATGAAGGAACAGATCCAATCTCAATCACACCACGACCATAGTAGCCCGACATGATAAAAGATCCTAAAGCCATCAGGTTTTTAAAAGACCTTGATTGTTTTAAACTGTCAATATTCGTAAAAGCCTGCTGTTCCAATTTACTTAGCTTTTCAGGTCTTGCCTGTTCCCAATTGACAGCATTGGGGTTGTCAGCTCCCCGACCGGTTACGCCCTTTACATTCAATGCTAGCTGTAGAGAATCCAGCACAGAACGATTGGTTACTTTCTCACCAAACAATCCCATACCATCCTTAAAAATCCCTAGATCTATCCGAAGCACACCTCTACTGAGAAAAAAACGATGCGCCTTATCTTCCGTATAATTTAACTCAATATTCAGACCTCGTACCCAATTGATATTCGTTGCTTCATTGATCGACAGTTCAGCCTGGTCCAACGCATAGGTACCGTCCAATCGAATATAGATGTATCCCGAAAACAATGCATCCTCCTTATTCCATGGCTCCACCCTAATTTTAACATGCCATGGTTTTTCATCTTTTAAAGTATCGACCAGATAATATTTATAAAAGGAAGGACCCAGTGTCGCGATGGGACTTAAAAAGCGTCTATTTCCTATCGACACATCCGTATCATAGATATTTGTTTCCCCATAGATCTTATCCAGGTATTCATCAATACCATCTTCATCCAGATATTGGTCTACACGTGATTGGTTCTCCCCCAATAATACAAATGTATTTCCCTTGGCCTTATCCAATTGGCGCTGTCCGATTTTTTCGTCCATAAATATCGGCACCAATGATCTCCCTGGATATTTCAAGGTATCTATACCCTGTTTTAAAAATCCAAAACGTTTCAATAAACGGGACTTATCTACTTTTTGATTCTGAATAGCGAGCGACATGGAAAGCTTCTCGTATTCTCGATAGTTGCCAACAGCTGCATTCAAAGCATTGTTTTCATCACGCCTTTCGATCACTTTACGGATCAAATCCACCGTTGGATTATGTTTATTTGAGTATTTTTTTCTCTTGGGTGCAAGTACTACAACCTCATCCAAGCTTTGCTGCTCATCTTCCAATCGTATGATAAGTACTTTTTTTCCCTGTGCAACACTCATCGGGAATAGCTGCTTTTTGTAGCCGACAGCACTGAATACCAACGTCCAGTTATCAGGCATAGAAGGCAATGAAAACTGCCCATCTTTGTTTGTACCAACAGATTTTGTGGTATTGGAAAGCTTTACTGTTACACCTTGGATTGGTTTTTCGGTTGTAGCATCCAGGACAATACCTGTCAGTGAAGCTTCTTGTCCATATATTCGAGAAGTAAAGAACACTAAAATCAATAAAAAACGATATCGCATAAAAAAACCTTGCATCTAAATTCAGTAAGATGACAAGGTTTATCTAAAAAAGTCCTAATAAGAATATTATCTTAATCGTATTGTATATTGTTTTATATAATTATTTGCTGTTTCTAATATCTTTCATCGGGATTGTCCTATAAACTCCGTCCATAACATAGAAAAAGCCAAGCGTATTACCCGAAACGTTTCCTTCCACATTCGCAGGAACCGCAGACAATAAGCCCTTCCATTCCGTCTCCTGAAAGAGGTTGTAAAGGAATCGTGCATAGCGTGGTGACACAGAAAGCTTAAATACCATCAGACTATCCTTTTTTGACATCTCGTAATTATAAGTACGTCCAAGCAATGTATTGAGTACATTAGGAGCACCCAAGCGGTAACTATAACTAAAAGGCAACCGGAAGGTAGAGATATCTTCATTTGAAAAATCTTTCTGGGGCACAATCAACCATTTATTGGAAGTTTTCATACCAAATAGATGTTTGCTGACTTTAACCTCCCAACTGTTATTTATGCCTCTCTTTTCAACTGGCAAAAACGCCTTTTCAATAGGGACAGTTGGCACCAATTGGTCCTGTGCTTCATACACTTTACCGTTCAATGCTATCCGTAACTGAAAGATATTTCCGACCGTATCCTTCAAGTTAAATAGCTTACCCATATAGAGACCTTCTCCCAATTCTTCGAATTCGATTGTATTTGGTCCGTTAGCGATCTGGACAGTAGCACCTGTAACCCCGACAGTCATCCCATTTGAATGCAATCCATCTAATTTTTTCAATTGGATATACTGCTCTTTATACATCGTATTGATTCCACCTTCGACTATCATATCATAGGACTGCCCAGTATCCACCACTGACTTCTTGCAAGAAAGTAGCAGGCAAAAACCGATAAAAATCAAAAATATTCTCATACTAAAATCTCATTGCGTAACTGATCGATGGTACCCGTCCAGAGAACGAGTTTTTTTTGATAGCCAAGTTCCCATTGCCATCTTCCGAAAAACTATAATAAAGCGGATTCCGCTGATCAAAAACATTGTATAAGCCAAAATTCAATGTATGTCGTGTACCCCGTTGCCGTTGCTTTCTGGTTTCCAGATCTACCGAACAATTCAGATCCAATCGACTAAATGTGGGCATACGCTGAGAATTACGGCTGGAATAAACCGGTACATAAATCCCTTCATATTCCATAAATCCAATTGGATAAGTCAAAGGTCTACCTGTATGAATCGTATAGAAAGTATTAAAATGAACACTGCTTCCCAAGTCATAAGACAAATTACTCTTAAGCACATGCGGGATGTCAAAGTTAGCCACATACTCCCTCCCTTTGTTGATACCATTTATCTTGCGGAAAGACCTTGACCAACTATAGAGTACACTAGCCGACAGATCTCCAAAGCGCTGGTTGATTGATAATTCCAATCCATAAGCCCGACCATTTCCCTGTCGCAATTGCGTTTCGATAAAAGGATTGAGAATGAGCTGCGCGTGATCAATCAACTCGACCTGATTTCCCATTTTCTTCCAATAGCCCTCCAGCCCAATATTGCCTTTATACATTAATCTATTGACCCGAAAAGAAAGTACATCTGCATACTGGGGTTTTATATTTGGCCCCGCGGGTATCCATGCCTCCAACGAGGAAAAGGCAAGCTCATCATTTTGCAAGAGTTGCAAGTATTGGTAACTCCGACTATAACCCAACCGTAATGCATAATCTGCCCCCAATTTATATTGTAGTGAGAGACGAGGTTCTAAACCATAATACGATTTCTTTTTTTCGGCATCATTTGCCAATGGTTTGGACTGACCAACACCGAGTAGATAATAACGTCCAAAAGACGTATTAAAGAAAGCATTTACCCTGGTCCCGATAATAACGCGAAACGCAGAATCTACTTTCCAGTTGAAAGAAATATAACCCGCATAATCATAGGCCTGCGCCCTAAAGATATTATCTTCGTTATTGCCATTTATAGGAGATATCTCCCCTGGTTTAAAACGATGCAGTGTCCCCTGAAGTCCAAAATCCAAGGTGCGATCTAAACCCATAAAATAGGTGAAATCCGACTTTAAACTGAAATCTCGTATTCGAGTCAGCCAGATTTGATTATCCGGGGATTCCTGTTTACTGATATCCAATTTATTATGGTAATCGCTGAATATCGCGGAGAGGTTCAGAAACAATCGCGAACTATGCACATGGTTCCAACGTAAGGTTGAGGTCCAATTGCCCCAGCGATTTGTGTTTTTATTCGGTGCGGTAACTTTGTCCTGGCCATAATACCCCGATAAATAGATACGATTTCTATTGTCAAGTGTATAGTTCAATTTGATATTATAGTCACTATAGTTACCTTTTACGTTAAACAGGCGGTAATCCGTATTCAATACATTGGATAGACTGGTCCTTGCAGTAGCAATAAAGGCACCTTTACCTTTTTTAATAAAGGGTCCCTCTGCTCCCAGTCGTGTAACAAGCAAACTGGCTCCCCCAAAAACATGAAAATTATTAGCATCACCATCCCTCGTGCTCATATCCATAATAGAGGAAAGACGGCCACCTAAATTTGCAGGAAGTGCATCTTTATACACTTGCGTATTTTTTAAGATATCTGAATTAAAAACAGAGGTTAAACCAAATAAATGTGAAGGATTATAGACCACCGCCTCATCAAGAAGAATCAAGTTCTGATCCTTGCCACTCCCGCGAACAAATAAATTACTTCCTCCTTCCGTCAATCCGTTGATACCATTTTGCATTTGTAATACCTTCATAATATCGGCCTCACCTTTATAAAATGCATTTCTGCGCGCTCGAGGCCAGTTAATTTTATCAGTAAAATGACCGGTATATTGGACCATCAACGAAGAATCTATATCCACCACAACTTCATTTAGGCTCAAACCAGCAGGTGCAAGCTTAATAAGTACATAGCCATCCTCCAGTTGGGAGTTCAATCGAACAGCACGGGTCTTATAACCCAAATAGCTCACAAAACAACTATAATCTCCTTGCGGAAGCGTAAGTGAATAAAATCCATATTTATTGCTCAAGCTGCTTTTATTCTTCTCAGGGATCATTAAGGTAGCACCGATCAAACTCTCCCCACTTAAACTATCAACAACGCGTCCTTTGATGGTAAAATCCTTATCTTCCTTATAGAAAATCAATGCCCGATTGATCATTGTAAAACTGATTCTAGAATCCTTCAGCAAATAATGTAGTATTTCTTCCAGACTGGATTTATTGAAATTTCTGCCATAGATGATATTTTTATTGAAAATCTGCTCATCGTACGACATCGACAGACCATAGTTTCGATGAATCTCTGTCAAAATCTGAATAATCTCTTTATTTTGAGTGTCAATGGAGACCTGGATATCAGCAAGATTATTTTGCCCCAGTGATTTCGAACCAGTCAAAACAAGCAGCCCAAAAAAAAGGAGAAAACGATACAGAACAATACCCTTCATATCAATAATCCCCGGCCGCTATTCGTAGATACTATATCCTTTTTTACTCGCTTTCCATTTCACATTTAAAGTCTTGGAAAGAATCTGCACAATTTCATTGAGCGACTGCCCATCAAAATACATGCTCAATTTCCGTGATTTCAGATCCTCACCAACCACAACGATATTCGACTGAAAACGCTTTCCAAGATCCAGACAGATATTGTCCAGACGTTCGTTGGAATAGCTGAGTTTCTGCGCAACTTTATCATCATTGTCCAGAGGACTAAGATCTAGCTTGGACAGAGAGGCTGTCTCATGTTTAAAGAATCCTTTTTCATTCTTTTGCAGAATCAGTTCTTTTGCTGAAGGTCCTTTTCCACTGCTCAAGGCCACAATCCCCTCTTTCACCAACACTTCCACATCTTTGGCGACCAAATTGATTTCAAAGGCAGTTCCTATATCGCGTACATAATTATTGGCTAGATCAACTACAAAGGGTGATGTACGCTCATGCTTCACATCAAAAAAAGCTTTTCCTTTTTTTAGTTTAACAATACGTTGCTTATCAAACGTTCGTTTATTGAAGACAGCTTCAGCATCCGCATGTAGTACCATGACAGAACTATCGGGCAATACGATACGTTCCTGCGTGGCTGCTCCATACAACCTAACTTCATAGCCCATCCAACGGTCGAAGTTCAGGTAGCTAGCAAACCCAATCAATAGCAACACTGCCGCTGCAACGAGTTTCATCCAGGGTTTCCAGATCGTTTTTATAGGAGTAAGTTTCTGTTGCTCTTTATCTGTGGTCTTTTTATCCAACTGTTGTTTAAATCTTTCCCATTGATTATTGGCATCCACTTTTTTATACTGCTCCAATACTATAAGATCACTGGATATCATGCTGACTTCATCGTATAGCTTACGATTCTCCAGATCCTCAGAAAGCCAACGTTCAAGCAACAGCCTTTCCTCTGCAGAAATAACCTCTTCCAATTCTTTCTGGATCAGGTCATAAGGAATAAATCTTGAAGTATTGTTTTCTTCCATATCTATAAGATAATAAACTGAACAAAAAGTCCTAATGAAAAAAATAAAAAGCCAATTAAGAGCAACAGATAAGTTCTTTGTTTGGCCAATGCGACCCGAATTTTATCATAAGCGATGGTCAAATGATTTTTAACGGTTTTGATGGAAATCCCCAATTGATCGGCAATTTCCTGCTGCTTCATCTTATCATACTTACTCATCAGAACGATTTTTCGGCACTGTGGCGGTAGACTCTCCAGTATACTCTCGATCATCAGTAGTTTAGATTCATATAGTGCAGCAAGATCAGCTTGATCTCCATCGTCTGTCAGATCCAGATCCTTGATATAATCATTATTTCGATCCAGCAGACGTTGATTCTTTTTGAGGTGGGTAAGGGAAAGATTGATGACACTGCGCGATAGATAAGCTCCCAGTGATTGATTAATAGCCAGCTTGCCCGCATTTTCCCATAACATCATAAACACATCGTTTGTCAACTCTTCGGCGATCGCTTCATCTCTCACATACCGAAAGGACAATGTATACAATTTACGGAAATAGGCTTTATAAATAGTTTCAAAAGCATCTCTGTCTTTATGAACTATCTTTTTGAGCAGGTCAACGTCGTTTGACATAGGACTTCGGTAAAGCTAATAATAATCGCATGTAAAAGTAATCAAATTCCCTGGGGATTTCATCCAATCTATCTAATTTACAATGAATAAAGTCCAATCAATAGTTTAACGTAAAAAAAACACAAAACGCCACATAATAAATAAGTTTCAATTATATTTTTTTTATTTTTACAGAAAATCAAGTTTATGTTAAAAAAATATTTCTTTGCAAGTTGCATTGCTTTTGTTTTATTTTCTTGTGCCAAAGACAATTATCCTGAAACACCAGAGGTAATTACACCAGAAGAAAAAGAAGAAGAATCTCTTACAACTAGATTAACCAAAAATATTGATGTATGGATTGACAACCGTGTGATTAATGTATTTGAGGAAGGTCAAATTCGTGTATACGATAAAGAAGAACATAAAGATCATTTCACATTTTTCTTATGGGATAAAGAGGTTGTTGATTCAATTGTTTGGCATATAGATGACGTTTTACATTACAGTTCTGGAGTGAATCCTTTTCGTTCTATGACAGGGGTTACTTTCAACAAACCGGGCGATTACAAATTCGATTTGTTGCTTTACAAAAACAATAAAGTGGTCAAACAAGCGGGACTAACCATCAGAGCCGTTCCAGGCAAAGATTTTTTTAATGTCAATTGGGAAAATCCACCAGCCAGTAACATTGTAGGACAGTCTTATTCCTACAAAAAAGGCTATCGGATAGACCAAACTTATGTGAAAGGACAATATCCATATAGTCATGTAAGACTCTATTATGGTGATCAATTTCCAAAGCAAACTCCGCAAAAAGAAAAACAGTATTTAATGGAGGTGGTACAAGCGACTTTTGGCACTCCCACTCTTACTTCTGTAGAAAATAAAAAAATGGAACTTGATGAGAAGTATAATAAGCTTTTCAAAAATAAGTTGAATTACACTCCAGTAGCTGTTTGGGAAAACAACACCTCTTCGATTGCCTTAGTAGAGTCTCCAAAGAATGTTATTGAAAGTTACTTAATTGTCGCAGAACCCAAATATTAAAAAATATGCTTAAGTCTCCTTCTTTCAGTGAAGAGTTAAAGCTGCTTGATAATACATTCTCAATTAAACAAAAGATACAAATTCGCCCTCTAAAAAATATTTTAACTTTTAAAATTGACTTAGCTGTAAGAATCAGTAACTCATATTCAATTTAACACTAATGAAATCAATTTTTCTAATGACCGTAATTGGTCTTCTATTTATTTCTTGTCAAAAAGATCAAGCGCAAATCGTTCCTGAGGATAAAACAAGACAGGACATGACCTTAAATGACAGTATATCTTTTACTATCGATGGTGTAAAATATGGAGCAAATGATCGTTATTCTTTTGGGGCAAGAAATAGACAAATAAACATCAAACCCTTTGCAACAAAAATCCCTAATAGAAACCACGCTTATGAAACAGGTGGCAACTGGTGGTACGGCGAGAGAGACTCTCTATTAGTCGAGTATAATTTTGGATTTTCAGGAAACACAGTTGTCAACATTGGATTCTTAAATAAATACAGTGTTTTAGAACTTCGGGAAACCACGCGTGCTTGGGAACCAAAAAAAGAATTTAAATTACAATTAGGACCTCAAAAATTCATGACTGACTATGGTCGTGAAAACAAAACATCTGGCGTATTTTTAAAAACCTCTATTCCAGAAAAATCTCTATCCTCATTTATTCCGATTGGGTCGATAGCAAAACCTTCTCCGTTAGACAATCACATTCAAGATGACTCACAGTTCAATGTTTTAAAATTTGAGAAATTAGAAGGTGGGCTCTACCTCCTCGAGGCTGAATTTGAATTAAATACATATGATCAGAACAATAATAAATTCCGTCTAAAAAATGGCTATTTAAGATTGGTAAGTCGGTTTAGATTTAATGATTAATACAAAATATTAGAACCAAATTTACGGGAGGAAAAGTAAAACCCCTCCCTTTTTTCACTACCTTCGTCTTATGGCGAATCAACTGCAGTTTGAAAACTCCCCTTATCTTAAGCAGCATGCACACAATCCCGTGGATTGGATGCCATGGGGAGCCGAAGCCTTAAAAAAGGCGAAAGACGAAAATAAACTTATCATTGTTAGCATAGGTTATTCGGCCTGCCATTGGTGTCATGTGATGGAACGGGAAAGCTTTGAAAACTCGGCTATTGCTCAGACCATGAACAAATTTTTCGTGTCCATCAAAATCGACCGAGAAGAACGCCCAGATATTGATCAAGTCTATATGCTCGCCGTCCAACTGATGACCAATGCCGGTGGGTGGCCTTTGAACTGTATCTGTCTACCTGATGGCCGCCCGATTTATGGCGGTACCTATTTCAAACCGCACGATTGGCAGAATATCCTGTTGCAGATCGCGCAAATGTGGGAAGAGAAGCCTGAAGTCGCTTTGGATTATGCCAATAAATTAACCAGTGGCATCCAACGAGCGGAGAAACTTCCCATCAACCCCATTCCCGAACAATACACAACCAAAGATCTCGAAGAAATCATCGGCCCTTGGAGCGAAACCTTCGATGAGAAAGAAGGCGGTTATACAAGGGCTCCTAAATTTCCACTCCCCAACAACTGGTCTTTCTTTTTAAAATATGCTGTACTCACTGGCGATCAAGCCACATTGGATCATGTGCATTTTACCCTAAAAAAAATTGGTTCAGGAGGAATCTATGACCAGATTGGTGGTGGTTTTGCACGCTATTCAGTAGATCACTATTGGCATATCCCTCATTTTGAAAAAATGCTGTACGACAACGGCCAACTGCTTTCACTTTATGCCGAAGCATATCAACAAAATAAGGATCCATTCTATAAAAGAATAATCGAAGAAACTGCTGTCTGGATTGAGCGTGAAATGCTTGCACCCAATCATGGTTTTTACAGTGCATTGGACGCCGATAGTGAAGGAATCGAAGGGAAATACTACTCTTTTTCAAAAGCTGAATTCGACGAAATTCTGGGTGAAGACGCTGCGTTGTTCAATCAATATTTTAATATCACCGAAAGTGGCAACTGGGAAGAAGAGCGTACAAATGTTCCCATTTGCGCCATTAATGCAGACCAGCTGGCTACGAAGGTCAATATGTCAGCTGACGAATGGGCAGATTTTTTAAAAATTTCTAAGCAAAAACTTTTTGATTACCGGGAGCAACGTGTTCGACCGGGACTCGATCATAAACAATTGACTACCTGGAATGCCCTCTTATTGAAAGGAATAATAGACGCTTACCGCAGCCTTGGCACAAAGCATCTATTGGATCTCGCGCTAAATAATGCCGCGTTTATTTGTACGGAACTCATTCGGGATGACAATTATTTATTGCATCAACCACAGGATGAAAATCGTGCAATAGCAGGTTTTTTAGATGACTATGCATTTACAATAGAGGCCTTTATAGCCCTCTATGAAGCTACATTTGACGTAAAATGGTTGACCATTGCCCGACAACTGGCAGACAGGGCTATTGCATTATTTTATGATGTGGAACAAAAAACATTTTACTATACTTCGGCTGAAGCCGAAGAACTGATCGCTCGAAAAAGTGAGATCATGGACAATGTGATCCCTTCCTCTTCCTCAACAATGGTTCGTCAATTGAAGCGCTTAGGTTTGCTTTTTGATAATGAAAATTATACCGCAATAGCTGATCAATTACTAGCCAATGTATTTCCGCAAATCAAGACTTATGGTTCCGCCTATTCAAATTGGGCAATATTATTGCTAGAAGAGATATATGGGATCAATGAAATCGCGTTGACGGGCGAGGATGCACTAGCTTTTCGCATGGAACTGGATCAACATTATATCCCCAACAAAATTGTGCTCGGCGGCATGGAAGAAAATCTTCCATTATTAGAGAACAGAATCGGAAAGAAAACAAAAGCATATCTTTGCAAAAATAAGACATGTAGTCTTCCGCAAGATTCCATAACAGCGTTAATAAATTATATTTAATAAACGGTAGCCTCAGGCTCCCAAAAATCAAAATCAGATGGCTATAAAAGCAAACGACGTCGTAGCATTGACGTACAGACTTCACACAGTAGAAAACGGTGAAAAAGTTTTCGTTGAAGAAACAACTGCAGAACAACCTTTAGACTTCTTATATGGTGTAGGTATGATGTTGCCTAAATTTGAAGAAAACATCGCAGACTTAAATGTAGGTGACAAAATTTCTTTCGAATTGGTACCAGAAGATGCTTACGGTGAAAAAGACGAAAGAGCATTCGCGCAATTGCCAGTAGATATGTTCAAAGAAACAGGTTTACCTCCAGTAGGTGAAGTATTGCCTTTGCAAGATAACCAAGGAAACCAATTCCGTGCTGTAGTTGCAGAAGTAACTCCAGAAATTGTTATTGCAGACTTAAACCACCCAATGGCTGGTAAAACATTGAATTTCGATATCGAAATCTTAACTGTACGCCCTGCTACTGAAGAAGAATTGTCTCACGGACACTCTCATGGTGTAGATGGCACGCAAGGTCACTAATCTGGGATAAAAAAATAAACAAGAAAAGGGCGTCAATTGACGCCCTTTTCTTGTTTAAAATTCGACTAAGTAGAATAATAATATTATACTATTTAAATTTACCAAATGATTTAGATATAGTATGACTCCCAGAATTTGTAGAAGCTATAGGAAAAACCAAACCGCTATTGGTTTTTTCTGGGTAATATAGCACGAAGTTGCCATCGTCTTGTAAAAGGTAATATCCGTATTTTACATTACCAAAATATGGATCACTATTAGGCACAAAAATCGTATTTGCCCCCCAGAAGACATCACTATACTGACCAGCTGCATTTTGCTTATAGACAACTAAATTCCCGTCATTTTGGATATAAAGAGCAAATTTATCGTTTGAAGAAGGATTTTTCACATAAACATTTGATGCCCACATTACGGTATTCGTACCGCTTCTATAGATCACTAAATTTCCGTCTGATTGTAAAACTAGTACATAATTTCCTGTTGGGGAGCTAATGGATGAATTACCACTAGAAGTTAGTAATGGAACCTGTGCATTCGAATATTTTTTATATTGGTTAGCAACATTACCTATATCTCCAACGACGGAACCGTTTTTCTGATAGTTATTTTTCCAAACGTTTGGCATAGGAAAAGGAAATGGAAGTGATACCTCATCTTTATTAACAAAACCAATATTGGTAGGTTTCGACAATGAACTAGTGTTATCATAATATCCCGTAAGTACCGCTTGAATAGAGCCTTTGGCTAGATCAATTTCATTTGTATTTATGTTAGCAACAAATTTATTCAATGTTGCCCAGGGTCCAATAAAACTAGATTCAAATATTCCAGTCGAATTTAACACGATTTCTTTATAACCATCCTGATATACCAATGAAAATTTCAAGCTAGGGCTTTCATATTTATTACTCTCGTAAAGAGGAATTCTATGTAGCACGATATCAAAACTTAAGGTATTGATTCCCTTTGAAAAATCAATAATTGCGTTTCCCTGATAATTTGGATTAACTTGTACTTGATTGACCCTTACTGTTCTCATTCCGGGCGCTTGCCCATAAACGGCAGAACAAATAAATATTATTACCATCAATAGAAACAGTCTCACTATTCCTAATATACTATTTTTCATACTAAAAGATCTTTTATAAAATTTTTCCAAAATTTTTCGACGGAGAGTTATTTGAATTTGTTGCCGCTATAATATTATATGCTCCATAAAATTTAGTTGAAGGATAATAAAGCACAAAATTTCCATCGTTTTGCATTACCCAAAAACCATATTTCACGTTCGATAAATTACCATCATTGTTAGGGACAAACGTATTATTAGTTGCCCAAAAAACTATACTGTATTGACCTGCTGAATCTTGTTTATAAATAACCAAATTGCCATCGTTTTGAAAAAACAGTTTAAACCTATCATTGGCAGAAGGGTTTTTCACATAAACATTAGACGCCCACATTACTGTATTTGTACCATTTTTGTAGATAACTAAATTTCCATCCGACTGTAAAACCAAACCATAACTATCACTAGAAGAACTAATAGAGTTTTTTCCTACTGATGACAATAAAGGCTCTGAAGAATTAGAGTAATGTCTAAAAGAACTAGGCACATCGTTCAAGTGGTCAACAATGCCTTTTCCCGATGATAATTTTCCCCAAGCATATGGCATATATTTATCCAATAACTGAGGGACATCGAGACGATCAATAAACGTATATTCTCTCGTGCTATATTTAACATAGCTTACATTATTCTTATCAATCCATCTTATCGAAATTTTCCCGTAAGATAATATCTCTGATCTATTACCTAACGATAAATTCCCCTCTATATGCTTATTTTCGTAGAAACCAGTTCCATTAAACGACGAAGATGTTATATCTTGTGAAGCAATTATCGATTGTCCCCATGGTGTGCTATATACAATTTCTACTCTAATATTAACAGATTCATATTGATTAGTTCTAGGATCAAGCCCCCTACTCAACGAAAACTCAAAGGGAAGCTTATTGCTGGTATTTGTAAAATCTAAAATAACTTTATTTTGATAAGTATCTTTTGCAATGAAATTTACAAAATTTACCATTGGACTAAAATACTGTGCAAAACCTAAGTGAACCATAAAGAAAAATGTCACTAAAAAAAACATTCTTTTCATGTTCATGTTATTTTTTTAGTAAATTATAAAAATGTTCCACATGAGACCTTTTTTCAACGATCTCGGAGTCTCTCAATGTAAATATGCTATCCTTTCCATTGTAGATGACATTTTCAACAGGTCTTTCCCAAGTTTCCGACAAGAATTTTCTCAACTCAAACACCTTATCTTCCTCTTCTTTTGAAATTTCAGTTTTAGAATTTTCCTCGTTCGATACTGAATCACTTTTCTTACAACCAAATAACACGCAAGAAAAAACACAAAATACAATAATTTTCGTTCTCATAAAATAATACTATATATTTAAAATTTATGCAAACATACATAATCTAAAACTATAATAAAACAGAAATATTCTTTAAATGAAAAAATAATTCCAGAAAAAAAACTACAATAATAAACCAATTGAAAATAAATAAAATATAAAATACATATATCTAGAAAGATATAAAAAGCATAAAACAATCCAACAATAAAGATATTTTATCCAATTAAGATAGAGAGCCAAGATTCGCTAATCAGATTATTTACCTCAAATCCGACAACATTGATTTCAAAAGATCTTAAAACTATCAACTTAGCAGTAAATTCAAAAACGTATGATATTAATCTGTTTATTGCAGCATCTTCTCTTAAATTAATCGTATCTTTCTGCTAAAACATCCATTATGGTCACATTTGCCGAAAAAGTAATTACATTCAACAAACAGCTTGACTATCATGGGGATCTTCCGCACGATTTTAATGTCGTCAACCCCTACCTCAACAATCCCGAGACACCGATTGTCATGCAGCAATTCTACAATAAGTATTATAATGACAATCTCAAACGTAAATTTATCATTGGGATCAATCCCAGCAGACATGGTGCAGGCGTAACCGGGGTTCCTTTCACTGACACCAAACGACTGTACAGTGCATGTGGCATAAAAATGCAATCTGCCCATACGCATGAAATCTCCTCGGTCTTTATGTATGATATGATTGAAGCTTATGGCGGCCCTGAAACCTTTTATAACCAATTTTATATCAACTCCCCTTTCCCGCTAGCCATCGTTAGACATACGAAAGCTGACAACTGGATTAATGCGAACTATTATGACGATAAACAGCTTTTTGAAATGGTAAAGCCATTTATGGTTGAATCCCTAAAACAACATATCAACATGGGACTCCAAACGGAGGAAGTATTTGTTCTAGGAAAAAAAAATGCCACCTTTTTGGCCAAAATCAATCAGAAAGAGAAACTATTCAGGAAAATGACCATTTTGGATCACCCGCGTTATATCCAACAATATAAATCAAAAGACAAACAATTGTACATTGACAATTATATCCGACTATTAAGCGGCTTGTAAAATGTTAATAAGTATGTTAATTCACTAAACATCAATTATATTTATGTTGATAAGTCATGTCACTTATTAGAATCTATCTAGCCTATCCAACTATTCCTCAATTATAAATCAGGCAAGCAACTTCTATGATACGTCATCAGAATATCTTCCACAACGGAGTCCGTGTTCTGTACGTTATTTAACTCTCCTCCGAGGATCATTCGGGGCAACTTCGTGTATTATTCGTGCCTACAAGCAGGTAAAAGCGTTTTCAGACAACCATGCTACCGCCTTATCTCCGAGTTTAACTCGGACTCACCACGGACGCATGACGCTCTCACCACGGATACACCCTAGCCCTGACACGGAGATGCATCAGAAGAGATACGGAACGATAGCGAAGCAGAGATGCCGCTTCCTTACCAAATTTCTCAAAAATCTGCATTTGAAAGGTTTATCAAAAAATCTACTGCAAATTTCATAATGGTAATGTACTAGCAATTATCATTTTGACAAGGTCATTTACCTACCAGTTTTCATTTTTTTAAAAATAAATAATTATTTGTTTTTCAGCAACTTAATTACTTAAATTCAACCTATGGCTATATTAGAAAACGGTAGTTTGAAGGGCTTGGTTGGGAACCTTGTCTTTCGAAAATCAAATGAAAAAACAATTGTGCAAACGGGACCCGGCCGTAAAACTAAACAAACGAAGGCTACAAAAGCCGCCGCTATAGATTTTGGACACGTTAGTACTGCAGGATCCCGTATCAGAAATATAATGGGAGAAATACACCTGAATATGCACGACAGTATCATGCACAACCGACTGATCAATCATTTAAAGAGAGTGACCCGGGCAAACAGAGCTCCTGTGGGCGAAAAGACAATCCGTGGCGGAAAGATTGACCGTCTAATCAATTTCCAGTTCGTCGAAAAATGCCACATGCACGATTACATGCATTTCGACCCAGAAATAAAATTGTTGGACACAAAGCAAGTCGCCATACAGTTCCCAAAGTTTGACATGCAGAATGACATTCATCGCCCAAAATACTGCAATCTCATGAAAATAAATTTGATGATCGCCGTATTCAATTTTAACAAGCAGCAATATATCCGCTGGCATAAACACGAGATTCCTATAAACTTACAGATACCTTCAAAAGATGTTGAGTTGGAAGAATTACTATTTGATGTGAACTATCAAGACGCTGAGACGGTACTTATTGGAATGAATATCGAATACTATGAAAGATTCAGCGACAATTATACGCTGCTAAATAATAAAGATTTTCATCCAGCAGCGATAGTCGGTGCATTTATTATTGATCCCTAAATGATCGATCATTCGTATACAATCACTTTAAATCTAAATGATGTTTCCTTTCTAGTATCGATAATACAGCAAAAGGCTGGAATTTAGTTCCAGCCTTTTATCATTACTGCGATGCCTAAGCGATCTAATTTACTGCTTTATTCTTGGTAATGTCATCGTAGATTACCATAATTTTACCTCCCTCGATTAGCAGCCCCCGGCTACCTCCTTTCAGTCGGTTGGATTCGTTACTGACATTCACACCGTACACTTTCCCTTCATAAAAACTACTTACTTCAGGGAAAATGGTATGCCCTACAAAAATCTGCTTAGCGCCATATATTTTCATCATGCCATTCAAATCCTCTTCCCCCAACGGATGATATTTTTCCTCCTTTACCACCATACCACGATACCATAATGGGCCTTCGCTGCCAAAAAGAAATGATGCTGATTCCGACTGTTGCCGCTCTTCTTTCGTGTGGAACAGATAACGGCGAACAGAATCATTGACCGCAGGAATAGTCCATTTCGGATCCAACATTGCCGTACTCAGCCCCGCATGGACAAAAAGATAATCACCTATTTTCTCCATGGTATTCTTGCTCTGTAGCCATCGTCCCAATTCCGTCTCTGATGACCAAAAATCACGGTAGGGCCTGCCGATGGAATCCGCTAACACCTTATATTTATCCTGCGTATATTTATAATTTCCACGCATCAACATTTCCTCATGATTGCCCAGCAAAAAATGAACCTGCCCTCCAGCCTTAACTGCTTCATGTTCCAATTTATAGATCAGCCAAAAAATAGGCAGGACATCTTTTCCCCGGTCAAATACATCTCCTATAACGACTAGCTGATTCTTTCCAAAAGCCCATTCATAGTTCGCGTCAACTATCTTTTGCGCCTTTAAAATAGCATAAAAAGAGGCAAAGTCACCATGCGGATCGGAAAGCACCATGATCTTGTCACTAGGACGATAAGCCTCTTTGGGAACTGTTATAGGATGACGTGAAACCTCAAAATGATACTGACCATCTTCTGTGGACACCGAGAAAGGTTCTTTAAGTGAATTATCGACTTGTATCTTTCCATCAACTACGCGTACAGATTTGGTATTTCCCGCTTCGTAGAAGAAATAAGGGCCATCATGTTGCCCCAACAGTTGTTGGGTCTGTGCATGCAACTGCTGAAAACTAAACAATATAAAAAGTAAAAAGTACCATGTACTGATCCAGTTTGGATCAGTACATAGGTGTTTAAGATTATATTTCCGATTGTTTTGCATCGTGACGTATTTTAATAGCCGGTATTTTGAACAATATTGGGATTGACGTCGATCTCTCTTCTCGGCACAGCCATCCGCGTTTTGAAGTATGTTCGGTCAAATGACTTTGTCTCAGGTCGCAATAGGGGCGAAACGTGCGCCTTACCTTTGCGTTCTATCCTTAGGTTATTACGCATTGCGTCAAATAAACGATGACCTTCACCAACGAGCTCACGACGACGTTCTTCCATCACACGGTTCAGGTCCACCGTTCCACTTACCGACTTGGCCGGATTGGCGCGCTTGACAATGACATTTAAATAATTAAGTGCATTGCTATTATCGCCCAATTTCACCGCTGCCTCAGCTGCAATAAGGTATGCTTCCGATAACCGAAGAACGGGAATATCAGCAAATTCAGGATTTTCATTCTCTGCCGTATTACCTGGGTATTTATTCAAATAGTAATAATCAACCTGCTTACTGGTATATTTGGTAATCACTTTCTGACGCACATCATTCGGATCATCTTTAAGCAAATTCATATAATCATCTGAAAGAATAATATCATTGTAGCCCAAGCGCCATAACAGGTTTCCGATCCCTTCTTTTGAATCACTGGCCTCCACTTTGGTATTAGACAACTGAAACAATATTTCGCTTGTAAAGTCCTTCGACCACACCGTCGCATATTCCTCGTTTTTCCACAATTGGTATTGCCCTTTTTTTGAACTTGCGGCGGCTTCGGCATTTTTGATCAATGCAGCTGCCATTGAAAAGGCCTTTGCATTTTCTCCTGTATACAGGTAAGCACGTGCCAATACTTGCTCTGCAGCAAATCTGTTCAACTTACCATCATTTCTTGCTGTACTCAACAAGCTGTCAGCACCTTCAAGATCGGTGATAATCTGTGCATAAACCTCCTTAACGGTATTTCGTGCAGGTTTGCTTGTAGACACATGCTTCTCCGTCTCAATAGGCACCCCTAAAGAAGCGCCTTGATTTACCGCGTATGGCGCTCCAAATACTTTAACCAAGTCAAAATGGGCCATCGCACGCATGGTTAATGCCTGTCCTTTGATGTCTTTGAGCACATCGGTCATTTGGTCGGCTGGCACACTATTTACATAGGCCAGTACTCCGTTGGCATTACGGATCACACGATAAGGTTGATACCAAAGTGAAGATGGTGTATTATCCTTATTAAAGTCAAAAAGATAATAACCTGCAGCACGCTTTGTGTCACCATTGGCGAGCATATCTTCACCAGTGACATCTCCATAATAAGTCATGCGCGCACCATAATATTCATAGCCACGCATAATATCGTAAATACCATTTAATGCGTAACTCGCCTCATTTACCGATTTAATGGCCTCCGAACTTTCGGTTGAGGTGCTTGGCTGTGCTGTCTCCAGCCATTTGTTGCCACAGCCTGTAAGTAATGTACAGGACAATAACGCTATTGATACTATATTCTTCATCTCTATTTTATTTTTTCCCATCATACTGATGGGCGATTACCATGATCATATTTTAAAATTCCCTTTATCTGAAAAATGAAATTATAATTATGAACGAATCAGTGCTTGCTCCTTAAAATTTAACATCCAAACCGAAGGTTACTGTCTTCAATTTAGGGGATTCAAAATATACCACTCCATCCACAGGCACCTCAGGGTCGTAGTTTTTATAAGCCGCAAAGGTCAGTAAGTTCATACCGGAACAGAAAGCCCGGATATTACTCACTTTTAGTCTACGGGAGATATGCTGTGGAATAGAAACCCCGAAAGTCAGGTTTTTCAAACGGATATGGTCAGTAGAATGTACACGCCGTGTATTGGCTACACTGCTCATATCGTATTTATTGCCGACCATAAACATCTCGATATCGGTTTCGTCACCCGGTTTTTGCCATCTCCGCTCGTAATATTTTGGAATATTGTCATAACCTGTTTTACCACCCAATTCCGTTTTCTGCGCACCACTGTCATAGGAATTTCCACCTAGGGAATAAGTCCATGTGAAATTCAGATCCAAGAATTTATAACGGAATGTATTGGTAAAACCACCCACAAGCTTGGGATCCGCGCTCTTATACAATATCCGCGTTGCAGCAGTATAATCCTCAGTTGTCTCTCTTGAACCTGGATTCGCAGGATCATTGATATAATATTGTGGAACACCAGTTTCTTTATTGATCCCTGCAAATTCGATTAAATAATAGCTATACCATGGTTGCCCAATGCGGTGAATCTGTGTTCCATCCCGCAGTTCCGAACTACCATCAGATAAGGCAATCGTTTTATTACGGTTCATTCCAAAGTTTAAGCTCGATGTCCATTTAAATGCACCATTTCGTAGAATATCTGCATTCAGGTCGAGCTCAATACCCGAATTGCGAATCGTCCCAATATTGCTCAGATAAGATGAGAATCCCGTTGTATAAGATGTAGGAACATCATTCAACAAATCCGATGACTGACGCTGGTACCATTCAAAGGTAAGCCCCAGTCTTTCAAACAAACGTAAATCTAAGCCTATATTGAGGTTATTCTGTTTTTCCCATTTCAGACCCGGATTTCCAATCTGGATTTCCCGTATACCCGGGTTATTCCTATACGGAAAGCCAAAACCTGTCAAATCCATATAAGTATAGTAGCTGGATGGCAAAGTACCATTGGTACCATAAGAAACACGGATTTTACCATCACTGATCACATCATTTAAAGATGCCATAAAGTCTTCTTTTGTAAACTTCCAAGCTCCCGACAACGACCAGAATGTTCCCCAGCGGTTGCTGCGGTGGATACGTGAGCTACCATCCATACGAATACTACCTCCTAAAAAGTACTTGTCATCAAAATTATAGTTCGCACGTGACAGGTAAGACAACAAACGCCACTCACTATTGGATCCCGAAGCATCGGTCAAAACCGAACCGTTGGACAACACAGTTTTATCCACAGTCGGAAAATTGTCCTTGGCACCGCTCAATCCTTCTTTACGATAAGTATTCACTTCGTAGCCACCCAAAATATCCAAATGATGTTTCTCCGCCAATGTTTTAGTGTAGGTTAGGCTATTGCGCCATACCATTTGTTTATAGTCAGAAAAACTTGTGGTCAAGGAACCGTTTGTCTTTTCTCCATCCGAGGTACGAGGATCCGACCAAGAGTTGTAACGCGTTGTTGTATGATCCAGGCTAAAAGTTGTATTAAAAACTAGCCCATCAATAAATTTATAGTTGGCAAAAACCGTATTGAATGAACGGTCACCTTTTTCCCGTCGGAAATTGTACAAGGAAGAAGCCTTGGGATTACGTGGACCATTAGAAAAGAAATCCAGGAAGAAAGATCCATCTTCGTTATAAACCGGTTCTGATGCGGTAATCTTATGACGTGAAGAATAGATTGGCGAGGTATAACCTCCCCCTTCGGAATTGACATCCTGTGTAATATTGGAATACAAAATATTAGCTCCCAACTCCATCTTTTCACTCATTTTGTACTTGACGTTCAGTCTTCCAGTGAGACGCTCGAAGCCCGACTGATAGGATAATCCCGTCTGATTGGTATACCCCATGGATGTATAATAGGAAAGCTTGCTATCTCCACCTGAAGCAGATATATCTGCATTTCTGAAAGGCGAGTTACGACGAAACAGTTCTTTTTTCCAATCGGCCCAGCCACTTGTCGGAATAGGTGCATATTTATCAATATTCGCCTGCGCATAATCTTCAATCTGGGTCTCATCCGTTAGCTTATCTAAATAGCGAGCTCTATTGCGTAGTCCCTCCAAAAGCATCTCACGTCGTTGTGGTCCATCCATCACTTCGCGAAAATCTGTTGCCTGACTGGACAGCCCATAATCTCCCTTCACTGAAAACACGGGTTTGCCGGCTTTACCGGACTTGGTGGTAATTAAGATCACACCACCCGCAGCACGTGAACCGTAAAGGGAAGCTGCCGCCGCATCTTTAATGACAGTAATTTGTTCGATATCGGAGCTATTTATGGTCGACATGACATCCAATCCAGCATTATTCGACTCACTTGAAGCAATATTTTCGGACATTACGGGTACGCCATCAATGACAAACAAAGGTTTGTTTGAGGCGTTAATGGAACCCATACCACGGATACGGATATCGGTTGCTCCTCCAGGTTGTCCCGATAAGGAGTTCACCTGAACACCGGGTGCATTGCCCTGTAACATCGTTGAGAAGTTTACTGCCGGAACATCCGCCATGCGGTCGGTCCGAATCGTCGAAGCCGATCCCGTATAATCTGCTTTCTTAAAAGTTCCATAGCCTGTGACTACTACTTCCTCCAGATTGGATTGGCTAAACTGCAGGCTCACGTTGAGCGTTTCCCCACTCACTTCAACCTCTTTGCGATCGTAACCTAAAAAACTGAAAACTAACGTCGCTCCGCGGTTGGCAGCAATCGAATAATTTCCGTTTTGATCTGTACCTACAGTCGTTTTTGTACCCTTTACGGTAACACTTACACCTGACAGGGCCTTACCCTGCTGATCGGTGACCTGACCATGAATGTTCTTTTGCAGTTCAAGCGTGTTGTCTTTCGCCGTGCTATGCGAGCGATCAATCGCCAAATCAGTCTTTCCAGCCTTAACAACGATTGATTTTCCCTCCTTAAAATAGGTTAAACCATGTGGAGTAAGAAGCTCTGTCAAAGCACGGTCCAAAGGAACGTTATTGAAATCAACCGTAATAACAGGTGTATTATTTACGATTTCTGATTTGCACAGAACAGTATATCCGGTCTGCTTTTTGATTTCACGAAATACGTTGACGATCGAACTATTCTTCTTTTTAATATTTACTGTCTGGGCAAAACTTCCAGCATGGAGCTGCCCCAGTGTAAATAAAAGAAGTATAATAATCATTTTCATAATAATGAGGTATTTATACTTTTTCATTACATTTGATTGGTTTGTTAGTTTAATAAACAGTTAAGCGCGTTTTCATAAAATTTCGGACCAAAATGTGCTGGGGAAGTACCACCTTCCTCAGCTTTTTGATAGACGAAATAGGATATAGGTCATTTTTGGCTCTTATTTCATCAATCGGACCCTCCTTCCTTCGATTTGAATCTTAATTTTATCATCAGTCATCTTTATGATTTTTAACACTTTATCAAAATTATCAAGTCGTGAAACCGACCCCCATAGCTTCATCTTGGCTACACTTGGGTCAACCTCAATATCAATATCATACCAACGTGCTACCTGAGCCAGTGCCGTGCCCAGGGGTTCGTTATTGAACATAAATTCGTCATTCTTCCAGGCAATACTTTCATCCACAGGCACCTGTTGTACAGAAAGTTCTTCCCCTTGTACCGAAGCTTGCTCCCCCGGCTGAAGTAGCTTTGTCTTTCCTGCCGGAACGGAGACTTTTACTTTACCCTCCAGCAGAGAAACTTTGGACTCCTTCTCTTTCGGAAAAGAGTAGACATTGAAATGAGTTCCCAACACTTCGACTTTTTCCTTTGCTGTAACAACAATGAATGGCTTTCCAGCCACCTTGGCTACTTCAAAATAAGCTTCCCCATCCAGTTCGACAACGCGTTGTCCATCCATAAATTTATTGGGGTAGCGTAGGCGTGTATCAGCATTGAGCCAAACCTTGGTCCCATCTGCAAGGGCGATCTGATATTGTCCACCACGGGGAGTTGACAAGATCATCATGCGTTTTTCATCTTTTGCAGTCGCCAGGGCTACTGAGCCGTCTGTATAGGTAATCTCATCGCCCATCACAATCCCCATCTGCTGTTGATCAAGTCCGATATCGGTACCATCCGCAAGCTGAAGGGTGGCTCTATTTCCACCGGGAAGAAGATTTTCTGCTAATTTAACAGCATCAACAGGAGTAGCTGGATCCGACGTATTTATCCCATCTCGTTTATTTATTTGCCATATTCCCAAGCCAACAACAGCAATAAAACAAGCCGCGGCAGCATACCAACCATACAGCTTCCATCGGTGTTTAGGCTGCTGATTGCCCTGGATCTCGATTTTATCCATAATATTCGATAGAATCCTTTGTTCTTGCGTCTGATCTGACGTCGAAAATTCTTCATAAGCCTGTAATTCCTCGCGCAAATTTGCCGGATCTTCCAATTTCTTAGCCAAGTCCTGTAATTCCGGATATTTTTCAAACAGCATGCTTAATTCGGCATGCTCATCAGGGAGAATCTCCCCTTTTAGGTAAGCTTGAAGTAATTGAATAATATGATCTATCGTATACATGATGTTCTTTTCATTTGCTTGTTGACGATAGAAACACGAAGCATAGGATTATCTTACAGAAAAAAATATAAAAAGAATTAAAAGGCTGTTTATCAGATAAATATTTTTCAAAAAAACATTAAAACTCATATTGCATAAGCAATATATTCTGTTAAACATTGATTTCCTGTTTTCTACTTGCTGTCTGTTATTTACTGACAAAGGATAGGAATGCAAGGAGTGTTAAAGCATCCTTTGCCCCCAAAAGCCCTCTAATAGTACTCACTGCGCGGGAGCGGTTCGTATATACAGCGGCTGGACTCATCTGCAGCTGGTCTGCAATTTCTTCTACAGTCTTGTCCTCCAGATAAGTTAGGTTAAAGACTTCTTTTTGCTTTTCAGGCAATTTTTCAACTTCATTAAAGATGGCATGTACCAGCTCCGCATGAATCATCTTTGAAAAAGCATCACGGTCATCCGTAAGTAGATCCTCATAATTGGATAAAGATTCCTGAATACCTTTTGTGCGTTTGTCCCGAATAGCGTTGAGGCTGGCATGTTTTGCCGTAATATAAATAAAAGCCCTCAGACTTTCCATGGAATGAAAATCGGATCGACGGGACCATACCTTGACAAAAACATCCGCTACGATCTCTTCAGCGACATCGACCTCTTTCAGGTAACGCAAAACAAAGAAAAGCAACTGCTTATAATACTTATGATAAATAGCCACAAACCCTGTCTGGTTGTCTTCCTTCAAACTGTCTATCAACTGTGAATCTGTCATGAGGTAGTGGAAAGTGAACTATTAGGTTAGCCTTAATATCAAAGCTAAATTAGAAAACACTTTTTAGATTATCAAACAGTTAACAATAATTTAAAATGGAACAACAGGCTGTTTAAAGTTTTGTCGCACGCAGCATTTCTCTTTTTCCAGGTGCACCAGGAGCCTTCTCAATGGAAAAGCCCAAAGATTTCATACTGCGTTTGAGATTACCTGTAATGGCATAAGTAACAAAAACGCCTCCAGGTTTAACGAATTGCGCGACATGCGCCAATGCCACATCGCTCCACATTTCGGGCTGATGTATGGCTGCAAAAGCATCAAAATACACCACATCGAATCTTTTTTCGGATTGGAAATCCATCAATAAAGTATGGGCAATGGTGAGTTGTAAGCGTTCGTGAATTTGCACCGGCTGCTGCAATGCGGCTTCATAGTTATCCAGATAAGCCGACCAGATAGTTGCATCTACGTTCTCATCATAGCCTGTCTCAGCAATGGTCGCCAGTGGCAATGGAAAACCTTCGATTCCGACATAGTCTACCTGAAACGACTTGTCCCCAATATGTTCTGCTGTTTGCAGAAAGTTCAGTCCGGTACCAAATCCCACTTCCAAAATAGCAACCTCTGAAGCTCCCGTTTGTTGTACAAAATGATCCAAACCAGTTTTGATAAATACATGTTTACTTTCCTGAACGGCACCATGCTTAGAATGGTAACATTCACCTATCTCCGCATTGTACAATGTTTTGGAACCATCTGCGGTTGTTACAAAATCCATTTTTGTCATTATATTTTTGATAAAGTAAATATACCATACGCATCACCCGATCCAACAGGCGGTACAGCAGATCGTCATAAAAGCAGTGAAGCCAGTGACGTAAGCTACGCTCACATTCCCCTGGGGTCTCCCTGCCACAGTGATGGTCTTCTGTAGATATATCTGCCCAAAGATAAAAAGCGGACCCAAATAAATCCCAAATAATCTTTATCCAGAGGTTGTGGAGTGAAACCATTACGATTTAACTCAAACCGAGGGAACCGAACGATTGAATTCACAGATACGTTAAAATACCAAATAAATGAGTACATGAGTTCATTTATGTCAACACGACCAACACGTATAATTAATTTAAATGGATAAAAATAATAGATAAAAAGATTATTTTAGCGTCATAAACGCTAAACAATCACAGAACCTAATGGAATACTCTGCAAAAACTTTTATACAGAACTATGGCAGCATCCTGCTGCTGCTTCTTGGCATCGGTATCGGAAGTTTAATTGGGGTCTTTTTTCCACATTTTGTGAACAACCTGAAGCCAATTGGGGATATCTTCCTAAATCTGCTCTTTGTAAGCGTAATACCGCTGGTCTTTTTTGCCATAGCTTCGTCTGTAGCCAATATTGAAGGGGACAGCGTATTGGGTCGTATTATCGGCATGATGTCACTCGTATTTGTAATCGGCATTGTGGTTGCAGGTGTAACAAGCGTTATTTTCCTTTACCTATTTCCTGTTAGTTCCGACCTTCCTATCGAACAAGCAAAGGAAATCATTGACACCGCCACACAGGACTCTTGGGGTGAAAAGATGGTTCGATTCCTGACTGTTAGTGAATTTTCCAGTCTATTGTCCCGGCAGAATATGCTGGCCTTTGTTATATTTTCATTTTTAGTGGGGATTGCGACACGTAAATCTGGATCCGCAGCTGATATGTTCCGAAAATTTATCAACTCAGGCAATGCTGTCATGGGCAATTTACTGGTCATGGTCATGAAGCTCGCACCCATCGGACTGGGTGCCTATTTTGCCTATCAGGTTGGAACACTTGGCCCACAGCTCTTCGGCTTTTACGCCAAACCCATTGGTCTATATTATATCTTTGGCCTATTCTATTTCTTTACAGTATTTAGTTTATTCGCATTTCTTGCTTTTGGTATCAAAGGAGTCAAACGCTACTGGCAAAACAATATTCTCCCCTCACTGACAGCACTGAGTAGCTGCAGCAGTCTGGCCACCATGCCGGCCAACTTACTGGCTGCAAAACAAATCGGCATACCCGATACTGTCGCAAGCGTCGTCATCCCTTTGGGCACAACGCTACATAAACATGGCTCAGCCATTGCTTGTATTTTTAAAATTTATGTCGCGCTGCTCTTGAGTGGAAAGGAATTTTTTGATCCAACCAACCTGGTCATGGCCGTAGGGATCACCTTATTGGTCAGCATCGTGGCCGGCGGTATTCCTAATGGGGGATATATCGGTGAAATGCTGATCATATCGGTTTATCAGATGCCCACAGAAGTCATTCCCTCCATTATGATTATTGCGACATTGGTAGACCCACTAGCCACTATGCTCAATGCAACCGGCGATACCGTTGCTGCCATGTTGACCACCAGGCTAATCGGACAAAAACTCTCAGACCCGATCACAGAACAAACGGTTAGCAGTGGTTAAAACCGATATGCAAAGAATAACTGTCCGTATTGATGCCGGTGAAACACCGACTTTAGTTCCTTGGAATTGAAAATATAATTAATACCATAATTGACCTTGTGATTGGACCAACTGAAACCTATGCGGTGACTTATCATCCAAGGTTCGATCCGATATAATCCGCCTATAGGATCATCTTTCCCCAGCCCTCCCTGTATCGTTGAATTATAAAAGATCCGGGCCAAACTAGGTTGATAAACAAAGTACCATTCTTTGTCATCGTCACTTCTAGCCTCTGTCAAATGGCCATGTGTAAAGGTCGATGCATGGTAGGATTTAAGTTTACCTGCACGGATTGGAATTCCAACCTCCATATTGGTATTGTTCATCCCCAGAGCACCCTGCCCCATTATCCCGAGATCAAATACTCCCGCTTGATCCCGGTAAATTCCTTTCAAATATTTCGCCTGTAGATCTACACCAAAGGCATTGCGCAATGCGGTATCCCAGCCTGTAGCCTCATACATTCCAAACAGATGGTGGATAAACTTTTGCGCATCTTCGCCATAAGACCGGGAACCGATCTGCCCCAATTCGACTTTAAGTTCAACCACTTGATCGCCTTTCAAAAAACGAGTTCCCGATGCGCTCAAATAAAGGTATCCTGCGAAAGGTCTGTCATATTTCTTATTCTGTCTACGATAGTCTATTATACTGATACCATTGTAGATACGCTGTCCAACTTCGAAGTCCAATACGGTATTCGAAATCCCGGAAGCCTCTCCTGGTGGTAGTGCGATACGGTAATTGACATTGATACCATTGGTATAATATCGATCCTGGCCAATCAATAGATAAACATCATTGTCATTTTGAAGAGAAACCTCTTGGTTGCGCAACCTCACCTGCCCAAAAACCAAAAAAAATGGAAATACAACTCCATATAAGAGCAGTAAAGACCGCAAAGCAACACTCATATTAACAGGCAATTGTAAAATTCATGCGATATAAACTGCAACAAAATATTAAATCTCAACTTAAATTATTCAAAAGCATCCAAATATACCTCATTTTTTCAGCGACAACAACCTATTTAGAACAAATATAAATAATGTCGAAAAGTTGCATTATTCCTTTCTTCGCAAATCTATTTGTAATTTTGCATTCGATTAAGTGTCAGCTTTTGTCTGAATGAATGCCTATAAGGGATTCATTGTTATCGATACACAAGCTTTTACTGGGAACAAGAATATCTCCAAAGGTTGGCACAATAGCATAAACAAATCATACGAATGAAACCGTCATCAGTTTTAGTTAGTTCAGATTATCGTTCGAACAATTGCTCTTGATAGTTTCATTATCGATAAAAACAAATAATACTAATGAAAAAAAGTTCCATCATTCTAATCGCTATTATTGCAGTGGCTATTGCCATGATACTTGTCATCTATACGGATTCAAGTACCTACTCGACATTTACCGAGGCAAAAGAAAAGAAAACAGAACTATATGTGGTCGGCCAGCTCAACAAAGACAAGGTACTTCACTATGACCCGAAAACAGATGCCAACAAATTCAGCTTTTTCATGTACGACAATGAAGGTACAGAATGTGAAGTTGTATTCAGAGGCGCAAAACCTCAGGACATTGAGCGTTCAGAACAAATTGTATTGACGGGAAAAATGGACGGGAATGTGTTTAGAGCAAGTAAAATATTGATGAAATGTCCATCGAAATATAACGATAAATCGGTCGTGACTGAAATCAATGCCACAGCTTTCAATAATTAATTTGTAAAATCAATTTTTCAATGGACGTTAATTACGTTGGTGAGCACCTGCTACCTGGGCAGATCGGACAATTCTTTATTGTTCTTTCCTTTGGTGCCGCACTTTTATCTTGTATCGCTTATTTTTTCGCGACTAAAAACCCTGAAGAGACTTCATGGAAAAAGATCGCACGCATTGGATTCTGGATTAATGCCGTTTCTGTTGTCGCTATCGGTGCAACCTTATTTTATATCATCTATAATCATTTATTTGAGTACAACTATGCTTGGGCGCACTCATCCAAGACATTGCCTACTTATTATATCATTTCCAGCTTTTGGGAAGGACAAGAAGGTAGTTTCTGGCTATGGATGTTCTGGCAGGCTGTATTAGGGACCATATTGCTCTTTAAAGCAAAGAGCTGGGAAAATTCTGTAATGACTTTTGTGATGTTATGTCAAGCTTTTTTGGCATCCATGATCGTCGGTGTGGAAATCTTCGGATTACGTATCGGTAGTTCTCCATTTATCCTTTTGCGTGATGCAATGGATATTCCGATCTTAAAACAAGCCAATTATCTATCATTGATTACTGACGGTAATGGCTTAAATCCACTTTTACAAAATTATTGGATGGTGATCCACCCACCGACCTTATTCCTTGGTTTTGCTTCCATGATTGTTCCTTTTGCTTATGCGACTGGAGCCCTATGGACCAAACGCTACAAGGAATGGATCAGTGCCGCACTTCCATGGGCGCTATTTGCGGTTATGATTCTTGGAGCTGGGATTATTATGGGTTCATTTTGGGCATACGAAGCACTTAACTTTGGAGGCTTCTGGGCTTGGGATCCTGTGGAAAATGCGTCTATTATTCCTTGGTTCACCCTGATCGCCGCAGTTCACGTGATGATCGCCTATAAAAATTCGGGGCATTCTTATTTCACCGCAACATTCCTAGCTATGATCAGCTTTGTCCTGGTGATCTATGCCTCCTACCTAACACGTAGTGGCGTCTTAGGCGAGACTTCGGTACACTCCTTCACCGATTTAGGTATGAGTGGGCAGTTGATTTTGTTCAATGTGGCATTTTTAGTAATTATGGTCGTCTTTCTTGTCGTTAAGAAAAAAGAGATGCCCATTACCGAAAAAGACGAAGAGATTTATTCGAGAGAGTTCTGGTTGTTTATTGGGGCTTTGGTCCTGACTGTTGCCTGTGCACAGATCATTGCTTCCACTTCTATTCCGGTATTTAACAAAATCTTCGGCACCAAGGTGGCGCCACCATTAGAACCCATTCAACATTATAATAAATGGCAATCCGGATTCGCTGTTATTGTCATGATCATGACCGGCTTTACCCAGTTTTTAAAATACAAACGCAGCGATAGCCGTAAGTTCTTGGCTTCTACTGTAGCGTCTCTCGCTGTAGCCATTATCCTGACAGCAATTATTTCATATTTTACCAAAACATATACCAACCTGATCTATATCCTGATCACCTTTGCCAGCATCTTCTGTATTCTGGCGAATATCCGTGTATTGGGTGATGCAGTCAAAGGTAAATGGAAATTGGCGGGTTCTTCCGTCGCTCATATCGGTTTTGGACTATTACTTATCGGAGCTATGGTCGCTGCAGCGACAAACGAGGTTATCTCTGTCAACAATACGGGCTATATCGCTGTATCTGGTTTTGACAAAGTCGAAAAGCCGGGAGAGAACCTATTCCTAACCGAAGGAGAACCTGTACAAATGGGCGAATATAAAATCACCTATATCGGTGATAGCATTGTTGCGCCAAATACCTATTACAAAATCAAATACGAACGCGTTGATGAGGAAACAGGTAAAGTAAAAGAAGAATTTGTACTACAACCTTTCGCACAAAACAATGCCAAAATGGGTGGTTTGATCGGTACTCCGGCAACCAAACATTACATTACGCATGACGTATATACGTTGATTACAGCTGCAGCAGCGGAGAGCCAGGCACAGCATTCAAAAACAGCGAACGAAGAGAAAACAGGCTTTGAGGATTACGAAGAACCTGCAACCTATCAAGTCAATATCGGTGACACCTTACGTTACCGCAATGGATACTATGTGATTGAAGGCCTCAATAAAGAGGCGCAGCTGGAGAAAATCCCAAAAGGTCCTAACGACGTTATGGTCGGATTAAAAATAAAAGTGGTTGCAGCGGATAATAAACAATACGAAGTACAACCCATTTACTTGATTAAAGATGGTGGAATCTATGATTTCAATAAAGATGTCACTGATCAGGGCCTTAAATTTAGGTTTACAGGTATCAAACCGGACAAAGATAAGTTGGAAATCATGGTCTATCAAAAGCCGTTACCTGAGAAAAAGTGGGTAGTCTTTAAAGCGATCAAATTTCCATACATCAACTTCTTTTGGTGTGGAACGATTATCATGACCATCGGTTTTATCATGTCCATTGTCAGAAGAAATAAAGAAGAGAAACGAAAATTAGCGAAATAATGAACATTGTCATTTTAGGAAGCGGAAATGCCGCAACACATTTTGGACAAGCGTTTCAGGAGCTAGGACACCGGATCGTTCAGATCTATAGTAAAACAAAGGCCAATGCGGATGCATTGGCCTTTGCGCTTCATTGTCCCAGCACAGATCAGCTCAGCCAACTGCAGCGCGATGCTGATCTTTATCTTATCGCTGTGTCAGACCAGGCTATTCCTACTCTTGTAGAAACGATACCACAGGATCTCAACGGGATTGTAGTACATTGTTCTGGAGCGACTGACCTAAATGTCCTGGAGCGATTTAAGAATGCTGGTGTTATCTATCCACCACAATCGCTATCGAAAAACAAAATTATTGATTTTTCGGCAATTCCATTTTGTGTGGAAGGCAACAATGAGGGCAATACAACGGTTTTACTTCAACTTGCACATACCTTTTCAACCCGTAGTATCTATTGCAATTCAAAGCAACGACTAGCAATCCATCTGTCTTCCGTCATGGTCAATAACTTCTCGAATATCCTTTATCAGTTTGCCCATGAGCTATTGGAAGAGCATAATCTTTCCTTTGACCTGGTCAGACCGATCATTTTAGAAACGGCAGAAAAAGTTCAAAATCATGTTCCAATAACAGTTCAGACAGGTCCAGCGATCCGGGGCGATGAAGCGACACAGCAAAAACATTTGAAATTTATTAGCAATAAACCAGATTTACAGCAAATCTATCAACTTTTATCGCGTCAGATTACTAAAAGAAAATAGTTTGTTAGAAACAGTTATAAACTTATCAAAACTTATTCTAGCATAGTAATTATATCCATTTACTTGGGGAACTTTAGTACATTTGCTGTGTCCAAAAGCGCATTTTGGAATGCTAATTGAGCAGTAATATATTCAATTGGACTAAACATTAAAATAGCGAATTAAAACTAAACAATCGTATTTTCTATGGAAGTTAGAAAACTCATTATTTCAATAATGGTTGTGATTAATTTAATCATTGTATCATTTGGCTTAATATTTACATCAAGCTGGTTTTGGTTATTGATCTTTCCATTCCCATTATTATTGATCGCCTTATACCATAGTTTCCAAACCAAACATGCGATTTTGCGAAACTACCCTCTTGTTGGATACTTTCGTTATATCTTCGAATCGATCCGTCCTGAATTGAGACAGTACTTTTGGGAATCTGATATGGATGGTCGTCCATTCAACAGAAGACAACGTTCTATTGTTTATCAACGGGCAAAAAATCAACGTGAGACTGTCGCATTTGGTATGCAAACTGATCCACAAGCGGTCGGTAACGAATGGGCTGCACATTCTGTTTTCCCCTGTCATATCGAAAATCACGATTTACGTACGACTGTTGGAAACGAATCCTGTAAAAAGCCCTATAGCTTAAGCGTCTTCAATATCTCAGCGATGAGTTATGGTGCTTTGAGTAAAACGGCTATCACTGCACTAAACAAAGGTGCCGCTTTACAAAATTTTGCGCACAACACCGGAGAGGGTGGTATCAGTGACTATCACAATAACGGTGGTGATCTGATCTGGCAGGTTGGTACAGGTTATTTCGGATGTCGTAATTCGGAAGGCAAGTTTGACGCTGAGCTATTCCGTGAAAAATCAAACCGCGAAAACGTCAAAATGATTGAGCTTAAGCTTTCACAGGGGGCAAAACCTGGTCACGGGGGTATCTTACCAGCGGCAAAAAATACGCCTGAGGTTGCGGCAATACGCCACGTCATCCCTGGGACTGATGTCATGTCACCTCCTGCACATAGCGCATTCTCTTCACCAACAGAAATGATGCGTTTCATCCAGCATATGCGGGAACTATCCGGAGGAAAGCCGATCGGATTTAAAATATGTATTGGTGACAAACATGAGTTTATGGACATCTGTCATGCCATGCAGAATACACAGATCTTCCCAGATTTTATCTCGGTCGATGGTTCTGAAGGTGGTACAGGTGCTGCACCCTTGGAATTTACAGACAACTTGGGGATGCCGCTTTACGATGCATTAGCTTTTGTAACTAAAACGTTGATAGCATTTGGTCTGAAGAAACACATCAAAGTGATTGTGTCAAGCCGTATTGTTACTGGGTTTGATATCCTAAAAGTTATTGCTCTAGGTGCTGACGCATGCTATAGTGCACGTGGAATGATGTTCGCCTTAGGTTGTATTCAGGCCTTAAAATGTAATGAAGACGTTTGTCCAGTAGGTGTTGCAACGCAACAACCGCACCTGTACAAAGGACTAGATGTTAATGACAAATATGTACGTGTAGCCCAATTCCATCGCAATACATTGCGCGCTACTGTTGAGATTATGGAGGCCTGTGGTTTCAAAACCTTATCTGACGTATCCGCAGATAAATTCTACCGCAAAGTAGATGCGATACGGACGTTAAGCTTCCAAGAAATCTATTTTGGTACAGAAGGAAAATTGGTCAATAGTCATACCGATTTTGAAAGCAAACTTTTCGAAGACTAGTCATTCGATACATATCCTATACAGGAAGCCCTCAGTCGTTGTTAACGCTGAGGGCTTCTTGTTTTTTCTTTCCCCTATTGGGCCTTTCGGCTCAGATAATTTCATAATTAATGTGATCATTAATTGAGATGCCAATACTATTTCAGATTGAACAGCACACGATGTAAAGTTGTATGAGATAAAGCAATCTGATCATCGGTCAGTCCACCTAAAGCCTGTTCAATCGTATTCGTGGCTTGCTTCATCCCTTCGTCTTTCATCTTCCGGCCAATTTTGGTTAAATAGATCAAATTAGATCGTCTATCATTTTTGTCATTGACACGGATCACCAGATTAAGTCTTTCCAGATTATTGATCAGGCGCGTTACACTCGGTTTATCCCGGAATGTCCGGATAGCCAATTCCTGCTGGGTCAGTCCCTCTTCTACCCACAGATTGTACATAATGCTCCATTGCTCCGAAGTAATACTTAATCCCGCTTCCCTGAGATTACGCTGTAATCTCCTCATAACCGCAATTGAGTATTTCCCGGTCAGGAAATTATAAAAATACTCTTGCGATACTAAATCTTGGTCTAACATATAAATAATGGTTATGGTTGTTTACGCAACTTATGTTGCTAATAAATATTATGCTCAAATCAAAACAAAGAAAACTAAACTTATTTTGGCTAATATTTAGCCTAAATTACGTTTTTCTACAGTTGTGTCAAACAAATTTTATCAACATGCAATAAATAGATGTTAATAAATCATCATAAACGATTTACAGTAGACTGAATTTAGCAATAAAAAAGGAGACAAACAAAATAAATTGCTTGTCTTTATACCTAAATTATAAGAAAGATTAATCCGATTTTAAGAAAGAATTATCCGATTGTAAATGAATCTGAATCTCTTAAGAATGGAAATTTTTCCCGCGCTTCCAAGAGATCATTCGGATTTAATGTAAAGGTATATAGGTCTTCATCTTCGGGCTTATAATAAACGACATCACCCAATGGAGATATACACATTGACCCACCAGAGTAATAGATATCGTTACCGTCATGTCCCACACGGTTCACACCAATGACATAAGATTGGTTTTCAATGGCACGTGCAGGAATCAGTGCTCTCCAGTGCGCCGAACGTTTATCGGGCCAGCTTGCTGTATAAACTAAGATATCGTAGGCCGCATTTTGATTTTTGGACCAAACAGGGAATCGGAGGTCGTAACAGATCATAGGGCAAATTTTCCAACCCTTGATATCCACTAAAATACGTTCGTTGCCCGGTTCAAAATACTCGCTTTCCTTAGACATGCCAAAAAGATGACGTTTGTCGTATTTTACATATTTGCCATCAGGAAACATCCATAAAAAACGGTTGTAGTATTTCCCTTCCTCTTCAATGATTAATGAGCCGGCAATAACACAGTTTAACGAACTTGCCATTTCAAACAACCATCTTGTGGTAGGACCGTTGGCGGGTTCAGCACATTTTTCAACGTTATTCGTAAATCCCGTATTAAACATCTCCGGCAAGATAATCAAATCTGTTTTCTCGCGTAATGATGAAAGTCGCAACGCCAGATTATTCAGATTTTTTTCAATATTTTCCCAGAATAAATATGCTTGAAATACCGTGATTTTTAAAGGATCCATGAACGTTATCTAAAATTTATTTAATTATTTAGTACAAAATAGCCATTTATTGGCAAAATACGAATTTTAATAGAATTTCTATCTACTGTTGTCTTACCAAAAGATTGTTTGCTAACAGTAATAACGCTTCTTTACGTTCATTTGGTACATCTAAAGCATCCATTTTTTCAAATGCACGCTGCGTGTATATATCTTTTAATTCATCCGCTGCTTCCCGGACCTGATATTTATCATATAAGGTTAGCATATCTTCAACTTTTGTCGGAACAGCCTCGACAGTTGAACGTAATAAGCGCTGCATCGTAGGAACATCCTCCTCAGCAATAACTTCCATCAGTTTAACCAATAAAAAGGTTTTCTTATTGATCATAATATCACCGCCGACGATTTTCCCAAAAGTATCCGGATCACCATAGGCATCCAATATGTCATCCTGCAATTGGAAGGCCAAACCAACATTTTCCCCAAAATCGTAGATCAATTGTTGTTGTTGTTCGTTCGCTCCGGAAAGAATGGCGCCCAATTGCAATGCTCCCCCCAATAGTACCGATGTTTTCAAACGAATCATTTCCAGATATTCGGGCATAGACAATGACGCACGACTTTCATAGTCCATATCCAATTGTTGGCCCTCACAGACCTCCATGGCTACTTTACTTAAAATCCGTAAAGTTGCGGGCAGATAAACCGGATTACATTTGGAGATTTCCTCATAAGCTTTCACCAATAATCCATCTCCAGAGAGAATGGCAATATTAGCATCCCATTTTTCATGAACAGTAGTTTTTCCTCTTCGTAAAGGAGCTTTATCCATCAGATCGTCATGTATCAAGGAAAAGTTATGAAAAAACTCTACAGCCTTTGCTGCCGGAATAATTTCGTCCATCTCTTGCATGCCGAATAACTCGGCCGCCATCAATGTTAGCACTGGCCTAACCCTCTTGCCACCCAAAGTCAATATATACCGTATGGGATCATATAAATTTGTTGGAGTTTCAGGAAATTGACTTGTCTCTATCGCCTCTATCACGAGCTGTTGTAAGTGTTGCATATATCTTTACGATCGAATCATGCGAATATAGCAATAATCATATAGAAATGGCAATTTTGTACCGCCAAAGCATTCGGGGCAAAATCGTACATTTGTATAAGTCTTTTGTTATGCGCATCCTAATTATCCATACATATTATCAAACAGCAGGTGGAGAAGATACTGTCTTTCAACAGGAATTGTCACTCCTCTCGCAAGATCACCAGGTGCACACCCTGACCTTTCAAAATAAAAAAGGCTGGCGAGGTGCCTTACAGACCTTAGGTTCCATCTGGAATATTTTCGCTGCAAATAGATTAAAAAAAACAATCCGGGAATTCAGACCCGATGTCGTCCATCTCCACAATACACATTATGCCGCTGGACCAATTCTAATACGTAAGATTGCCAAACAAGGTGTTCCGCAGGTGATGACCCTACACAATTTTAGGTTACTCTGCCCCTCAGCAACACTCTATCATCACAATCATCTGTTTCTGGATTCGCTAAAAGAAGAATTTCCCTGGACGGCAGTTAAGGAAAAAGCATTTAATGATTCAGCTATTAAAACATTCCTACTTGCCTTTAACTACTGGTTTCACCGCAAAATAGGTACATGGCACAAGGTCAATCGTTATATTAACCTAAGCAGCTTTGCAAAGTCGATATTTGTTGACTCGACATTAAGAGTACCTGCAGAAAAATTTGAAGTAAAAGCCAATTTTGTTTTCCCTTCAACTTTACCAATAGAAAACCCACAACCATATTTTATTTATGTTGGCAGGCTGTCAGACGAAAAAGGCATATTAAATCTGATTGACTCCGTAAAAGGAACGAATCTGGAGCTCCACATTATTGGCGGGGGTCCTCTTGAGGAGGAGGTAAAAAAAAGGATAGCAAATCATTCCAACATCAACTACCATGGATTTAAACCCCGTTCCGAGATTTTACCACTCGTTGCCGTAGCACAAGCCCTAATCGTCCCCTCTATCTGTTTCGAGGGAATGCCAATCACAATCCTCGAGGCCTACTCTGTGGGAACTCCGGTACTCTGCTCAAACCTTGGGCCTTTACCGGAAATGATTATCCCGAATAAAACCGGACAGACATTTGATCCACACAATAGAAACGAAATTGTCGCTTGCCTAAAGCAATGGAATGCCAAACCAACCGATGAAAAAGATGAGATAAGAAAGACCTGTATGGCCTATTATTTTAGTAATTTTACTCCTGATATAAATGAGAGCAAATTATTAGCGATCTATAAAAACGCTATTGAAGATAAAAAATTAAACAAATGAGTATTATTGTAATGGATAAACTGGGTTTGGCACCTCAAATCCAAGCGACACTGGAAACGATCTACGATCCTGAATTAAAACCAGCAAATATTGTCGATCTAGGACTTGTCTATGAAATTATTACCAAGGAAGATGGCATAGCAAAAATTGTCATGACACTAACGGCTCCGGGCTGTCCAGTTGCAGGAGAAATTATGAATGAAGTACAGGAAAAAGTTGCTGGAATAGAAGGTGTTAAAGAAGCATTGGTGGAATTAACTTTTGATCCTCCTTGGACCAAAGATATGATGTCTGAAGAAGCAAAACTTGAACTTGGATTCCTGTAGACATTCTTTTAGAAAATATGTGATGCCTCCAAAAGACTATTTAGGAGGCATTTTTATGATGATGCTATCTTAAGTATATCGTGCTTGCTAGAGATCAATCCAAAAAAAAATAGCATTAGAATTATCCAGTACTATTATTTTCCAAGTCGCTCAGTTTCTTCAGCGGTTTGGCTGTATTGGTATCACTTCCAAAGAGTAATTTCCATAGATTGCGGGATTCTTTGGTCAAGAGTGGTGACACAATGGAAAGGATCAAAACGTAAACCACAACGAATGATTGGATAACAGGGAGCAAGGCTCCTGCCTTACCTATATTGGCCATGATAATCGAAAACTCTCCGCGTGCAGACAGGGTAAAACCAATGTCAAACGATGTTTTCGGTTTCATCCCAGAAAATTTCGCAGCAAAATAACCTGAGGCGAGATTACCCATCACAGTTACTAAGGCCGCTATTGATGCCCAAAATACAGCTCCTCCTAGCGACATGATATCTATGGATAGTCCGAAGCTAAAGAAAAACATCGCCCCAAAGAAATCTTTATAAGGCAGCACCATTGCTTCAATTTTTTTGATATACTGCGAATCCGCTAGTACCAATCCCGCCATTAATGCACCAATAGCCTCAGCAACATGTATGGTCTCCGAAAATCCGGCAACGATAAAAAGCAGTGCAAAGATGACCAGTATAAATAGTTCAGAAGTTTTTTCCTTTAACAAACGGTCTATGGCAGGTACCAACTTGCGTCCCAAAACCAAAAAGGCTAAGATAAAGCCCAATGCCAATAGGGAAGTCCCGGCAACCGTCCAAAATGAGCTGCTACCCGTTAATATCAATCCTGAAAGAAAGGAAATATGCATGGCAATAAAGAGATCATCAAACATGATCATTCCCATAATGACTTCTGTCTCTGGATTTGCCGTCCGTTTAAGGTCAGTCAGCACCTTAGCCACAATTGCTGTCGAAGAGCTCGTCATAATACCACAAAGGACCATCATCTCCTTAAAAGGCATATCCATCAGCCAGCCAATCAACAGTCCCGAGGTAAAGTTGAGCAGGACATAGATTGTTCCTCCAGTTACGATGGCTTTACCAGATTTAATAAGCCGATTGACTGAAAATTCTAGTCCCAAATAAAACAGGAGAAATAATACCCCCAGCCTGCCCATAAAATCTATAAAGGGTTTGCTTTCGGTAAATGTCAGATCCACCAATCCAATCTGCGGCGCGTGTTGACCCAAAACCATTCCTATAATAATGAAAAAAGGAATAACGGAAAACTTAAGCTTGTTGGCAATCAATCCAACAATAGCAACAAGTCCGACGGCGATTCCAATTTCCAATATTAAGGTATGTGATAGCATAGATTACAGTAAAATTTCCTTTAAAAGTTTGATATTGTTTTTCTTTCCAGCAATGACCAAGGTTGTGCCCGGAGTAATCAGATAAGATGGTCCGGGGTTGATGACCGTTTCATCGTCTCTAATTCCAGCAATAATGGAAGCTCCAGTACGTTGTCGTACCTCTAGTTCACCAATTGTTTTCCCTGCCCCTTCCCATTTGCCCTCTAGCTTATACCATTCGATACGCAAGTCATCCAAAGCCACTTCAATTGTTTCCAATGCCTTGGGCTTATAAGACAAACCACCTATAATACCCGCTATCTGACGTGATTCATCATCATTGAGTGTCATCACACAACGCGATTCATGTTCTTCGTCATCATAACGATACAGCTCCCGTCGACCATCATCATGGATCACAACAACCATATTGTCACCCGCATCGGTTTCAATTTGAAATTTCTTTCCAATTCCTATCAGATCGGACTCTCTTACAATAGACATAATCTTCTATTTAAATAAATACCAATAATAACAGCGCAATGCCGTTTTACCAAAAACAAATTTAACCAAAAATTCAATCTTAAACGAATCCTCATCGTGTGACAGCTGGGGGAATGAACATACAGATTATCCCAAAATACTAAAAAAAGACCAGAAAAACGAGTTTTAGACGTATTACTTTGCCTCTATTAGCTTGTAGCTTCCATCTGGACGTCGCTGACTGCGACCAATGGTGATGCTCTTGGAGTGATAGAATAAAAAGGCCCAACCCTCTGGAGCTCCTTCTGCCCAATAAGCTTGCCGCAATTCTTTGGAGCGTCGACCATCATAATCATATTTAGCTACATAGTTATGAAAAATTTCCTCGGGCTCAGGTAATACATCACCCCCGAAAAAATAATGTTCTCCTCCAGTGTTGATGTGAAATGCTTGGTGATGTAGTGTATGTCCACCATTATGAGAATAACTGATTTCGGTATTTACCTGCCCCTCTCCTTCTACCAATACCAAGTTCCCACTTCGTTGGACAACATCAAAAATTTCTGTACGGTACGAACTCGAAATACCAGAATAAGCATCCTCCCATTCTCCCCTTTGCACAATATATTCAGCTTCTGGAAATGCTATGCGAGGGGAGCCACTTTCCATACTTACCATACCACCGGCATGATCCTTATGCAGATGCGACATTAATACGTATTTCACATCATCTGGCTCATAACCTAATTTGCGGATATTGTTGTGCAACTTCAGCACACCGCGGTTATCGGTATGGCCCAAACCTGTATCACAGATCACAATACCTGATTCTGTTTTGATCAAAAAAGGATGAACATGGATAAACATGGATCCCGGACGATCCGTCGGATCATCCACGGATGGATCAAAGGGAACGAATTTTCTACTTTTATCGACAGAAAAAGAACCTTCATATAGAGAATAAGCCTGCACCATATTTAAAACATTGGGAATATGCACGTTAAGCGACAGGCGGTCAATACCAGGTTTAGGAATTAGGTAAGTCCAGCCTTAAAACGTATATTTACACTTAAAATATTCTGCAAAGATATGCAAAAAAGGTGGGTACTAAAATCTAAAACTGATGTCAAAATAACCAACAAACTGCGCGAGGAATTAAATATCAACGCTGTGTTAGCAGAGTTGCTCGTCAACAGGGGAATTGGAAGTTTTGACGAAGCGAAACAGTTTTTTAGGCCACAATTGTCGGATTTGCACGATCCTTTTTTGATGAAGGATATGGAAAAAGCCATATCTCGAATCATTCAGGCTATCGGCAATAAAGAAAAGATCCTGATCTATGGTGATTACGATGTTGATGGCACTACGGCAGTTGCTGTAGTCTACAGTTTTTTCAGAGAATTCCATAGTCAGCTGGAGTTTTATATTCCGGACCGTTATGCGGAAGGCTATGGTATATCTACGCAGGGCATTGATTATGCCGCTGCCAATGGCTTTTCTCTCATTATTGCATTAGACTGTGGGATAAAAGCCATTGATAAAATTGACTATGCTAATACGAAGGGGATAGACTTTATCATTGGCGACCACCATCTCCCAGGTGAAGAACTTCCGAAGGCTTTCGCTGTCTTAGATCCAAAACGTGTAGATTGTGATTATCCCTACAAGGAACTTTCTGGTTGCGGTATCGGCTTCAAGATCATCCAGGCATTCATACTGACCAACGGAATGGATATCAATGCCTGTTATCAATTTTTAGATCTGGTTGCAGTGAGTATAGCATCAGATATCGTCCCAATCACTGGCGAGAATAGAATCTTAAGCCATTTTGGGTTGATTAAGCTCAATACCAATCCCTGCGTGGGATTAAAAGCATTGATTGACCTATCCAACAATAGAACAAAGATTTTTACGGTCAATGACATCGTGTTCCAGATCGGCCCGCGCATCAATGCAGCCGGCCGCATTGACCACGCCAAGGATGCTGTCAAATTATTAATTTCAAAATCCCTACAGGAAGCGAAAGACTTTAGTTCGAGCATTGATGATCAAAACAATGTTCGTAAGGATTTTGACCTCAAAATAACGGAGGAGGCTCTGGCGCTCATTGAAGAAAATGTAGTTCTCAAGAGCCGAAAATCTACCGTATTATACAAATCAGACTGGCATAAAGGTGTAATCGGTATTGTCGCTTCACGATTGACTGAGAAATATTACCGCCCCACTATTATATTAACGGAAACGAATGGCCATATCGCAGGCTCTTGTCGATCAGTAATCGGATTTGATCTATATGAAGCGTTAAACGAATGTGCTGATCTGCTTGAGCAATTTGGAGGGCACAAATATGCTGCTGGGCTGACCATGTCACTGGATAATGTAAGCTTGTTCCAAGATCGATTTGAAGAAGTCGTGGCTCGTAGGATCAGTCCCGAAATGCTGACACAAGAAATTCAGATCGATGCTAAACTCCATCTGAAGGATATAGACGCTAAATTTTTCCGCATACTCCAACAGTTTGAACCTTTTGGCCCACAAAATGAATCACCAATTTTCTTGAGTAAGAAAGTGAGTTCAGTAGGCCAGGCTTTCCCTGTAGGTACAAATCATTTAAAAATGACAGTTGTCCAAGAAGACTCTCCATCTTTTGATTGCATCGGTTTCGGATTAGCCGAACATATTGATCATATCAATTCGGGGCAGAGTTTTGATATCTGTTATAGCATTGAAGAGAATGTCTGGCGCAATAAGAGAAACTTACAGCTTAACATCAAGGGAATCCGATATTAGCGTTTTAGCATCTAGATACTAGATACTAAGAAGATATTAAATATATTTACCATAGATTTGCATTTAAATGCTCCAACGGTAAATTCACCATTATTTGGCATTTTGCGGAATAAGTAGAGCAGAAACTTATAGTGACAAGATAAATCAAGAAGATGATTTTAAAGGCAGAACATCTCATAAAAAAATATAAACAACGTACTGTTGTCAACAACGTATCCTTTCATGTAGAACAAGGAGAGATTGTAGGTTTATTGGGGCCAAATGGTGCTGGTAAAACGACTTCTTTTTATATGATTGTAGGTCTGATCAAACCCAATGACGGAAAAGTATTTTTAGATGATCAAGAGATCACGCAAGATGCGATGTACCAACGCGCGCAGCGTGGAATAGGTTATTTGGCACAGGAAGCTTCTGTTTTCCGCAAGTTATCCGTAGAAAACAATATCCTCGCTGTATTAGAGATCCACTACCCCAACAAAGAAGAACGTATGGCCAAGTTGGAAGAATTGCTATCCGAATTCAGTCTGCATCGTGTCCGTAAAAACAGAGGTGATCTTTTGTCGGGGGGCGAGCGCCGACGTACAGAAATCGCTCGAGCATTGGCAGCAAATCCATCTTTTATCCTACTGGATGAACCGTTTGCAGGGGTTGACCCTATTGCCGTAGAGGAAATCCAAACGATTGTTGCTAAACTCAAAACGCGTAATATTGGCATCTTAATCACCGACCACAACGTACAGGAAACTTTATCCATTACGGATAGAGCCTACCTTTTGACCGAAGGAAAGATTATGCTTACAGGTACACCTGAAGAAATCGCGGATAATGAACTGGCCCGAAAATTCTATCTTGGTCGTCATTTTGAATTAAGAAGGAAAAAATTTTAAAGCATAACGAGTACCCTCTATGGCCTTATTAAACTCCATTTTTACTTGGTTCATGAAAAAAAGGATTCACCAAATCGAGCTTTTCATGAAATATCCCCACGATGTACAAGAGGAATGGTTCCAAAGTTTAATTTCCACTGCCGAGGCGACGGAATGGGGAAAAAAATACGACTACACAAGCATACTCACCCCCGAAATCTTCAAAGAGCGTGTACCTATACAGGATTATGACGATATCAAAGGCTATGTAGATCGGATGATCAAAGGTGAACAGAATATTCTGTGGCCTTCGGATATCAAATGGTTTGCAAAATCTTCTGGAACAACCTCCGATCGCAGCAAATTTATACCGGTGAGTGAAGAGGCACTAGAAGAATGCCACTTCCAGGGAGGAAAGGACATGTTGACGATATACTGTCACAATAGACCTGAAAACCGTGTTTTCACAGGAAAGTCTGTTGTCATAGGCGGTTCTTCACAGATCAACAACTTTAGCCCAGACTCCTATTATGGAGATCTATCTTCCATCCTGATCCGCAACCTTCCATTTTGGGCGGAATTCAAAAGAACCCCAAACATGGAGGTGACTTTAAATCCCAATTTTGAAGAGAAAATTGAGCAGATCGCGCAAATCACCATCAAAGAAAATGTAACTAGTCTGGCCGGTGTACCAACCTGGAATATTGTGATGGCCAAACGTGTATTGGAAATCACAGGCAAGAACAACCTATTGGAAGTATGGCCAAACCTTGAATTTTATGGCCATGGAGGTGTGAGTTTCAAGCCCTATCGCGAGCAGTTCCACAAACTGATTCCTTCAGATAAGATGTACTATCTAGAAAACTACAATGCCTCAGAAGGGTATTTTGGGTTACAGGATGAATCGGACTCTGAAGATCTTTTGCTCATGTTGGATTATGGGATTTATTACGAATTTCTTCCCACGGAACGTATGCATGAGGAAAACCCGACGACGCTACGTTTGGATCAGGTAGAAATGGGCAAGAACTATGCGCTGATCATTTCCACCAATGCCGGGCTATGGCGTTATAAAATAGGCGATACCATCAAATTTACGTCTTTGTCCCCCTACCGCTTTCAGATATCTGGACGTACAAAACAATATATCAATACATTTGGTGAAGAAGTGATCGTTGACAATGCCGAACAAGCACTTGCCGAAGCAAGCAAATTGACAAATGCGCGTATAAAAGATTATACCGCCGGCCCTGTATATTTTAGGGATGCCGAAGCAGGAGCACACGAATGGGTCATTGAATTTGAACAGCAACCTAACGATTTTAAACGTTTTTGTGAAATATTGGATGCCAAGTTGAGAGAAATCAATTCAGATTACGACGCAAAACGATTCAAGAACATGGCACTTCGCCCGCCAATTGTTCATAATGCACCATCAGATACTTTTTATAAGTGGATGAAGTCTAGAGGTAAATTGGGTGGACAGAATAAAGTCCCTCGATTGAGCAATAATAGAGAATATCTTGACCCGCTTTTAAAGATTTTGCAAGATTGATCCTACGTCTATTCTTGTGGAGATTAGCCAAGATTTTATGATACGATCTTGGCTAATCCTGTTTTTTAAGGTTTAATTGCAGTTTTATACAAAAACACAAAAAAACCAAGGATAAAATTCACAGAAATACCTTTCTTTTGAATTTCAACATCACGCTGTAACAATTCGCGAGTTTCACCCGATGTTACTTCATTGCTTTTGTTAAGACGGTGAGTCAATTCCATACTAAGTTTATTTTATGATAAGTGATTTTATAGCGTAAAGCGACCCAATGCCCATCTATGGTCGCAGTCTTTATTGCCAAACTTTATGCCATAAATACAGGAACTGTATTAATTAACACAAAATTAATACAATTAATTAAAAACAGGTTACTCCTATAAATTTTATCTGTTTATTTTTCATTTTCATAGGGAAAGTGTAGTAAATCGAAGAATGACTGTCCGAAATAAAAGGCATTTTTCTAAACGGGAAATTATCGTAGCAAAGTGCGAATTATATTTCAATTTTTCCTAACTTAGCCTAAGTAATATAAAAAATAAGATGAACGCGACAGAGAACTATTCAATTCGCGTAGAGCCAACTCAAAATTCAAGACTCTCGCAAGTAGATTTCGACAATCTAAAATTCGGAAAGATATTATCCGACCACATGCTGGTCGCAGACTATGATGATGGTGAATGGAAAGATGTCAGCATCGTCCCTTACGGAGATATCAGTTTCAGTCCTTCCATGTCAGCTTTACATTATGGTCAAGCAATCTTTGAAGGTATTAAAGCCTATAAATTCGCAGATGGTACAGTGAGTATCTTTCGTCCAGACAGAAACTGGGAAAGATTCAACAAATCTGCAGCACGCCTTCAGATGCCTGAGGTTCCTGAGGAAATTTTTATGGATGGTCTGAACAAACTATTGGATATTGACCGCAATTGGGTTCCTGCTAAAGAAGGTTCTTCTTTGTATATACGTCCATTTATGTTCGCTACTGAAGCTGCGTTGGGCGTACATCCATCGAAATCATACAAGTTTATCATTATCACTGGCCCAGTTGGTGCTTACTATAGTAAACCGATTAGCTTAAAAGTTGAAACGTACTATACACGTGCAGCTGAAGGTGGTGTTGGATTCTCGAAAAATGCAGGTAATTATGCGCTGTCGCTTTATCCGACCCAATTGGCTAACGATGAAGGCTACGATCAAATTATGTGGACTGATGCTTCAGAACACAAATATATCGAAGAAGCGGGTACCGCAAACCTAATTTTCCGTATTGGTGATACCATTATCACACCGCATGGAGATACGATCTTACATGGTGTAACCCGTCGTACAATTATGGAATTGGCAGAGAAATGGGGGTATAAAACTGAGCAGCGGAAAGTATCCGTACAGGAGCTTATCGATGGCATTAAAGCGGGTACAGTCACCGAGGCCTTTGCTGCGGGAACAGCTGCGACGATTACCGACATTAGCCGGATCGGCTTTGAAGGACAAGACTACAATTTACCTCCAGTTGAGGGCCGTGAGTTCTCTAATAAAGTTTTACATTATCTGAATGAATTGCGCTATGGTAAAGTAGCAGATCCATTTGGATGGAATTACCTAGTAAAGTAAATTGATCAAAGTTCATAAAAAAGGCTGTTGATAATTATCAACAGCCTTTTTTATTTGCACTGGACAGAAAGAACCTTCCGTTAATTTTTATAGCTTTTGATCCTCCTGGGAGCATGAAAGTTTTATTGCAACGAGGAGATGCTGATTAACTTATTGTGTCTCCTTTAATTAGCTTAGTGTTTATAAAATCAATAACCACCCCTGTTTCATCAGGTTGAAACCACGAGGTATTGCCATATTTTTTAAACCAGGTAATCTGCCGCTTTGCGTAGCGTCTTGAATTTTTCTTGATCCTCTCCACAGCTTCTTCCAAGGAAATATTTCCGTCGAGATAATCAAACAATTCCGCATAGCCTACCGTCAATAAGGCTGGTTTGCTCCTAAAGGGGAGCAACGACTTCACTTCTTCCAACAATCCCATTTCCATCATCCGTTCCACCCGAATATTGATCCGTTCGTACAACTGGGAACGTTCCATATTCAATCCGATGGTCAAGATATCAAATGGTCTTTTATTTAGGTCTTTTTTGTGATAAAAGGACATGGGTTTGCCTGTTGCCTCAAATACTTCCAAGGCGCGAACGACACGCTGTGGATTATCGATATCTGCGATCTGATAATAGGCTGGATCAATTGTTTTTAACCGCTCCTTCATCTGTTCAAGCCCCAGTTGTGCCATTTCATTGTTGAGTCTTTCACGCACCTCATCTTCCGCTTTAGGGAGATCATCCAAGCCCTCACAGAGCGCACGTACAAACAGGCCAGACCCTCCGACCATAATAACCACATCATGTTTCTTGAAGAGTTTATCCAACTTGTCTAAGGCTTCCCGTTCAAAATCTCCTGCAGAATAATCTTGGCTAATGGAATGTGAATTTATAAAATGGTGTGGGGCACTAGCCAGTTCTTCTAGATCCGGCTTTGCTGTACCAATGGTCATCTCACGATAGAACTGCCGGGAATCGGCAGAAATAATTTCAGTCTTAAAATATTTAGCTAATGAAATAGCCATTGCAGTTTTTCCAACAGCAGTCGGACCTACAATGGCTATCAGTGTTTTCTTTTTTGCCATAATATTTGCTTCAAATGCTCAAATATGCATTGAAAGCATGTTCAATTAATATTCGTCTTCGTAGCCGTTAGATGATCCCTCGCGCTCTTCCTCGCCTTCACCCTCTTCGTCTTCATCTTCGCTGTCAAAGCCATCTAATTCGTCCTCGTCATCCACACCATATTGTGTATCATCTTCCTCAACAAATTCATCTTCCTCAACAGCATCGGATACTGGGAAGTTAGCGGCAGTCATTGTTTTAGGCACTTGGCCAACAGACTTGAATAATGCCGGATATTCTTTACCCGCTTCCTCCTTCAAAATCTTGATCAGCTCCACTTGAAAATCATAAGGGCGGTCAAAATTATAGACATAATAAAACTTTTGGTGAGGATCATCAATAAACTTGCTCAGACGAATATTCTCCATTAACAAAACTTCAGCCTCTTTTTTTCGCTGGGTCGGTTTAAAAGCAATTTCCGTCCCTTTTTTCCATTGATCATTGCTCACGTAAAAAGAGGAAGAAGTATCCGTCGCATAACCTGTCGTTTTATGGATTTCCTCATGCATGTCTAAAAATGTACTTTTCGAAGGCATATCAATTTCACGATATACATCTTCATAATCTTCAAAAGTAACTCTAAATCTATAAATTGCCATCTTCTATGTATTCTTCTTTTTAGCAGTTTAAAATTAATACTATATTTTAAGAATTGGAAATTTCCAACTGGATTTCTTGTTTGACCTCCAAGCCCATGCTTTCGGCCTTTTTTACTAAATATTGATAGGCTTCAATCCGGGAATTTGGAATCTCGCCCTCCAAAATAGCCTCGCGGATCAAATTTTTTAACTGTCCAACAGCACGACCGGGTGTTAATCCAAAAAGTATCATTATATCTTCTCCACTGATCGGCGGTTGCCAATTCCGGATCTTATCACGTTCCTCTACATCCTTTAGTTTCTGCTTGACAAGTTCAAAATTTTGGCGATACTTTTTCTTTTTAAACTCATTCTTCGTTGTCACATCGGCGTGGCACAGCATCATTAGTGCATCAATGTCATCACCTGCTTCAAATAATAAACGTCTGACAGCTGAATCTGTCACAATATCCTGAGCAAGGACAATCGGACGAAGATGCAATTGTACAAGTTTCTGTACGAATTTCATTTTTTCATGTAGCGGCAATTTTAGTTCAGCAAAAAGCTTAGGCACCATACGTGCGCCACGGTCTTCATGCCCATGAAATGTCCAGCCCAATTTTTTATCAAAACGTTTTGTCGCAGGTTTGGCGATATCGTGCATAATAGCAGCCCAGCGCAACCAGAGATCCTCTGATAGTTCACACACATTATCCAATACTTCCAATGTGTGGTAGAAATTATCCTTATGCCCTTTTCCATCAATAATATCAACTCCATGCAGGTTGTACATGGCTGGAAAGATCAATTCTAATAGGCCAGTATCAAAAAGGTATTTAAAACCTACTGAGGGTTTAGGTGAAAGAATGATCTTATTGATCTCATCGATAATCCGTTCCTTCGAAATAATCTTAATACGTTCTTTTGTATCAGAAATTGCTGTAATGGCCTCAATGTCAATCTTGAAATTTAGCTGGGTTGCAAAACGGATCGCACGCATCATACGTAATGGATCGTCCGAAAAAGTTTCAATTGGATTAAGAGGTGTCCGGATAATACGGTGCTCGAGATCCTTTACCCCATCGAAGGGGTCTACCAAAGTACCGTAATCGGCTTTATTCAACGAAAAGGCCATGGCGTTGATGGTAAAATCACGACGGTTTTGATCATCGGACAATGTGCCATCCTCTACAATTGGTTTCCTGGAGTTCGCTCGATAAGATTCCCTCCGCGCACCCACAAACTCTACATTCAAACCCTCAAAAACGAGCATTGCAGTTCCAAAATTCTTATAGACCGCCACTTTAGCATGAAGCCTTTCACCTAATAAAGTTGCAAATTCAATACCACTTCCCACCACAACAATATCCACATCATTCTTAAATGGACGCTTCATAATGTAGTCGCGCACATACCCCCCAATGACATAACACTCCGTATTTGTCTGCTCGGCGAGCTCTTTGATGATAGAAAATATTGGATGTTGTAAATTATCGCACATAGTTAGAACAGCAGGTAAAAAACCAAACAGTTTGCAAAAGTAATACTTTTTTTTAGTATTAAGTATGGAGATATAAGAATTGAGATTTTGATTATACAAGCTGTAAGCTGATACGATTTCTGTTTTATCTTATCACTGGAGAATCATTATGATCCTTAATGAAGGATAGGATTCTCGTCATCTGCTTAACTTGATTTATATAACTTTATAGATCAAAAAATCATCAACTATTACAACCCTAATCCCGATCTTTGGACAATTTGCGGAATGCCAATGGATTTTTCAGCAATTCAGCCTGTTCCCTTCGGCGTTTTACAATATGGACTGCAGTGAAAATTGCTTCCACAAATGAGCTTGGTGAAGCCAGGTTTTTTCCAGCGATATCGTAGCCGGTACCATGATCTGGCGAAGTACGTACAATAGGTAATCCTGCTGTATAATTTACACCAGCACCTTTCGCGATATGCTTAAATGGAATTAACCCTTGATCGTGGTACATGGCCAATACGGCATCAAACTTTTCATACGCTCCTTTTGCAAAGAAACCATCTGCGGGATAAGGACCAAAACAAAAAATCCCTTGTTCATTTGCTTTTTCTACGGTTGGTCGAATAATCTGGTCATCCTCCGTACCGATAATCCCGTGATCTCCAGCATGTGGGTTAAGTCCTAAAACCGCTATTTTGGGTTTTTCTACCCAGAAATCCTTTTTTAAAGACTCATTCATAAGGATCAGCTTTTTCAGTATTGCCTCTTCGGTGATATTCGCAGCCACATCATGTAGCGGAATATGTCCTGTCACCACACCAATGCGCAGTTCATCACAGACCATAAACATCAACACATCATCAGCTTCGACTTTGGCCTGCAAATATTCGGTATGACCAGGAAATTGGAATCCCTCCTGTTGAATATTATGCTTATTGATTGGAGCAGTCACTAAAGCATCTATTTTACCGGCTTTCAAATCCTCAATCGCTCTTTCCAAAGACAAAAAAGCATATTTTCCACCAATTTCGTTCTCTTCTCCCAAAGAGATCTTGACATCTTCCTGCCAGCAATTGATCATATTCGCCCTTTTAGGATGGGCTTGCTCAGCATCATTGATTACATTAAAACTAAAATCGTTTATTCCTACCGCTTTTCGATGAAAAGAGGCAACTTTTGTATTTCCATAAACAATTGGTGTAAAAAAATCGCACATACGTTGATCTACCAGTGACTTGATAATTACTTCAAGTCCAATACCATTAATATCCCCTACGGTAATTCCGATTTTTAGTTTATCACTCATCCTTTTTAAATGCTTTGAATCAAAAATAGGGATTTTTTTTTTAGTATTGAGTAGTTAGATATGAGTATTGAAATTTTGATCAGAGAAGCCAATGGCTTACAAACTGTCCCCACTTTTTAATTTTGACTTTTTACTTTATAAAGCTTTTTAATTTCTAATTTTGCATCATGAGTACAGTTAGAGCAAAAAAACATCTAGGACAGCATTTCTTAAACGATAAGAATGCCGCACAACGTATTGTAGAGGCATTGGATCCTAAACTAGGTTTCAGCCAAGTACTCGAAGTTGGTCCGGGAATGGGTGTCCTCTCTGACTTTCTATTACAGAAAGAAGAATATGAGACCTATCTGATCGATGTTGATGATGAATCGATTGCCTATCTGGATGACAAATACCCACAATTGGGGAAAAGATTAATCCATGGCGATTTTCTAAATCTTGACTTTTCACAATATTTTGGCGAAAAGATGGCTGTCATCGGCAACTTTCCTTATAATATTTCCTCTCAGATCCTTTTCAAAATTTTGGACGAACGTCAACGTGTTGTTCAGATGACAGGTATGTTTCAAAAAGAGGTCGCTGAGCGCTGTACAGCGAAAGCAGGCAGTAAAGAGTATGGAATTCTGAGTGTGTTTTTACAAGCTTACTATAAAGTAGAATACCTCTTTACCGTAAAGGCTGGCGCTTTTAATCCGCCGCCTAAGGTACTGTCGGGTGTCATCCGTATGACCCGCAATGACCGCGAGCAACTAGCCTGTGATGAGAAATTATTTTGGCGTGTCGTCAAAGCAGGGTTCAATCAACGTCGCAAAACTTTACGCAATTCCCTTTCGGGGGTTGTCCCGAAAGATAAGATGTCAGACAATCCGCTTTATGAACTACGAGCCGAACGCTTAACTGTAGACGATTTTGTCAGCTTAACTAACGAGATCGGGAATTGCCTTTAATATGAATTTTGCAGATAACACTTTTATTATTGTCGGCGGTGGGATCGCTGGATTATGTGCCGCGATAGGCCTTCAAAAATTGGGTCTTAAGGCCCATGTCTATGAAAGTGTAGCTGAACTTAAAGGTATAGGTGCAGGTTTTGGACTCGCTGCCAATGCTATGCAGGCCCTAGATCACTTGGGATTAAAAGATGAAATCAGTCAAATTGGACATTATCTGGGTTCCTATAATGTTTTGGATCAAAAAGGAAATATTCTGGTCGAACCGAATACCAAATCCATCAGCAAAAAATACAATCAGGACAATTTTGCCATACACCGAGCGGACCTACACCAATTTCTTTTATCAAAAATTCCCGATAACCAAGTCCATCTTGGTAAACGTGCGACTTCCTTTGAACGGGTAGGGGAACAGGTCTGTATTCATTTTACCGACGGAAGCCAAGCTGTAGGAGCGGCATTACTTATTGCCGATGGCGTGCATTCACTATTACGTCAACAACTGATACCGACCTCAAGCCCCCGTTATTCAGGTTATACCTGCTGGCGGGCAACAATAGATAACAGCAGTATCCAACTCAAAAAAAGCACTGAAACCTGGGGCGCAAAGGGTAGATTTGGAATGACTCCCCTTGTTGGCAATCGTGTATATTGGTATGCCTGCATCAACAGCATACAGCAAAATCCGACGCTAAAAAACTGGACCACAGCAGAATTATTGAACAACTTCAAGGAATACCACGACCCTATTCCAACGATTCTGTCCGAGACCAAGGATACCGAACTGATCTGGAACGACATTATAGATATTGCGCCATTACAACAGCTTGCCTTCGACAATATCCTTTTGCTCGGAGATGCTGGTCACGCCACTACCCCCAATTTAGGACAGGGCGCCTGTCAAGCAATAGAAGATGTTGCTGTGCTGCTGGATGAACTGAGAACAGCCTCATCCATTCAACAAGCCTTCTCGCGATTTGAAACGCGTCGAGTGGATCGCGTCAACTATATCAGTAACACTTCCTGGCAGATTGGCAAAATCGCCCAATGGGAAAACCCACTTTTGATCGGCATGCGCAATTTTTTCATGAAAATAATGCCCAATAGACTCAAACAGCAACAATTAAACAAACTATTGTCAGTAGATTTTATGCAAATTAACCGTAATCATGAAAGCTAATATTTTGATTGTCGATGACATCCACGAAATTATGTTGGAGAAATTTGCGCTGGCAGGTATCGCTTATGATTACCGCCCCGATATCGACCGTGCAGAAACCGAAAAGATCATTGCGAACTACTCCGGAATGGTCATTCGTTCGAAATTTCAGGTAGATAAGCCGTTCTTTGACTTTGCATCCAACCTCCGTTTTATCGCACGTGCTGGAGCAGGAATGGACAATATCGACGATGAAATTGCCATTCAAAAACAGGTTACCTTGATTCCCGCCAATGAAGGAAACCGAGATGCTGTGGGCGAACATATGATCGGAATGTTATTGAGTCTGATGAACAATCTCAACCGCAGTGATCAACAAGTGAGAGCTGGTCAATGGTTGCGTGAAGCCAACCGTGGCTATGAGCTTAAAGGCCGTACTGTTGGTTTGATCGGTTATGGCCACAATGGTATGGCGATGGCCCAAAAGCTTTCTGGTTTTGACGTGAAGGTACTGGCTTACGACAAATACCGGACGAATTATACCGACCAATATGCTGTGGAGGCCAGTATGGAAAATATTTACGAACAAGCCGATATTATTAGTTTCCATATCCCATTGACCGCCGAAACAAAGGGAATGATTGATGATGCCTATTTATCGAAGTTCAACAAACCTATCTTTTTTCTGTTGGGTGCCAGAGGCGGTATTGTACAAGTTCCGGCCGTACTAAATGCTCTTGATAAGGGCGGTATCCTCGGAGCTGCCTTTGATGTGCTGCCTGTCGAAAAATTCCCCAAACTTGCGGAACAGACCTGGTATCCCGACCTTATCAGTAGGGACAATGTCATTCTATCTCCCCATGTAGCTGGCTGGACTTTTGAAAGCTATTACAAATTATCAGAAGTTGCCGCAGATAAGATTATCGCGTTTTTAGGACAACAGGATGGGAATTAAAGACTAAACAACACGACGATCAAAAATTGGAGCACCAGACTGCCATCTAGTAAGTAAGCATAATGATAATGCTCCTTGGTCTTGAAGACTGCTAATTTCAAAAGAGCAAATATCACAAGATTGGTCAGGATCAACCCAATCTTGATTTCCATCAGATAAGGAGCGATAAGGATTAAGAGACTGTGTAATACCAATAAGGTATAAGTAAGTCTCTTCGCTTTCTGCTCTCCCAGCATGTTCGGCAATGTACGCAGATGATAGTAGGAATCCTGTTGAATATCGCGTATATCAAATGGTAGCGTGCAAATAATCAAAAATATAAACTTCAGCACACAAAGCGCAACAAGTACCCAACGGTCTATTGTGTCACCGATATTGAGCAATTCGACATAAGGAAGCACGACACTACTGCATACCCAAACCAAGGCGATATGGAAGATTTTCGCCCCAGGAACTTGCCGAAGCCCAACTTTGCGATCGTGAAAAGTAAACAGCGGCATCCCATACAACAAGCTCAGGATTCCTATAAAACCTAAAAATAAGAACGAATAAATATGGATGTGCAGCAAACAGTAACCAAGAATAATTAATGCGGTGACATTATTTAACCACATCACCCATTCGTGATTAAATATCCAGCGCGTGCGGGCAAATTTTGATTCTTTTGGGTTTTGGGGTTTTGACCACCATAAGCTAAAATTGTAGAGCAATAATGTTGCTGTCCCCTCAACCAAGACAATAGACCAATTGATCGACCGTTCAAATATGATATAGGTCAGTGCACATTGAGCCATAGCGGCCAATGCAATCAAAATATTCGTATAAATGCTGATATAGAATATCTTTCTTAGAAACAACATCTGTGTTTAATCTTGCTGCAATATAACAATCTTGATAGATAAAAGTAGTTTAACATTATATTAAACATCAAATTGTTGATAAAATGGGCAAAAACCGCTAAATTGTACACCGAAATTGAGCTATTAAAAACAATTTCGCAACGATAACTTTATAAATTAAAATAATTCATAATAATCCTATAACAATGAGCCTACAAATAAAATCATTTGAAGAATATCAAAGTGAATATAAGCGAAGTGTAGAACAACCTGAGGAGTTTTGGGCGAGTATAGCGGATCATTTTTTCTGGAAGAGAAAATGGAACAAAGTGCTAAACTGGAACTTTGAGGAGCCTAATATCAAATGGTTTGATGGTGCAAAATTAAATATTACCGAAAACTGCCTGGACCGTCATATTTATGCGAATGGCGATAAACCAGCGATTATCTGGGAGCCAAATGACCCAAATGAAGCACATCGTATCCTTTCCTATAAACAATTGTTGCAGAAGGTTGAACAATTTGCTAATGTATTAAAGAATAACAATATCAAAAAGGGTGACCGTGTCTGTATTTATTTACCGATGGTTCCTGAATTGGTGATTGCGGTATTGGCCTGTGCACGTATAGGCGCTATCCACTCGGTTGTCTTTGGTGGATTCTCGGCACGTTCAATCGCCGATCGTATCGTGGATGCGGAATGCAAATTGATCGTTACTTCCGATGGCAGCTACCGTGGTAATAAAACCATTGGACTTAAAAATATAGTAGATGACGCATTGATGCAATGTGATACTGTAGAGAAAGTCATTGTATTAACACGTACACGCACCCCAGTATCCATGATCAAAGGGCGTGATGTATGGTGGGAAGATGAGATCAAGAAAGTGGAAACACAAGGCAATCCAGCCTGCCCAGCGGAAGAAATGGATGCCGAGGATACCCTGTTTATCCTTTACACTTCTGGATCTACAGGTAAACCAAAAGGAGTTGTACATACCTGTGGCGGATATATGGTCTATACGGGATATACCTTTATGAATACCTTCCAGTATCAACCAAATGATGTATTTTTCTGTACAGCTGACATTGGTTGGATTACTGGTCATAGCTATATTGTTTACGGACCATTATCCCAAGGTGCGACGTCATTGATGTTTGAAGGTATCCCAACATTCCCAGATGCTAGCCGTTATTGGGATATCGTTGATAAATTTAAAGTCAATATCATTTATACCTCACCTACTGCACTACGTTCATTAATGGCTTTCGGCGATCAGTTTGTTGATAAAAACGACCTTTCGTCACTGCGTGTGCTGGGTTCAGTCGGCGAACCTATCAACGAAGAAGCCTGGAACTGGTTTAATGAAAAGGTCGGTAAAAAGAACTGTCCTGTCGTTGATACTTATTGGCAAACGGAGAATGGTGGTCACCTGATCACCTCTTTAGCTGGAGTTACACCAGAAAAAGCAAGTTATGCGATGTTCCCTATGCCTGGTGTACAACCAGCATTGATGGACGAAAATGGAAAAGAAATCGAGGGCAATGATGTCACCGGAAATCTATGTATCAAATTCCCTTGGCCGGGTATGCTACGGACGACCTGGGGAGACCATGACCGTTGTAGACAAACCTACTTCTCAACCTATAAGGATATGTACTTTACGGGTGATGGCTGTTACCGTAGTCCAGAAGGATATTACAAAATCACAGGCCGCGTGGATGATGTATTGAATGTATCCGGTCACCGCATCGGTACTGCGGAGGTAGAGAATGCTATCAATATGCATGCTGACGTTGTGGAATCCGCTATCGTCGGTTATCCACATCCAGTAAAAGGCCAGGGTATCTATGCCTACGTTATCGCTAATCACCACACGGATGCAGAAGCAACCAAGAAAGATATCATGGAGACTGTTTCGCGCATTATTGGTCCTATTGCCAAACCAGATATTATCCAGTTTGTCAATGACCTTCCAAAGACGCGTTCCGGAAAGATCATGCGCCGTATTCTACGCAAAATTGCTGAGGGAGATATCAGTAATTTAGGTGACACATCTACTTTGCAGGACCCTACGGTGGTTGAAGGTATCATACAAGGTGCTGAAGGCCTGAAAAAATAGTTCTGCAAGAACCTTTAACAAAGAAAGCCTCCCGATGGGAGGCTTTTCTTATTATTTGGATTTCGTTATCTCGATGAGTTAAGTCGAATAGGAATTGAATACCTCACATTCAACCGTTCTCCGCGCTGTATTCCCGGTTTCCATTTTCCAGCTCTTTTTATAACACGGATTCCTTCCTCTCCCGTCCCAAAGCCTAAATCCTTTTTTACAACCGGGTCCTTAATATTACCATCTTTGTCTACGATAAATTCAATCATTACAATACCTGATACATTATTGCTTATTGCCTCACGTGAGTAGGTATAGTTGCTTCCGATAAAACCCATCAGTCTCGAGATTCCACCAGGATAATCCGGGGGACTCATAAAGTTGGTGGCATCATAACTAAAAACCTCACCGTTTTCCTTTGTTTTAATCCCTGACACTAATTCATCATGATTGTAAGTTTCGACGAAACTGTCCTTTCCCATCTTCCCTTTCCACTGCCCCTCTCGTAGGTTGTTTTTCATCTCCCCCTCCTCATAGCTCCAGCCATAAACTAACCGAATAAAACCAGTCCCATTTTCCAACTTTTTGTTATTTAAAGAGTCATAGTACACGACATACCTGGGGTTTTCTATTTTCAATTTTCCTTTTTTATCGGGGCGACTTGGGTAGAACACAATTTTTTCTAGTTTATTATTGGGATATAGATAAAATGCCGAATCTATAAGCTCGCTTTCATCGCTAAAGTTTTCTAGACTTTTTAAAGTTCCATGTTCATAAAATTCATACTTTCGGCCCTGGAATTTAAACGGATAAAGAGGATTCTTACTAATACCACTAAGTTTAATGGAGTCATTCCGCAGGTAAAATTCTTCGATACGATAAACTTTATCCTTACCTTCAGCATCCACATGGATTGTTCTCAAAAAATAGGCGGAATCACGTTGTTTTGTTTCAGCGCCATTTCTCTTATGATAACTCGTAAAAGCGACTTGGGCATAAAGATTCGATATACATAAAGTGAATAGAAAAAAACAAATAAGTTTGACTGACAAATGCAGATAATATTTCATAATAGTTTCTAATATCCGCGCAATTTAATAAATCTCTTAAGTAAATTAGAAATTGACAGGTTAAATAATCATTACCTATGTTCAACATAACTACAATTAAAGAAGCTATGTTTTCCACACAATGTTAATAACTATGTTAACAACTCAACTAAGCGAAACATGCTTCCCCTTCGACATCCAGGTATTTCTTTCGGGAAATAACAAGATTTTAGATCTCCATTCAAAATAAAGCGAAAGTGATTATTACAGCAAAAAAGCCACATCATCACGACGTGGCTTAAAATAAACATATGAATTTAATTAAACAGTTGCTATTTGTATGAGTTTACTGAGCTCGCGACCTTCCATGTTCCGGCTTCATTTACCAGCGTAACCAGATCGGTTTTTGTAAATGTTTCAAATTTCATTGTAATGCGTGCCACCATATAATTATCGGATTCCTCAAGGATTTGTATATTTGTACTACAGTTCAGTTTTTCACCTTTTTGTTTTTTCAAAAAAGAAATTACCTCTGAACGTGTATTGGTACGTCCTGTTTCGCCTTGAATCTTTTGACTGAAATCGGAAGCGAATAGTTGCTCAACACCACCTGATATACCTTCTGTCATCACCGATACATAGCTATCAATAGCTAAGTCTGCTGTGGATAGATTCAATGTTTTACCAGGGTTACCTGCAGCCATTGTAAATGTTGATACTGCGATCAAAGCTGCTGCTGCAAATGTCTTTACTAAAGTTTTCATAATCGTTTCTACTTTATATTGTTAGTTTTTTATTGTCTCTTTCCTAGTAGTCGCAGGGATGTTGATTTTGTTGCAACATTTCCTTCAACTTTCTGATTCAAAATTAAGACAACGCAGCCTACGATTTTATTACATTTAGACTAACATTCAGAAAAAGTCGGTGAATGAGGGGGATGGAGCGGTAAAAGGACTTATCCTTTTACCATCGCGAGATTTATGATATAGATCTGTTGGCTAACTTGATTAGGCTTCTTAAAACTCTGCCCGCGCTTCGTACTATGATTGCTTAAAACAAGATTTTTGAAAGCCTAAGAAAGAATAACAAAAAGTATAAAATATTTATCAAGAATAGTTAATAGTCACTTTATTAATCTAAAGAGCTTCTATGAAAATCCGTTCTCTATAGAAGCTCTTGACTCCTTATTAATCTGGCTCGCTGCCGTTAAGCCCACAACCAATAAATGGATCACTTTGAGTAGACAGAGACGTTGGGTATGGACAATCTTTACAGTCCATTATTAATGTATTTAAGACTTGACCATACTCAATTAAATATACCGTTAAACGATCATTAGTATAGTAACCATTTGGCAGGATACACGTAAAATTAGCATCTGCATAATAAAGATTATCTTTCAAAAATATCTTGGTGGGATAAGTTGGTTGTTTACCGTAAATATGTGCTTTCATTCGGTCTATGCTTTCGGCATAATTAAAAAGCTTTGTCCCCGTCCCTGGCAATGCATTTTGTGGCGGAGTATATCCGCTATTATTTCCAGGGATGTCTATCTCCGACTCAGGAATTATTTCAAATGGTACAACAGGGCGAGATTTATTAATGCAATTTTTTTCAATACAGTCGGCTGCAGCAACAGCGTAACATTGATAGAATCCAAATGCACAGACTATTTTAGATACTGTTCCCATAGCATATATTGATTTATTGGCACATTGCCTTATTCCTTCATAGGAGCATTCACCATCTCTGCCTCCCTGGGCAGTGGGAGAACCAATAAGAATAGTTTCAACTCCATTCTTCACAACAGATTTATAAAATATCTCTCCATTGACTTTAAAAACTATTTCTCCGTTGACACTTGAAATGTTTTGGTTTATATAGGTTACTAATTGTTCTTCACTCGTATTGCTAGGTACCGAAATATTCAAACTTACTTGTGATTGAATTCGAGCTTCTTCTTGAGAGGAGGGTTCTTCATTATTATCGCCGTTGTCGCCCGCATTGCTGTTGGCTTTGACTTTTAAAACAGTTTCCTTCGAATATTTATTTAACGTGTCCGTAATTTTTAAAGAGTCATCTCGACGACAGGAGTAAAAAAAAGTTGTGATTAAAAAGAACACAATAGTTAATAACTTACATTTTCTCATCATTTGGATTTATTTTTATGATCTTATTTTTTTATATAGACAATCGAACAAAGTAAACGGGCTGCCACCACCATTCCAAACGCCGTTTTTCCCAGAGTAATGGTCATCGGAACTACACCCCCCAAATAGATGGCGACAGGTATCATGGACCTTTATGTTCCGGTATTTTTGATCTTTTTGTAGGTTGGTGTATATTGATGTCGAATCATTTTATGATCCGACATCAATATACACCAATTTACTGCTTCCTTAATGCTCCATAGAACACATTATTTGGCGTATTTAGCGGTTGTAATCCCCCTAAATTAGATACACTCGGATCACTACTTGTAACATAAGTTAGTTTAAAGGGTCCAGATAGAAAATAATCTCTAATAGGGCCAAGTTGTGTTATACGAGCCGTCCAATTTCCATCGTATATTGGATTAGACAATGTGATTACACCTTTCTCATCAAGCTTATAATCGTAAGTTGCGATTCCTGCGGCATAAGTTGTACCATTTGGAGTAACTTGACTCTGAACTGCTACTTCTGCTTTTGTTGAACTACTCAATCTAAAGTAAAATTGTAGGATATGACGTCCCGGGTTTAATGCAGCATAGGCATTTTTTACTATCGTATATATGCTATTAAAATCACTGGTGACACCATTCGGCTGACTCAATCCGATATGCAATGTATTATACGTCTTATTATAAGCAAAGAGTGTCTCTATCGGTAAAATGGGTACGCTATTTTGATTTAATTTAAACCTTGTATTTTTATCATTGATCAAATAGAATTCTCCGTCAACAAGTTCACCTCGGGCAAATATCTCCTGACCAACATTTATTGGCTCATTAAAATTAATTCCATTGAGCTCATAATTAAATTTTCCGCTTACGCTTTGGACATCCCCTTCGTTTGAAACATATTGGAACACGCAGCCTTTTGTATTTGTGAGAACAAATTCGACTTTATTGTTAGTACCTCCAATTTCTATATAATTATTTGAATGTGATGCAAAATAAGCTCTTACATTGTTAATACTTGTTTTATATTCACCGTCTAAATAACTTTTTTGTTCGTTCTCCTTCAATTTCACCAGTGTTAACATCTGTGCATATCGTTTTCCTTTAAGTTTAAGTGTATCTACTGATGCACTTAAGAATTCAAATTCAATATCACTTTGCAATCCATTTCCAGCCGTACCACCGTTTACAGATGGTGTGGGGTCTTGCAAAAGTGTCAGATAATTATAAGTATCAAACATTAAGACAGCATCCATTGTCCATGTAACCCGATATGTGGATTCCTTCAGTGTATTTGAAGATGTTGAGGAAAAATCCGACAACATTTTTAATGTCTGATCTTTTTTAAAATCTATATAAAAACCGTATCCGCCTTCCACTTTGGTATTTAGTGCCGCCTTCCATCCGTAAGGTGACGACAATAGACTATTCTGTAACAGATCAAGCTTTTCTTTGACCCTAGCCTCTGGCTGTTTGTCAAAAATAAATTCTACATTATCTTTTTTACAACTACTAAAAATCAATATAATAGTTATAAAGACTAATAATATTTTTTTCATTTTTCGTAAATTAATTTAAAACAATAGGTCCATAAAAATAACTCTCGGCATTTCCTTGAACATAAAAACCAGCATATTTTCTGAAATTTGCTAAACCCGCTGTTTTCGGCAACCATTCTGGTATGAAAGTATTATTCGTTAAATAATCGATCAGCGGTTGCCAACCGGCTAAAGTTACTCTTCCATTATTGTACTCCGAGCTGGAAGAACTGTTTGGAACATAAATAAACTTTACACTACCGTCCGCCAAATAAGTAATATTAAAATCGAAGAATGCTTTTATAATCGTTGTTGAGGTAGAAGAGCTACTATAAGAAGCCTGAACCTGCAAGGTTGTACCATTAAATACACAAGAAAAGCTCTTGGCAGTTCTACCTGTTGTACCATTGATATCGAGTGCAAGCTTTTTTTCGATGTCATTCCAAATACTTTTGAATACAGCTGATTGACCAAAGGAAGCATAATGTGCTCCTTGAGCTAAATCAACGTCAATTTGTTTGAGGTAAGCCTGCTTCATCTGATAGACAAGTGTTTCGGTCGGATCTTTATATAAGCTAGCGAGTGTACTAGACATTTCATATTGTAACTGTCTAAAATCAATATCGTAATATTGCTTAAAATAGTCTACGACTATGGCCTCCTTTTGCTTTAGTTTTGCTTTACCATCTGCTCCCGCAGCATTAGCATAGCGATCGTAATATAACTGTCCTTCGACCAATAAATGCGCTACCGTTTCTGCAAAATCCTCGGTATATTGATCTCTTGCATATCTTGAGATAAACCCTAGCTTTTGCGCTAGCTCCTCAGTATTTGCTGAATTCGTCCAATCAGAGGTATAATCAGAGGGTGTAATTTTTTCAAAAGTTGGCGGAATCTCCACGGTCTGATTTAAAATATGTGTAAATTCGTGATGAATTGTTCTCAATCTCCTTTTCACATTGTTATAATCATTTTCATCAAGCGTATTCAAATTATAAAGAATTACTCTTCTTCCCCCATCAGCGGTACCCAATGTCTCGGATCCGTTTGAATTATATACTGTAGATCCAAAAAAGACAAATTGCTTTGGCGTACGTGTCTTGATAAAGGTAGCTCCTGCAACTTTCTCATACACTTTGATAAAGCCATTTAAGACCATTTCGGCCGTCGGTTTAACACGATCTATATTGGGTGGCGAAATATTCTTTGCGATATCCCCCATGGAGCGATCAAAACGATACACGACTTCTATATTATAAGGATTTGTCAAACTAGATTCCAACCAATTATCCAGCTCTCCATAAACGTATTTATCCGAATTATAGTCATTCAGATCCACATCTAAATTGCTATCGCTCTTTCTACAGGAATATTGTAAGATAACGAGCAGCGAAAACGCAATGAGTGTTAATATATTATTTCTTTTCATAAACTATTATCTTGGATTTTTTCCTACTCCAGCAATAGATGCCTCGTCAGGTATTTGAAACATTCTTCTATTATCTTCTGTGGACAAAGTCTCAAAGGTCTCTGTGCCATCTTTATCAAGAAAATTGTGCACTACTGGAATACGATGTCTCAAGATATCTAGCCAACGTATACCCTCAGTAAGAAATGCTAATTGTTTATACTGTAAAATAGTTTCTATCAGCGCATCTTGGTCTGTCCCGGCGGTTGTAAAATACTGCCTCGCTTTTGACAACGTTACATTGTGATTTGATGGATTAAAACCTACAATCCTTGTACTTGCAAAATAATTGATATCATTCAAGCCATTGACAAAATCGCTTTTCATTACATATGCCTCTGCCCTGTTAATTAGCGCTTCATCTGCAGTAATAAGGGGAACCATAGTATAGGGTTGACCCGTGCCTGCAGATACATTTGTATAAAAGAAATATTCGTTGTATTTCCGAGGCCAATAATGTGTACTACTGGCATAGGAAGAGCCATTCCATTGAAATGTTGCTCCAGCCACAGTCACTTTGCCAAAAGTTGCAAGGTATTTATCTCGTCCATAGCCAAATCGACTATAGTAGCCGGTGCTCTGTCTTTGGTAAATTGAATATGTATCGGCAAGAAGTAAATTATAATTTTTATCTGCCTTGGTGTATTCAATTTGTCGCTCAGCACTCGTCAAATCTCTAATTTTTGTCGCCTCCGGCCTTGTATTGTTGGTATAATCACCATTTTGAAATACGGCATTCGCATGTGAGATTACCTTATCCCAATCACCTTTAAATAAATAAAACCGAGTTGCAAATGCATTCGCTGCAGAATAGGTAAAATGATATTTAGGAACTTGCCATTTACCGCCTTTTAATAAAGGGATACCTTCTTCTAAATCTTTTTGGATCTGTTGATAAACGGACTCCACTGTACCTCTTTCATATTGCTGCAAAGCAATTTTTTCTGGTTGTGTAACATAAGGAATACCTGGAGAGGTATTGTCTTGACCGATCTGATAGGCTTTTGCAAAATACGTAACAAGCATAAAATGTGCATAAGCCCGAGCAACTAAAGCTTCACCTTTATATGGTAATACGGATTTATCCAACTTAAACTCTTCAATCGAAGCCAATGCTTGATTTGCACTAGCAATTGCTGCATAACAACCATTCCAATATTGCGTTGGCGTGTTATTTCCAGAACCGGCGATATCGTTCCAGCGATATAAGTCTACATAAGGATCCAATAGTGGTGCCCCACTGTTAGGCCCCTTGTCACTCACATTGTCCGAATATGTCTCTGCCATCGCTAAATATCCATATCCAGGATATGCTGAGGTCACCAATTTTGCAACCTTATCAACGGTATTGATTTCCGTCCGCATATCAGGCTCCTGCTCCAAGTATTTTTCACAAGAAGTTAGCGAAAACGCTGATAAGATTATTACTGATATATATATATTTAATCCTTTCATTATTTTAATAATTAGAAACCTACTTTTAATGAGAGTGTATACTGACGAGGCACAGGCATGGCCACACCACCGTTGTTGAAGAATTCTGGATCTGCACCATTGAGTTTTTTATCCGAATACAATAGTGCTATATTATTTCCAACGAGTGACACTTGTAATGAATTAACACTTATTCTCTTTAATAAATCTTTTGGAAATATATAAGTCAATGCCACCTGCTTTAACCGGACATAATCCCCTTTAGCGACACGTTCTGTTGAATAATTGTATGCATTATAGGGATACACTGCATCTACTGTAGAACCATTGGCACGGATTACCGAGTTGTTCTTCACATAACCATCTAGTAAAGATGGAATATTCGTGTACATCTCATCGCCAGGCATCAACCATCTATTGACCATATCTTTGGAAATTGTTTGCATATCCGAGTAGACACTCCCATATGTAGGTTGCAGACGAATAAAGTTTCCTGCCGCGAAGGTAAAAAGTGTTGACAGGGATAATCCTTTATACCCAAATTGGTTAAAAAAACCGCCCGTAGTGGTAGGATTTACCGGACCATGATACTTCAAATAGTCTATTGTCTGACTTTGTAAATTGATATAGGTGTCCTTTACACCCTCCGTACCAATAAAAGTTGGATAGCCATAGCGAGTATCCAAACCATCAAACTGAATAGAGAAAAGTCCGCGTTGGGAATATCCTTGTACTGGTGCGCCTTCCGCTCTGACCAGTGTCCAAATATTTTGATTAACATCCAAACGTGTAACTTCGTTCTTATTTATCGCAAAATTGAACTGCGTCCGCCAGCGAAAACCATCTGGATTTTTGAAAGGACTGCCTGCAATTGTAAATTCGAATCCATGGGCTTTCATTTCTCCATAATTGGCCTGCTTTGTAAACTGTCCTCCAATACCAGATGTACGTATCGAACCAATCAAGTCAAAAATATTTCTTTTATACCAATCCATAGTCAATTCAACCTTATTATTAAATAAGTTAAGATCGGTACCGATATTAGTCTCATACATTTTTTCCCAAGTTAACTTGGAGTTTTCTAAACTACTTATGTATATAAGACTTTCCTTTTCGTCCTCGTATGGCCTTTTTGATATATCATTATAAAAAATGGGCGAGGAATTTCTAGCACTACCTAAGCTCGCTGTTAAACCATAAGTTGCTCTCAAACTGAAGCCATTGACAATATCATTCTTTTTAAAAAACTCTTCCTGGTCAACATTCCATTTTCCTGAAATGTTCCAAGTGGGTAACCAACGTGCTACCCTAGATTTCCCCAATTGGTTCGCGCCATCGTACCTTGCCGTGAAGTTTATTGAATACTTATCCTTATACGCATAAGCTGTTCTCAACATCGTTGCTACATAACGATCGTAACCGTAGCCCATCCCAAAATATGGGTTGCCTGCTTCAATAATTTTTTTAAAATAGCGATAATTTGGATTTACTAATCCGCCACTAGCAAACTGATAACCTACACCATCATACGAAGAATTTTGTCGATCCGTGTACCTCATTTCCATCGATCCAAAGACATTTAATCTATGATTTTTTGAGAAGGTATTATCATACTCTAAATTTTGGCGTAAATAGTAATTTTTTAAATTATTGTTGGTTGTATTGAAGAAACCACCTTCTGGTAAAATAACAACAGGCGGATCATTGGGATTATCTGGATCTTTGTACAACCATTTATTGCCATCGGCGATAGTAGCATCCCCATTTGCAAGGTAGGACTTAATCACATTGGAATTTTCCTTCATGGAATGCTGACGCTCGGTTTTCGCATAACGATAAGCCCCATCAACGGAATAAGTCAATTTCGGCGTAATTTTATATTTCACCCCCCCTTGCACCTTAATATCAAGCATATTTAGTGCTAACGAATTATTTTGCAATTCATTAATAATATTGAAATCCCCATAATTTCTTACGAAATACTCTAAATCACCATTTTCATCATAAGGGGTGATAAGTCTACTGGTATTTAATGCATAGGAATAAGGATTGATATCAAAATCTCTGGAATATTGACCATACACAGGATCGGATTGTCTAGTTAAAGTTCCAGGAGCACGTTGGTCACGAATAGCTGTGTTTACAAGAAATTCTGCGCTCAACTTATCACTAATCTTGATATTGTTTCTCAGATTGCCCGTATATCTTTTCACATTATCCCCCAAAGTCTGTCCATTATCACTAGTTAAACTACTTGAAAAATACGTTTGAGACCGTGCGGTACCGGAATTAATACTAAGGGAATGTTCTTGCAGTAATGAGTTTCTGAAGAGTACATCAAACCAATCTGTATTCGCTTTAGCATACCGACTCAAAAAATTCAGTCGATCTTGCAATGTATTTTTTAACGCAAAGGAATCTGTCGTTTCATCATATTGGTACATTTGATTATACATCTTATAAAATATACCACCTGTGGAACTTCTTGACACACTACTATGATTGAAGCTTCCTTTATTTTCTAGTTCCAATAAAACAGACATCTGTTCCGCCGAGTTCATGATGTCGAACTGACTGTAACTTGGTTTTAGATAAGTCGTAAATGTTCCAGAATAGTTAATCAACGGTTTTCCTTCTGTATTTTTACCTCTTTTAGTATTTACGACGATAACACCATTCATGGCACGAGCTCCATACATTGCAGTTGCCGCCGCATCTTTCAAAATAGTGAAGGACTCAATATCATCCGGATTAAGGCCCGCTACCGATGATCCGATCAATGTATTGGCATCACCGGTAGAAAGTGCTTCATTGGAGATGTTAACCACATCTTCTAAAATAATTCCATCAATAACCCATAACGGTTTATTATCGCCCGAAAGTGAAGTTGCTCCACGAACAGTAATTTTGGGAGCCGCGCCAAATGTTCCGGAAACATTCTGGACAGAAACCCCCGCTACCTGCCCTTCTAACATCCGAGAAATATCAGGCACCCCACTCCGTTCAGCATCTCTAGCATTTACTTTTGAACTCGCCCCTGTAAACAACTTACGATCAACATTCTGATATCCAGTCGCAACGACATCAACAATATCCAATTGATTATCCAACGAAGCCAATACGATAGGAACAATAGCACGACCATTAACGGTGACTTCTGTGCCGGAAAATCCAACATACCTTACAACCAAGGTTGCAGAAGATGGGGCATTGATCTTAAATCGTCCCTGTTCATCGGTTTGAGTAGAAACTGAAGTTCCTTTTACGGTCACTGTAGCACCACTCAGTCCTTTTCCGTCTTTATCCTTAACTGTGCCGGTAATAGCTTGCTGTAACGATGCAGTGGATGTATTTGAATTGGTCGATTTTAAATTACTGTTGACAGAGATTGTATTGGCAATAATCTTATATTCAATATTATTATTTTTCAATACAGCGTTGAGTGCTTCCTCAACAGTAGCGTTCTTGACATTGATCGAAATTCTCGCTTTCGAATTCAGATTTTCACTGTACAGTACGCGCAGATGAGACTGCTTGGAGATTGCAGATAATGCCTCTTCAATACGTGCATTTCGCATGTTTAAGGTGACTTTCTGGGCAGTGCCTTTAGCATGTACACCGGTAACAAATGCGAATAGAAGACATGTACTAATTTTCATAATACGCAGGGGTTTACAAAAACGTGGATCTTGAGGGATCAAGGACCACCTTTTGCTAAATGGTAAGTTATTCATACATTTACACTTTGTGGTTAATTGGGGTTTAATTGTTCACTTTTTAATTTAGGACCTGATAATCACATTTTCTGAACAGGGATGCGCCAACATTCCTGTTCTCTTTTCTAAGGTCATTTGGGTAGGTATTAATTCGTCATAAGCAGCCGGTTTGGGTTTAGTTTACTATTATATTTCTAGCTTTTCGTTTCTATGATCAATTGTTTTCCATCCACTTCAAATTTGAGGTTACTTACATAGGATAGCATTTCCAGGACCTGAGATAATTTTACATCTCGCTCAATACTTCCGGTATACTCTTTGTCGAGCTGTACATTTCCCCTGAATTTCACATCCAGATCATACCATCTTGATAATTGATGTGCGATATCTACGATTGTTTCCTTTTTGAAATAAAACTCATTATTGTGCCAAGACAGATCGCGTTGCAGATCCGCTTTTCCTTTGATCAGATTATCCTTGGAAGACCATACATACTCTCCGGGTGACAGCTCAACGCGTTCATTATTCCTACTAATCTCCACTTTCCCTTCCGCAAGCGTTGTGCGAACCTGCTCTGTATATGAATTTACATTAAAATGTGTCCCTAAAACTTTGATCTCATTCCCTTTGGACTCAACAATAAAGGGTTGATTCGGATTGTGGGCTACTTCAAAATAAGCCTCTCCGTCGAGAAAGACCCGGCGTTCTGTTTTTGAAAATTGTGCAGGAAATTTCAGTTGAGAAAGTGCATTGACCCAAACTTTTGTCCCATCCACCAAAGTCATTTTATAAAAACTCGCCTTTGGGACAATTAATGAATTATATTGTACAAGAATAACCTGATCTGTCCCTTTGACAATCAACTCATTGCTATTGCCAACGAGATTATTGTTCTTAGTAAGCGTTTTCGTAGAATCGTTATTCAGTGGGATCTTTGTTCCATCTGCAAGCACCAAAATTGCCCCACTTGTCGCTGGCGCGATATCCTGTTTCTGTACAGCAACAACAGGTCTTTCTTTTGGCATATTAGCTGCGAATTCTGTTCGCCATAGTGCGAAACATCCAATTAAAAATGTAATGGAAGCAGCAATACCTAAAGACCATTTCCCAATTAATTTTATTCCAGTGCGATTTTTATGATTTAGCTTATTCCAAGCCTTATCGGCATCCAGTTTACGAACAATGAATAAATCCTCTTCGATATTCTTTGCCTGGCGAAAAGATTCCAGAAATTGTTTATTCTGCGGACTAGCATTTAACCACTCTTCAAGCTGGTTTTGCTCTTCTTCCGTCAAGTTACCGCTAAGGAACTTCCGAAGTACTTCTGCAATATGTCCTGTGTTTTCTTTCATATATTACACTAAAGAAACGCAAGACGAAAAAAGGGGTGACAAGAATTTAAATATTTTTTAACAAAAAAATAACAAGCGGGATAAATTCAGGGTTTAGGCGTTTTAGTAGCATTTTCATCCCCCGTTGTTTTTGAGTTTTCACGGTGTTAATGCTAATTTGCAGTTCTTTAGTGATCTCCAGATTAGACAGACCTTCAAGGTATCCTAACCGAAAGACCTGCTGACAAGAGGCCGGCATTTGTTCAATAATTTTATAGATCTCCTGAATGAGCTCACTATGGATCATATTCAATTCAAGCGCCGTATTATCCTCTTCGGTAAAACCCACTACATTCCAATACTTTTGACGCACCTTTTCATGCCGTATGTGATTATAGCAGGCAAAACGCACCGAACTATACAGATAATTTTTTATCGCAATCTCATTATCACTGACTTGGTCCGTATGTTTAAAATAGGCGATAAAAGCATCTTGCACCAGATCCTCTGCGATCGTGAGGTCACCTAATATCTTCCACGCAAAATGACATAGCCCATTGTAATGTGTTTTGAATAATACTTCTTCCTTCTGCATAGTTAGATTACTTCCTCTCCCAGCTATTGTGTTCTATAGGTGGGTATTTTAGGACATATATGTACATCTTATGAGGATGCTTAATAATTGTGCTATAAAAATGGCTAATATTTTTTATTATTTACAAGAAAAATATTTCAAATGGAATATTTTTTCATTTTTCCCCTAAGATCATATCACTCATATTTATTATAAAACGAAAAAGGAACTGCCTTGAGGTGATCAAAAACAAAATATTAGCGAATAGCGAAATATTAAGAGAGATGACAATATTTTTGGATTTTATTGTCACAAATCAGGGTTATTAACGAGACAAAAAAGAATCCTCAACAGCTTGTTGAGGATTCTTCCATTTGATTCTAAAATTTTTATTAAAATAAAAAGCGAGAGCTAATTATTCAATGGGTCATCAATATCTTCTAACGTCAACTTGATTACATTTCTTGAATCAGCCACATCCGTTAAAGTAATAACCGAAGGCTTTGGCGTACCGTCAGAAGTAATCTTGAAAGTATTTCCGTCAAACGGAGCTGAAAGATAATTTAGTCCACCTTGCCAATGAGCAAGAACAAAGTTACCGACACCATACCCTTCAAGTTCTATATATACCTGGTCTTCGGTTCCTGTTTTGAGCTGAATTATATGTGTTAATCCCCCTACTACAGATCCCCCTTGTAATACCCAAATTATCACTCCATCTGACCCGTTTTTACCGATATAAAAATTGTTCACTACAATTCCTCTTTCCTTTAACATAGGCCTACCAGCATTCCAATATAATTTCCCTAGCGCACCCATATTCTTATAAGATACAGACCATAGGTTATTCCTAAACCAGCGATTAAGTGGCGTAGGAACTGGAATTATCTTTAAACTGTTATCTTTATCGGTATAGTAACCAGATGGATATGTAGTTGTTGGCGCAATAAAATCCACACGAGCTACAGTTTTCCCTGCTATCGTGTACGGCTCATAAAATTCCAAACCACCAGGAACTACTCGAAACGATATATCTTTCGCCGATGGATCATTTGGATTGCTGAATACACGCATTTTGGGATCGAAATCAAGCTCTACAGTCTTGTTTCCAGCTGTTTCCAGTTGATAAACTTCAAACTCATTAAATTTGCTTGTAGCCTCCTGATAGGATGCAGACATACTCTCAAACTCAGTTCCCTTTAAAGGTAACATCACTAAATGGCTCCCGCTTTTCTTTCCTTTTAACACCACCGAATCTGCTGTAGCTTTAAGTACTATAAACTCAAAATCACCACGCATACCGCTATCATCTGCTCCAATCCCGCCGTTATCCTTTCCGGGCTCTGAAAACCAATGAATGTTCTTATTGTATCCGTTAAATGAAAGCACGGGACCAGATTCGGGAACTACAGAGTAGGTACTTGTTTTAAAGCCAGAAAAAGGATCTGAAGCAATGGATACCTCCTCGTTGGAAATAAATTTTGTAAAAATAGTATATCCACCAAATTCCTGATTATTGCTTGGGTAAAATTTCATTACCCAACCTGCTTTATTTGCCTGTAAAACGGTATATGCCTGTTCTACAGCCTCGGTCATCCGAACCGTTGCATTGGCATCAAATATTCTATCCTCATCCCGCTTGCATGAAGTAATCAAAAAAAACGGAAGTAAGATTAAGATCATTAAATATTTTAATTTCATAATTTCTTATTTTAAAGATGTCTGATCAAAGTTGGGCAAATCTGCTTGTCTAGCTAAAATCTCATCACGCAGCTCGTCCAAATTAATGTTCCAAACATTTTGGAAATAGGTACGTACGATATCAAGTTTTGCTTCAATCAATGCTTTCCCTTCTGCCCCTCCACTACTGATGCGTTGGTTCCATTGGGTTGGCGACAATGTAATGTAATATGAATAAGTCTCTACAAAATCTTCGTTTGGTTCTTTGGAGGCATAGGGAGAAACAAATCCCAATGCCGCGGCATCAGCATCATTTTCATAGATATCACTCCATGAATCCGACACATAGCTAGCACCAGTAATTTGCTCAAAAGAAGCGGGGTAACCTTTAGTTTGGTGTAAAATATGTCCAAATTCATGATGCATGGTGTGAAAATAATAGTAATTGAGAAAGGCTACATCTTTCCCCGTTTCAGCATTTAGTCTATTCAAAAGGTAAAGGGTGATCTTAACACCGCCTTCGGCTGTACCCAATACAAATGTTCCATTATTTTGATACGCTGGCGAACCAATGTAGTTTAATAACTTAGGGAAATATTTTTTGATAAAGTCCTTACTCCCTGTAATCTTATCATAGGGTTCAATACCAAGATGATACAATAGTTTGGTCATTCGGACAGAGCTCTCATAGCTTGCTGGACTCAAATTATAATCTAAATCAGATTCCTTTTCAACAAATTTATAAAGTATAGCAATGTTATAATCCTTTGTATATTTTTGTTGAATATAATTATCTAAATCATTGCTTTCTACCTTCTTATCAACAAATATGCTATCCGGGCTCAATTTATCTTCAGAGCATGAAAATAAGAGCACCGAAAAAAACAACAATACATTAATCTTATTTAATATTTTCATAATTATCTTGGATTAGGGGTTAAACCTGCGGCAATAACTTCAGATGGGATTTGTAAAGCTGCTCTCTTATCCCGTGCAATCAGTTTTGTTTCTGTCTCCACAGAAGCCACTGCACCAGATGAATTCAATACACGTCTTTCTACTTCAATACCATAGCGTTTAACATCAAACCACCTCAAGCCCATATGCAATGTTTCTACACGTCGTAAAAAGAGTAGCGCATGGAGCATATTTTCCTGCGTACCAGCCTCAAAAGAAATCATCTTGGGATCCAATTTTTTCTTAGCTGTGGGTATTCTGGCTGAAGAATAATTTATTCCGTTCGCCCACGTATTAATTGTAGCTACATTAAAGGTTGCTGGAGGTCTTACCAATGCATTGTCCACCCATCGCTTCATATCCACGACTGCTTCATTATAACGTTTGAGATGAATAAGTGCTTCGGCTCTTACCAACATTGTTTCTTCCGTTGTAAATGGCGCATAAGCCCCACGTGCATATCCAATTCCCGCCACAGGATCCGTATACTCAAACATATAAGAAACACGGGGGAATAATACCTTATCTAAATTTGTTCCTGCATAAACAAAAGCACGTAATACATAACCAGTGGAAGCTAATTGTCCATAAGGTCCGGCTGCCATTGTTGTTTCTGTGTCCCCTAGTAGTGCTCCATGTGAGTATCTCGATCCAAAAGAATATGGCCCAAATATTACGCCATGCTGTGTCCCTGCAGTTGCTACCATGAGATTAGACTTTTCTTCACTTTTGTTATAGGATATCGCTCCATTAGGGAATCCTCTAGTCCCCACAGCCTCAGCGGCGATCCTAGCGTAATTTCGTTGTAAACTTACTGGATTGACACCAATAGCTGCATTTGAGAAACTGACAGCTTTCTCCCAGTCCTGCATGTATAATGCAATTCGCGCTCTTAAAGCATTGGCAGCTCTGGAATTCATATGATATTTGGGGGTAGATCCAAAGGAAGAGTCGTCTATTAATGGAATGGCCTCATCTAAATCCTTGATCAGAAGATCGTATACCTCCCGTACTGTATTACGCTGGTATTTTGGATCCAGCACAACTTCAGGTTCTGTCATATAGGTGACACCTAAATCTGTTGCTGCATTTTCTTTAGTATAATGCTGTGCAAACAAATTAACAAGTATAAAATGATTGTATGCCCGTACTGCCAAAGCCTCTCCTCGTTGTGGGCTCAAACTGCTGGGATTTCCCATTTCTTCTATTGCTTGTAAGGAGGCATTCGCACTTGCGATCGCTGTATAGCAGGCTTCCCAAACATCTTTAGGCACCTCGTCCTGATTGTCAGTGATTTCCTTCCATCGAAACAACTCCTCCATAAAACGTTCTCCATTTGGATTGGTAGGGCCATAATCATCCACATTATCAGATGATAACTCTGCACTCACTAAATAAGCTGTTTGTGGATATGCAGATACCAATAATTTGTCAATTTTTGCTTCGGTATCGAGTTTTGCACGATTGTCGGGCATTTCATCAAGAAATTTATTGCAAGACGACAAATTCACTCCACAGATCAGTGCAATTGCTATATATATTCTATTATTTCTTTTCATTTTAATTAGATCTAAAATTTCGCTTAAAGTCCTAAACGTAAAGTCAACGTGTATTGTCTTGCTATAGGAGCGGCAACACCACCCGCATTGACAAACTCAGGATCCTGTCCATTTAGCTTTTTATCCGCATACAACAGGAACAAATTGGTCGCGTTAAAACGTAAACCTAAGGAATTTATCTTCCACGCTCTTATCAAATCTTTCGGAAACTCATAGCTCAAAGACACATCTTTCATCCGAATAAAATCGCCTTTAGCAGTTCGTACAGAGGAATAGTTATATGCGCTATAGGCATACTTCAAATTATTACCATACGCCCTATTCTGTCCGGTGGTAGCAATAATAGGTACATTAGTAAATGCCTCGTCACCTGCGACCATCCAACGATCCGCAAATTCTTTGGTTGATGCGGTTAAGTCGGAATATTGGTTAGAAAATACCGGGTTCAAACGCACCACATTACCGAATGAATAAGTCATAAATACATTTAAACTAAAATTCTTATAACTAAATGTATTTCCAAAACCACCTGTATGAATAGGATCTGTAGGTCCTTCGTATTTTAGGAAGCCTATTTTATCCCGTTCTTGAAAATTGATACTGGTAACCGTTTCCTGATTCTCGGTATTTAGGAAAATAGGTAAGCCTTCATCATTCAACCGTACAAATGGAATAGAATATAATCCGCGTACAGGGCCACCCTCAAGAGCAAATCCAGTCCCTGTTATTAGGTCCATAACTTGGCTTCGGGTATCCAAACGTGTTACTTTTGTCTTTACATTTGCATAGGTAAATGTCGAATTCCATTTAAAATCCCGATCACGCAAGATATGTGCACTCAAATTCAATTCGACACCATGAGATTTCATATCTGCCACATTACCAAATTTCGAAATCTGGCCTCCCAGCCCTTGTGTATTGATGACACCGATCAAATCAAAATTGTTGCGTTTAAACCAATCAAAATCTACATTAATCCGATTATCCAAAAATCCCATGGATGTTCCGATATTCAATTCGTGTTTTTTCTCGTAAGTCAGTCCATTATTCGCTAAATCAGCGATTTCTAAACCCGATTCCGCATCACCTGCTGTCGGTCTCCATGGGGTATAAGAGCGATAGACAGCGTAGGAATTTGTCACAGTAGATGGACCTCTATCACCAGTTAAACTATAAGAACCTTTCAATGTAAAATGAGAAAATGTTGGTCTTAAATTTTCAAAGAAATTTTCTTCATGTGCATTCCATGCCCCGGACAGGTTCCAACTAGGCATCCATCTTGCTGAAGTCGCCTCGCCTAATTTATTTGCACCTTCATATCTGAACGTACCATTCAGAATATATTTTCCTGCATAAGAATAGGTAACATTCGTAAAAAATGCAGCTTGCCTATACCTTATATTTGTCGGATCATTTCTTCCATTTCGATTCACCGAGAAATAAGGCGAATTTTCTTCTTGTCCACGTTTAAATACCCGATAATCTGTAAAAGGGCTCTCTCCTAAATCATATTGGAGCCCCCAACCTCTAAACCAGGTATTATCTCTTTGAGATGAGGTAAGTTCAGAACCGGCAAACACATTAAGAAGATGATTCTCATTAAAAGTTTTATTGTATTGCGCAGTAAAACGGAAGAGCTGCTCAAACATCGTATAATCCGTTCGATTATAGATTCCACCCTCAGGCAAAACAGAAATCGGTCTTGCATAAGGATCATCCGGATCGGTATATAAAAATGGGTTATTGTCACGAATTGTCGTGTTTTCAGGTTCAGAAATCCCAGCACGATAAGCCATTGCCTGATTGGACCGATCTTTAACATAATGATGCTGTGTTGTCGATTGGTAACGAACAGACCCAAACGTCCCTAATTCTAACCCAGGAATCACTTTCCATTTCAGATCACCTTGAAAACGCAAATCAGCTACATTTATATCCATGTAATTGTTCTCCAGTTCGTGAAGGATATTAAAGGCAGCATAATTACGCGTATAGAATGTATTGGGATCCAAGGTCCGCGAGGTATTCATCGCATAAGCATAAGGATTAATATCAAAATCACGTTTTACTTGCCCAAAGACAACATCCTTCGACTGCCCCAGGGTACCGGGAGCTTGTTGCTGCCGATAGGAACCGTTGGTAATGATATTTAATTTAAGCTTGTCAGAAATATTATAGTTTGCATTTAGATTACCTGTATAACGATTTACTTTACTGCGTTTTGTCCATCCCGGATCAACTAACGCACTTAAAGAAGAATAATATTGGGATTTCTCTGTTCCCGATGACATGCTGAGCGAGTGATTATGTTGAAGACTAGGTTGAAATAACTCTCCAAACCAATCGGTATTGCGATACTCAGCTTCTTTCAAAAAATTATTGACATTGTGTCTATCCGTAAATAGATCATTCGGAATTTCACCTCTTTGAATACGCTTATATAAATCACCATATACACCACTGTTGCTTGCTACAGGCAGATCTGCAAATCCAATATAACCTTTATTGTACATATCATCATATACGGACATCTGCTCTTGCGAATTCATAATATTGAATTCTGAATAACGAGGGGTAGCACGTGTTGTATATTCGCCCGTATAATTTAGTGAACTCCGACCTGCTACTCCTTTTTTCGTTGTAATTACAATGACTCCAGCCATCGCTCTAGCGCCATAAATTGACGTTGCTGAACCATCTTTTAAAATTTGAAAGGATTCAATATCATGCGCATTTAATCCGGCAACGGCAGAACTAATTAACGTCAATGCATCACCCGATGACAGCTCATCTGAATTTACGTCAGCAACATCCTCTATAATAACTCCATCAACGACCCACAACGGTTTTGAACTGCCATAGATAGATGTTGCACCACGCACGCGAATCTTAGGTGCCGTACCGAAAGTTCCGGTTACATTTTGAACCGAAACCCCTGCTACTCTTCCTTCCAAACCACGACTAGGGTCAATCTGTCCGCCTATTTGCGCCGCCTCCCCCGAAATCTGTGAGGTTGCCCCCGTAAATAGGCGCTTATCAAGACGTTGCCCCATACCAGTCACAACGACCTCTTCAATCTGTCTCTCATCCGATGCCAACACAATTGGAACAACATTTCGTCCTTTAACGCCCACCTCAACAGCTCCATAGCCGACATAGCGAACCACTAGAGTGGCATTTGTACCAGCGTTTATTCTAAAACTCCCATCACTGGCTGTCTGCGTAGTGATAGCAGTTCCTTTGACAGTCACTGTTGCCCCAGCCAGAGCGTTTCCATTTTTATCTTTTACGGTACCAGAGACTCCTTGCTGCACAATATTAATTGATTTGCTAGCTTCACTTTTTCCATTGACAGAAATCGTGTTGGCAATAATTTTATACTCAATATTATTGTTTTTCAAAACGGCATTTAATGCATCGGCTACAGAAGCATCTTTCAGATTGACATTGACCCTCGCTTTGGAATCAATATTTTCTCCATAAAATAGCTGCAAATTGGACTGTTTTGAGATCGCGTTCAACGCCTCCTCAATCCGTGCATTTTTCATTTTCAACGTAACTTTCTGCGCAACGCCATTGGCTTGGACTCCGGTCACAAAGGCGAAAAGAAGGCAAGTACTAATTTTCATAATACGTAAAGGTTTGCAAAACCGCGGGTCATGAGGTATCAGTCGCCACGTTTTGCCAAATGGTAAGTTATTCATACATTTACTCTTTGTGGTTAATTGGGTTTACTTAATTCGCTTTTTTAAATTTTTTAGCCTTTTTAATCATCTACGGACAGGGATGCTGCAACATTCCTGTTCTATTTTTTGCTAGGCTACTTGGTTAGGTATTGATCGATTACATAAGCACTCCTTTTTTATTTATTTTCTATTGTTAGTTCCTTTCCATTAAGTTCAAACTTCAGATTACATACATAGGTCAACATTTCTAGCACTTCCGAAAGCTTAACATCGCGCTTAAAATTCCCTGTATAAACTTTATTTAATGCCACATCTTGCTTAAATTTAACCTGGATATCATACCATTTGGAGAGTGTGGACGCAATCTCCACAATAGTCTCTTTCTTAAAATAAAACTGATTATTATGCCAGGATAAATCGTGCTCTAAATCGGCTTTTCCTTTACTAAGTCTTCCACCAACAAAATTGGCATATTCACCAGGTTCCAAAAACAAAATCTCCCCCGAATGACTTACTTGTACACGTCCAGAAGAAAGAGTTGTACGCACATCAGCGTTATAGGCATTGATATTAAAATGTGTGCCCAATACTTTGACTTCATTCTCCTTAGATTCGACATAAAATGGTCGTTTTGTATCATGTGAGACTTCAAAGTATGCTTCTCCTTCCAATACAACACGACGTTCATTTTTATCAAACTTGACCGGAAATTTGAGTTGTGAATTTGCATTGACCCAAACTTGTGTACCATCTTCCAGAGATAATTTATAGAAATGTCCTTTCGGTACGACTAATGTATTGTATTCGATTGAGGGCTCCGTAGTTGGCGTTGCTGTTGCACCAGCCCCCACTTTAGTCTCCGCTATAAAAATTTTTGGATCTAAGGTTTTAACAGAACTTTCCAAAGGCACAACAGATCCATCAGCCATCAGCAATAAAGCACCGGACTGTGCTGGCAAAATGTCTTTTTTAAGAATTTTCTTTGAGGCCAATTTACCCAAATCATTTATTTCTTTGTCACGCAGGTAAAACATTACCGCACCGAATAGCATCACCAAAACCGCAGCAATACGTAGAAAAGGCCAATAATTTATCTTTTTGCTATGTCTAACAGCATCTACTTTTCGCCAAGCTTCTCCCTCGTCGAGTTCTGCAAAAAAATTCAGGTCTTGTTCAATATTTTTTGCTTCCCGAAATTCCTCAATCAGATTATCATTTCTTTTATCAGATTTGCGCCAATGCTCAATTGAATCGCGCTCTGCAACAGTTTCCTGTCCACGAAGTAACTTTTGGATTAGTTTGGCTATGTAATTGGTGTTAGCTTTCATATCTATAGGTTAGAAACCCTATAGATCAATATGGGGTGACAGAAAATTAAAATTATTTTAACAAAAAAATAATAAAGGGCAAAAATTCAGGATGCAGCTTGTCCAACAGCATTTTCATCCCACGTTGTTTTTGGGTTTTAACGGTATTCACACTGATCTGAAGCTTTTCGGTAATCTCAAGATTAGACAGCCCCTCTAGATACCCCATTTTGAAAATTTGCTGGCAGGCAGTTGGCATCTCTTGAATAATTCGGTAAACTTCATTTATTACTTCTGTATGAATTATAGATAGTTCAACAGAATAATCATCTTCTTCTGTAAAACCAACCTGCGACCAATATTTTTCTTTTACCTTCTCGTGTCGGATATATTTTAAACAAGAAAACCGAACAGCAGTATATAAATAATTGCGAACAAAATTCTCAGATTCGTCCATACGCTGTTTTTCCCTAAAAAAAGTGATAAACGCTTCTTGTACCAGATCTTCTGCAACAGACGATTCTCCTACAAATTTCCAGGCAAAGTGGCACAAGCTTTTATAATGCTGTCTAAATAACTTTTCTTCAGGTCCCATAACGTAAAACGGGTATATAAAACAATTGATTAGTCACGATTGATGGAGTTCGGTAAACTAGTCTAGCGTAAAGATAGAATTTTAATCTTACTTTAACAATTATTAACATGTTTATTACATATATTGCAAAAACAACACATAAAACACTACTTATCAACAAATTATCTTCAACCCTTCCCAAACACTATTTCCACCACAGCTTCACTTTCATCCATAAATAAATCTTCACTTCAACAAAAACAAAACCTCAGTTTTTTGTATTTATACTAAGTAAAACATGCAAAAAACTCCCTTTTATCGAGTTTTTTTACTATATTGTAGACTTTCAAAAAATTTAAAACAAAGACTAAATGCTATTTACTGTTCTATCAGGATTAATAACATCGAGCCTTATTGTTCCATTTGGTAGATTCCTTAAAACCAAATGGGGTTTTATTCTCGCATTTTTACCAGTACTTTTATTTCTGTATTATATAAAACTTGTGGTACCCATTAGTCAGGGATCCTATTTTGTACAATCGACAGCATGGGTCCCCTCTTTAGGCATTAATCTGGATTTCAAATTAGATGGTCTGTCACTGCTCTTTACATTATTAATTACCGGAATTGGAGCTTGCATCTTTTTTTATGCAAATGCCTATCTGAAGGGACATAAATATATCGACCGTTTTTTCGGCTACCTCTGTTTGTTTATGTCGGCCATGTTGGGTCTAGTGCTTTCGGACAACATGCTATTGCTCTTTATATTTTGGGAATTAACATCTATTAGTTCCTTTTTTCTAATCGGATTCAACAACGAGAATGCTGATTCCAGAAAAAGTGCAATGACTGCATTATCCATTACAGGTCTAGGCGGTTTCTTTCTACTTGCGGGTTTTATATTAATGGGCAATATCGCCGGTACGTATAATATCACCGAACTTGTCGGCAAGGTTGCTTTGATTCAACAACATCCACTCTTTCCGCTTATTTTTGGATTGGTAGCGCTTGGTGCAATCACAAAATCCGCACAATTTCCTTTCCATTTTTGGTTGCCTGGGGCAATGAAAGCTCCGACACCAGTATCTGCATACCTTCACTCGGCCACCATGGTGAAAGCAGGAATATATCTGCTGGCTCGCTTTTCTCCGATCTTGGGCGGAAACCCAATCTGGACATATTCACTTATGATCATCGGTGGTATTACCATGCTCTACGCTGCATTTCACGCGCTTTTCAGAACAGATCTCAAGGGAGTACTCGCCTATTCCACGATATCCGCATTGGGGATCTTGGTTTTCTTACTCGGTCTTGGATCCAAGGAAGCAGTTATTGCAGCGAGTGTATTTATCCTTGTACATGCTTTATATAAAGCAGCACTGTTCTTGATTACGGGTATTATCGACCATGAAACCGGAACACGTGACTTAACTGTGTTGCGCGGATTACGCAAAGTCTTAGCCCCTGTTGCGATTGCAGGGTTTCTAGCAGCATTTTCAAGTGCGGGAGTCCCCTTGACCTTTGGATTTATCGGAAAGGATCTGATCTACGATGCCACTTTACAAAGTGACCCACAATTATTCTTTTATTTGACAGCTGCTGCAGTCCTCACGAACATCCTCCTAGTATCTGCTGGATTTATGGCCGGAATAAAACCCTTTGCCGGCAAATTACCGGAACAGTTCGCCCATGTGCACCTGCCCTATAAATCCATGTGGATTCCCCCATTGCTGTTGGCTGTATTGGGTATCATATTCGGCTGTATTCCGAGCCTTATTGGCGATTGGATCGCTGGACCAACGGCAAATAGTATCTTAGCTCAACAAGAAGTTTTTCATCTAAAGATATGGCATGGTTTTAATTTGATACTTTTACTGAGCGCCATAACAATTGTGGTCGGAACACTTGTATTTATTTCAAACCACCCAAGTGTGAAGAAATTGGCGTGGATAACTACCTTTGATAAAATTTCCCCAGAGCATATTATTAAGGTCTGTGCACAGGAGATTGTTCTATTTTCCGCTTTTTTCACAAACAAGATGCACAACGGTTACCTACGTTCATATCTTTTGAAAATCATCTTATTTGCTGAATTATTGATTGGCTATCAATTATACCTGGGTGGACCACTTCATATCAAATGGGAAACCTTGTCCCCCGTCAGCTTTTATGAAGTGACAACAGTATGTATTCTGATCGGCGCTATCGTATTAACGATCCGAACTTCATCAAGGTTAACCGCAGTGGTAGCAACGAGTGTTGTTGGCTATGCAATATGTCTCATCTTTGTTTTTTATAGCGCTCCGGATTTGGCAATGACTCAATTTACAATCGACACCCTAACAGTTGTTCTGTTTGTATTGGTCTTGTTCAAATTGCCTTCTTTTTTAAACTTGGCAAACCGTCGTACCATCATTCGGGACGCAGTGGTCGCGATTATATTTGGTAGTATGCTGTCTATGGTCGCTTTGCGGGTATTACATGAACCAACAACTACCAATATCAGTAAGTTTTATGGTGATTATGCCTACGTACTGGCTAAAGGAAAGAATGTTGTCAATGTACTGCTCGTTGACTTTAGAGGCTTTGATACCATGTTTGAAATTGTGGTACTGAGCATCGCTGCACTTGGAGTGTACAGTTTATTGAAATTACGTCTAAAATCATCTGATAAAGAATAATATTTTATGATAAGTTATTGAAGTAATGATGATTAGAAGCTATGGACGATATATGAAAATCCATTGGTTTGTATCACCGTAATCTCAATACTCAATACTAATATCTAAATACTAGAATAAATGAATAGTACTATATTACAAACCGCAACGCGGTATCTTTTACCGATACTTTTATTGTTTTCGGTATTTCTCTTGCTTCGGGGGCATTATTATCCCGGAGGAGGATTTGTAGGTGGTTTGGTTGCATCTATTGCCTTTGTACTGCATAGTTTTGCTTTTGGACCTCAAAACACCATGAAGCTTATTCAATACAAACCCTTATCCCTCATTCCCATCGGGTTGGGAATTGCTGCTGTGAGCATGTTTCTACCTGCCTTTTTTGGCTACCCAGTCATGACGGGGCTCTGGCTAGAGGAAAAGATTCCCGTCATTGGCATGATTGGCACAGCTTTATTTTTTGATCTCGGGGTATACTTTGTCGTCATTGGGGTTGTATTGACTATTTTATTCACAATTGCTTTAAATACAGAGGAGGAATAATGGAGCTGATTCTCGTTTTATTGATCGGTATTCTATATGCCGCTGGGATATACCTCATCTTGCGTCGCAGCATGGTGAAACTGTTATTAGGAATTATGTTATTGGGAAACGGAACCAATATATTGATCTTTTTGTTGGGTAATATTGTCAAAGGCAAGCCGCCAATAATCGGCCCTGACTTAAAGGTATTTACGGATATTTATGCGGATCCCATACCACAAGCCCTTATTTTAACCGCAATCGTTATCAGTTTTGGACTGACTTCGTTTGCTATTGTACTACTTAAACGCGTTTACGCTTTACTGGGCACAGATGATTTGGATAATTTGAACACGCCTGAGGAAGAAGATATATGATAGACAACCAGATTATTGCCACGGTCATCGTGCACCTTTTTATTGCTATTGTCCAGCTGATACTCTGGCGAAAATCTACTGCGCAACGTTTTCTGAGCGTCGGCGGGAGTCTCCTGGCCCTTATTCTCGCATTTAAGCTTTTTTTCAAAGTTTATGATGGGGAAATCCTGACCATGAATGCCGCCAATTGGAAAGCTCCATTTGGAATCGTCTTTGTCGCTGATCTTTTTAGTAGTACCCTGGTCCTCCTCACCTCAATTGCTGGACTTGCAGTTTCGATTTTTTCTTGTGTCGGCGTTGGAAGGCAACGTATTTTATACGGCTATTTCCCGATTTTTCATTTCTTGATGATGGGATTAAATGGGGCATTTTTAACTGGAGATATTTTCAATCTTTATGTCTGGTTTGAGGTGATCATTATTTCTTCATTCGTGTTGATGACACTCGGTGGTCGTAAATCGCAATTGGAAGGTGCCGTAAAATATATGGCCATGAATATTTTGGCCTCCACTTTTTTCTTGACAGGAATCGGTATCCTGTATGGCATCTCGGGCTCCCTCAATATGGCTGACCTAGCGCTACGTATCCCAAAGATACAAAATCAGGCACTCGTTGAAATTACAGCTACTTTTTTCCTTATTGGCTTTGGAATCAAATCGGCTGTGTTTCCGCTTTATTTTTGGCTTCCCTCCTCCTATCATACACCACCTTCGGCTGTCGCCGCAACTTTCGGTGGACTATTGACCAAAGTTGGGATTTATGCCTTATTCAGGGTATTTTCACTATTGTTTATTCCAAACCATTTCACCAAAGAACTGTTGGTTATATTGGCGATACTCACCATTTTAACAGGAGCCTTCGGTGCATTGATTAAAACCAATATCCGCAGATTGTTTTCCTACTTGATTGTCTGCCATATCGGTTTTATGATTGGTGGTTTAGGTTTATATAGCAAATGGGCGCTGTTGGGTGCTATTTTTTATCTTATTCACGATATTATGGTAAAAACCAACTTGTTCTTAATGGCAGGTGTTATTCGACAGCTTCGCGGGACCATGGATATGAACAAGCTGGGGGGACTATATGCGCAATACCCCAAGATTTCTTTACTTTTTGCAATCGTGCTTTTCTCCTTGGTCGGCATCCCACCCTTATCAGGTTTCTGGCCCAAAGTCTATCTTTTTAGAGATGCCTTTCAATTGGAAAAATATGCTTTCGCAGGAGCATTGATTATCGGTAGTTTTATTACGCTCTATGTCATTGCCAAAATGTGGGCTCAGGTATTTTGGAAGGACGCGCCTGAGCCTGAGATCATCGAAGATAAATTTGCTGGAATGATAGGCTATAAAAGAACAATGCTACTCTTGCCAGTCATTATATTGGCATCGGCATCCCTTTATATCGGATTTAATGCAGAAGCCATTATACATGTCGCAGATAAGATAGCCACACAATTACTGGATACTTCACCTTATATAAATGCTGTATTAGGAGGGCAGAATTGATATGATAAAACAGTTTTTAATGAACCTCATGTTATCTTTTATTTGGGTAGCACTGACAGGATCAATGTATTATACGAATTTCATGTTCGGTTTTTTGCTTGGTTTCGCGATTCTTTGGATCATGAACAAAAATGAAGCCGATCAACGTTATTTCTATCGTGTTCCCAAAACGGTGAGTTTTATTCTATTTTTCTTATGGGAAATGATTGTCGCTAATGTGCAAGTTGCTTATGATGTGATCACCCCCAAGTTTTTTATTAAACCAGCGATCGTCAAGTATCCGATGGATGCCAAGACAGATCTGGAGATCAACTTGCTTTCAACTTTTATATCACTAACACCGGGTACACTTATTTTGGATGTGAGTGAGGATAAGAAAACACTTTTTATCCATGTCATGTACATGAAGAGCAAAGAACAATTTGTCTCGACCCTAAAAAACAATGTTGAACGAAGACTTTTAGAACTCTTACGATGACTTTAACTACCTACTTCGATTATGTTATCCTTCCGATATTAACCTTATCGGTTATTTTGGCTTTTATCCGCCTATACAAAGGTCCGCAGATCTTTGATCGCGTCATTGCCCTGGATCTCATTATCACAATTGGAATTGGAATTATTACAGTCTATAGTATACGTACTTCGCAGGAAGTATTTTTAGATATTGCCATGATTTTGGCACTGATTGCATTTCTAGGAACTATAGCCTTTTCATTTTATTTAGAAAAACAACGCAATGATGACTGATATTACGTTAGCAATTTTAAGCACCATTGGCGCACTGGCCATATTATTTGCGTCGATCGGCATATTGAGGATGCCCGATTTCTATTTACGCCTTTCAGTAACTGTAAAAGCAGCAACCTTAGGCGTCGGTCTCTTATTGATCTGCGCCGCAATGACCTTCCCTGACGTGTCCGTCACGACCAAAGCAATAGCAATTGGTTTCTTTTTAATCTTGACGGCACCTGTTGCGGCCCATATGATTGGACGGGCGGCTTATATACAGCGTGTAAAGACCTGGAAAGGGACAATCTTAAACGATTTGGAAAAAGAAGGCCAATTGGATTGTAGGAAAGAAGATTTTTAGACTCTTCCGCTGGTATTCGTAAAAATAATACTATCAGCAGAAGTTCATCACAAAAAATTAAGGCATCAAACCCGGGTTTTGATGCCTTAATTATATAAGACCTTTTCATTGGATGAATCTCTTCGTCCTTGACTCGAAATATTAAAATATAATACAGACCGGAGCCGGAACTTTGATTTCTTTACCCGCATCTGTCAACAATCCAGTCTTTGTATCCCGACTAAACAGTACAATATTATTGGTATACTGATTCGCCACAAGTAAGTATTTTCCGTCGGGAGAAAGATTAAAATTCCGCGGTCCTTTACCCTTTACGGATGTATTGGACAATTTATTTAACCCGCCGTCTTTTTCCACCGAGAAAGTCGCTATTGTATTTGCGTCACCACGGTTAGTCGCATATAAAAATTTGCCGTCATCAGAAATTTTTATATCTGCCCCACCATTTTGTCCCTTGAATCCCTCAGGATTGATTTCGTAAGTACTCTGATACATCCAGTCATTACCCTCCTTTTTATAGCTAGCAATTTGTCCTGTCATTTCCAATACGACGTAAAGAAATTTTTCCTTTTTATCAAAAGCGATATGACGAGGCCCTCCACCTGCGGGTGTAAAGAAATCCTCAGATTCTTCAGCGAGACTATATGCAGTTCCGGATTTATTAACAGGAAATACAGAAATTTGATCTAACCCTAGATCCTGCACATATAAACGATCGCCCTTACTGGAAAAAAAAGTTGAATGCACATGTGGTTTCTCCTGACGTACTGGATCTACACCTTTACCTTCATGCTGAATCAGTCGATTTCTTTTACTCAAAACACCATTTGTTTCGAGATCAAATAGTGCAGCCGATCCACCGGTGTAATTTGCTACTGCCAATAGATTACCTTTAGGATGCACTTCAACAAAACAGGGTGATTCCCCGCCCGTAGGAAGTGAGTTCAGAAAAGTCAACTGACCATCCTTAAAAGAAAAGGCAGATACTGTACCCTCCTGATTTGGAAGTTCATTGACAGCATAGATAAAATTATTATTTCGAGCCAGAAAAGAAGGGTCCTTACTTTCTTGGGTACTGATCAAGGTGGCTTCACCAGTTTTTGTATCGAAATTATAGATATAGATACCTTTGCTTTCTGTTTTGTTTGTATAGGTCCCAACAAACATTGGGATCTGTTGCGCAAAACTCGCCAAAGGCAGGAATGTCATCAGATAAATAAAAGCTTTTTTCATGTGTATACAATTTATTAAAAATAATTGTTCGAATTCCCCCCTTGCTCGCTATGTAGCACAAAAAATAAAGATACCTTCCTAAGTCATTACTATGGCAGATAAACTTGTTAAATTAGGTTAAAACCGCCCTTTCTAATAGGCAAATCCGTATTTTTAGCGAATCAATTTTAACAAGTCTAAAATCTCCTTTTGAAATATTGGGATTATAAAAATATTGTTAAATAAAAATACGAATAATTCATATAATCTGATAATTTTGTGCTGTTGTTCAAAATAGTATATATTGAACGATAGAATCGGGAGATTATTTCGATTTAAGAATTTAACAAGTAACTGAGTGTTGTAGGTTCATTCATATCGGCAATGATACACACTCACAATTAGTAATTTAGATGAATCCACTATGCTATCGATCTGTACGCGTTGTACACGATTTAAAACGGTTTATAGTTGCTTCATCAGCGTTTAGAAACATATTATTTAGATGAAAAAAAACATATATATATTGTTTTTGTTGCTGTTTGTATCAATTCAGGCCAGCTTTGCACAACGTCAGATTGTTGACCGTGTAGTGGCGACGGTTGGCTCGGGCATTATCCTGCAATCCGATCTGGACATGCAATATTCACAATGGCTTGCGCAAGGGAATAAACCCGATGAGAAGTTTAAATGTGGCGTTCTGGAGCAATTGATCATTCAGAAATTACTTTCCCAACAGGCGGTAATTGACTCGATTGACGTCACGGAAACAGAAGTGGATGACAACTTAAATTCCCGTTTACGCCATATGTCCCAACAAGCAGGTGGCCAAGAACGCTTAGAGAAATTCCTGAACCGTTCTTTGTTACAATACAAGGAAGAAATGCGTGCAAGTGTTTTTGAACAGCTGAAGGCGAATAAAATGCAACAAAATATCGTACAGAAAGTGGATGTAACACCATTGGAAGTAAAACGTTATTTTGAAGGACTGAATAAAGATAGTCTTCCTTATTTCAATACAGAAGTTGAAATCGGTGAAATTATCATGATGCCGAAATTGACTGACGAAGAGAAAAAGGAACAACGCGAGAAAATCGAAGGTATTCGCAAACAGATTGTCGATGGTTCGGATTTCGGAACAATGGCTCGTCTATACTCGCAGGATCCGGGCTCGGCACCTTATGGTGGTGACCTAGGCTTCGGTACACGTGACAATTATGTAAAAGAGTTCTCAGCAATGGCGTTTAAATTAAAGCCAGGAGAGATATCACCTATTGTAGAGTCAAAATTTGGTTTCCACATCATCCAGGTACTGGAAAGACGTGGAGAAGAGGTTCATACCCGTCATATTTTGATGAAAATGAATCCGGGAGCTGCTGCACTGGAACGAACCAAAAATAAACTGGACAGTATCTACAAATTGGTTGTGGATAAGAAATTAGATTTTTATCACGCTGCGACTAACAATTCTGATGCTGAAGAAAGTAAATTTAATGGTGGTATGGTCTTAAATCCACAGGGATCCAGCCGTACAACTTTAATTCCTATGGATGGATTGGAAAAAGCCGTATTTACAACCATTGACCCGTTAAAGCCAGGGGAGTATTCCAAACCAGAGCAATTCACAGACAAAACTGGAGATGTTGGTTACCGTTTCAACTATTTAAAAACCCGTATCGCACCACATAAAGCAAATTTGGATCAGGACTTCACAAAGATCAAAGATGCTGCGAAAGAAGATAAAGTACGTCGTAACCTGAGCAAATGGTTTGACGACAAGGCGAAGAACACATTTATTGATATCAGTGATGACTTTGACGCCTGTGATGAACTCGCAAAATGGAGAAAGAAATAAAAGACTTTTTCTTATCATAAATAAATAAGGCCTGAATATTCATATTCAGGCCTTATTTATTTGGCAATCACGCTCGCATGATTTATTTCTCAAACATCATTTCTATCAAGATATTCCAGTTCGCTTTCTTCACATCATCCTTCGCTAATTCGCTTAACTGCCATACCCGAATATAATTATACTTGACGACTTTATCTTTTTGTCGTACAGTTGCAGTTCCCTTTGTATAGGCAAAATCTCCGCTATAAGAACGTTTGACCTCCTCCGGTACTGTTTCTATCGTCATACGTTGTTTCTTCAAATAAGCCATCATTTTGTCCTTTCCTTCCATTGGACTGGTCCAAGGAAACAAAAAGCGAACATCCTCACTCAAAAATTCTTTATATGCAGTAGGATTGTCTGCCTTAAGGACAGTAGACATCAATTTATCTGTTTCCAGTACAATATCCTCTCGCTGGTTCAGGCGCACTTTAGAGCGATGCTTTAGGTACCAGGAATCAGTTGGTTCAATATATTCCAGGTCAAACTCACCATCCTTACCATTATTTTCTACTTCGGCGCGAATATCGACTAACCATTTGCCTTTCTTATTACGTTTCCAAACTGTCAAGTACTCACCATGACGCAGCCTCGCTCCCACCTTCTGAAAATCCAGGGAACCAGAGGTTACACCAAACTCCAAGCTCTTCGCGACAAGAGCAAAAGTAGGCTGCCAATTTAATACATCTGGAATATTCGGTCTATTATTAAGATAATTGTATGCATTTACCGCTGAAGGAACATAAAATGTGGACTCCTTGTCGATAATAGATAAAAACGCTTGATGCGGTGTAGAAGCTTTCGCTAATGCGGCAGCATCTTTATCTGCCTGCAGTAAGCTTCCTACTTTTTCGGGTATCTGTGCGTACAATGTTGTACCTACTGTACTCATTAACGCAACAATGGATAACCTATTCCAAAAATTCATATGCAAATGATTATTTATCAGAGTTCATCCTAATTATTTTAAATGAACCCATTACACTCGGTTTTATTTTAAAGGCAACAGGAAATATTCTCTGGCTTCAAAAGTATCTAGACTTTCCAACGATAAATATTCCCTACAATTTCCTCTTTTTTTAATTCGATCTTTTATCTATCAAATCTTATTCCAAAGTGTTCCTTCTTTACTATCTTTCAGTTGGATACCAATTGCATTAAGTTCATCACGGATACGATCCGAAGTGACAAAATCTTTATTTGCCTTCGCTTCGTTGCGTAATCTGATCACCAGATTCATCACATCATCAATATCATCTGTTCCTGAAGCCTGATCATTTCTCAGTCCAAGGATATCTTCAACAAACTCCTTCAAGAAAACTTTTAGCTTTTCCAATCCCTCTTCAGATACCTTTGCTTTGCCATCATAGATGGAATTGATTATCCGCACAAGCTCAAACAGTTCGGCAATCAAAACCGGACTATTGAAATCATCATCCATTGCCGCATAACATTTACTCCGGATTTCAGCCAGATTGAATGAATCAGCTCCCTTTGAAACTTTTAGTTTATCCAAGAGTCCTATAGCACTCATCAAGCGCTTATAACCTTTATCGGCCGCGTCAAGTGCTTCATTGGAAAAATCCAGTGTGCTTCTATAGTGAGCCTGCAACATAAAGAAACGGACAGCCATCGGCGAATACCCTCTATTTAACAAAGGGTGGTTACCTGTGAACAATTCACCTGGTAAGAATCCATTGCCTGCAGATTTGGACATCCGCGCACCATTGACTGTCAACATATTGGTATGCATCCAATATTTGGCAGGTGCGGTATGATTACATGCTTCGGACTGCGCGATTTCGTTGGTATGGTGTGTAGCAGCCAGATCCATTCCACCGCCGTGGATATCAAACTGATCTCCCAAATACTTCCTGCTCATCGCCGAACATTCGATATGCCACCCTGGAAAACCTACACTCCAAGGTGCTGGCCAACGCATAATCGTTTCGGGCTTGGCTTTGATCCACAGCGCAAAATCCAAACGGCCTTTTTTCTCATCCTGACCACTCAGCTCACGTGTATTGTTCAACATATCTTCCAATTTACGATTGGTCAATACGGTATAATCATACTGTTGTACATATTTCTCAACATCGAAATATACAGTACCATTTGTCTCGTAAGCATAACCGTTATTGATGATCTGTTCAATCATTTCGATCTGCTCCGAAATATGTCCTGTCGCAGTAGGTTCAATGCTAGGAGGCAAAGTATTAAACAGACGCAAAACATCGTGAAAACCAATGGTATATTTTTGTACGATTTCCATTGGTTCCAGCTGTTCCAATTTAGCCTTTTTCGCAAACTTGTCATCTCCTTCGTCACGATCGCCCTCTAAATGCCCTGCATCTGTAATATTCCGTACATAACGTACTTTATAACCCAAATGACGTAGATATCTAAAAATCAAATCAAAAGAAACAAAAGTTCGGCAGTTACCTAAGTGTACATCACTGTAGACGGTAGGCCCACAGACATACATTCCAACAAGGTTGGGGTGAATCGGTTCGAATTTTTCCTTTGTTCGCGAAAGCGTATTGTATAAAAAGAGATTATGGTCCATGTTTGTTATCTGCTTGGAAATCTATTTTTGTCTGAAATATATTTGAATAGGCACGCCTGTAAAATCAAAGTGCTCACGCAATTTATTTTCAACAAAGCGTTTATATGGATCTTTGATGTATTGTGGCAAATTACAGAAGAAGGCAAACATTGGTGTTCTTCCTGGCAATTGTGTCACATATTTAATTTTGATATATTTTCCTTTTAGGGATGGTGGAGGATAATTCTCGATAATATCCAACATCACTTCATTCAACTTTGATGTCGGGATCTTTTTTGTTTTGTTGGCGTAGACCTTATCAGCCACTTCCAATACTTTTAGGACACGTTGTTTTTCCGTTACGGAAGTAAAGACAATCGGCACATCAGTAAATGGCGCAATTTTCTCCCGGATACGATCTTCAAACGCTTTCATAGTCTTGTTGTCTTTTTCGATCAAATCCCATTTATTGACGACAATCACAATACCTTTACGGTTCTTTTCAGCTAGATTGAAGATATTCACATCTTGAGCCTCTAGCCCATCCTGCGCATCCAACATCAAAATCGTCACATCAGAATCCTCAAGGGCTTTGATGGTACGCATGACCGAATAGAATTCAATATCTTCGTTTACTTTTGACTTACGGCGGAGACCAGCTGTATCAATCAACAGGAAGTTATGTCCATATTGATTGTAGTGAATACGGATAGAATCGCGCGTTGTACCTGCCATAGGCGTTACAATATTACGGTCTTTACCGATCAAGGCATTTGTAAGTGAAGATTTACCAACATTTGGGCGACCTACGATTGTATATTTAGGCAAAGCTTCATCTTCTTCTTGCTCCTCTTCAAAGTGAGAAACAACAGCATCCAGTAATTCTCCGGTACCAGAACCAGTAGCAGAAGAAATATTAAATACTTCACCTAAACCGAAAGCATAGAATTCGGCTGATTCATGATGCAATTTAGCATGGTCAACTTTGTTGGCAACCACATATACAGGTTTAGAACTTCTTCTGAGGATATCAGCGATTTCATCATCCAGGTCAGTAATACCAGTAGTAACATCTACCATGAATATAACGACTGACGCTTCTTCAATAGCGATATAAACCTGATCCCGGATTGCTTCTTCAAAGACGTCATCCGAACCATGTACAAAACCACCTGTATCGATTACTGTAAATTTCTTTCCGATCCACTCTGCCGTCTCATAATGACGGTCGCGCGTCACTCCGCTAAAGTCATCAACAATCGCTTTTCTACTTTCGGTAAGACGATTGAATAAGGTAGATTTACCAACATTTGGACGACCAACAATTGCAACAATATTTGCCATATTTATTTTATTTGATCCATCCACTATCACAGCAGATGGCACTTTTATGCTAAATTATAGTTAAGGGTACAAAGATACGGATTCAAAAGGGATTATGGAGACAGAAAAACAAAAATGGCTTTACCGTGAAGTAAAGCCATTTATAATTTATAGCAAATATTGTTATGGATTTTGCTTCAAAATACCATGAGTTAATGTAATCTGCTGCTCCGGAATATAATCAATAACTTCGTTTGATTTTGCTTCAACTGTTAAAAAAGAATTCGAATTTGCGATATGCGTACCTGGATATCTTCTATCTAAGGTAAATCCATTTCTGAATACATCGAACTTCCGATGCCCTTCCCAAGCTAGTTCAAGCTTGCGTTCTGATAATACGATATCAAGGGCAGTTTTTGTTCCAAGATTCGATGTAGTCCATAATCCCGCAGTCGGAATTCCAGCTCTTTTTCGAATAACATTCACATCGTCTAGTGCTTGTTGAGTACGCCCCAATTTCGCATTTGCTTCCGCACGAATCAGATATAATTCCGCCAATCTAGATATCACTGGAGACCAAAGGTGGCCTTGTCCTTCTTGCCCGGAACATTTAAGAATAAAATATTTCAGATAACCATTCCGATCTTCCAATTTCTTGTCAATCAACACGGTTCTCCTTTTATTTCCGATTTCAATATAATATTGAAAGGACCCTGCGCCATTAGACTCCTTAATTAAAGCTATTTTGTTATTACCTGACGTATAGGTATAATCGGAACCATTCTTCTCCACGACCACACTATTATATTTGTAATTATCATCCACATAATAAGCGTGTAACTCATCCGCCTTAGCCACCACTGGCTCAACAAAACTATAACGAACATCTTCAGGATATTTACGAACTTCTTCTAAATAAGATCTGGACGCATACATTTCGCCCCACCCTGCTCCATTTATTGTCGCATACATTGAACCTATTGTATACCATCCATTGTCAGAATAATCTACATCTTTTAGAAATTTGATAGCAAAAATAGTTTCTGGATTATTTTCAGGCGCCGCTTTTGCTATATCTGTATACTTATCTCTTGATAATAGTGTAAACTTGCCCGAATTGATTACTTTATCTGCATAACTTGCCGCTTTGTCATTTTCACCCATAAATAAATATACACGTGCTAATAAAGCTTGAGTAGAATATAAACTCGCATAAATATTTCCTTTATATGATTTAAAAAGAGCTTCTGCTTTCAGCAAGTCAGAAACAAGTTGCTGATAGACCTCTTTGACAGTATTGCGTGGTAACACTTCAAAAGGATCCGCATTAAGTTTAAGTGGAACCGCTAAATTTGCGTCAGGATTCTGATTATACGGACGTCCAAAAACATTTGTCAGATAGAAATACATTAAACTTCTTAAATAAAGATTTTCAGCGATAATCTGATCATTCTTATCTGAACTGCCTTCTTCTATTTGACCTAAAATATTATTTGTCCCGGCTATAATTTTATAAGAATTTTCCCAGTAACTATTCACCCGACCATTATTAACGATACGATTGTAATTGTAGTTATAGAAAAATGCATCAGTGGTAGTACCACTCAACGCAACCTCATCTGTCGGATATTCAGTAACCCGGTGCCAATTCTCAACCCAGCTCTTTAATGTATGGTAATTACCTAAGTTCAATGCATCGATTGCACCTTCTGTTTTTTCTATTGACTCGTTTGTCAAATCTGTATAAGGCTCCTTATTAAGTGAACAAGAACTCAATAAGAAAAATATAATTGATGAATATAAAAGTTTATTTTTCATGTGATTTAATTTAGAATGTAAAGTTAACACCAGCTATTACACGCTTAGGCGATGGATATTGTGAAGTTGCATCACCAAATAAAGCTGCTTCTGGATCAAGTCCTGTAAACTTTGTTGATAACCACAAATTGTCTGCCGCGACGAAAACGTTTACACTCTTCAATTTCAGCTTGCTTAATAGCTGTGGTTTAAAATCATAAGCCAACGTTACATTCCTTAACCTAAAAAAAGACGCATCTTCCAAATATCTAGAAGATGTTTTATTGGAACCACTGTTGTTATTATAGGACGCCACGGGGTGTGTCGCTTCGGTATTAGTTGGTGACCATCTCGACCAACCATCAGACAAGACCATCTGATTATAAGAAGGGTATGCTCCATCAGAATCAAATAGTTCTCTACCCATATTGTAAGCATATGCACCATGTAAATAGGAAAAGGTAGCTGTCAAGGAAATCCCCTTATACAAAAAGCTTGTATTTATACCACCTTGATATTTAGGAGTCGAAGTACCCACAAATTGCAAGGTTGCTTTATTGTAGTTCGATGTAGTAGAAATTTCGCCAGTCTTCGCATCCACAACTTCCCATAAAGGTGCACCATTTTCCTCATTAACACCTGTCCATTTACGCATATACCAAGAGTCTATATCACGGCCTTCCGAATAACGTTTGTTCCCAGCAGGGACATCTGTGCCATCTTTAAGATTTTTCACTCTATTTTTATTGGTTGCCCAATTAGCTCCTATGTTCCATTGAAATGGACTTTCTGGATCGAGTACTCGTGCATTAATAGCTAACTCAAGACCTTTATTATTAATAGATCCAATATTATACCAATAACCTTCCCATCCAGCAGTAGCAGGAAATCTCACATAGGAAAGCAGACCATCCGTATTTTTATTGTAAGCATCTACTGTTAAATCTATTCGATTAAATAAACCTAACTCTAACCCTAAATTGACATCTCTAGACTTCTCCCAACTAACATTTCTGTTATTATACTGATTAGGAATAGCAGCTGGCTCACCATTATACTGTCCGTTCAATCCATAAAGTGAATATGATGCATAGAGTGAAGTAGGTGTATTACCCACTTCGCCATAAGAAGCTCTCAATCTCAACAGATTAATTTGATCTACATGAAAGAAGTCCTCTTTATAAATATTCCATGCTCCACTCAAAGCAAAGAAACCACCATATCGATTATTTGCACCAAAACGCGACGCACCGTCTATCCGATAAGACCCTTGAAAATTATAACGTTCGTCGTATTTGTAATTTACTTGAATAAGGCCCGATTGAAACGCATAATCATTTTTCGTACCGGATTGAGATAGGAAATTAGCTGCATTATCTATAATTTTAGAACCACCAGATATACCTTTACCAGCCGCACCTACACTCGTATATACATAATCCGAATACTCATATGCCGCTAATGCTGACACTTCGTGTTTACCAAAGTGTTCATTATACTTCAACATTTGATTGAAAAATCGAGTAATACGTTTATCTGAGAATTGAGATACAGAACCTTTGTTTTCTAGACCTGAATTTGATTTAGGATCGGTATATGACATCGTAGTTTGATTATAATATGCCAAACTATTCATAGACTCAAATGTAAATCTATCCGAAATCTTTAATGAAAAATCAAGATTAGATTGCATATCAAATGTTTGGCCTTCGCCATAATTGTATTGAAGATCATATAGATAATTATTATTATCTCTACCATACCAAAGCACATCATCAACCTTTGTATTTTTCAAAGAGCCATCGGCATAAAAAGGTGTATCCCAAGGCATATTAAGATACATATCATACAATGAATGTTGACGATCTTTATAGCTCGTGTACGACGCATTAATCTTCGGTTTAAAGGTAAGATTCTTCGTTAATTTATGTTCGATATTCAGTCTTCCTGTAAGCCTATTATAATCATACCCTTTTACAGATCCTTTTTCATCGTAATAATTCCCACTTGCATAAATAGATGTTTCTTCTGTTTTACCCAAATAGTTGGCACTAAAGTCATTAACTCCACCATTTTGAGTACCATTAGCCAACCAATCGAAATCAGTATTCAAAACATCGGAGTTTATACTATTAGGTATTGCATTTTGATTATTAAAGGATTGATAAAGATCCCACATCTGTTGGGAATCCATCACTTTAAATTTCCCTGGATTAAATTTTGAAATCCCTGAAGATAAATTGAAAGAAAATAGATGCTCTCCGGGCTTCAGAGCTCTTTTGGTCGTTACAACGATAACACCACTAGCCCCTCTAGAACCGTATTGTGTAGTTGCAGCAGCATCTTTAAGCACAGATACTGTCTCAATATCATTTGGATTTATATTTGGGGTTCCATGCATAATTACACCATCCACAACCCATAAAGGGCTGATGTTAGAGTTAATAGAATTCCTTCCCCTAACACGGATGTTTGCATTCGACCCTGGTCTTCCAGAACCAGAAACAACGTCTACGCCTGCAATTTTACTTTGCAATAAAGTAGAAACATTAGGCGATTTCACATCTTTTAATGTTTTTTGATCGATGGAAACTACTGAAGCGGAAACTTCAGTTTTCTTTTGGCGCGAATACCCCGTTACCACGACTTCTTCCAAAGCTTCGTCATTGGTCTCAAGATTAATATTGACAACAGAACCTGCTACTGTCACTTCTTTTGTTTTGTAACCAATACTATTGATTACTAAAATATCCCCATTTTTAGCTTCAATGCTAAAGCTTCCATCTGCTCCAGCAGATATAGATCGTGAAGTCCCTTTGACACTAATGGTTGCACCCGCTAACGGGCCTTCTGTCGATTGTATTTTTCCGCTTATTTTTTGCTGAAAAACAGCATTATTCAACAAAACGTTGTGATCCGGAAATTTAAGACCATTAGCCTCAGCCGAGTTACTTGCAATAAGTAGAGCTAATGATAACAGACTCAACTTGTGATTGCCAAGAATCTTTGAAATCATAATATTTTAATAGTTAGAGTTTAAAAATTGATTAGCGCACTAATCAAAATTTAGGTACATGATGCTAAAACTAGAATAAGATATGGGGATATCAAAATTGAAAAACAACGAAATCGATTGCGCCAATTGAACAAACGATTGCATAAACACATATTTATAACACAGTCCACTAGATAATTGATTCACGCTTACGTATGCTTAAAATAGTAGACTATTTTCCAGAAAAGACATAGGGGAAAGAGTTTAAGTATAAAGAGGGGGTAAATTGCCGAAAAAATCAAAAGATCAAAAACAAATACACCTAAATCAACTTAAATATTTCATAAACTAATATTTACTATAATAGATTAAGTAAAAAAATATTAACACAAAAAAATATTTAAAATTTAAATATAAAAACTTTTGAAAACAACAGAATTTCTATTAAATTAGAAAAAATAAATAAAAACGACATAAAAGAATAGGTTATGAAAAATTTAACAACAGTAAAGAGAAGTATAATCATCCTATCGATAACATTATTAAATTTGTTATCCGTACAAGCAAAAACAACAGATCCTCCTTTTCGAAAAACAAACCTTACTTTGAGCAATGAATTTACATTATTCCAAAATATACAGACTTACCTAGATCCCACAGGTGAATTCACTATCGAAGGTGAAATTTTTTGTCCGACAGCCGCAACATACACCTTCGAGTTTGCATTCACTGGAGTTGGTTCATATATCGGTTATTTATCTGATGGAATATTGAGACCTCAGATAGGTGAAAAGGCAAGAAAGAAAGTTACAGCCAATCTTCATGCCGGAACCAATCAACTAAGTCTGAAAGTCCTCTTTTCAAAGCCAAATCAAAGTGCTTATGCTAGGCTAGTTATCGATAAAATTAATGGGCAGAATTTAGGTTCTGAACAAGGATATGTGGATTTAGTAGCACAAGGGACAAGCCAAATCCAAGATCCTCTTTCAGGCAAAGCATATCATTGGGTATGCAAAAAATGTAATATGATTAATTCAGAAGTATCAAGCAAGTGCATTGGTTGTGGAACTGCACGATATAATTAAACTGTTTATCCGACCATAGGAAACCAGAAAAGCCAAGGTTTTCACCTCGGCTTTTTCTTTTAGTAGCGGGGACCAGACTCGAACTAGTGACCTTCGGGTTATGAGCCCGACGAGCTACCAACTGCTCCACCCCGCAATGTATTTTCAGTTTCTTTAAAAAGAACCGGTCATTGCAAACCGGCTCTCTCTTTAGTAGCGGGGACCAGACTCGAACTAGTGACCTTCGGGTTATGAGCCCGACGAGCTACCAACTGCTCCACCCCGCAATGTATTTTTAATTTCTTTAAAAAGAACCGGTCATTGCAAACCGGCTCTTTCCTTTAGTAGCGGGGACCAGACTCGAACTAGTGACCTTCGGGTTATGAGCCCGACGAGCTACCAACTGCTCCACCCCGCAATGTATTTTTAGTTTCTTTAAAAAGAACCGGTCATTGCAAACCGGCTCTTTCCTTTAGTAGCGGGGACCAGACTCGAACTAGTGACCTTCGGGTTATGAGCCCGACGAGCTACCAACTGCTCCACCCCGCAATATATTTTTGAACAAAATTGCTTTTTTCTTTTGAAAAAACAAGATTATGATCCTTCCGAATTGGAGTACAAAGATATATTTTGTTTCTTTGTAATCCTAATAAAATTTAGAAAAATGTCACATAAAGCAGGATTCGTAAGTATCATCGGAAAGCCAAATGCTGGTAAGTCCACCCTAATGAACGCTTTAGTAGGTGAAAAGATGTCTATCATCACACCTAAAGCGCAAACGACAAGACACCGCATTATCGGTATTGTAAACGATGAAGACCATCAAATTGTGTTTTCCGACACACCGGGCGTCATCAAACCAAACTATTCTCTACAGGAATCAATGATGAACTTTGTCCAGGGATCGCTTATTGATGCGGACATTATTTTATTTGTGACTGATATCCACGAGAAATACGATGAGAATGACGTATTGGAAAAATTACGTAAAACAAACTCTCCAGTAGCTGTCCTGATCAACAAAATAGATAAATCTTCTGAAGAGGAGGTAAAAGCCAAAATCGAATTCTGGCAAGAAAAACTAAATCCAGATACGATCTTTGCTATTTCAGCCAAGTTGGATCATAATGTAGCGGCTGTCATGCAGTACATTAAGGATAAGTTGCCGATCCATGAAGCTTACTACGAAAAAGATGAATTGACAGACAAGTCCATGCGCTTCTTTGTTTCTGAGATGATCCGGGAGAAAGTATTCAAATTATACGACAAGGAAATTCCTTACAGTACCGAAGTAATTGTTACATCCTACAAAGAGGAAGCAAATATCACCCGCATTGCCGCAGAGATTATTGTTGAACGCGATTCACAAAAAAACATTATTATAGGCAAAGCTGGTGCTATGATTAAGAAAGTAGGCACCTATGCCCGCCAGGATATCGAAGAATTTATCAACGGAAAGGTTTTCTTGGAGCTCTTCGTTAAGGTAATCCCTGATTGGAGAAGCAAAAAGAACTACCTTAAACGTTTTGGCTACGACGATTAATTAGTACTGAGTAGATAGTATTGAGTATTGAGATTCTGGTTGTACAAACCCTTGGCTTACTTACTTTAGTTTTTGCATCATGCAATCTATTTTTCTTTGTTCATTTTTACTGTCACAAAAATGAACAAAGAAAACAGCGATATCAGAAAAGTCAGCTCTAACTTGATAAGCTCGTTTCACTAAAATATACACGAAGTGCTTTAATCTGTTTCAGATTAAGCACTTTTTTTAGGTCCTCATCTGAAGCTTCTTTCACCCTTTTAACCGATTTAAATTCAGTCAATACTTTCTCCACCGTTGTCTTTCCGATCCCCGGAATATTTTCCAGTTCAGAGACAAAGGTCTTCCTGCTACGCTGATTCCGGTGAAAAGTGATGCCAAAGCGGTGAGCCTCGTCACGCAGATGCTGAATGATCTTTAAGGTTTCCGATTTCTTATCTAAATACAGCGGATATTGGTCCCCGGGATAGAAAAGTTCTTCCAATCGCTTAGCGATACCGATGACCGTCACCTTACGTTCTATCCCCAATAAACGCAAACTCTTCAATGCTGCACCTAATTGCCCTTTACCGCCGTCGATAATAATTAATTGAGGCAATGGCTGATCTTCGTCCAATAATCTCCTGTAACGCCTAAAAACTGCCTCCTCCATGGTTGCAAAATCATTTGGCCCCTCCACTGTTTTCACATTAAAATGTCTATAATCTTTTTTGGAAGGCTTTGCATCTTTAAATACCACGATAGCCGATACAGGGTAATTTCCCTGGATATTTGAGTTATCAAAACATTCGATATGTTGTGGCAACACATTCATACGAAGATCCTTCTGCATTTGTTTTAAAATACGTTCCGTACGAATATCTGGATTCAGCTTTTCATATTGCAACAGGCGTTCTTTTCTGAAAAAAGCCACATTTTTCTGGGACAGTTCCAACAACTTTTTCTTCTCGCCCAGTTTGGGAATCGTAAAACGTATCCGCTCATTTTCCTCGATATCCAATTCAAACGGAACAATAATCTCCCGCGACAGACTTTTGAACCGTTCACGTATTTCAGGTATAGCCAGTGACAGCAATTCCTGCTCGCTTTCGTCCAAACGGCGCTTCATTTCCAGCGTCTGTGTCTGAATAATAACACCATTCATTACCTTTAGATAATTTACAAAGGCATATCCGTCATCCGAGGCGATACTAAATACATCCACATTGGTAATCGAAGAATTAACTACGGTCGATTTACTCTGATAATTATCCAGTTTATCGAGTTTAGCTTTAATCAATTGTGCGCGTTCAAAATCCAGTGAAGCAGCAGCAGCTGCGATACCTTCCTTTAACCTATTGGTGACGACAGAAATCTTACCATTTAAAATATCCTTAATATCACTCAAATTTTGATCGTAATCCTCCTCAGACTGATAGCCCTCACAAGGCCCTTTACAATTCCCGATCTGATACTCAAGACAAATCTTAAATTTTCCCTTTCGGATATTCTCCTGCGTAAGCGCAAGGTTACATGTCCGAAGTGGAAATAACTCACGGATCAGATCCAGTACGATATGCATCATACTTACAGAAGGATACGGCCCATAATAACGGGAGCCATCCTTAATGTATTGCCTGGTCCAAAAAACACGAGGAAAGGGCTCGTTCTTGATGACAATCCATGGATAGGTCTTGTCATCTTTGAGCATGACATTGTATTTTGGCTTATGTTTCTTGATTAATGAATTCTCAAGCAACCAAGCATCAATTTCGGTATCTACTATAGTAAAAGAAATACGGTCGATCTTACGAACCAAAACACGGGTCTTACCATTCAACTGGTTTTCATTGACAAAATATGAACCTACTCGGTTACGAAGGTCTTTCGCCTTACCGATATAGATCAATTCATCATGTTTATCAAAATACTGATAGACCCCCGGTCGATGAGGTATCTTCTTTAATTCTTCTCTATAGTCAAATGTCAAAACTTTAAAATTAAAAAGTAAAAAACGGATACAGCCTCTAAGCCATAGGCTTATCGAACGAGAGCCCTTATGCTTTAATCTTTGAAAAACAAGCTTGTATAACCAAAGTCTCCATACTCAGATCTAAAAAGTCAAAACAAGAAAGTGAAGACAGCTTGTAAGCCGCAGTATTGTACAACCAGAATCTCAATGTTATCTACTCAATACTGAAAATTAAAATCCCAAACGATCATCCTTGAGTTTCGGATCCTCCTTGCTACTTGAGTCCGTAGATCCGTCTTCGACATCAGAGCCACCACCACCCCAATACTGGTTACAGTCAATGACACGGGTCAGTCCACCCTGAGGTTGTTCGAAATCACCTTTTGTATATTTTAAATTTGAATCTTTGTAGACTTTTTGCATAAAGAAAGCAAAAACTGGCATAGCTGCAGCAGCTCCCTGCCCATATTCCATCCGGTCAAAACTGATCCCCCGATCTTCCGCACCAGTCCACACACCGGTGACAAGTTCTGGTGTAATACCTATAAACCAGGCATCGGAGTTATCATTGGTTGTACCCGTTTTACCACCGATCGGATTGGTGAGGTTATATTTCCATTGAATACGTCGAGCCGTACCCTGAGATACCACTTTTTTCAGCATATCCACAATAATATAAGCAGATTCGCTATTCAGGGCTTTCACTACTTTCGGCGCCTTATCATAGATAGGTGTCCCATTTTTATCTTCAATACGTAAAATGGCTGTTGGTTCGATCCAGGTTCCCTGGTTAACGAAAGCAGAATAAGCACCAACCATATCAAAAACAGACGCCTCGTAGGCCCCTAAAGAGATGGAAGGATAATTCGGCACGTCACTCGTTATACCCATACGTTTAGTCAATGCAGCAACCTCTGCCGCTCCCACTTCATGTACCAGGTAAGCTGTTGCAAAATTTTGTGAATAAGCTAATGCCTTCGCTAAAGTAATCGGATTTCCTCCCTGTGCATTTCCTCTTGGTGTCCAACCATTGTATGTTTGTTGGTAATTCGGAATACTATAACAAGGTGAATAGCCGTTATCGATTGCTACCGCATAAGTAAACGGCTTAGCTGTGGACCCGACTTGCCGGGTCCCCATTTTAACCTGATCATATTTGAAATGGTCAAAATCAATACCGCCAACCCAGGCTTTAATATGTCCTGTTTTTGGTTCCATGGACATCATTGCATTCCTTAGCATCAACTTGTTGTATTTAATGGAATCCATTGGTGTCATCATGGTATCTTTACTGCCTTTCCAGGTAAAAATATTCATCGGAACCTTCACATTAAAGGCTTTTTTGATCTCATCATCGTTCAATCCCTCCTCGCGCAAAATACGGTAACGATCAGAACGTTTCATTCCACTGACCAACAACTTCGCTTTATCACCTTTGAACGGATCTCTATTTTTCCACTGCGCCGAAAACTTCGATTGTAGCTGCTTCATCCATTCCTTTTGGGCATCCTCAGCATACTGCTGCATGGACATATTGATGGTCGTATAAATCTTTAATCCATCACGATCTAAGTCATAAGGTGTACCATCAGCTCTGACAATCTTAAGATTAGCAAATTCTTTCTTAATCTGGTCTTTTAATACCGCCCTGAAATAAGGACCTAATCCCTCACCATAGTTTGCAATCTTGAGTTCTAGTCCGAGTGGTTTCTCCTTCGCATTAGATGCTTCTTCTGCTGAAATAAAATTGGCGGCCACCATATTATTTAACACCGTATTACGACGTATTTTTGATTTCTCAGGAAATCTCACCGGCGAATAGGCACCAGGGCCTTTCAGCATCCCGACCAAGAGTGCAGCCTGATCAGCAGTCAGCTTATCTGGAGTGGTATTGAAATAGGTCCGCGCGGCAGATTTTATCCCAAACGTATTGTATGCCCCGAAATCCACTGTATTAAAGTACATCGTAACGATTTCGTCCTTGGTATAATTTCTTTCCAGGCGGACAGCTGTCACCCACTCTTGAAATTTCTGAATGATACGTTTTAGAAAGTTTTTCTGACGGCCATCAGAAAAAAGATTAAGTGCCAACTGTTGTGTTATTGTACTCCCCCCCTGCTTATTGCCAGTCAGCGTATGGAAGATAACCGTAAACGTACGGGAATAATCTATCCCTGAATGGTCATAAAACCGCTTATCCTCTGTAGATACGAGCGCTTTAACCAGATACGGCGATAATTCACTGTATTTAACATTCGATCGATTCTGTACATAATAAGTCCCTAATACTTTATGATCATCAGTAATGACTTCAGACGCTAAATTGCTTTTTGGATTTTCCAAATCGCTAAACGAAGGTAATTTCCCGAATAACCCAAGACGTATACTCAATATAAATAGGAATCCAAGGGCTACAATGCCAATGATAACCTTCCAAAAATTGAACGTATATCGTTTAATATCGCCTTCAGTAAGTTGATTTTTTTTTGATACTCGCTTCATCTATTTACTAAATTTCATGTGCAAATATTATTCATTTATGCTTGTTTTCATTGGCATTTATGAATGTGCTGCATTTTGTTTTTTTTAAGCTACATGGAATATCCAGTTCTTTGATCCGTGTTTATCTTTTTAATTGGATATTACGCTATTCGCTTTTATATAGACTTCAATATGATTTTAATGTCCACTCTATCAGATAGTGTGCCAAAGAATGCTTCATGGCAAAGGTATTACTAATTCATTCAAAAGTGTGCATTAAAACATGAAAATGTTTGCCTATCCGACATTAAACCCGTTCAATTAAACAGACAGCATAAGCAACAACCCCCTCTTGCCGACCAATGAAACCCATTGTCTCGTTGGTCGTTGCCTTAATAGAAATATCATCTATATCTAGACCAGTCACTTCAGCTAATTTGATCTTCATTTGAGGAATATAAGGTTTGATCTTGGGAGCTTCAAGGCAAAGCATGGCATCAATATTACCGAGCTGGTATCCTTTGGCCTGAATCAAACCCATACACTCTTTCAACAACAGCAAGCTACTAATCCCTTTCCAACGCATATCTGTATTGGGAAAATGGTACCCGATATCCTCTAAGTTTGCTGCGCCCAAAATAGCGTCACAGATAGCATGTGCCAATACATCGGCATCTGAATGACCAAAAGCTCCGGCATGATGTTCCAACTGCACACCACCAACAATAAATGGGTGTCCTTCTTTTATCTGATGAACATCAAACCCAAATCCTACCTTAATCTTCATTATTATAATTATATTATGATAATACGCTTTTCAACGTAATAAATAAGCTCGTTCTACGCCGTTTATCCTGTAACAACAATACACCTTATCATAAGCTATTATTACCTCAGGACTATTTTACGCTCATGATGATTCATTGCTACGAAGATACCATTTTAGTGCCGATATTTTGAAATGGAGTTTTATTATCAGGCATAGTGTCCATGTAAGAATACGATGTAGTAATAAATGTATTGACAAACAAAATCTTCATACTTTCACAAACACTAACAGTCATGGAAATCGATTAATGGTTCTTTTTGGCCAATAAACCGATCGTAGTAAGCTCATGGATGCTTCAATAAAAAATACGAATCAATAAAAACAGACAATTCAGAAAAAGCAAAAGGGCTACTTCATCGGAAATAGCCCTTTTTAATAATTTATTGTCTGTTTGTTTTACGCAGATCCTCAAGAAAAGGACCTATGCTTCCACTTCTTCAGGCGCAAACTGATCATACACCTCTCCAAAAGCATCATAATCCTGATCACCGTTAGGCTCAAAAACCTGAATATCTTTGGATCTAGCGAAATCAACAATCTCAGTATTGACATTTTCATCAGCTACAACAACCATATCCGTAAAATGCAATGCACCTTTATAGATTGCCTCATAGCTACCATCGCCATACACTTGCGCATCTGCAGCTTTAAAAGCACCTTCTGGCGCCATTTCAGCATACTTTGAACCCAATGTACCTTTAAATTCTTCGTTAAACAAAGAATACATCACTTTTGCATCCTTAAATGTAGGATCATCCTTATACGTTGTTTTCACGTAAGCAGGTACCAAAGCAGAGAACCAGCCATGACAGTGTACTACATCGGGCGACCAGCCTAATTTCTTAACAGTTTCCAACGCTCCTTTACAGAAGAACACCGAACGCTCATTATTGTCTGCAAAGAATTCTCCATGCTCATCACTAAAAACTTTTTTACGCTGAAAGTAGTCCTCGTTATCCAAGAAATACACCTGCATCCGAGCTGCAGGCAGTGAAGCTACCTTAATAATTAGCGGATTATCATTATTATCCACAACAATGTTCAAGCCTGAAAGACGAATCACCTCATGCAATCTATTTCTACGCTCATTGATATTCCCAAAACGAGGCATCAAGATACGGATTTCAAAACCCTTCTCTTGCATCGCTTGAGGCAGTTGACGTGTAATTTCAGAAATTTTGGTTAATTCGAGGAAAGGCGACATCTCGTGAGTAATAAACAATATCTTCGTTTTTGCCATCTCCAGTTATTTTTATTTATTATTTTCGAACAGTAAAATCGGTCTACAAAGGTACAAAAAAAATACTTACCATGCAATTTACTATCAATCATCGTTTTATATTCCCAAAATAATATGCAACTTTGCGAACAAAAAACTATTCAGCAAAGTGGAAATTTTCAAAACGAAAGCATCCCTCCAAGCACATCTCCAAAAAGCACGCTCGGCAGGTAAAAAGATAGCCTTGATCCCCACCATGGGAGCACTTCATGAAGGACATTTATCATTATTAGATTATGCGAAACCCATCAGTGATATTCGTGTTTGTAGCATTTTTGTCAACCCTACACAGTTTAACGACCCCAAAGACCTAGAAAAATATCCTCGTCCAATTGAAAATGATATCAAGCTATTGGAATCCGTCGATTGTGACATTTTATTTATGCCAAGTGTAGAAGAAATGTATCCCGACCAAGATGAAAATTGGCATATTGATCTTGGTGAATTGGATCAAATCTGGGAAGGTGAAAAACGTCCGGGTCATTTTCAGGGTGTAACACAGGTGGTCTATAAATTGTTCACCTTAGTACAACCCGATATCGCCTGTTTTGGGCAAAAAGACTTTCAGCAAGTGATGGTCATCAAACGCATGATCGAGCTCAAAGATCTTCCGATCCAATTAGCAATCTGTCCCATCATCAGGGATAAACATGGCTTAGCCCTGAGTTCACGTAACATGCGCCTGAGCGAAGATGGAAAAACAAAAGCCCTCGCACTTTCCCGTTCATTACAATATGTGAAAGATCATATCTCGGACAATACTAAATTACAAGAAATTAAAAATAATGCTTTAGCAATTTTGACAGATACAGCAGGATTGACTGTTGAATATTTTGCAATCTGCGAAAGCAACTCCCTGCAAGAAGTCCAACAGATTGATCCAAGCAAGCAACATGTTGCGCTTGTCACAGCATGGGTAGAAGGTGTCCGTCTTATTGATAATATGATATTAGCTTAATAAAAAAAACTCTACCTTTGCGCCATGGTAATAGAAGTAATGAAATCCAAGATTCACCGCGTGAAAGTCACACAGGCGGAATTGAATTACGTGGGTAGTATCACGATAGATGAAGATTTGATGGACGCTGCAAATATCATCGCTAACGAGAAAGTTCAAATCGTAAATAATAACAATGGGGCCCGTCTGGAAACCTATGTCATTCCAGGACAACGCGGATCGGGCACGATCTGTCTAAACGGAGCTGCGGCTCGTCTAGTGCAGGTTGGCGATATTGTTATTATTATTTCATACGCAACAATGGATTTTGAGGAAGCGAAGCAGTTTAAACCAGCTTTAGTATTCCCAGATGACAACAATCATTTGATTACATAGTATTGAGCGACATGCGCGATACTTAATAATAATTTTATCAAGTATACTTATATACTGCTAAATAAAAATCGTATTTTTGAAGCGTTACTCTAACAAGTAGCGCTTTTTTATGCATTCAAAAATAACAAGAAATCTGCGTCAGCTTATCGCATCATTCCAATTGGCTTTGATGTCGCTGATTATTCTTTCGGGTGTTATTTTTATGCACAAAGAGGTAAAATCGGATGGGGAAATCGTGATGCACACGCACCCTTATGATTTTACAAAGAAAGAAAAACCTCAAGAGACCGACGATCAGATCGATTATCTGAATGTCATTTATCAAAACAATTACGTACAGACCGATTTCATTATTCTCGAACTTCCTGTACCAAAGGAAATTCAGCTAACGGATTATTGTTCGATCTGCCCAGAAGTTACCAACACCACAAGCAGTCCCTATTACCTTCGGGGTCCCCCTTGCTTAGGATAACACAATTCATTTTTATTCTGACGTACATCCAGTAAAATAGGTGAAGACAATGCTTTTAGCACTTGTCGCTATATTTATTTTCAGGTTCGCTAAAACGGAGTTAACGGCTTTGGTTTCAATAGACCATAAGTACAAAAACCGATGTCTTCATATTAAAAAAGAAAGTGGACGAATTCCGCTCATATACTTATATCATATCATCTTAGCACGTTTCAAGACGAAGGCATGCCCTAGCTATACAATAAACCTTATCGACGAGATACGAAAGACCAGTATCAAACCTAAGGCAAAAAAGTATACCATATGGGAGCTATAAGCTTGTGCAGCCAAGATCTCAATACGAAATACTCAATACGATAAAAATGCTAAAGCAATACACGTTACTGGCTACACTATTGGCCGGAACATCCTCAATATATGCACAGTCACCATTGGAGGGATATTTATTCAATAAAAACCGGGAAGCCATTGCTTCGGGGACATTGACTATAAAAAACAGCAAATCAGCCACCACATCGGATGCTGATGGACACTTTAAATTCAATACCATCGTTACCCCAAAAGTAACGTTAAATATCTCCGCTGTAGGCTATCGTTCGCTGACGAAAGTAATCTCTTTGGATACCTTAAAATCACCCTTGCAGATCCAGCTTGAAGAAGATAACCTCAATCTCGATGAGGTGGTGGTCTCCGCAACCCGTTATGGTGTAAAACGTAAGGATGCACCTGTTGTAGTCAATGTCATCGGCCCCAAGCTATTTAATGCAACACAGTCTGTGGCGATGTCTGAGACACTAAATTACCAGCCCGGCGTCCGTGTGGAAAACAATTGTCAAAACTGTGGTTTTTCACAAGTTAGACTCAATGGTCTTGAAGGCCCATACTCACAGATATTGATTAACAGCAGGGCTGTATTTTCGGCATTAAACAGTGTCTACGGATTGGATCAGATCCCGACCAGCATGATCGACAGGATCGAGGTCGTACGCAGTGGCGGCTCAGCACTATTTGGAGCCAATGCCATTGCCGGAACCATCAATATCATTACAAAAGATCCCGTCGAGAGTGATTGGCAGGTAAAGTCCACCAATTCGCTGATTGGTGGCAAAAGCTGGGACAATACCGTAGATTTCAACACATCCCTTGTTGCTGAGGACCTAAATACTGGTGCGACATTTTATGGTATGCACCGCAATAGAGAATCCTATGATGTCAATGGGGATGGGTTTTCAGAGATCACCAAACTTCGAAACACCACCTTTGGCACAAAATTATTTTACAAACCAAGCGACCTCGATAAAATTACGGTAGATTTTAGCACAGTCAATGAATTTCGTCGTGGCGGAGACCAACTCGATAAACCCCCGCACCTGACCCAGATTACCGAACAGCTGCAAACCAGTTCTATCGTTGGTGGAATTACCTATGACCGTTATTCCGAAGACTTTAAACACAAGATTTCGGCTTATGGTTCCGTCCAGAAAACCGTTCGTGATAGTTATTATGGCGGACTTGGCGGCGGCACAACACTAGCAGACAGTACGTTAGCATCCAATTCGTATGGAAAGACAAATGATATTGCACTTGTTGTAGGAAGTCAGTATACCTACAATTTTGAAAAAGATGTGTTTACTGCAGGCGTGGAGTTTTCCTATAATGATACCCAGGATGAAATCCCAGGCTATAAGCGGACAATTGATCAACATAATAAAGGATTGGGAACCTATGCCCAATACGAATGGAAGCCTTTTGAGACATTCAAAACCCTGATCGGCGCCCGATACGACTATACCTATGTCGATGGCAAATATAGCTTGGCCGGGATAAACCGCAGTTCGGATCAACGTTTCGGAACATTCAGCCCACGGTTAACGATCCTATATGATCTGACAAAAGATCTACAGTTCAGAGGTGGTTACGCACGTGGATTCAGGGCCCCACAGGCATTTAACGAAGATATGCACGTGACTTCCATTGGTGGCAACCAGGTATTTGTTTTGATCGGTGAAAACTTGAAAACAGAATATTCCAATGCCTATACCGGGTCGTTTAGTTACAACAAGAATTTTGGAAATGTACAAACGAGTTTTCTAGTTGAAGGTTTCTACACCGACCTCAATAATCAGTTTGTCAATATAATGGCATCACAGAAGGATGGTTTGATCATTCAGGAGATGCAAAATGGCGAAGGTGCACGTGTATATGGCTCCAACATTGAAATCAATGTCGCCCCTTCATCGTGGTTATCATTTCAAGCTGGCGGAACAATCCAGCGTTCGCGTTATAAAAAAGACCAGCTGATCTATGAAGGTAAAGACGATTCGCACGATATCTGGACAAAGCAATATGTGCGTACTCCCAATGTTTACGGCTATATGAATACAAATCTGAAAGCGACGAAGCGGTTCGCTGTCGACCTGACAGGAGTATATACAGGCAAAATGATTGTACCACATATCCAGCAAGATATCATGACGCTTAAAAATGCACGTGATTTTGTTGAATTGAATCTTCGTCTGGGCTATACACTACCTGTGCACAAGGATTTTAGTATCGAATTTTTTGGCGGCGTACAGAATATGTTCAACGCCTTTCAAAAGGATTTTGACAAAGGTGCATTACGGGATTCAGACTACATCTATGGCCCTACACGTCCACGAACATATACCTTCGGTATTCGGGTAGGACATTTTCATTAGGACATGGGTACTGGGATAAATTTTCCATAAACAAAAGTAGAACAATGAAATATTTTAGGAAAATAAGCATCCTGCTGATCAGCTTACTTTATCCGCTCTTCCATTTTGGGCAAGAGCGGATAAATTGGGTCAGCTTTGAACAGCTCGACTCCCTGCTGACTGTAGCGCCACGGGAGACCCTAATTTTTATCCATACCGATTGGTGCAGCTATTGCCGAAAAATGGATCGGGAAATATTTACAAAGCCGGATCTTATTACAATAATCAATAAAAGTTACTATGCGGTTCAACTGGATGCAGAATCTGTGCAGGAAATTACCTTTGATCAGAGCATTTGGAAAGCAAAATCCGCAAAAAAAAGAACTGGACAGTATCATGCGCTGGCCTTACAGTTATTAAGTGGAAAACGAATGATTTTTCCTAGTATTCTTCGATTTGATAACGAATTTCGCTTAAAAAATATACAACAAAAATACCTGAACTCAAAAGAGTTAAATGATTTTTTAGAATAATTTAACATATTTGTGTAGCGAAACCAAATGATAGTGCGTTTTGAGTTTTATAATTAATACACACTTTAAGAAATTATGAAAAATATCACGAAATTTTTAATGGCCCTTTTATGCCTTGGAATGATCTTCACATCTTGTAACAAAGATAATTTTGACTGGGATGCATACTACAGACAACAAGAAGAAGCTATCAAAAGAGAGAAAGCGAGACAAGATTCTTTATATAAAATTCAAGGTCCGTTGTTATTAGAATATGCGAAACAGAATTTCAAGAACGATGCTGGACAGCCTAATTATGTTGTAGATGACTCAACTAAGATTGTCTATCAGATTTTAAACCCTGGCGACAAAACATCTTACACTTACAAAGCTCAGATTGGAAATGGAGGCTATGTAATCACCTCTCCATCAGCAACTATCAACTTCAAAGGACAATTATTGAATGGAACTGTATTCGATCAAAGCAAAGAAGGCACCCCTACTAATTATAGTAATTTAAGTCCTGCAATTAAAAAGTATGGTGGTTCATGGTATTATGCTTTTATCCCAAAAGTAATTAGTCAAGATGGTCGTGAATTAAAATTCAATGGTTTAACGACAACAGGACTAGTTAAGGGATCTAAAATTCGCTTTGTGGCACCGTCTTATTTAGGTTTTGACCAGACTGAATATAAAGATGGAAGTGAAAAAGTTACAGTTTCAAAAGATACACCTGTTGTGTATACAATAGAAATTACTGCAATTGGAGCTGCAACTTCCAATTAATAAAATAGATAATTTATGAAAACCATTCTCATATTGAGAATGGTTTTTTTTTGAGCACCTCAATGCTATAGTACGAATGCTGTTGCTATCAAAAATTTAGTTGAAGTACTGGATAATGATCACAGCGCAATTTTGTCTAATATTTCGACCTGCTAACGAATGTTAATTACTGTATCAAAATGTTAATTATTGAAGCAACAGCACACAAAAACAAAAAATAACATACATTTGCTAGAGACCATTTTTAAAATCAAAATATTTTTTTTTAAACCATCAATAACACTATGAAAAAATTCTTATCGCCATTAGTCTTGGGAATCGCAGCTATTGCACTTTTTGCTGTTAGTTGTAGTAAAAGCGAAGATGCTCCTGTTTATGACGCAGAGGGGCAATTTAAGACGGATTCCATACTGCTTAAAAATTATGTTGACAGCAAATACCCTAATGCACAATATGATTCTGAAAAGGGAATTTGGTATGAAATTTTAGCCGAAGGCACAGGAAATTACCAATATAAAATCGTGGACACTTTAAATGCTAAACTATTTAAAGTTCAGCCAACTGTAAAATATACTGGTAGACTATTAAATGGCAGTATTTTTGACCAAACCGAAACCGATAAAACTGCTAGCTTTGAGATCCTCACCAATACCGGTTATTATTATCCTTTTGAGAGCACGATTATACCTGCTTGGACATTCGCCTTTGCACCAAAGAAAATTGGCGACTTGAAACTAGGTGGACTGACCGAAAAAGGACTTCAAAAGGGTTCCAAGATTCATATTATGGTTCCTTCGAAATGGGGGTATGCAAACAGTGCAATGGGAAAAATTCCAGCTAATTCTCCTTTAGATTTTGTTATCGAAGTTGTAGACATCAAATAGTATCCTCCAATACAAGGAGCCAGCGATATTTATACAATACAAGCAAAAAACGCCTAAAGCAAATGCTAACTTTAGGCGTTTTCTATTTATTTCTGCTATTCAACAATATATCTTATCGAATACCACTGCATTATATTTCCCCTTCACTACAGGGAAATAGGAGCCCGCAATCTGCTCAAAATAACAAACTCCAATTAAAACAATAAGTGCATTTTCCGACTTAGGAGTCCAGCCGAACGAAAATTTTATCCCTGGAATAGGCCAAACATTGGATAGCGCATGATGATCTGATCGCCAGACAATTGGCTCTATCTGCTCTGGAATGGTCGCACCAAATTCTATCACAGCAAAGACCAATTGTGCATGTGTACTCGTTTCATAACGTCGAATCCGTTGAGCGGGAATAAATGCAGGTATCGTAACGATACCCTCTCCTTTTGTGACATCAAATGATACATGGATATCCGTCAAAACCTGGTCCTTAAACTTAAAATTCCGATTGGTTTCCAATCCGTCCAATAGTTCTAGCCCCCGCCCAGTTACAATACGCTCTCCTCTCCGATGTACTGGATCTGATTTTAAAACCATAGACATGCGGCTCACAAACCTATTAAAAAAGCTTTTATCTGTACATTGAAACAGAATATCCTGTAATCGCTGTTTTAACAGTTTGCAGCTCTTCATTGTTCGTCCAAATTCTTGCGCATTTTCTTTCGTCCGCTGAAAACGTGGATCCGTCTCAATCTGTTTTTTTGTTGCGCCAGTCTTTTTACGCACCAACTGTATTCCTGCACTTTCATAAAAGCTAAGATCTCCGATACTTCCTTTTATTTTAATTATTCCAGTTTGTCTTGCCATACCATAAATATCAGACAAGATCCCGTAAGCAATGTCCCAAATGTCCCTAAATGGGGTCAAATGTACCCAAATGTCCACTTGGAATGTTACACAAGAAAAAGACCCAACGATCAAACAATCAACACATAACAAAACACCTTCAGAAAAGAAACAGCACTAACCACAATGCACAGGTAAAAGCAGGTTTCAGTATACATACAGTATGGATTAAGTATTCATAAAATATCACTATGGCATCTATGTGATGTTAGGACGGCAATCCTATAGCGCTGGTTCTAACCTGTAATAAACCTAAATGATGATTGAAATAAGTGAATGAGAAAGGTTTTTAAATAACAAAAGCTCGAAGTGGGGAACTCCGAGCTTTACCTAACCAATTATTAACCTAAATTATGAAAAGTTCTTTATATATTATTTTGTATATATCTTTCTGTTTTGATATATCAAAGGTAAGACACATTTCCGTTCATGTCAAGAAATTTAACAGCATTTAACGTTGTTAAAATTATGTTAAAACAATTTAGCACTTAATAATAAACAAACAGGACCTTTTTCAACTGCAATATTTTTAATCATTATGCAAGAGAATCGACAGATTATCATCATCCGCGCGGATCTGGTGCAAAAGAGATAAATAAACACGCTGATGGCATGCATGGATTCTTTAAAAAACAGTGATTAATAAAAGAAACACTTTCAATAAAAAGGAATAAATTTGTAGGTAGACACTGCAATGTATTAGGATCTACTATCCCGATAATGAGAACAGGAAACCATCCTGTTTTTTCAAACAACCTTGCGGATCTAATAAAAAGAAAAAATAAATACGGATGAAAATAGCTTTAGCACAATTGAATTTCCATATTGGTAATTTTGAAGCAAATACAGCAGAAATAATTCAAGCAATCAACCAAGCCAAAGAAGCATCGGCAGACCTTATCATCTTTTCGGAGCTCGCCATTGGCGGCTATCCCGCCAAAGACTTATTGCGAAGTAAAGTATTTAAGCAACAGTGCAATGAGGCTATTCATCAGATTGCCGCTCACTGTAAGGAAATCGCCTGTATTATTGGAGCCCCGGTCACAAACAGTGATCCCGAAGGAAAGGAACTTTACAATACCGCAGTATTTATAGAACAGGGTGCTGTTCGAAATATCGTAAAAAAAGGCCTGCTACCCGATTATGATGTATTTGATGAATACCGCTACTTTGAACCCAACAAGCGTTTCGACTGCATCACATTGAATGGTGTAAAAATTGCCCTGACGGTTTGCGAGGATCTCTGGGACGACGATGAAGGAGGCAACTCCTATGTGGGAGATCCTATGGCCGAACTCCGAAAAGAGGACCCGGATCTTTTGATCAATATTGCTGCCTCACCATTTTCCTACACGCACTTTGATGAACGTGTCAAAGTACTCTCCCGGCAGGTCAAAAAATCTAACCGTCCACTAATCTATGTGAACCAGGTGGGGGCACATATGGATATTATCTTTGATGGCAGATCACTTGCACTTAGTAGTGACGGAACAAAGGTTGCCGAATTAAAACGATTTGATAGTGATCTGCAGTATGTCACCTATCATCAAAAAAATATTACCTCAACCACGGCATCCATCAAAGATCCTGTAGCTGAAATTGCACTCATCCATGATGCATTGATCCTAGGCTTGCGTGATTATTTCCAAAAATCAGGCTTCAAAAGAGCGATCCTCGGTTTATCTGGTGGATTGGACTCCGCCTTAGTCGCTGCTCTGGCCTGTGAAGCCCTCGGCGCTGACAATGTACTCTCCATTTTAATGCCTTCCGTTTACTCCTCAGACCATTCGATCAAAGATGCCCTAGATCTGGTGACCAATACGGGTTGCAAACACCATATAGTCCCCATAAAAGATATCGCTTCGGCTTACGAGAACACACTTGCCCCTATTTTTGAGGGCTTAAAACCTGATACCGCAGAGGAAAACATACAAGCTCGTGCGCGTGCGGTTATCTTGATGGCCATATCCAATAAGTTTGGTCATATCCTATTAAATACCTCAAATAAAAGCGAAGCTGCCGTTGGCTATGGCACCTTATATGGCGACATGGCTGGCTCCATTTCGGTTATTGGTGATGTCTATAAATCGAAAGCCTACGAACTGGCACGTTATATCAATCGCGAGCGTGAGATTATCCCCATCAATACCATCGAAAAAGCGCCTTCTGCTGAATTACGGCCTGATCAGAAAGACTCGGATTCACTACCAGAGTACGACCTGCTGGACAAGATCTTATTTGAGTTGATTGAAAATGAAAAGAGCGGCTCCGAAGTTGTAGCAATGGGATTCGAAAAAGCGTTAGTAGAGAGGGTAGGTAAATTGGTTAATAATGCTGAATTTAAACGCTTTCAAGCACCGCCAATCCTCCGGGTCAGCCCAAAAGCTTTTGGCTCAGGAAGACAGATTCCATTGGTGGCAAAATATCCATATTAATTTTACAATTAGGATTAAACCATATTTATAGTTTTTTGTCTAACATTAAAGAATAAATCCAGTGCATACAGCACAGACAACAAATTGCCATAACGCTTTGAGCCATAGAAAGGCGATAAAAGCGCAGAGAGATGAGAAATTAAAACACGTTAAATAAATATAAAAGTTCCATATAGGCCATGAAACCATCATGAGTATAGTGCTTAAAAGCAAAACAGTATATTCATGGTAGATTCATCACAGTTAATAAACAAATTACTACGATGAAAAAGATTCTATTATTTTTGGTGCTCTGCATCGCGCTTGCATCATGTTCGTCTTATCAATATAATACCACTCGGGTAGAAAAGATGGATTTCACTCCTTTCAAAACGTATGCCTGGCTACCGCCAGTAGACTCGCTTTCGAAATCTTATTTTGACAATGACATTGCCAAAACTAATATTTTGGATGCTGCAAATACGGCTTTAGAGGCAAAGGGACTCCAATATTCAAAAGATAATCCTGATCTGTTATTCCGTTATATTACCATCGTCAACAACAAAAGCCGTTTGGTCTATGGCGGTGGCGGATATTATGGCTGGGGTGGTCCTTGGGGCTGGTACAGACCATGGTTCTCACCTTACTTTTATGGTGGTGGATATTACCCTGTTGCAAAAGAACGTTATCGTTATGGTCACCTGATCATCGAAGCTATCGATCGCAAAACAAATGCGGTGATCTGGCAAGCACGCGGTTCAGGCGACGTGGATAATCCTGAAAAGGCGATCAACAACATCAGTAAAGTAGCAAAAGGTGTGATCGATTTGTTCCCCGTAAAAACATTAAAAAAATAAAACAGTGTGCCAGCAAAATGGGAGCTATTTAGCAAGGACATCTATGTCCCCCAGTGATAGTTGGCAATAAAAGCAAAAGCCTGGTTTCATCAGAAATCAGGCTTTTGTTTTTATTCACTAGATCGATGGACGAAGTTTCAAATAAAATGGAACTTCTACACGGTCCTTTGATTTATTTTTGATCAACTCAGCTGCCAACCGTCCCATCATCTCAAAATCGGTCGATATTGTGGTAATACCGTTAAGGATAAACTTCTTCAATGGCGTTTCATTATAAGAGATCACGCCGACATCAGTACCTATGACCAATTTCTTTTGGATAATCTTGTTCAATAACTTGACAAGATCGTCTTCAATGATATTAATGTAGCAGGTCTCTTTGATCACCTTCTCCCGATGCAGATCGGCAACCAATTCATGTTCAAAGGCATATTGCTGACAAAATTTATAAAAGCCCTTGATAATAGCTTTTGGAAAATCACTATGGTCTGGGAAAACAAGCTTAAGCATTTGGTATTTACTCAAGGATTCATTTGCTTCCTCTAACGCATTATAGATATCCTGTTCATAATTTTCATAGACCGCAGGAAACTCCCCCGGAACATCTTCAATAAACTTTCCCAACAACATCAATTTCTCCGTCGGGATCTTACGGATAACATCTGGCGCTTTATCCCGTCCTTCTTTAAAATGTGGGAACAACACATAATGATCATATGTTTTGGTCAGACTTCCCAACAAGGTATTCAAATAGGAGAGGTCGGAGTTGTAGACAAAGAGATCCAAATTGGCATAATCCCCCAGTTCGCGTGCAAAGGAGTCATAAACAATCTTTTTATGTGTACTCAGTTTATTTAAAAAAAGGGCAATTTTGAGTTTAGACTGCACATCAATTTTATTGATGTAATATCCCTTTCCAGGATTGGAGGCAATAATCTCCTGATGTTTAAGATAACGATAGGCTTTTTCGACTGTGTCCCGCGATATGTCTAGATAAGTGCTCAGCTCATTGATCGATGGCAACATATCATCTTTCGACAAGATTTCGTTTTTAACAGCATCGACAATTGTATTCGCTAGTTGTAAGTATTTGGGGGTGGCCGAAAAATCACTAATTTCCAGTGTTTTTAAAAACTGAGCTATTGCATTGGTCATATTCATGGGTTGGATATCTACATTATAAGCACGATAAGAAACTTTTAGGTCTCAATTGGTATATCCTCCGATTGAAATTACACACAAAGGAGTCTCTCGTCTCCTCAGTCAGAAGAATACACTAAGATACCTTATATACATCAAAAAAATAGGAAATATCTTCCCTCAACTATCCTGCCCTTACCTGAACGAAAAAAATGGTAATAATAATTAACCAAGACATGAATTCTGTACTTTTGACTAGTAATCAAGTAATAACGTGTAAACCTGATATGTTATGAGCAGAACAAATATTGTCGTGCTGGGCAGTTCCAATACGGATATGGTTATCAAAGCCTCCCATCTTCCTGTACCGGGGGAAACAGTGCTAGGTGGACAGTTTTTCATGGTCCCTGGTGGAAAAGGAGCCAATCAGGCTGTTGCCGCAGCCAGAGCTGGTGCACAGGTATCTTTTATTGCCAAAGTTGGGAACGACATCTTTGGTCAACAAGCCATTACCCATTACCAGCAGGAAGGTATTCAGGTTGACACAATCTTTCAGGATCTGGAAAACCCCTCCGGCATTGCACTTATATCTGTAGACGCACAAGGCGAAAACTGTATTCTCGTCGCACCTGGATCAAATGCAGCGCTGCTACCACAAGAGGTGTTGGCTGTTCAGAACGTCATTTGCGAAGCAGCGGTACTGCTCATACAGCTGGAAATCCCCATAGCTACAATAGAAGAAGCCAGCACTATTGCGGTGCAGCACAACACCAAGATTATCCTAAACACCGCTCCTGCACAACCACTCCCAGACAGCATTTTAAACCGAATTGACATACTGATATTAAACACATCTGAAGCACAATATTACACCGAAGTCATGGTTGAAAATTGGGAGACAGCTCGTCTGGCTGCCGATGCGATCAGTCAGAAATGTCCAGGCACTATTATCATTACTATGGGCGCAAAAGGATCACTTATCAAGGAAGAAAACAACTATTTCCAAGTTCCAGCCGAAAAAGTCAATGCTGTTGACAGTACAGCCGCCGGCGATACCTTCTGTGGTGTTTTGGCAAGTGCCATCGCTAGGAGCATACCTGTTATAGATGCCGTTAGACTTGCTTCAAAAGCTGCTGCAATCTCCGTTACACGCTTAGGAGCACAGACCTCTATTCCCTACTGGCGGGAATACAGTACAGTATCCAATTAAAACCTTTTATAATCAATTATTCATCCTATTTAAATCAACATGTCTATTCGTATTTTTTTATCAACAACCGTCTTGCTTCTGACGACCATCCAACTGAGTATAGCACAGCTGATCACTACAGCGGCGATACCAAAAGTAGATTACGTTGTCCCTTCTCAATATGATCTCGCGATTCCCCAGACCGATATACTGAACGGTTATTTGGGCAATCGTTACCAGCTCAACCTGGAAAAGAGGCTTCTCCAAGTCGATGAAGAGGGCTTATTGGAAGGATTTCACACCCGACCAGGAAAGCAACGCTGGATCGGTGAACATATTGGCAAATACCTCGAAGCAGCGGCCAATACCTGGCTCGTCACCAAAGATAGCCGACTGAAACAACAGATGGACCGGATGTTTCATCGCTTGCTTGAAACACAAGGCGAAGATGGCTACCTCGGCACCTACCTGCCCGAAAACCGCTGGACCTCCTGGGATGTTTGGGTACACAAATACGACCTCTTCGGGTTGCTTGCTTACTATGGCGCTGTAGGTGATCCAAAAGCACTAAAAGCCGCAACACAGATCGGAGATTTGCTCTACAACACCTTCGGCGATACCCCTGGCAAAAAAAACATCCTCAAATCTGGATCACACGTGGGTATGGCAGCCACCTCTGTCATTGATCCCATGTTGGATTTATACCGCTGGACCGGAGACAAAAAATACCTTGATTTTTGCCGCTATATTATCCGTGCTTACGACTTCGAAGGCGGCCCAGCCATTGTCACCTCCATTTTAAAACATAAACGCGTGGACAAAGTCGCCAATGCCAAAGCCTACGAAATGCTTTCCAATATCGTCGGACTGGTGAAAATGTATCGTTTAACCGGCGATAAAGATCTTTTGAATGTAATCAACTATACTTTTGATGATATCAGTGCCAACCGTTTGTTCGTAACTGGCACATCAAGCGACCACGAACGTTTTCAGGACGATCATTACTTACGGGCAGATACTTCTGCACACATGGGTGAAGGCTGCGTCACCACAACCTGGTTACAGTTTAATACGCAGTTATTCTCCATTACCGGCGATTTAAAATATTACAATGAAATCGAGAAAACAATTTACAACCATCTACTGGGGGCGGAAAATCCACAAACAGGTTGTGTGAGCTATTATACTCCGCTTATTGGCGAAAAACCTTACCGCTGTAATATCACTTGCTGTCTGAGCAGTGTCCCTCGGGGGATAGCACTTATTCCTTACCTGAACTTTGGTCAATTAAACCATATTCCAACCGTATTGCTCTACGAACCGGCACAGATCAAAGAAAAGATTAAGACTTCATCACAGCAGACAATTCCGCTGGAGTTGACCCTAACGACTGAGTTTCCGAGAAAAGGCACCGCGACCCTGCAGGTAAACCTCCCACAATCAGCACAGTTCCCACTACAATTACGGGTTCCGGAATGGGCGACAGACTATACTGCAACAGTAAATGGAAAAACCTACAAATCTGAACCCAACCAGCTGCTAAAAATAGTACGTCAGTGGAAGGACAACGATAAAATCAGCATATCTTTTGATATTAGAACAGAAATCGTCAACGGTGGGAAGACCTACCCTGAAAGCTTCACCTTAAAAAGAGGACCACAGATCTTTGCATTAGATCAGTCGTTAAATCCACAAGTAGATTTCGAAACAGCCAAATTGGTTTACCCCGAAAAGGCAGCGATCAAACTGACCGAAGCGCAAGATAAGCTGCCTAAAAATTGGGTGGGTACTTTGGCTTATTCAACCGACATCAGTACGAGTGACAATAAGAAACAATCTATTCTCCTGGTACCCTATGCGGACGCAAGTCAGACTGGTGGTTTTTCTAAGGTATGGATACCGACAACAGGACGATAATAAGCGATAACTTAATAAATTAACGGATCAAATATCACCCTATGTTTATTGTAAGCAGCTATGCACAGGCCATATTTTTCTGCATCATCACAATGCTTTGCTGGGGTTCCTGGGCAAACACTCAAAAATTAGCGAACAAAAACTGGCGCTACGAACTTTTCTATTGGGATTACGTATTAGGTATTTTTCTGCTTTCGCTGATCTTTGCCTTTACACTGGGTAGCCATGGCGAGCTCGGCAGGCCTTTTGTCGCGGATCTGAAACAGGCCGAATCCCAGCATATTTTCAATGCCCTATTGGGGGGAATTATTTTTAATGCAGCCAATATCCTTCTTTCTTCGGCCATCGCGCTAGCGGGGATGGCTGTGGCATTCCCAGTCGGTATCGGGACTGCATTGATTTTAGGTGTACTGATCAACTATATTGCTGCAACCAAAGGAAACCCTACTCTCCTATTCATAGGGGTCATCTGTATCGCTATTGCCATTATCATCAATGCCATTGCATACAAAAAAGTAACAAAAACACAGAACAACAGCTCTTCCAAAGGGCTATTATTAAGCCTCCTGGCGGGGCTTCTGATGTCGCTTTTTTATCGCTTTATTGCTTCTGCCATGGACCTTGATAATTTTGAGGCACCTGCAAGCGGAAAGATGACCCCATATACCGCCGTATTTATCTTTTCGACGGGTATTTTATTGAGCAATTTTATTTTTAACACCTTGCTGATGAAAAAACCATTAAATGGCCCTCCTTTGAGCTATAAAGAATATTTCAACGGAAATTTTAGCGTACATACTGTTGGTCTACTGGGGGGTATCATCTGGGGGATTGGCAACTCGCTCAACCTTATTGCGGCCGGTAAAGCCGGGCCAGCCATTTCCTATGGACTGGGGCAGGGTGCGACACTGGTCGCTGCACTCTGGGGTGTATTTATCTGGCGGGAATTTAAAGGTGCCTCCAGGCAGGTCGTTTTATTACTCCCGCTCATGTTTATCTTATTTATTGTCGGACTTCTGCTTCTTATTGAAGCGGGTAAATAATCTCTTTAGAATCGTTTATAATGCAACAGATCAACAAATTTTTCCTCTCAATCCTATTCTTGTTTTGTGTCTTCAGCAGCAGAGGCCAGTCCGAAAAACTAGCTATTGAAATTAAGACTGCCTATGCTGACTGGCTTGCAAAACCAGGAGATAAAGTCATTTTTGATATCAGTATCCAAGCTAACGGGCAACCTTTCAAAGGCGATAGCGTTTCCTATGAGATTGGGCCCGAAATGGTAAATCCCTTTGTCAAAGAACAAATTCCAAATTTTTCCGGGCATTTTAAAAGTGGTGCTTTTACCTTAAAAAAGCCGGGATTTTTACGCTGTACAGTAGTCGTAACCCAAAATGGAAAGCAGACAAAAAAACTCTGCACCATCGGTTTCTCACCCGAAAAGATTGCGGCTACACAGCATACACCCAATGACTTTGATTCCTTTTGGGATAAGGCTATTTCCGAACTCAAATCTGTTCCGATGCAAGCAACGAAGACCCTATTACCAGACAGAAGCACAGTGGAAGTTGATGTCTTCCGAGTTTCTTTCAACAACATTGGAAACAGTAAAATCTATGGAATCCTTAGTGTCCCTTCCGATCCGGGCAAATATCCCGCCGTCTTACGTGTACCTGGAGCGGGGGTCCGTCCCTATGGTCCAGAGATTGAACTGGCCTCCAAAGGGATGATTGTGTTGAGCATCGGAATACATGGCATTCCCGTAGATTTAGATTCCGTAGTTTACAAAGATCTCGCTGCCGGAGCCCTGCGTGCATATTACAATAATAACCTCCAGGATAAAGATCAATTTTACTATAAACGGGTTTATTTAGGTTGTATACGGGCCAATGACTATCTATCCTCCCTGCCAGAATGGGATGGAAAAAACCTGATCGTCATGGGGGGAAGTCAAGGCGGTGCCCTAAGCATCGTAACCACCGCATTGGATAAACGTGTTACAGCGGTAGCTGCACTCTATCCTGCACTATCAGATGTCACAGGTTATCTGCATCATCGTGCTGGTGGATGGCCCCATTATTTTGCTCCCACCAACTACAGCGTTTTAGAGAAGATCAATGGGCTAGAAAATACGCTGTCCTACTACGATGTAGTCAACTTTGCCAAAGGTATTCGTGTACCGGGTTTCTATTCCTGGGGCTTCAATGATGTTGTATGTCCGCCAACTTCCATGTATGCCAGCTACAATGGGATCAGTGCACCAAAAGTATTACGTATCTATAAGGAAACCGGACATTGGACGCATCCCGATCAAAAAAATGAATGGTTCGACTGGATAAGAAAGCAAACCGAAAAAATGAAATAATAACAAAAAACGGAATCTAGTATCTTTAGATTCCGTTTTTCCCTAAAGTACCCCCAGTAGACATCGATAGTTCTTTTCTATCTTTTTCTAAGTATCAATACATTGGTTTCACAAACGGAAAAGCACGCTATCGCTATTGTGGCCCAATATGATCCATTGGAATATGCTGCTGCATCGCTTGACTTCCCAAAGCTTTCTTTAAATCACTTAAATTCATCCTCTGGTAATCTTGCTCTAGACTAGGCAGATATTTCGCCGCATTATTTTGATCCCAGACCAACCATTTTCTTTTTCCCTTCAAGGTCCGTTTGCAATTGTAAAAGCGATTATCCTGAAAAACATTTCCAGTAGGTCTTCCACCACGATCGAATTGTAGTGCCAATTCGGGATAAGCACTACGGTAGGGATCCATCAGATAACGCACACCGACCAGGCGATCATAAAACAGGCTGCCCGATCCGTATACATTGAGCTTCTTCAACCAGTTTTCCAAACGATTGTCCACACGGACGGCCCACCTTCCCGCAGCAACAAATAAGTTATTGACATACCAGTTATCTGAACCCCCACCGATAAAAGCAGATCGTTCACCTGCATTCACAAAAATATTCCCAACGACTTTTGTTCCACTGGAAGCATCGTCGTGGTATATCCCTGAAGTTCTTAGTTTTTTCGGGATGTTTGCCAACAAATTATACTGGATGAGATTATGTCGTTCCGAAGGATCCCGTCCAATATAAATTGCACCCTGATCGTCAACTTCTTGCGCAACATGATGAATGTAATTGTATTCAATGATATGTTCGTTGCCGTGGATAAGAATGGCCATACTTGGTAAATCTGCGATCTCACAATTTTTGACCACATTCCCTACCCCATAGAGTGCAATTGCTGGGCGGTAGGATTTTTCTAGGCGATTCAAATCCGAGAAAACGCAATGTTCAATGCGATTATTACCTTTGCTGAGCTCCAACCGATTTCCACCCGATAAAGAAACACCACCAGCACCCAAGCGATAAAAATGACAACGACGGATTACATTAGACACACCACCCCGATGATCAAATGTGGGATGACTATAGATATGTTGATGAAGGTCACCAATACTGTTATCTTGTGGTTCACCTGACCCCTCATGTTGCATTTGCTCAAAGGGCCTTATTCCATACCCCATAGCAATTCCCAAACTGCCTAAATTACGGAATGTACAGTCTTCGATGAGCACCTGTTTCGTATCCCGCATATAAATCCCCATCCCTCTGGATTCCTCAAATTGAATACCTTTGATTTGTACAAATTTAGCTCCGATCAGACTAAAAAAAGGTTCATCCAACACCGAATAACTCAATTTTGTAATTGGTTTATCCTGCGCGAATGACATCGTACCCAACTTTCTGTCTACATAAAACTCACCCACAGTATCCAGTTCGGCCAATAGGTTGACACCATACCATTGCCTATATTTTTTCTTATAATCAAAGCCATATAGGGTTGGTTCACGCGTTGTAATGGTTCGTTTCTCCCCGTCAATACTCTTCACGCGAACCATATCATCGGCATAGCCCCATTTGAAATAACCGGCAACCCAAGGATCATCCTCCTGCGCCCAGCGATCAATACGAGAGTCCTTATACCGAAAAACTCCGCCCCGATGACTCAGATCTTTATTTCGTGGAATAGAACCCGCATCGACGACTTTACCCATGGCAACCATCCCATGATTGGGCCAACGCGCAAGATGGAAGGCCCTGCCATTGACAAACAACTCGCCTGCAGCATTGCCACTTGCACGGGAGAAACCAACGTTCCGCAATTTCCCCAGATCCTTTACCCCATGTTGTAGTAGATTTATCTCGTAATAACTGATACCGCCGCCTTCACGCAGCTTGTTCAAACTTGTCGGAGCCAAACCCACCGAACCTTTAAAAGTGACGGATTCTTTACCATAGGCCTGAATCAGGGTGTTATTATCCTTGCTGTCGAGTGAAATTCCATGGACAAAAGCGTACGTTCCTTCACGTATCTGTATAATCGCCATCCCCGCATGACGCGTAGTTCTCCGCTCCCGAAGCAACGCGATTGCCCGCTCCAGGCTTGCTACCGGACGATCCATACTGCCAGCAGATTGATCATCACCGTTCATGGCGACAAACACCTCCAATTGCGCATAGGCAGCCACGGCAATCAAACTCAATAGACAATAGACAAATGCGATACGGATGGATCTCAAATAATTAGAGTGTGGTGTCATAACAAGGCATTTTAGTTACCAGGCAACAGGAACACTGCGGTCCATAACAGACTATATCGTTTTGATAAAGTCAATCATCAACCGCACATACTCATCAAATCGCGTAAAAGGTAATGTTTCATAGCGATCATAAATATCGTGATAGGCAGCGATGCCCCCTAGTGTATAGATAAAAAATGACGGAACTCCTTTCGCATAAAAAGGATAGTGGTCACTTCGGTTCATTGGACCGCGCACTTTGACTTCAGGTAGATATTTTTTCTCCTTATTAATGGCTACCAAGCGTTCAAATTGGTCTTTAAAGATCGTACCATTGACGACCTGAATCCCATCATCCCCTGTTCCAGCCATATCAAAATTGAGTAAAAACTTGATTTTCCGCAAATCGATAAGCGGATTATTCGCAAAAAAAGTGGAGCCAAGCAAACCGCTTTCTTCCCCTGAAAAAGCCAAGAATACGGTATTGTATTTTGGTGGATGCTGCCGATAGTAGGTCGCCAAATATAAAAGTAGGGCCGTACCACTGGCATTATCATTTGCGCCGGTAAATACCACACGTTTACCGATGGCACCAACATGATCATAATGTGCTGTGATCACAATCAGAGAATCGGATTTACTTGTGCCCTTTATCATCCCACAGACATTATTGGTCAGGTAATTTTCTTGAAAAACCGCCTGTACCTTGAGCTGCATAACCTTTCCCTCCAGCGGAATAACACTGTTGTTTTTCACATAGACAATTGGTCGATTAAGTTGGTTTGTCGCACCGCGCCAAAGCAATTTTTGTTCAGTCTGTACCAAAATTCCTTTATAGTACCCCCCGGATGCAAGGCGCAGCAAGGTCATCCGTAACTGATCGGGCTTCATTGTTGCTAAGGCGGCACGCTCATCCACTACCAGAAATTTATCCTTGAATAGCGGATTCTGGATCAGCTGATCCACCGCAGCAGGATCCGCAGGAATCCTGATTTCGGTCAGTATAAATTTACCCTTGACGGAAGGACTTGAAGCCTCGATCAGTGCCTGCTCGCCCAACTTGAGCTTTCGGCCATCCACCACTATTTTTACGTCTTTGGGAAAAACATTTGCGGGCATGGAGAAAGGCTGATAATAGCTAGTACCCAAAGGTAAAAGTCTATTTTTTTGATATTCAGCAGCAATAAAAGCTGCTGCCTTTCGGTCACCGTCAAATACATAGCCACGTCCTGCATAAGCCTTGGAGGCTAAAGTTTTTACAACGGACCGCGCATAATCAACCTGTGCCCGGAGCGGGAAGATGCCACTGAGCAAAAGAATAAACAAATAAAAAATCTTAGTTTTCATGAGAATTAACAATCGGTAATAAAATAAAGGATGCATATTTACCCTGACAATAAATCCGTTGTTCCTGCTTTTTGAAGTCGGCATCCGACGCTTCATAAATATTCATAAACTGCTGTGGATTTCGATCCACCAACGGAAACCAGGAGCTCTGCACCTGCACCATAATCTTATGCCCTTTTTTGAACACATGTGCCGCATCCTGCATATCAAAGCGAATTTCGTGAATCCGGTTGGGTTTCATTGCCTCCGGATGGGAAAAACTTTTTCTATACTTGGCCCGCATCACCTCGGCACGAACCAGACATTGACAATCGGAAAGCTTATCGCCTTTTGCATGCGGATGCACATCAATCAATTTAACGACGAAATCAGCATCAGTACCACTACTACTCACAAACAAGTTTGCCTGTATATTACCCATTAATTTGAGGTCTTCGGCCAAAACATCGGTTTCGAAAACCAGTACATCCGGTCGCTGAGCCGCAAAATATTGATCTTCATACATATATTTATTTCCCCTTAAAACCGTTTTCTCCCGTGTATAGGGAACGGGGTTATTGGGGTCTGAATAATAAGATACATAAGACGGGGCTACCTTTGTAGCTTGTTGGAAACTCAATTTCATCTCCGGTGTAAAAAACAGGGGTTGTACCTTGGTATTGACAATAGGCCAAGTCTCGTGCGTGGACCATTTGTTCTCCCCAGTCACAAATATGGTAGCTGCAGCGAGCGTATCTTTTCCTTTTCCTTTTCCTTTAAGGTAGTTGACAAAAAAGGGTAGTTCAACTTCTTTACGATAATAAACAGCCGTATTTTGGCCAAAGTCCAGGCTATCCAAATTCCGACCCGTACCTTTGGTCCAAGAACCGTGATACCAGGGGCCCATCACCAGTTTGACACGATTAGGTGCTATTTTCCGCAAAGCCGCATATGTTTTCAGCGGACCGTATAAATCCTCTTGATCAAACCAACCTCCGACCACAAGTACCTGTGGTTTTACTTCACGAATGCGGGACAAATAAGCCCGATCTTGCCAATAGTCGTTGTAATCGGCATTAGTCATCATCTCGTTCCACAATATGCTTTCGCCCTTCAAAAACTGTCTATTGAGATTTTTAAGTGCTCCAGTTTTGAGAAAAAACGAATAGGCATTGTCTGTTCCATAGTCCGAAAAACCTGCTGGTCCTCTTATCCCGATGGAATCTCGTTTTTTTCCAAAAGAGGAAAGAAAGGAAAAACTGCCCATCAGCATAAAAGCACCATTGTGATGCCGATCGTCTCCAAGAAACCAATCGGTCACCGGTGCTTGCGGAGAAACGGCCGCCAAAGCGGGATGGGAATCAATCAATGACATGGAAGCATACATTCCTGGAGAAGAAATCCCCCAAACACCCACTTTCCCATTGGACTTCAACTGTCTGACGAGCCAGTCAATGCTATCGTACGTATCCGTGGATTCATTGACCTGAGTTGGATTACCTTCGACGATATAGGGCCTATTAGCAACAAAATCTCCCTCAGATTTATACTTACCCCGCACATCTTGGTATACAAAGATGAATTTTTCTTTTGCAAACTCCATACTGGGACCAATTGGAATACGAAAGGACTGCTCACCGTAGGGCGCGATGCTATATGGCGTACGTGTCATCAAAATCGGATAGCTTACCGAGGTATCCTTTGGCATATAAATGGCCGTATAAAGCTTGACCCCATCCCGCATCGGAATGTAGACCTCCTTTTTGGTATAATGTGCATAGACATATACGGAATCTTGTGCTGTATTCTGCGCAGAGACCGTTGTCATTGACAGCAAAAAAATCAGTACCCAATAGCATCGCATCATATTTCTTTTTAGCGGATTACAGAATCAGCTCAAGGTTTTATCTTTTTGGAATCTACTGCAACGAGCTCCTTCTTACCCTTTGCCCCTGACTGCTTCACCTGTGACAGTGAATAACCATTTACGTCATCAAAGACCAGCATGGGTCTATATTCCTTGTCTTTCAATTTCAACACGACCCGGTCAAAATGTATATTTTCCGCATGCCGCACATAGAATCCCCATGCTGGAAGTTCTTTAAATTGCGAAAACTCGGGATAAGCCGCCGCCATCTCCGGAATACTGTCCAGTTCAGCTTTACTCGTCCCCCGATAGGCATAATTTGGATTTGCTCCCCCAGGATAAGTGATTTCTATATTACGGAATGTCACATTGCGAATGGGTGCATCTTTTAGCCCGACAATACTTGATGGTGAGGTATTTCTCGGATTATCCTCAATAGGCCCCTCATAAGGGTAACCGCTATCCGGTTTATCTTTTGCGACTTCCACCTTTACGTTCTGAATCAGAATATTATTGATAGACCCTGTTCTTCCCTTATTCCAACGAGCGCCAATACGCAGGTAAAAGGCATTTCCGGTATTAAATGCAGATAAGCTGTCGACAACAATATCTTCCACAAGTCCACCATCGGGCGTAGCAATCGTCAATGCCGAACGAAAGGTGTCGTATACCTTGTTATTAATGATCCTGATATTCTTATACCCCCCAGCGGATACAGTTCCAAATTTGATTCCATTAGCACTAGAGCGTGCCGTACAGTTTCGGATTTCCACGTCTTCACAGATCTTGGCAGCATCGTGGGATTTTAGGCAGATGGCATCATCCGATGCATCGATAAATGAGTTCAGCAACTTAAAATTACGGCAGTCTACAATATCGATACCGTCATTATTCCAAAACGCTTTGCTGTCAACCGTAATGCTGTCAACAACCGTATTGACACATTGATCATAAACCTGCACCCAATCGGCTGAGTTTCGGATCGTGATACCATGAATACGCACATTTTCACAGGACCGCATATAAATTGCTTTTGGTCTTCTATTCCGTGGACGATCATAATCCAGCGGGTCTTTCAGCACACCACTCTGAATCTGTGCCAACAGATTATAGGCGACCTCCCGACCTTGCCCATCGATAACACCCTTGCCTTTTATCGTCACATTATTCGCCCCATTGGCATAGATCAATGCACAATTAGGCACATCAATATTATAATCGTAAATATTGGTTGAGCCCACCAATATAGCTCCTTCTTCCAATTGGATATGTACATTTTCTTTCATGACAAGTGTACCAGTAAGATAGCGCCCCACATAAAACCGTAAGGTTCCTCCACCTTGCTCGTGAATAAAATCGATCGCCCGTTGAATGGACGTTGTATTGAGTGTTGTTCCATTCGATTTGATGCCAAACAGAGAGGCATTATATTCTTTGGCATTTAAGGTCAACATCCCCCCACATAGGAAGACCATGACCATGATGATATTGATTTTCATATTCTTTCCCTTTTAGATAGATTTTCCATTAGCCAGCCGGCTGTTTTCTTTCGTCAGCCCCTGATTGCCCTCGCTTTCGACCAACGCTTTCTCGATGGCCCTAAAAAAGATATTGGACAGGATTACTTTATTGGAATTTCTAACGTATACGCCAATACCGCCCGGACAGTTGATATCCAGACCCTGGAATGTCACATCTTCACATCGATCGACAAACTGCGCTGCCCCCGGCAGATTCAACTCCATGATACCTTTTACCTGAATCTGCTTGGAGTCTTGCAAATAAATCAGACTGATATCTTCAGGTTGATCTGATAATGTGATGTATCCTTTTTGACGTAATGCTGTTAAGTGGGTTTGCAACAATTGTTGCTGCCCGTCAATAACGCCTTTTCCTTTGATCTGAATATTGGATTGACCAACAGCGCTGATCAGCGCTCTTTTTCCATTCAGGCTACTGTAGTCGAAAACATTGCTGCTCCCCAACAATACAGCCCCTTCATGCAATTCAATGGAAACGTTGGATTTTAAACTAAAAGATCCGGTCAGGTAACGCCCTACATAAAAATGTAATGTTCCGCCGCCTTTTTTGGCGATATAGTCTATGGCATATTGAATGGAACCCGTGTTATTGGTTATTCCATCGGACTTACATCCAAAAAGAGATGCATTGTAATCCTCGGCGAATAACCTAAAACAGCTCGCCCATAAAAAAATTAAAAATAGATACTTTTTCATGATACGCGATCTAATTGGTTTTGACTTCTTTTGACTGATGCAAATGGAAACTATCCTTCAATAATTGTCCATTTAAATAGGATTTAAAATCCCAGACTCCCCCCTCCAGATCATCGGCGACAATGGTCGGACGATAGTCAGTATCCTTTATGCGAAAGGATACGTTTTTCAGATTGATCTGTTTTGCATGACGTATGTATAGTCCCCAGGCTGGCAGTTCCTTGAATTGCGAAAACTCAGGATAAGCATTGGCCATCTCCGGGATCCCATCCAAGGATTTCGGATCCGTACCACGATAAGCATACAGGGCATTTCCACCTCCGGGATAGACCATTTCAATATTTTCAAGGGTGACGTTCTCAATTTTATGATCGGGTAGCCCTATAATGCTTGCCGGCGAAATGTTTCGGGGCATATCTTCGACAGGACCTTCATAGCTATAGCCCAGGTCAGGTTTATTTGCAGGAACCTCGGCATATACATTCCGGATGGTGATATTCTTCATAAAAGGCTTCTTACCTTTGCTCCAACGGTCACCGATACGCAGGAAAATAACGTTTCCGGTATTGATGCTGCGTACGCCATCCACGAGAATGTTTTCGACAAAACCACCATCCACCGCAGCAAAGGTAATGGCGGATCGATAGGTATCGTACACCACCAGATTTTTGACAACAAAATTTCGAAAGCCCCCACGGGATACTGTCCCAAATTTTAAAGCACTCGCACTTGAGCGGGCGGTGCAGTTTTCAACAAGTACATTTTCACAGACAGCATTCGCATCATGGGATTTAAAACAGATGGCATCATCTGCCGCATCAAAAAAACAGTTCCTGATGACCACGTTCTTACAATCCACCACATCGATACCATCATTGTTCCAATACGATTTACTATCTACGTAAATGCCTTCGACATGAAGATCTTCACATTGATCATAAGTCTGGTTCCAGCTTCCTGGATCCCGTAGCGTAATGTCCTTTATCAAAACATTCTTACACTCGCGGAAGTAAATATTTTCCGGGCGGTTCCACTCACGCAGGCGATCGAGTTTCAGTTCATCCTGTACAATTCCTTTATGCACATTCTGAAGCGCGTTCATTGCCGTTTGAAATCCACGGCCATTGATCGTTCCCTTCCCTACGATGCCAATATTGTGTTGCCGGATGGCATAGATCATCGATTGCCAGTTGACCACCGTATCTTTATGATAGTCGAAGGGATTGTTTGACCCCAACAGGTTTGCGCCCTGCTCGAGATGCAAAGTCACATTGGATTTTAAATAAAACGATCCGGTAACATAATTGCCGGGGGTAAAGCGCAATGTTCCCCCACCTTTGTTCGTTATGTAATCAATAGCCGCCTGAATAGAACGTGTATTAAGCGCCTGGCCGTCGCCATTGATACCAAAATCCAGAGCTTTATAATCCTGGGCAACCGCCAATCGAAACGTCAGCGCCTGGATGATAATAAAAAAAATAGGTAATATCTTCATAAGTTAGCTTGTATATAAAGTAACTGGACCGATCAAGCCCATCGATTGCATTTCTTGTTCTCTTCCCTTGCGGTTGACCCAATACTGGGCATTTTCATTGTCCTTGAGTGTTTTCATATAATTCCCCATGGTTGTGGTAATGTGGATTTCGATTTGGTTATCGCCCTGCTCGAGGCTCCCTACGAGATTATGGATCCGTCTTCCATACCATTTTACCCCAAGTGATTTTCCATTGACAAAAACTTCAGAAACACCCGCTACGCGACCTAAATTCAACAGAGCACTGTCCCCCGCTGACCAGGAAAACGAACGCCGATAAATGGCCGTTCCCGAAAACCACATCAAACGCTCATCGTCTTTAAAATCTACTAGACGAGATAGGAGAATTTGCTTCGAACTACCTTCCTGTTTATGCTGCAGATCAACATTCCACTGGGTACTCAAATCCAGCGTATTGTTTCCGCTAGTGGCCAACGGCTGCCAAGTATCCCCCAGGTGATGCTGATCAAACACGAAAAGATAAGCATCTGTAGGACCTAAGTCCAACAACAAACTATTGTCCTTGGATAGTTGTACACGAAAGCGTTTACCACTATCCAAGTCCCACAACCAGCAGGTTTGTTTTTTTATTTCAGGTGCCGTAAACGAAATATTTATGGTGGTACTGTTCAGTCGATGGGCATTCTGTATAAAATAACATTCACTTCCATCATCACGGATATATCGCATCTGCATAACATAGCGGTCTGGCTGATCCATCCGTAAATAATGCGGAAGCTGATACTTCCGCATGAGAAGACGGTACCAGTCCATAAAATTATTGTCTTGCGGCTTTTTAACCGCAATAAAACGATCCGGATAAGATTGTAACCGCTTTAATAGTTGGCGTACTTCTTCATCCTTTTTTATGCGGTCCTGTAGGCCTAAACTTTGCTGTGGGAGCGTTTCTATCGCTATAATACGTCCTCCAGAAGCAACAAATTCGACCAACCTAGACATAGCGGTTGGAGACATCCGTTTGATACCTGGTAGAAACAGCACGCTGTACCGTCTTTTACCATAACAAAGTTTTCCTTTTTCTACTTTGCAGTCATGTAAAATGATTTCGGTGATATAGTCCGCATTCCCCCCATTTTTACTGATGGCCTCCCAAAGCAATGAGGTATAAGGAACGTTCAGTTTCTCAGGGAAAGGATCGGTCTGCACACCGTTTTCCGTCCATAGGTCATAGTTCGCTGGTAAAATCGCCATGTCGGCATAATAATCCCCTTGCTGAAGCTGCGACGAAAGACGGGCTTTATAATCATTCAAATATTTAAAATAAGGCCACCAATTGTTGCGTTCGTTGTAAAAGGAACCATATTGAATCCAGCCTGGAAAAGGCGCTTCCAGTGGCGAATAATTGAATCCATGCCAGACGGAATGTGTAATACCGGACAAGGCACTCTGATCGGAACCCAACTTAAGTAGCTCCAGCGGCGTATTAAAAACAAGGTAGGTATTGGTCATTTCCTCACAGCTGACAAGCCGTTTTCCTTTGAGATGTGCTGCCGAAGAAACATACTTATCGATCATGGTATAGCCACGCCCCCGACGGTAGTCCTCGTCAGACATCTCCTCCCCCAGCTTGTGGCGCAAGTAGTTTGTCGTCCATGATTCTCCTTCTGGAATATCATACTCCAGACTGCTCTCCAGTGGAAAAAATCCTCGCCCATAGGCTTGCGCCCGTGACTTAACTCCAAGTGAACGACACCAATTGACATAGGTATCGGTAAAACGTTCTTTTAACAAGCATGCTTTGGTAAATTCATAATCAAAACGTACACGGCTCAAGAGCTCGCTGAGCTCTTTGCTTTTCTTGGCACCATAATTTTCATCCACAACAGCGCCCAACCGTCCCACTTTAAATAAGATAAAGGGTAAATAAGGCATCAGATCATAGCCTCGCCGACGTTCAAATTCGACAGCAAAATCGTCACACCAATTACATCCCTCCAGCTCCATACTGTCAGTAAACAGCGCGCGCACATAATCTTTTAGTGGGCCGATCTGCTCCTGCATACGGGTAGACATCCGATCCAAATAACGGGTTACTGTCTGCTTATCCATATGATTTAGAATGGATCCGGCAGCCCCGGGTGCGCCATTGATAACTGATGCAAATGCCTTAAATTTTACCAGGACATATAAGACGTAATTACCTGTGGGAACATCAATCTCAATTTTATCCGCACTGATCCTGTCCGTATAATCGATCACTTCAGCCATTGATTCCATGGGATCTTTGACCAGTTTGACTGACAGGATCTCTGGGTTCCGTAACGGATTCTTATCCGTCACCGCGGGATCGATCATATTGAAAATATGGTAGGGTCTGACCCCATAACGTGTAGGCCCTTCAATGGATTCACAATGAACCAGTACAACTTGGGCAGTCTCTTCTTCTTTCAGGTCTTCGGAACCAAAGGGCCAACCGGATCCCACAATAAGGTCGGCAGTCAGTCCGATTTTCTTGCTCTCCGTAGCTGCATACTGCACCATATCAATCCATTCTGGACTCAGCCATTTCAGCGAGGGAATCCCTAGGTCATCTGTTCGCTTGGGAAAAGAAATGGGATTGATCTCCACCCCACCTATCCCCGCCTCTTTGAGTAACAGCAGTTCGCGACGCAATTCACTCTTGTTGACCTTATTTCCATTCCACCACCAACGCACAAAAGGCCTATTGCCCGTTGAGGGAGACTGAAACAAGTTAAAATAATGGTCTTTATCCGCATAACTCTCGCTACTGAAAGCCCTTAAATTCTTGGCAAGAAAAAAGGAGGCTCCAAGTAAACTGCTCTGCTGTAAAAATAGTCTTCGCTTCATAATATAGAGTTTAGGTGATGAGATGCTTGGACAAGTATCTCTTCATCCAAAGATTTTGCTGCCATTGCCGTTCATTGTCCCGTTCGCGATTTCCAGACGAAATAAGATAGGGCGGCGGACCGAATTCGGTCGTTATGGTCAAGCAGGATTTGCTTTTATTCAGGTTTATCCATTGTTGCCAAAGAGCTATGTGGAGCGTAATAATATCGCGGTATATCTTCTTTCTGACATCGGGGACCTGCGGTCCCTGTGTATACCCGACCCGTGCATGTATATGTCTCACCTGCGGCAAGATGCGAGCCAGCTCCTCCGGGCGATCTTCCAGCAAACTTTCCGAAACACAAAACCAATGGGAAATATCCAAGGTAAGCTTCAGATCCGGATAGCTTTCCAGCATTGGTATCACAGTATGCAAGCCATAACTCCACTTATTACGGTGGGTTTCCTGAAAAATTTCGAGTCCATACTGCTTTTCGATTCTTTCACATAAGCGCAAACCTTGTAGGACATCGACAGGAGAAAAGTATTCCCGTCCCATCTGTACCGAAATAAATTCAGGCGCAGAAAACACTTGCGTCAACTTCCCATAAAAGGCAAGTTGTTCCTCCAATAGTTTAAAATAAGCCTCTGTTGTGTCAAAGTTTTGCAGCACACAGGTAACAATGCTATATCTTAATTTATACTTGCTTAGCAATTGCAGCACCGATGTCGGGTCTATGTTTTCTCCGAAAGGAAACCACTCTACCCCAGCATACCCCGCCGCCTGAACACGTTCGAGGAAATCTGCCCAAGGAATATGCTCGCTCCCCCATCTCGGATAAAAGAAATCCAGTTTTACCATGCTGTATGGTAGATTAGCGGATTTTGTTCATCATTGTTTAATAGGTCACCCACTTGTAATGTCGCCCGATAATCATCCGGTAGGATATTTGCCTGTCCATTGTAGACATTTCCATCGGGCATATATGCACAGGTCATGGCCCGTCTAAATCCATTGGTCATATTGGGTCCGGCCCCATGGATTGTCAATCCATTGTGAAAGGTGCAACTGCCCGCTTTTAGCGGTGTTGCCACTGGATTTACCTTTGCCATTTGCGGGTAATGTTCAAAAATTGTCCCCATATTCTTTCCAATGCCCAGATTTTCAAATCCCGTTTGTTTATACGACCGGGGAACGAAATACATGCATCCATTTTCTAGTGTCGAATCATCCAAGGCAATCCATATTGAAAGTGCCTTGCGATCTGAAAAGGACCAAAAAGGTGTATCGAGGTGCCAAGCTGTGGGATTCGCAAAGGGGCGCTTAAAGAGCGCCTGATCATGCCAGATGCGGATACCATCAACGCCAGCAAGTTTCGCCGCCATCTCACCGATACGCTTATCCACCATCAGCTCCTTTACCTGATCGCTCGTCTGCCAGAGGTTCAATAATTGGTCAAATACTTTTCCGAAATAATCGGCATCTTTATTAATACCATCATCTTCCCCTACTTTTGCTTCCTTTCCGGGCATCTTCTTTCCGGCACGTTGCTCCACCGCATCGAAAACAATTCTTTGCCATGTTGCCAACTCTTCCGCGTCCAGAAAATCTGCTATAACGATGTAACCATTCTCTTGGTAAAATGCGATCTGTTCTTCGGTCAATTGGTTCTTCATATCATTAAATTTTAGGTTTTATGGAATTATATTCAGCTACTTGAAAATACGCAAGATTGAACGAAATTGTATCCTGAACTATCCTGTAAATAATCAGTACAGTTTGCATGCCCCAATGACAAGATCATGCAAGTGTCTGATTATATAAGCTTCATTGTCCCATTTTGATTTATTTAGTTTTGCACCATTTTATTGTTGTACAACATTTCATCCAATGGAATTTGTAAGGTCATTTTATTAACAGGATAGCTAGATTTATCCACGTGCGTAGGTGATGCAGCACGGTTGATAGCGATATTCCAGCGTTTGTTGTTATAAAATTCACGTCCCCCTTCACCCCAGAGTTCTAACCTTGTTTGAAACTGTACCATCTCCAAGGCCGAAAGACCTTGCATTGAGGTATAGTTGTCGCAGGTCAATGGCGTTGTTCCAGATTTTGTGCGTGCAGCCAACAATGTATTGAGTGTTTGTTTCGCCCCCTGATCATCCTTATTCTGCGCTTGGGCCTCCGCTTTCATCAGTAGGATTTCCGAACTGCGCATATAGTAACAGCTCACACGACCGACATTCTTTTTGTCATCACTGCCCAAACCGTGGGTAGCGGCAAATTTGAGATTCGTATACAAGGGTATTGTCCGTTTATCGCCATTTGTTGGATAAGTGTAATCACCCCAATCTGAGGCCATAAAACAATTTACACGGTAGTCACGATTGTCTATTTGGGCATATAAACGGTTATCTATACGTTGAAACCCTTGGCCAATTCCTCCATTGCCTTCAGCAAAACAGTTCATCCACCAGTTATGCACCGTTACCGCCTCACCCAGTGCAAAACCAAAGAGTACTTCAGGATTGATGCTAATATTGAGAAAACCATTCTGCTCCGGCCTCATTTCAGGAGCGGCCTGTGTCCCTTTGTTGGTGGCACCGTACATGGCCTGGCTCATCAAGGTTGGGTACTTGCTCAGAATTTCATTGCTGGCACTGATGGTAGTATTCCAATCGCCAGTCCATAGCGACACCTTAGCCAACATAAAATTGGCTACACCAAGATCAAAGTCAGAGGGATCTGCTGTAAAACCAATCCCTGCCTCTTTAAAGAGTCGAATAGCCTCATTGATGTCATTTTTAATGAAGGCATACGTTTCGTCCGCTGTGGATCGGGCCTTGCTTTCCTGAACGGGAGAATAAGTATCATAGAGCGGCATGCCCAACTTGCTCTTCCCCCCCTGTTGATAGGCATTCTGATAGTTTTCCATCAAATAGTTATAGGCATAAGCACGTAAGATCAACCCGCGGCCTTTATATTCTTGCAGTTTTTTATTGGTGCCAACTGTTGTCGGATTAAGATAATTCAGCATTTTGTTGGCTGTATTAACCATGTTCCAGGCATAGTTCCAATAGGGTGTATTTTTGTCGGAGGCATCAGAAATAAAATCCAGCAGATTGTATTCATCCGAACCAAAAATATTTAACAACCGATTTCCAAGGACAATATCATTCCCTTCCAGATTACGCATCACATCAAATCCCTGGTTACTGCCATAACGTGATTCGGAGGACAGTGCCCCAAAATTGATCAATTTAGGCATATTGTTGGCCATACCACCAAGCACCGCCTGGATTTTCTTTTCGTCGCCACTTTCGAGCAGCTTCCGGATCTGTTCATCCGTAATACTATTTGGCGGAGCAATATCCAGATCCTTGCTACAAGAAAACAATAATGTCACAGCCAATGCACATAAAAATATCTTTTTCATCTGTATAATTTTTTTATTCATTAGTCAATTTTCCCTTTAAGGCATTATTCATAAGTATTTATTTTCAATGGTATTCATGAGCTCGTTTCACTCGGTTCATGCTGCCTTCGGCGGTTTCAGTTGTGATGAAGCTATCCGATTTATTCATCGAGTGTATGTTTTACGCGGCATTCATGAGCTCGCTTTGCTCGGTTTGAATAAATCATGATGATTTCATAATCGAATTCATTTTAACATTAAAACTCCAGACTTACACCACCTGAGAATGTCCGCATAGTAGGATAAGAATAAGCCGCCACTTCAAATCCACCCACCAGTGATTGACGTGGATCGATTCCCGAATGGGCCGTTTTCATAAAAAGATTATCCCCTGAAGCAAATATTCTAAGTTTCTTGATCTTCATTTTTGCAAGTACATTTTCCGGCAAGGTATACCCAATAGTGATATTCTTAAAATTAAGGTACGAAGCACTAAACAGCCCTAGATCGCTGTACAACCAGCTCCCCGTGGTAGCACCATTACCATAAGTATTACCATACATCACCATGGGGAATTTTGCACCGGTATTATTTGGTGTCCATGTGTTACCAATAAGTTCTGAAGAGAGCGCTTTACCGGGATCCTCACTCACATACAGGTTGTTTCCATATTCTGTACTGAAAAACTTTCCTCCCAACTGATAAGCCAAAGCAAGATATAGGTCAAAGTTCTTATAGCGTAAAGAAGTGCTAAATCCGCCTATCCATTTGGGAAGCGCACTTCCCATTTCATATCGGCTTGCTTTTGAATAGTCTGTAGTTGTCAGACTCTCGCCCTCTTTATATCCGGGATATGTACCTGCATCGACATCGGCTTTGGTGACCTGATGGTAAAATAGCGGTAAGCCCGTAGTCTGGTCAACGCCACCATATTTTAGCATATAAAGGTTAAAGAAATCTTTATTCACCCCACGCAAGTAAGTGATATTTGCGACGGCACTGGTCCCCGCAGCTGCCCAGGCATCTGTACCTGCGGTCCAATTCCCGCCCAATGCATCTGAACCAACACCGCTGGGTACCGCTTTTAATTTTGTTGTATAATGTGTTCCGTTAGTGGACACAGTCCAATTGAAATCCGGCTTCTTAATGATGTCAACAGAGAGATCAATTTCAAATCCCTTGTTACCTATTTTTGCCGAATTCGTTGCGATCGAAGACTGTCCTTTTGAAATGGCTATTGGTTGGTTCCAAATGGCATTCACTGTAACACGATTATAATAATCAAGCGATCCACGTATGCGTCCAAGGAAGCTAAAATCAATACCCGCATCCATCGTATGGATATTTTCCCAAGTCAATTGATCATTAACATAGGCATTTTGATTTAGTGTAATATTAGCAGGTATGCCAGTTCCGTTTGTGGTCTGGGTGTAGGTGGCTGAATAACTCCAGGTCTGATACCCCGAATAATTGGAGATACCATTCTGGTTTCCGATCACCCCATAGCTGCCCCGTATTTTCAGGAGATCAATCCAGTTTTTGGCATTTTGCATAAACGGTTCGCTATCAATGCGCCAACCTCCGCCAACGGACCAGAAAGTACCCCAACGTTTGTCTTTCAGTTTGAACTTCGACGATCCATCCCGACGTACGGATCCCTGGAAAAAGTACCTGTCATTGTAGTTATAGTTGATTCTAGAAAAATAACTTTCCATAGTTCGTTTGTCCTCGCCGCCTCCGGGATTAGGGAAGGTACCACCATCATAACGCCCTACAAAATTGATATATGATGGAAATTCATCAATCAATGCATAAGATGAGCGGTAGTTGAGTTGCTCGTTTTTGAACGAATCATATTCATGGCCCAGGAGTCCCTCCAGATTATGCAAGCCAATTGTTTTTGAATAATTAAGCAATTGTTGAAGATTCAGGATCGTTGTATTGGATGCTGTTTTACCAAAAGCACCTATACCAGCAGCCTGCCCTGATTCGCTATTCCAATAGCGGGTGCGCATTTCGTTGAACTTGTCCATCGAAACATTCGCTGTAAATGTAAAATCATTGAGAAATTTAGCCTGTCCATACACCCGTGTTGTCCAGTCATCAGATACGCGTCGATCCAGATCATTGTCTAATACTGTCAACACATTCGTCGATGAAAGCGCTGCTGAGGTCAGACCAAGTGGAGAATAGGTATCTCCCGCAAGTACATGCACTTTATTTTCTCCATTTTCATTAATCAATGCGCCATTCTGATCACGTGCATACAGCTGAACCAAGGGGTTTTGCCCATTTATAAAACGAAATACATTTGCTGTTGAGCTACCTGGATTCCGTCCAAAGCGCGTCGCTGGCGATTGGGTGGTCCGATTGGAATAACCAATGTTAGCGCCTAGTTTCAACCAGGTATTAACCTGCGCATCAAAATTGGCACGACCGTTATAGCGCTTAAAAGAAGAACCTCGGATGTAGGAAGGATCCTCAAGGTATCCACCAGAAAGAAAGTAACTTACTTTCTCATTACCACCAGAAGCCGACAGGTCATAATCCTGCCGCAGTCTATTCTCCAGCAAGTAATCGTCATAACGATCGCTAAAAAGCAGACGCGCATTGGGATTTAATTTACCATCCGTATTCACGAGATAAGAACCACTCATGGTTGAACTCGCATCTGCACCCGTACCAGACGGCGTATAAACAGCTCCTGGAACATCATATAACATCCAGTTTCCTAAGCTGTTTCGCTGAAATTTAGTAGTTGATCCGATATAATCAAACAGGTGGGCACTTGCAAATTCTGCGGCCTGTTCATGAGACATATTGGGATTCTGTACATTGGTGGTATATCTTTTTGATATCCCTGTACCGTCCACACCATAACGTGCTGAATTATAAATCGAAAGCCAGGCAAATTCGTAAATATCTTTTGGATCAGAGATCTTGTCAAACTGGTAGGGGCCTACCTGATTGACGCCTAATTTACCTTCAAATGAAATCCGTGTTTTACCGGACATCCCTTTCTTTGTTGTCACCAAAACCACACCGTTTGCTCCCCGCGCACCATATAGCGCTGTTGATGCAGCATCTTTCAAGACAGATATACTTTGTATATCCTTTGGATTTAATGTTGCTAGTGGATTATCATTTTGCGCAGGCACACCGTCGATCACAACGAGTGCATTTGACGTATTCTGACTGGCCGAGCCGATACCACGCACCCGAATCCCCATGTCTATCCCCGGTTGACCGTCTACCGCTGAAACCTGTATACCAGGTGCGGCTCCTTCCAGCGCTCGGCTGACGGTAGAATTGGATTGCATGTTTAATGCCCTATTATCGATCGTTGATACAGATCCCGTTAGGTCTTTCTTTTTAGCTTCCCCATAAGCTACCACCACAACTTCATCCAGTATCGTATTATCCTCCTGTAGTTCGACACGAAGCGGGGTACCGACAATACCTTCAACACTTTTGGTCATGTACCCCACATATTGGACTGAAAGAACAACCTTGTTGTTACTTACGGACAGGGTAAAATCACCATTTTCATTTGTTGAACTGGCATTTTTACCGCCGACTTCTTTAACCGAGACACCGACAATGGGCTGGCCGCTCTTGCTATTGACCACATGACCTTGAATAGTTTTCGCGATCTGGGCAATTAACGTAAACGGCATCCCCATCAGCATTGTCACGCAAAGAACTAATGAGTAATGTTTTAATTTACTTTCCATTCTGATTAGAGGTTTAATTAATTTTGGTTTAATTTGTTCGTAATTCTATATCGAAGTAATAGAAAACAAACTGAATAGCCATACCGTACTATCCTGTTCTAAAATGATTTACGAAATATTGTGCGACGTAAATAATTTCAATTCCAATAAATTGGTTGGTATGGTAGATGTATTCCAATGTTGATGCATAAGCAGTGCTGCACCCAAGGCTGTCGCTTGGGGCATCGTTGCCGCAAACACCTCAATATCCAGAAACTCGCGGGCCATTAGGCTCATATATATGGGGTTTTTACTAAATCCGCCATCAACGAATATCCGGGATACAGCTGTGCCCTTCAATACTAATCTGGTTGCAGCAACTTGTGCTTTCACCAAATGAAATAACAGGCTGTGATAGGCTATTTCATAATTGTCATAACGCTGTAAGTCTATTTTTTCAAAAGACTTTAATTCACTGTCATGATCTTCAGCTTCCAAATAGGTAATAATGCCCCAGTCAATTTCCATTAATCTGAATTTGGCTGTTGTTACCTGATAGAAATCCGCAATACGTTTTGATTGTATTTCATGTTCATAACCAGCAAATAAGCGCGATGCCTTTACCGGCTTACCCAAATAAGACAAATAGAATAAGCAGTCCTGTTGAAGTTCGCTCATCGTCAATCTGGTTTCATTGAAGGGATTCAGGGAAATACACCAGGTCCCGGTTGAAATTAAGACGAAGGGTTCCTGGAAGAACAGAAGATAGGGGATCAATGCCGCCGAGCTGTCATGCAAGCCCACACCTACCAAATAAGATTTTCCTAAGAACGTACTTTCAAATGCCGTATCGCCAGAAAATATCTTCGGAAAAACATTGACCAGTCCCTCATCATCCACCCATTGGTGATAATTATTTTTATTGAAATCCCAAAGTGCAGTATGACAACCTATGCTGGTCAAGTCCGCACAAAGTTGGCCCGAAACCAAGAAGCTTAAATACTGAGGCAGATGCATCGCATGGGCAATATGCCGAAACAAATCAGGTCGCTCACGTTTAAGGCGCAAGAGCTGCAAACCGGAATTAAGACTTCCTAATGGTGGGGATGCAGTCTCTAAGGCAAAAACGGTCTCTCCACCATAGGTATTGTAGAGTTGTTGTTGAATAGCAAATGGAAATTCCTTAAGGTAATTATACAGGGGAGTTAAAGGTTTCCCATCGACATCAACATACACCAGGCTGGCGCCATACGACGCAAAATTAATTGCACGGATATCAAATTCATGCTTACGTAGCACCTCATGTAAGGCATCAAATATAGATAGACGCAGACTCTCCAAATTTTCGCAGGGGTCACCATCTTCGTCTACAGTTTCCATAAATCGAGCAGAACGCTCCCAGACTACTTGATAATTTTGATCAAATAAGAGTAGTTTTTTATTTGTTTTTCCAACATCAAATACGGCAACGACAGGTATAGGTTTATTTTCCATGTCGGCTGTCATTTAAAGACCTGTCGCTACACTATTCCGTCCTCTCTCTTCTACCAGTTTTTCCCGTACTCCCAATGTTCTAAATAAACTTATCGGATCGAGTGCAGCACCAGCGCGCAAGCGGGCTTCGGCTAGCAGCGGCCTCACATCTGTACGAAAAGCCTGTTGTAAAATCTCCTGGGCGGCAACAACATCATTTTGAGTTTGAGCCTCCCGAAGGGACTTCCGGTCGATCAATAAGGCCTGTGCATAGGCGATTTTAATGGCTTCCACAGATTGTAATAGATCCACCAAAGGGTCCTTCAGGTTATGCGAAGCATCAATCATCCATCCCAATCCCGAATCATGGGCCATCCCTTTTTCATCCATGCCATCAATCAGTTCACTGAAAATCAAAAACAGCTGGTAAGGTTTCATACACCCTGCGGTGAGGTCATCATCGCCATACTTGCTATCATTGAAATGAAAGCCGCCCAATTTACCTTCCATCAACAATAGGGAGACAATCTGTTCAATATTTGCATTGGGAAGATGATGTCCCAGATCAACCAGGGTGAATGCTTTGGGTCCAAGCTTATTTGTCAACAAGAGCGATTGTCCCCAGTCGCCAATGGTTGTCGAATAAAAGTAAGGTTCGAAAGCCTTGTATTCAACAAATAACTTCCAGTCCTCCGGCAGATGACGATAGATTTCCTGCAGACTGGAAAGTGTATGCTGAAATGCCTGACGAAAATTCAACTGTCCGGGAAATGATGAACCATCAGCTAGCCAAACCGATAAACATTTTGATCCAAGCTCTTCGCCATAACGTATTACTTCGATATTATGGTCAATAGCCTGCTGGCGAACAGCTGGGTCAACATGGTGCAATGATCCAAACTTATAGCTGTGTTGCTGCCCCTGTTGATCTTGAAATGTATTTGAATTCATCGCGTCAAAGTGGATGCCCAAACCACTGGCATATTGTTTTAATCTGTTTGCATCCTTGGGGATATCCCAGGGGATGTGCAAAGAAATTGCATCACTCGACCTATTCAATGCATGGAGCAAGCCCACGTCTTCAATTTTTTGTTCTAATGTGGCGGGCTCACCAGCGCCAGAGAAACGTCCAAAACGTGTACCTCCGGTCCCCAGTGCCCAACTGGGAATCGCGATCTGAAATTTTTGTAGTTTTTCTAAGATGTCTTCGACTTGTGGGATTTCATGAGAAACAAAGTCAAAGGCACGCCGATGTTTCCCCCGGAGCCGGTCATTATGTACTTCAATAGCACATGGGTCTAAAATCATAATAATTGCGTTTTCGGTTTATTTAAAATAGGGTACTGAGTTTCCTTTAGTACAGAAACTCAATACCGAAGATAGCTAAATTAGCGGACAAATGCCATGGCAACACCACCATCCACATTGAGGACATTCCCCGTGGATTTTGATAGTAGACCGCCTACAAAAGAGAAGCAAGCATTTGCTATATCCTCCGGTAAAATAACTTCATTCAACAATGTCCGCTTGGCATAATAGGCCGGTAGTTCCTCTACACGAATCCCATAAGCTTTGGCTCGACCTTCTGCCCAGCCCCCGGCCCAGATATTACTATCCGAGATGACCGCATCTGGATTCACGACATTAACACGAATCTTAAAAGGTCCTAACTCCGCCGCACAGAGCCTGCTCAGGTGCAATTGTGCTCCCTTAGCGCTCCCATAGCCGGCATTGTTTGGTCCACTTACCAATGCATTTTTACTGACAATATTAATAATATCACCACCAACACCCTGTTGTTTCAAAATCGGAACCGTGGCCTGTGTAACCAAAAACTGCCCTTTAACCAATACATCGTATAGGAGATCCCAATCTGCCTGACTATGCTCTTCTATAGATTTTGAAATGGACAGCCCGGCATTATTGACGATAATATCAATTCCGCCGAAAGCCAGCAATGTACGCTGTAGTGCTTGCAAAATCTGTTGTTCATCCTTCACATCCATCGCTACCGAAACAACCGAATCTCTTCCAAACTCACCTACAAACTCCTGCTCACAGCCCGCAAGACGCTCCGTATTGACATCGGTCAGGACAATGACGGCACCTTCTTGCACCATTTTTCGCGCGATGGCTTTACCTATCCCCCCGCCGCTACCGGTCACGAAGGCAATTTTACCCGAAAGCGCCTTGGGTTTAGGCATGCGTTGTAGTTTTGCTTCTTCCAATAGCCAGTACTCGATGTCAAATGCTTCCTGTCTCGGCAAGGCCGTGTACGCACTTATGGCCTCGGCTCCTTTCATCACGTTTATGGCATTCATATAGAATTCGGCAGCTACTCTGGCTGTCTGCTTGTCTTTGGCAAAGGAAAACAAACCAACACCGGGATACAGTACAATCACCGGGTTTTGATCTCTGATGGCAGGACTATCGGCGTGTTTACATTGCTCATAATAGGCCGTATACATCGCGCGATAAGCGGTAAACAGTGGTTCAAGTTTCACGATAAGCGCTGCACTATCGTCCAGATCCTCGGATCTATCCAGGTTTAATACCAGCGGTTGAATTTTGGTCCGCAAAAAATGGTCCGGACAGCTTGTCCCCAAAGGCGCCAATCGTTCCAAGTCATTTGAATTGATAAACTCCAATACGCGTACATCATCTGTAAAATGACCGATCATATGACGTTCGCTAGAACAGAACCCACGCAATACTGGCATCAATTTCACAGCTTGAGATTCCCGTCCGGCCTGATCCAGACTGTCGCTCTTTTGACCACCAAACACGGGACCTTTCTTTCCATAATTTTGTTCGAGATAAGCGGCGCAACGTTCGATCACATCTAACGAATTCATATAACAGGCATAAGCTGTATCACCCCAGGTGAACAGACCGTGTGATCCAAGCATAATGCCCCTTATCCCTGGGTTTTCTTCGAGACAGGCACGTAATTGTAGCCCTAGATCGAAACCGGGCCGTTGCCAATCGACCCAACCGATTGTCCCTTCAAATAACTGATGGGTGATTTCCTTCCCATCTTTGGCTGCGGCAATCGCAATCGCAGCGTCCGGATGCAAATGATCAATATGTTTGAACGGCAAAAAAGCGTGTAAAGGCGTATCTATTGAAGGCGCCTTGGAGGCGAGGTCGAAAATACAATGATTAAACAGCTCTACCATTTCATCTTCCTGATCTATACCCTTATATACTCTTTCAAGATTATGCAAGCGCTCTAGATACAAAGCAGCAAGTCCCGATTTCTTCAGGGTCCCAATATCACCGCCGGAACCTTTTATCCACATCACCTCGACATCTTCACCAGTCAGTGGATCCACCATATTGACTTTACAGGACGTATTTCCACCACCATAGTTAGTGATGCGAAGATCTGCTCCCAAAATATTGGAACGATACAACAGCAATGCGATCTCATCCTCGCCAAGCGATTTTGCTTTTTGTTCATCCCATAAATTGTTTACGTATTTGTATGTTTTCACTTCTTCCATATTTATATTTTTACACTAATTTTCCAATGTTTTTGCAAAGCCCACGACACAGATGGACAGGATAATGGTGATTATACCAGCGATAATAGATCGGTGGGTAGCCCGGTCGACCCCCTTCCACTCCTTCAATAAAATACCCCAGGCATTTGAAATAAGAATGATAAAGGCCATATGTAAAATCCACGAGCTTGCGCCATTTCCAAGACGGCTTTCCCCCATTCCATAGAAAAAGAACTGCAGATACCAAGTCGTACCGGCCAGGGCGCAGAGCAGGAGATTCCGCATTTTGGGAACTTCCTTTTTTGTATACTCCGAAAAGGTTTTATTTTTCAGCAAGAGGTAAAGGCACCAAAGAAAGTTGGTTGTAAAACCGCCCCAAAGGATGACGATATAGGTTACGTTATTTTGATATAAAAATTCTCCTTGTTCTGGATGGTTAGCTTTCCATAGCACATTGGCAACGTCAGCCATCGGCTTACCCGCCTCAATGCCAAAATTAAAACAGGCGCTCAGAATGCCCGATATAATCGCAACTGTAATACCCAAGCCGAAATTGTAATCAGAGCTCCCTGCTTTCGAAAAGGAGGCAAGATGGCTTTCTTTCGATACCCCTGCCTTTCCACAGAGATATACCCCCAGCACACATAAAGCGAGTCCAAGGAGAATACATACACCTGCATTACTGGTGAAAAAGTAGTCTATCCCATGCTTACCCGTTGTTGGATAAATGAAATAATAAATGCTTGGCATTAATGAGCCGAAAACCATACTTAGCCCCAAAATAATGCTGCTTCCCAATGACACACCCAAATAACGAACACCCAGTCCATAGGTCAATCCACCTATCCCCCAGAGTAGACCGAAAAGAAATGTATAACCAAGAATACTGTTGCTGCTTCCCTTTATAATATCCATAAAATTGGGTATGGTCAGCATCGCCGCGACAGGAGGAATGATGATCCAAGAAAAAAGACCGCCAAGAATCCACATGGTTTCCCAGGACCAACCTTTAACTTTTTTATAGGGTACATAAAAACTTCCTGAGGCAAAACCGCCTATAAAATGAAATAAAACTCCAAAAACAGCATTCATAATAATCGTTTAGGTATTACGAAAACTAAAATATACCTTTCCATCGGCTCAACTGTTATGAACTGTTATGGGCTTGTAGGAATACCTTTCTTGTCATTGCATATAAAAAGGATTTTAACTAAGTTTAGCTAGAATTAATACACTGAAATTTTTGAAGAAATATCTTTTATTCCTGGATACCGAAACCTCTGGTTTGCCAAAAAAATGGGATCGAAAATATACGGATAGTGAAAACTGGCCGCATGTACTCCAATTGGCCTGGATTATTTTTGATGAAGAACAGCAAGAGGTCAAACGTAGCAATAAATATATCTATGAACCATTGATTCCGATCAGTCCGGCTTCTGAACAGATTCATGGTCTGACACCGCCCTTTTTGATGAAACATGGTGAAAAGATGAAGGATGTACTCCGCAAGCTCGCTCACGATATCAAAAAATACCGGCCTCAGCTGATTGGCCATTTTCTTTCTTTCGACCTCCAGGTACTTTGTGCGGAATATCATCGGGTTAACTTACCGATTCCGTTTTATGGACTGAATTACTTTTGTACCTTGTTACACAGCAGAAAATATGTGCGCAACCCCAATATGGTCCACCTTCCATTGGCCTTGCTACACGAAGCACTGTTCTCCGAAGCCCCTACAGCAATACACAATGCCGAAAAAGATGCTGCAATTACAGCAAAATGCTATTTTGAAATGGTGCAGCAAGCGGAGCTCAGTGAAGAAGATATCAGCAAGCAGCAAGGAGAATTCAATAACATCTTATCATGATATCTACTATGAAAAATGCGGAAGATATCCTCGCCCTACTCAGGTCAACCCACCCCTTTCAAGTACTGCCCGAAACTGTTCAGATCAGTCTGATTGAACTGATGTATCCCTACCGTTTCACAAAAGACACTTTGGTCTATCGGCAGAATATTACCGACATGGAAGGCGTCGACCTTATACAGAAAGGTGAATATGAAACTTTTTTCTTGGATAGTTCAGACAACAAAAGGCTGATTGAGATCCATCATAATCCCTACTGTTTTGGAGGGATCTCTGTATTATTAAATCGAACAAAAGCACTCAAATCTGTTCTTGCAAAAAAAGGAACGGTCATCTATCGCTTACCACGGAAGAATTTTATTGAACTCTGCAATGCCAATGAAGAATTCTTTCAATTCTTTACCAATTCCTTTGGAAAACGGATGTTAGATGAAGAGTTCGCCCATTTTGTTAAATCACCAGCCAGCTTCGAGGAAAGCTATTTTGCGGCGGATCAGCTCTATTCCCGCAAAATTGAACATATTGTATATAAGGATATTGTTGCTTGTACATCCGATACTCCTATTTATGAGGTTGCACGAACCATGGCTCAGCATAAAGTGAGCTGTGCGTTCATCAAAGATGAGGACCATATCATTGGCTATGTCACCGACATGACCCTGAGAGATCGTGTTATAGCACAACAGGTAGCTGCTACAGCAGCTATCGTTTCGGTCATGGACAACCCCATAGTCAGCATTTCCAATCAGGCCTACCTGTATGAAGCTGTACTTAAAATGTTTCATACCAAGTCCAGATACCTGCTCGTTGAAAAAGAAGGTAAATATGTCGGCTTTCTAAGTCGTAATCGGCTTCTGAGCGAACAGGGGCAATCTCCACTGGTTTTTATCCAATCGGTAAAGCTTGCTGAAACACGCGAAGAGCTACGTGATAAATGGAACAATGTCCCCGAAATCATTCATCAGTTATTGGCTAGAGGGGTTAATGCCGAAATTGCCAATCAAGTCATCACCACCGTTGCGGACAGCATCGCCTTAAAAGTGATCGAGAAAGTTATCAAAGCAATGGGCGAACCACCGGCCAAGTTTGTATTTATGGTCACAGGAAGTGAAGGACGCAAAGAGCAGACACTGATGACAGACCAGGACAATGCTATTATATATGAAGACAAGGCCAACGAGCAGCGGGAATATGTAAGAGATTATTTTCTGAAATTTGCACGTGAGGTTTCTGACCACCTAAATACCATTGGTTTCAGCTATTGTACCGGTGGCTATATGGCTAGCAATCCCGAGTGGACACATTCACTTTCCCATTGGAAAAACAATTATAAGATGTGGATTGAAGAAAGCATTCCGGAAAATGCGATTAAGTTCTCTACCTTTTTCGATTGTCGGAGGTTATATGGTGATCAGCACATCATCGACCAACTGAAAGACTTTCTGACAGTAGAGTTGCAAAAACCCAATGAACGATTCTTTGCGTTCATTGCGAAAAATGCGTTGCAATACGAACCACCGCTGACCTTTTTCAAAACAATAAAAACACAAACCATTGGGTCAACAGAAGTATTTAATATTAAGAAGGCAATGACCCCCATCGTCGACCTCGTGCGTGTCTATGCGCTGAAAAACCAAATTTATGAAGAGAATACTGGCGGAAGGTTGAAGGCATTGTTGAATCTGGGAATATTTACTCAAGAACAATATGATGAGCTTCATCAATCGTATTATTACCTGATGTCCATTCGCCTGAAAAACCAAACCAATCAGGTTCGGATTACGAAGTTGAGTCCGGACAACTATATTGCGATGGAAAACCTGACAAAAATTGAGAAAGCTACATTAAAGGAAATATTTAAAACAATAGGCAATTTCCAATTGGGCATCAAGTTGAAGTTTACAAATAATATTTTCGGATAATAGCGGAACAACCAGGGGACAAGTCGCGCATTGAATCTATTTTAGTTTTATTGTCCTTTAATGGTTTACTGAAATATATTTCACTTTCAATTTTCGTTTTTTCAATAATTCCTTATATTTATCACAGGCATATGCTAGCTTTGTAGCTGGAATATCCCGATTAAACTTATTATAATAACGATAGACAACATGAGCAAATTGAGATTAGCATTTGTATTCTTTACGATTTTATTTATTTCATCGTACACTTTATTACAGGCTCAAACTCCTACAGCAGCGCCAGTTACCGCCACCCAGCAGGCCAATGACGCTTACAAATACAGCCCGGATGGACTAAGAAAAGGGAGCTTGGCAAATCAGTTTGATCACTTAAATTATATATCAAAAAACAATTATGATTTCAAGATGGTCCGCAAAACCAACCTTGATATTGTAAAAAAGAACGTTGTTGATACTGTAGCCAAGTTGCGCAAGGAAATCAATACCTTAAAATCTTCATCCAGCAACTATACCTCCAATACCAAAAACTTACAGGATTCTATTCAGCTATTAAAAGATCAGCTTGCACAGGAACAGCAAAAAACAGATAGCTTTTCATTCTTGGGCATCAATACATCCAAAGGTTTATATAGCACAGTGGTCTGGACCATCATTGGTGTCTTAGCTGTCGCTACCTTTATCTTCCTATTCTCTTATCGGAAAGCCAAGGTTGACACCGTAGAATTTCAGAAAACAGCGGAACAATCGCAAGAAGAATTTGCAACATTCCGTAAAAAGGCAATGGAAAAAGAGCAATTGCTGAAACGTCAATTGCAAGACGAATTAAATAAAAAGATATAGTAATAGTCTCTAAAAGACGATACTCGGCTATTCTTATCGACCTGAAGCGGCGCTTGATCATAAGCTTGCTTCAGGTCGATCACATTTAGATACCATTCGAAAAAGGAAAGGCTGATGTTAAAAAATAGATGCCCAATACGCCGGAAAAAGTATATTAGCTGCTTCAAGAATCGAAACTAACAGAATTACAAGAGATAACATTTTGACCTCCATTAATAAAATTGTAATTTAATTGCAAATTCTATTTGTTTTTAAAAACGAATAACCTTATTTTTGCTGACCAAAAAAGAGGCCTTTTATGTCTCTTATATAAAATTGATTAATAAATATTTAGTCCCTATAATATGCCCAAGATTGGTAAAATAGCGCAGATTATCGGCCCAGTTGTTGACGTCAACTTCGCCGACAGTGAAAATCTACCTAAAATTTACGATGCATTGTACATTCAAAAAGAAAATGGACAACGTGTTGTATTGGAAGTTCAACAACACTTAGGTCAGGATCGTGTACGTACAATTGCCATGGACGCAACTGAAGGTTTGGTTCGCGGAATGGAAGTTGTTGATACTGGTGCTCCTATCAAAATGCCTGTTGGTGAAGAAATCAAAGGTCGTGTATTCAATGTAGTAGGTGATGCCATTGATGGTATCCAAAATTTGAGTAAAGAGAATGGTCGTCCTATCCACAACGTCCCTCCTAAATTCGAAGATCTATCTACTGAATCAGAAGTACTTTTTACTGGTATCAAAGTTATTGACCTTTTAGAGCCATATGCTAAAGGTGGTAAAATTGGTTTATTTGGTGGTGCCGGTGTAGGTAAAACTGTATTAATCCAAGAGTTGATCAACAACATCGCTAAAGGTCACGGTGGTCTTTCTGTATTTGCTGGTGTAGGTGAACGTACACGTGAAGGTAATGACTTATTGCGTGAGATGTTGGAATCAGGTATCATCAAATATGGTGAGCATTTTATGGAAGGCATGGAAAAAGGTGAATGGCCTTTGGACACTGTTGACCACGAATTAATGAAAGAATCTAAATGTACTTTCGTATTCGGTCAAATGAATGAGCCTCCAGGTGCACGTGCACGTGTTGCTTTGTCAGGTTTAACTGTTGCGGAATATTTCCGTGATGGTGATGGCGAAGGTCAAGGTCGTGACGTCCTATTCTTTATCGATAACATCTTCCGTTTTACACAAGCTGGTTCAGAAGTATCCGCACTATTAGGCCGTATGCCTTCAGCAGTAGGTTACCAACCAACCTTAGCAACAGAGATGGGTTTGATGCAAGAGCGTATTACTTCAACTAAAAACGGCTCGATCACTTCAGTACAAGCGGTATATGTACCTGCCGATGACTTAACTGACCCTGCTCCAGCGACAACATTTGCTCACTTGGACGCAACAACAGTATTGTCTCGTAAAATTGCTGAGTTAGGTATCTATCCTGCTGTGGATCCATTGGATTCTACATCTCGTATCCTTTCTCCTGCTGTTTTAGGTGCTGAACATTATGATACTGCACAACGTGTAAAAGAAATTCTTCAACGTTACAAAGAATTGCAAGATATCATTGCGATCCTAGGTATGGACGAATTATCTGAAGAAGATAAATTAACCGTTCACCGCGCTCGTCGTGTACAACGTTTCTTATCACAACCTTTCCACGTAGCCGAACAATTTACAGGTTTAAAAGGTGTATTGGTAGACATCAAAGATACCATCAAAGGCTTCAATATGATTATTGAAGGTGAAGTCGATGAATATCCTGAAGCTGCCTTCAACTTGGTAGGTAACATTAATGATGCTATCGAAAAAGGTAAGAAATTATTAGCAGAAGCAGTTTAATTTAGATATTAGACCATAGGTATGAGATAATAGACTTTCGATTATCTCATATCTATTTGAAAACCTAAAGTTCTCAAATCTCATATCTCAAATCTTATATCTAAGAATAATGAAATTAACAATTATCACTCCCGACAAATTAGTATACGAAGGCGAAGTAACATCTGTTACTGTCCCTGGCTCTGCGGGCTCTTTCCAAATTTTGAAAGACCACGCGGCGATTGTTTCTACTTTGGAAGATGGAAAAGTAATTATTCAACAAGGTAAAGGTGGACAAGAAGTGTTCATTAAAGGTGGCGTCGTGGAAGCAAAAGACAATGTCATTACCGTGCTTGCTGAAGGAATTATCGGAGATTAAATCAATTGATTTTAAAATATTGAAAAGCTTCCGATAGAAATATCGGAAGCTTTTTTTTTAAAGTTTTTTTGACAATTTCTTCATTTTAGGAAGAAATTTACCCTTTGTAACAAAAAATAATTTTTTGACCATGTAGACCAATTTTAAATACGGTATACGACTAACAAAATTTAAAACCGAACAAACCAAATAATAACAGTTTAAAATTTTTTAAAACATGAAAATTTAAAATTTTATTCTAAATAGAAAATTAGCACTTTAGCTATTGCCAATTATTGTAATTCCTGCTACCTTGAGGAAATGAAAATCGAAGGTTTTTACCAAGACCTGAGATAGCATGATTTACCAGCAAAAACCAAAAAAGGGAATTATTTAAATAAGGTAAATTTTGGGTTATGAAATATTACGACAAGAACACATTGATTTATTTAGACGGAGCTTTTGTAAAAGCTTCTGAGGCTGCATTGAATCCCTTTGCACAATCGCTTCATTATGGCTATGCTGTATTCGATGGTCTACGCGCGTACAATACCCACAATGGTCCGCGTATCTTTAAGGCGGACAAGCATTTTGACCGATTAAAGAAATCTTGTGAAGCGGTTGGAATTCCTTATCAATGGAGCAACCGTGAGCTAATTGACAAATGCTATGAGCTTTTGGCTGTAAACAACTTACGAGAGGCTTATATCCGCCCACTAGTGCTCACAGGATCCAATATGCATCTGACCTCCTCTACGGAAGCTAATCTGATGATTGCCGCCTGGGAATGGGGACCTTATCTTGGTCAGAACCTGCTCCGTGTGTGTATCTCCGATATCAAAAGACCTAATCCAAAATCTTTTAAAACCGACTCGAAGATATCAGGGCAGTACGTAAACTCTATTTTGGCAACAACAGAAGCGATTAACAGAGGTTTCGACGAAGCACTTATGCTTGACCATGAAGGTTTCGTCGCACAAGCTTCCAGTGAGAATATTTTTATTGAGAAAGATTTCAAAATCTATACTCCACCGACGAAGAATATATTCCCCGGCATTACAAGGCAGACCGTTAAAAACATCTGTAAAAAGCTGAATTTCGAAGTCATTGAAAAACAATTGACGGTAGAAGATATCTATACCGCAGATAGTGCATTCCTCTGTGGTACTGCAGCAGAAATTATCGGAATCAAACAAGTTGACGATGTGATCTATCAAGAAGAGTGGGAACACAGTATAGGTGCGTCGATCCAAAGAAGATATAAAAATTTAGTATTAGAGAACGAAAATTATGAAGTCATTATCTAACGGCGAAAATGCAATGAACAAATACAGCCGTACATTTACACAAGACGAAACGCAACCTGCTGCTAAAGCGATGCTTTATGGTATCGGTTTGACAGATGCCGATATGGACAAGGCGCAGGTCGGTATTGCCAGCATGGGATATGATGGTAATACGTGTAATATGCATCTCAATGATTTGGCACAAATCGTCAAAAAAGGTGTTTGGAACAATGACTTAGTGGGTTTGACCTTCGGCACTATCGGTGTCAGTGATGGTATGAGCAATGGTACAGATGGTATGCGTTACTCATTGGTCAGTCGTGATGTAATCGCTGACAGTATCGAAACGATCTGTGGCGGTCAATATTACGATGGTCTGATCTCTATTCCTGGATGTGATAAAAACATGCCTGGTGCTATTATCGCAATGGCCCGTTTGGACCGCCCGTCTTTAATGGTCTATGGTGGTACAATTGCACCTGGACATTATAAAGGTGAGGAATTAAACATCGTCTCTGCTTTTGAAGCCTTAGGACAACGCATCTGTGGCAATCTCTCCGATGAAGATTACGAGGGTATCATCAAACATACCTGTCCTGGTGCGGGTGCTTGTGGCGGTATGTATACTGCAAACACAATGGCTTCTGCAATTGAGGCATTGGGAATGAGCTTACCTTATTCTTCTTCTAATCCGGCAATCTCTGAAGCAAAGAAAAATGAATGTTTAGATGCGGGTAAATACATCCGTACCTTACTGGAAAAAGATATTAAACCTTCCGATATCATGACACGCAAAGCATTCGAGAATGCATTACGTGCGATCGTTATCTTAGGCGGAAGTACCAATGCGGTACTTCACTTTATTGCAATTGGCAAAGCCATAGGCGTTGACATTTCTCAGGATGATTTCCAACGTATGAGTGATGAAACCCCGGTATTGGCAGACTTCAAACCTTCCGGTAAATACTTGATGCAGGATCTTCAACAATATGGCGGAACTCCTGCCGTAATGAGATATCTTCTGGATGAAGGTTTATTGCATGGCGATTGTATTACTGTGACCGGCAAAACGGTTGCTGAAAATTTAGCTGATGTAAAATCCATTATGGCGTATGATCAGCCTATTATCAAACCGTTGAGCGACCCAATCAAAGCAACAGGACATTTACAGATTCTTTACGGAAACCTAGCTGAAAAAGGTTCGGTAGCAAAAATATCGGGCAAAGAAGGTGAAAAATTCACTGGCCCCGCACGTGTATTCGATGGCGAACATGACTTAGTCGCTGGTATTGCCTCGGGTAGAATTAAACAGGGAGATGTGGTCGTTATTAAAAACGAAGGCCCAATAGGCGCTCCAGGTATGCCTGAGATGCTTAAACCAACTTCGTTAATTATCGGCGCTGGTTTAGGTAAATCAGTGGCATTGATTACAGACGGCCGCTTCTCCGGTGGAACGCACGGTTTCGTTGTAGGTCACATTACACCTGAATCCTACAAAGGTGGATTAATCGGCTTGGTACATGATGACGATATCATCGAGATTGACGCTGTTAATAATACAATCAATGTGAAACTTTCCGATGAGGAGATTGCAAAACGTCGTGCGGCATGGGTGCAACCTGCATTAAAAGTGAGCAAAGGGGTGTTATACAAATATGCTAAAACCGTGGCTGATGCATCAGAAGGCTGTGTAACGGATCTGTAGAAAACAAATAGTTTAAATTAAAAAATGGAAAGACTGTCAAGCGTTTGGCTTGCACAAGAAGAATCTCAATACTCAATACTAATATCTCAATACTAATCAATATGAGTACACTGGAAATAACAGAAAATAAGGCCGCTAAAGAGCAGCAAACTCCGACACAGATTTCGGGATCGAAAGCTGTTTTGGAAGCCTTATTGAGCGAAGGAGTTGATACCGTATTTGGTTATCCTGGAGGCGCAATTATGCCGATCTATGATGCCCTTTATGATTATACGGATCGTCTGAAGCATATTTTAGTGCGCCATGAACAAGGTGGAATCCACGCGGCGCAAGGTTATGCAAGAACTTCAGGTCGTACTGGTGTCGTCTTCGCGACAAGTGGTCCTGGAGCAACAAACTTAGTTACTGGACTGGCTGATGCCATGATCGACAGTAACCCGATCGTCTGTGTCACAGGTCAGGTTTTTGCTTCACTACTGGGGACGGATGCTTTTCAGGAAACAGATGTCATCAATATCACAGCACCGGTCACAAAATGGAACTACCAAGTCACTGACGCAACTGAAATTCCAGCTGCACTCGCTAAAGCATTTTATATTGCCAGTACTGGTCGTCCAGGCCCGGTACTGATCGATATCACCAAGAATGCGCAAATACAATTGTTCGATTACTTCGGTTACGAAAAATGCAATCACGTACGCAGCTATAGACCTGCACCGCAGGTCCGCAAAGAGTATGTGGAGCAAGCGGCGGAATTAATCAACAATGCAAAAAAACCATTTATACTTTTCGGTCAGGGAATTATTTTAGGTAAAGCCGAGGCGGAATTCAAAGCTTTTATCGAAAAGACGGGCATTCCTTCCGCAGCAACTGTCATGGGATTGAGCGCCCTTCCGACAGACCACAAACTTCATGTTGGTATGCTGGGGATGCACGGCAATTATGCACCAAATGTCATGACCAATGAGTGTGATGTATTAATCGCAATCGGTATGCGCTTCGATGACCGTGTCACAGGCCGATTGGACAAATATGCCAAACAAGCGAAAGTGATCCATTTGGATATTGACCCTGCTGAGATCGACAAAAACGTACAAACCACGGTACCGGTATGGGGTGACTGTAAAGAATCACTTCCAATGCTGACCGAATTGGTAAATGCTGTGGATCATTCTGCATGGTTAGCACAATTCCGTCAGCTTGAACAGGAAGAAATCAAAGAAGTCATTCAAAATGAACTTCATCCGCAAACGGATATCCTGACCATGGGTGAGGTAATCAATGTGTTGAATGAATTGACTGGTGGTGATGCCATTATCACAACAGACGTAGGTCAGCATCAGATGGTGTCCTGTCGTTATGCTAAATTTAAAAACAGTAAATCAAATGTAACATCAGGTGGACTGGGAACCATGGGCTTTGGTCTTCCGGCAGCGATCGGCGCCTGGTACGGCGCCCCAGAGAAAACTGTTGTTGCTATCATCGGTGACGGAGGTATTCAAATGACCATTCAAGAATTGGGAACTATTATGCAGTTTGGCGCGAAGGTGAAAATCATGATCTTGAACAACGAGTTCTTAGGTATGGTACGTCAATGGCAACAACTGTTTCATGACAAGCGCTATTCATTCGTGAATATCACTAGTCCTGACTTTGTTGCAGTTGCAAAAGGATATTATATCGATGGACAGAAAATTTCAGAACGCAAAGATCTTCGCAATGCCCTTCAGACCATGCTTGAACACGATGGTGCTTATCTATTGGAAGTTATGGTAGGAAAGGAAAACAATGTATTCCCGATGGTTGCACAAGGAACATCCGTATCAGAGATCCGCTTAAAGTAAAGTTTAAAATGGAAAAACAAGAATATACCATTACCCTATATACAGAGAATTCTATCGGTCTTATCGGCAGGATCTCAACGATTTTTTCAAGAAGAAAAATCAATATCGAAAGCTTGAATACCTCCCCTTCTGAAGTAGAAGGCATACATCGATTTACCATTGTCATTACAGAGGCTGAAGATGTTTTGCGCAAGCTTTGTCGCCAGTTGGAAAAACAGATTGACATTCTTAAAGCCTACTACAACACCAATGACGAAGTAATCTGGCAAGAACAAGCTTTATATAAAGTCCCTGCTGACGTTGTCAATGAAAAGGTATATGTTGAACGTTTACTACGTCAATATGGAGCCAATGTGGTTGTGATCCGTAACGATTATATCGTTTTCGAAACTGCCGGTCACCGTGAGGAAATTGACAAGTTGACTGAGGAATTGACAAAATACGGATTGATCGAATTTGTCCGTGGTGCCCGTATCGCTATCATTAAAGATAGCGCTGGTTTCCACTCCAAATTGGTTCAGTTTGAAGCAAAGGAACCTTCCATAGAAATCGTTGAAAATGAATATCTCGACAAACGGGATGATGTATTTACTATGTAATCACATGCAAGAAACATTTAATTTTATCTTACAGGCACGCCAAAAATTCATTGAATTGGTGGATAGTCTTTCCATAGAGCAACTCAACAAAATCCCCACTGGGTTTAATAATAATATTATCTGGAATTTCGGACATATCGTCGTGAGTACACAGACTTTAGTCTATGTTCGTACAGGTATCAAAGCTGACACTTCTTGGGTGAAATACAACGAAGATTACAGAAAAGATACCAAACCCACACGTTTTGTGGAGCAGGCTGAAATTGATGAATTAAAAGCAATCGCTATCCAAAGTATCGAACAGATCGCCAAAGACTACGAAAATGGTATTTTCGGAGAGATTACCTCTTTTTCAACCGCTACCTATGGTTATCCAATGGATACAGTTGAAGATGTTATCGCTTTGACCTCTGGACATGATAATGTTCATTATGGCTATGCTTTGGCGCAACGTAAATTAGTACAATAAAAAAATAAATAATCAACAACCAATAACAGAAAGTAAAACAATGGCAAATTATTTCAACACCTTACCGCTTAGAGAGCAGTTAGAACAATTAAGTCACGCTGAATTCATGGATAATACTGAATTCACCGATGGTGTAAATGCTTTAAAAGGTAAAAAAATCGTAATCGTAGGATGTGGTGCTCAAGGCTTGAACCAAGGTTTAAACTTAAGAGATAGCGGATTGGACGTATCTTATGCTTTACGTAAAGAAGCTATTGAACAAAAAAGAGATTCTTGGAAAAACGCTACGGACAACAACTTCAATGTAGGAACTTATGAAGAGTTGATTCCAACAGCAGATTTGGTCATTAACTTGACTCCAGATAAACAACATACTTCGGTTATCACCGCTGTTATGCCGTTGATGAAAGAAGGTGCAACCCTATCTTATTCACACGGTTTCAACATCGTTGAGGAAGGTATGCAAATCCGTAAAGATATCACTGTCATCATGGTTGCTCCAAAATGTCCAGGGTCTGAAGTACGTGCTGAATACCTTCGTGGATTTGGTGTCCCTACGTTGATCGCTGTTCACCCAGAGAATGATCCTCAAGGAAAGGGTTGGGCTGAAGCTAAAGCATACTGTGTAGGAACAGGTGGCCACAAAGCTGGTGTATTGAAATCTTCATTCGTGGCGGAAGTAAAATCAGATCTAATGGGTGAGCAAACTATTCTTTGTGGTTTGTTGCAAACAGGCTCTATTTTATCTTTCGACAAAATGATCGAAAAAGGAATTGAAGCTGGATACGCATCCAAATTGGTACAATATGGTGTTGAGGTGATTACTGAAGCCTTGAAACATGGTGGTGTAAGTGGTATGATGGACCGTTTGAGCAACCCTGCAAAAGTAAAAGCTTTTGAGATCTCTGAAGAACTGAAAGATATCATGCGTCCATTGTTCCAAAAACACCAAGACGATATCATGTCGGGTCACTTTAGCAAGACGATGATGGAAGATTGGGCAAATGGCGATGCTAACTTATTGAAATGGAGAGCTGAAACAGGTGAAACTGCATTCGAAAAAACAGCTGCTGGTGATGTTAAAATCAACGAGCAAGAATACTTCGACAATTATACCTTGATGGTCGCTTTCATTCGTGCTGGGGTAGAATTGGCATTTGAAACAATGGTTGAAGCTGGTATCAAACCAGAGTCTGCTTATTACGAATCATTGCACGAAACACCATTGATCGCAAATACGATCGCACGTAAGAAATTGTTTGAAATGAACCGTGTTATTTCTGACACAGCAGAATACGGTTGTTACCTATTTGATCAAGCTTGTAAACCTTTATTGGCTGATTTCATGAAAACTGTTGATACAGATTTAGTAGGTAAAAACTTTAACGAAAACAAAGATGCTGCAGTTGATAATGCACAATTAGTTGTTATCAATGAGATTTTACGTGATCATCCAGTAGAAATCGTTGGCCGAAAATTGCGTAAAGCAATGACCGCAATGAAAGCGATCAAAACTGTTTAAAAATTCATACGAATTATCTGTTTTTTAACGGCCGTATGGACTATCCAAGTGAATTCAATAGACATATGTGCTTCGAAATCATGGAAATTTCGTAATTTAGTATATTAAAACCAAGGTGATATTGAGACATTTACAATATCACCTTGGTTAATATAAAAATAACATAAGAGAGAATAAAAATGTCAAAAACATTAGTAGAAAAGATTTGGGATGCTCACGTCGTCAAGCGTGAAGAGGGATTTCCTGATATTATATATATCGATACCCACTTGATTCATGAGGTTACTTCACCTCAAGCTTTTGATGGCCTACGCAAAAGAGGAATTCCAGTCTTTCGTCCAAAGCAAACGGTAGCTACTGCCGACCATAACGTACCGACCCTCAACCAACATTTACCAATTAAAGAAGAGCTATCGCGATATCAAGTTGATATGCTGACCAAAAATTGTACTGAATTTGGTATTGAATTATATGGTTTGGGACACCCTTATCAAGGGATTGTACACGTGATTGGTCCAGAGTTAGGTATCACACTACCCGGTAAAACAATGGTCTGTGGAGATAGCCATACCTCAACACATGGTGCCTTTGGAGCTATTGCTTTTGGTATTGGAACCTCTCAGGTTGAACAGGTCTTTGCGACGCAATGTTTACTGCAGTCCAAGCCCAAAACAATGAAAATTGAAGTCAATGGTACCTTGCAAAAAGGGGTTGGCGCAAAAGATATTATCCTCTATATTATCGCCAAGATTTCTGCAGCAGGTGGTACAGGCTATTTTATCGAATATGCCGGTTCAGCAATCCGCTCTTTGAGCATGGAAGCACGTATGACCATCTGTAACATGAGTATCGAGATGGGTGCACGCGGTGGACTTATTGCACCGGATCAAATCACATTTGATTATGTGGAAGGTCGTGAATTCGCACCAAAAGGAGAAGAATGGGACAACGCCTTAGCCTACTGGAAAACATTGTATTCAGACGAAGATGCCATCTTTGATAAAGTATTGACCTTTGATGCAGCAGATATCGCTCCAATGATTACCTACGGTACAAATCCAGGCATGGGTATGGGTATTGCAGAACATATCCCAGCAACAAGTGCACAACCTGAATCAGAAAGACCATCGTATCAAAAAGCCTTAGACTACATGGGCTTTAAAGACGACTCCACGGTCTTGGGAAACCGTGTTGATTATGTATTCATTGGAAGCTGTACCAACTCCCGTATCGAAGATTTACGTGAAGTAGCATCATTCGTTAAGGGAAAACAAAAAGCACAGGATGTCGAAGTATGGATTGTACCAGGCTCCAAGCAGGTAGAAAAACAAGCCAAAGAAGAAGGTTTGGATAAAATATTTGAAGCGGCTGGATTCCAATTGCGTGAACCTGGATGTTCGGCATGTTTAGGTATGAACGAAGACAAAATTCCTGCGGGTAAATATTGTGTTTCGACGTCAAACAGAAACTTCGAAGGGCGTCAAGGGCCTAACGCGCGCACCATGTTGGTATCACCACTGACAGCAGCAGCAGCAGCGGTAACGGGTAAAGTAACAGATGTTAGAGAGTTGATCTAGTACTGAATAGTGAGACATGAGAATTGATTTATTTTTGACTTTTTAATTTTTGACATGAAAAAATTTGAAACTTTAACATCACAGGTAGTTCCATTGCCTATTGAAAATATTGATACTGACCAAATTATTCCAGCACGCTTTCTAAAGGCGACCACACGAGATGGCTTTGGAGATAACCTTTTCCGTGACTGGCGTTTTGATAGCGAGAACCAGCCTAAAGCAGATTTCGTATTGAATAACCCAACCTATGCGGGAAAGATATTGGTTGCTGGTAAAAACTTTGGTTGCGGTTCTAGCCGCGAGCATGCTGCATGGGCAATTCAAGACTATGGTTTTGATGTGGTCATCAGTTCGTTTTTTGCAGATATCTTTAAAGGTAACGCCCTTAATAATGGTGTATTGCCGATACAGGTTTCGGAAGAATTTTTAGCGAAAATCTTCGAATTGGTACAGCAAAATCCAAACACAGAAATTATCGTTGATCTCGAAAAACAAACGGTTATGTTAACAGAGACTGGCGATCAATTTGAATTCGAAATCAATCCATACAAAAAATCATGCTTGATTAATGGATACGATGATATCGATTTCATCCTTAATCAAAAAGATTTAATTGAATCATTTGAAACAACTAGAAAATGGTAGACCCAGTCGTCCATATTGCCAATTTAACGATTCAGCATGGTAAAGATACCGTGCTGCAAGATTTAAATTGGCAAATTTTTCCTGGTGAACAATGGATCTTAGGTGGTCCGAGTGGCACTGGAAAAACAACGCTTGCGAAAGCAATTGCGGGACAACTAAAATATCAGGGCAGCCTATCCTTTCATCTAGATATGGATAGCCCTTTACCAGCTCTTGTGCATTACGTCTCCAATTGGTTTCAATTTACCAATCTGGAGGGTGATCGCAATTTCTATTACCAACAACGCTACAATAAATTTGCAAAAAACGATACACTAACGGTTTTTGCTGAATTAAAACATTTTGCAAAGGAACAACAGCTTGCCTTTGAAGATGTAGCACCTTACCTCTCTATCTTTGGATTTGAAAACTTCAAAGATCAACAGTTGATCGAACTTTCCAGTGGCGAACATAAAAGGCTACAGTTGGTCAAAGCGCTATGGCTTCAACCCCAGCTATTGATTATCGATCAGCCTTATACCGGGTTGGATGTGCAGTCCAGAAAAGATCTGAATCAGGTCTTTGATCAGCTTGCAGAAAAAGGTGTATCACTGCTGCTGATCAGTAATGATGACGAGCAACCTGATTGCATCAATCGTTTTGCTGAAATCCAGGAAGGGAAAATAGTCATTCGTCAAAACGGTGGCGAAATTTCAAAAGGAATACCACGAAAGCGAAAGGAATTACCTTATTTCTTGCAACAATCGCCTAAAGTCTCCGCTCCCATCATGGTAAAGATGAAACAGATTCATATTTCCTATGGCGAGAAGCAAGTCTTAAAAAATATTGATTGGGAAGTTAAAGCAGGTGAAAAATGGTTATTGCAAGGACATAATGGCTCTGGAAAATCGACCTTATTAAGTCTGATCAATGGAGACCATCCGCAGGCCTATGCAAATGATATCCACCTTTTTGGTAAAAAAAGAGGATCAGGAGAAAGTATCTGGGAAATTAAAGAACACCTTGGCATCATTTCTCCCGAATTACATTGGTACTACGATATGAATGCCAATGTAGGACAAACAATCGCCTCAGGGTTCTTCGACTCGATGAGTCTCTATCAGAAACTCGGGTACGAGCAACAGCAGAAGCTGGATCAGGTACTTCATTTTTTTGATCTCAAAGAAGTGAAGCATAAAACATTAGGATCTTTACCTTTAGGCCAACAACGATTAGCCTTACTAGCGCGAACCATCGTAAAACATCCCGAATTGCTTATATTAGATGAACCTTGTCAGGGATTAGACAAGGAACAATCGCAATATTTCAATGATGTGATCGATGACCTGAGCAAGAATGGCCAAACCCTTATTTATGTCGGTCATTTCCAAAGCCAATTACCAACCTGTATAGATAACAAGATGGTACTGGAAAAGGGTGAAATTAAATCCGTAGAACGAGTTATCCACAAAAAAGAAACTTTATCAACATAGAAATTGTGGAAAACGATAATTAACAATAGATATTTAGACAATGGACATGAGCAGATGTATATTCAAATTTTATAAAAATAGCATCTCAATACTCATATCTCAATACGCAATACTAATAAAACAATGAAAAAAAATATATTAATCATCCCTGGAGATGGCATTGGCCAAGAAGTAACAACATGGGGTAAAAAAGTTTTAGAAAAGATTGGTGAAAATTATGGTCATGAATTCAGTTTTGATGAAGCGATCATGGGACACACTGCGATTGAGGCTACAGGCAATCCGCTTCCGGATGAAACTTTAGCGAAAGCAAAAGCATCAGATGCTATTCTTTTTGGCGCGATCGGACATATCAAATACGACAATGATCCATCTGCTAAAGTAAGACCAGAGCAAGGCTTATTGAAGATCCGTAAAGAATTGGGTTTATATGCCAATCTTCGCCCTATCCTTTTATTTGATGAGCTATTGGATGCATCGAGTTTAAAGCCTGAAATCCTGCAAGGAACAGATATTCTTTTCTTCCGCGAGTTGACGGGTGACGTTTATTTCGGGGAGAAAAACCGCAATGAGGACAATACCTTCGCTTCGGATCTGATGAACTATCACCGTTATGAAGTAGAGCGTATCGCACGTAAAGCTTATGATGCCGCCCGTACGCGTAACAAGAGATTATGCTCGGTTGATAAAGCCAATGTATTGGAAACTTCCCGTTTGTGGAGAGAAGTTGTCCAAGAAATTGCGAAAGAATACCCCGATGTTGAAACAGAACACATGTTTATCGACAATGCAGCAATGCAATTGGTTAAGAATCCAAAGAAATTTGATGTCGTATTAACAGCGAATCTTTTTGGTGATATTTTGACAGACGAAGCATCTCAGATTGCGGGATCAATGGGTATGTTGGCCTCAGCTTCAGTCGGTGATGGCACAGGTTTCTTCGAGCCTATCCACGGTTCGGCACATGATATCGCGGGCCAAAATAAAGCGAATCCACTTGCCTCAATTTTATCAGCGGCATTGATGCTTGACATTAGCTTTGGACTTCAAGAAGAAGCAAAAGCAGTTACAAATGCTGTTGCTGAAACACTAAAAGCAGGTTGGAGAACGGGGGATATCGCCAATGCCCACACTGAAGCTTCTAAAGTCCTAGGTACGCAAGAAATGGGTGAAAAAGTATTAGCGTTTATTAAATAGTAATGAGATATGGGTAGGGAGTTTTGCTTCTTACTTTTTTATTTGTAAATCTTTTGAATTAAGAAATTATGTTACACGATCCTAATCATCTTTACATCTTCGACACCACATTACGTGATGGCGAACAGGTACCAGGATGCCAATTAACTACTCCAGAGAAAATTGAGATCGCAAAGGACTTAGAAAAACTAGGTGTCGATATTATCGAAGCCGGTTTCCCTGTTTCCAGCCCCGGAGACTTTCAATCTGTAGTAGCGTTATCCCAGGCGGTGAATGATGTTATTATATGTGCATTAACCCGTGCTAATCAAAACGATATTGACGTAGCTGCCGAAGCATTGAAATATGCCAAGCGTCCACGTATCCATACCGGCATTGGTTCTTCAGATATGCATATCAAATATAAATTCAATAGTACGCGTGAAGAAATTTTAGAGCGTGCGGTAGCGGCTGTAAAACATGCGAAATCCTATGTGGAAGATGTCGAGTTTTATGCAGAGGATGCGGGCCGTGCAGATCTGGAATTTTTAGCTAAAATGATTGAATCAGTTATTGCTGCTGGCGCGACAGTGGTGAATATTCCAGACACCAACGGATATTGCTTACCAGACCAATATGGTGCTAAAATCAAGTATCTCAAGGAGAATGTACGTAATATTGATCAAGCCATCATCTCTGCACACTGTCACAATGATTTAGGACTAGCTACCGCTAACTCCATCGCTGCAATACAAAACGGCGCCCGTCAGGTAGAATGTACCATCAATGGTATCGGTGAACGTGCGGGTAACACCTCATTGGAAGAAGTTGCGATGATCCTTAAAGTACACAACCAATCTTTCGGTAGCTTAACTTCAAATATTGATAGCCGTATGTTTACCTATATATCACGTAAAGTGAGTGAAATGATGAACATGCCTGTGCAGCCCAATAAAGCGATTGTTGGCCGGAATGCTTTTGCTCATAGTTCAGGTATCCACCAAGATGGCTTCTTGAAACACCGTGAAAATTATGAAATTATCAGACCCGAAGATGTGGGTCTTGACGATGCAGATATCATCTTAACTGCCCGTTCAGGAAGACATGCACTTAAACACCATTTAGAGCGCTTGGGTTTCCATCTTGAAAAAGATGATCTTGCGGATTGCTATCAACGCTTTTTGGTTTTGGCCGACGAAAAGAAAAATATTTGCGATGATGACCTAAAAAGCCTCATCCAAGAAAAGATATAAAAAAAGGAAAGGCTGCTGATGCAGCCTTTTTTTATCAAGAACATATTTTTTAAGAGGATTTCACAATCACATGTATACACTTTTTTGTTCTATTCACTCGTGGTCTTTCTCATAAAAATCAACTAAATTTAAATCAACTTTTAAACACAGTATAGGTAGAATCTCTAACATAGCGGTGGATATCCCCACTATCTTTACTACCTTCATTAGACATATCATCTAACTATGGATCTATCAACCCTAAACATCGATTCCGAAGCTACACTTGAGCGCATCAAATCTGTGGTCAATCGTACACCCCTACAATACAATCGACATTTATCCGAAAAATATGACGCAGAAGTCTATCTCAAAAGAGAAGATTTGCAAGTCGTACGTTCTTATAAATTACGTGGTGCCTACAATAAGATTATTTCGCTGACAGATGAAGAAAGACAACGTGGCGTAGTCTGTGCAAGTGCAGGTAATCATGCCCAGGGTGTAGCCTTTTCATGCAACAAATTAGATATTAAGGGCGTTATATTTATGCCTGGACCGACCCCTCGTCAAAAAATCTCGCAGACCGAAATGTGGGGTAATGGCAATGTTGAAATTGTATTGACCGGCGACACATTTGATGACTGTCAAAAAGCCGCTCTGGCGTACACAGAAGAACATGGTATGACTTTCATTCCCCCATTTGATGACCTCAAAGTGGTGGAAGGACAAGGTACTGTAGCCGTTGAAGCATTGCAGGATCTTCCCGATATGGACGCCATATTTATTCCGATCGGTGGTGGTGGACTAGCTGCCGGAGCAAGCTATTACCTGAAAAGCAAAAACAAAGCGATCAAGTGTTACGGTGTAGAACCTGAAGGTGCACCATCGATGCAGGCTGCTCTCGAAAACGACGCACCCTTTGAATTAGAGCATATCAACAAGTTTGTGGACGGAGCTGCTGTAAAAAAAATAGGAGCTATAACATTCGCCATTGCTAAGCAATTGCTTGATGATACACGCTCTATTCCTGAAGGTAAAATCTGTACCTGCATTTTGGAGTTATACAACAAAGATGCAATCGTCGTTGAACCTGCAGGAGCACTTTCTGTTGCTGCATTGGAGTTCCACAAAGATGAAATTAAAGGAAAGAAAGTAGTCTGTATTATTTCAGGTGGCAATAATGATATTGACCGCATGAGCGAGATCAAAGAGCTGTCTCTACTTTATGAAGGATACAAGCACTATTTTATCGTTCGTTTCCCACAGCGTCCCGGTGCATTGAAACTTTTCGTTTCCGAAGTTCTCGGCCCTAAAGACGACATTACGCGATTTGAGTTTATCAAAAAAACAGAACGGGAAAGGGGGCCAGCTTTAGTCGGCATTGAACTTAACAAGCCCGAAGATTACGCGACATTGATCGCACGGATGAAAGAATACAAATTCGATGTCATTGAAATCAATAAAGATCAAACATTATTCGAATATTTGGTCTAACAATAAAAAGCCAGGGATTAAATCCCTGGCTTTTTATTGTCGCCTGTTTCCTTTTTTACTTATGACGCTTGATAGACCCCGGTCACAATTTCGTCAAGTTCTAATAAATCAAAAAATTTTCATCATATAAAAATCTTATATTTAAGTGTTTAATCAAAAATAAGCACATATGAGAGTACTAATTCTAACGATTTTGACCCTAATCGGTCAACTTAGTTTCGCCCAGACAGACAAAAGCAAACGTCCAAGTCCTCCAGACAACACCAAGGTAACCACAACAGATGGTGTTACCATCGACATCAATTATAGCCGTCCTTCACTCAAAGGTCGCAAGCTCGGTGTTGATATTGTTCCTACGGGCGTGGTTTGGCGTACAGGTGCCAATGAAGCCACTACAATCGAATTCAATAAAGATGTATTGGTTGAAGGAAAAAAACTAGCCGCAGGGAAATATGGTCTTTACAGTATCCCTGGAGAACACGAAACAACCCTTATGTTCAGTAAAGTGTGGAACCAATGGGGAACAAAATATGACGCCAAAGACGATGCGCTACGCGTTTCGGTCAGTAATGGTAAGTCGGATAACAGTCAGGAACAGTTCAAAATAAATGCGACTCCTGAAGGTAGTATTTCACTGGAATGGGGAGAATATATCATTCCTTTCAAGGTCAAAGCAAGTAACTAGCTTAGCCGAGCATTCCGTTCTATAAAAATAGGCTACCCGTTGAAGTACAGCGGATAGCCTATTTTTGTATGTTCAAAAAGCAGTTCGTATGGGTAATCAATTACGTCTTTTCAGTAACGGTCTTGTCTGTTTTATTCAACCCGTACTTTACCATAAAGGCATTATACTCTTCCTCATCTCGATTCATTTTATCATACCAGTTCTTTTTGAGGATAAGCGTAGTAATACCCAATATCAAAATTGTTGCGAACAAACCCTGTCCCTGTTTGATCACAATATACATTGGCACCAAGGTCAGACAACATTGCCATACAATGCCAACGGCCACGTTGATCATATCCCGTTTAAAATGATTATTCTTCTTGAGATCCGGGTATTTCTCTAGTGCTTTTTGATGAATCGGTCCCCAAAATCCCCAAGGGCGTACACGTACATAAAAGTCTACCAGCACTACCTCCTCGGTAGGCCGGGATAACCATGTCCCCGCAAAACAGCCCAATAAAGATAGGACAAACAAAAAAGGAAAGAAATATAGTGGCAGTGTATCCGGAAAAACCTGTGGCAATATGATCGCGCCAAATATGCCCGCCAGCATCCCCCAGAAAAATCCGGCACCATTAAAACGCCACCAATGCCATTTCAATACGTTTGCGGCAATATAACCACCATATAACGCGGAGACAATCCATTGTAAAACGGAATTTATATTCTGCACATATAAGCCGATAATAGTACTACAGACGACCACAGCGATTGAAACAGCATAACTCAGACGGATCTGCTTTTTAGGTGAAGCAGAACGGTACATAAATTTCAACAACACGTCATTTACAAGATAAGCCTGAGCAGCATTTATCGTTGAAGCAAATGAAGACATGAATGCCGCCAATAGCCCAGCGAGCAATAGCCCAGTCAAGCCAACCTTGCCGAAGCGGCTGATAGCTTTAGGCAGAATAATTTCAAAATCCATCTGATTGCCCATATGTGCAAATTCATCCCGAAAAAATACTAGCGCTAATACCGTGAATCCCATAATCATCAGATACCGTGGGATAAGTAGAATGACCGACACTGAACCGCTCATTAAGGCAGCCTCCTTAGGGGATCTACAGGCTAATATCTTCTGCATGTCATAGTTGGCAGCCGGTCCTGCCATGCTCATAAATATGCCTTTAAATAGCATCATCATGACAAATACCGTAAAAAGATTATATTGATCGTCGGCGATCCGGTCCATTATGGAAGGAAGTAAAGTACTCCAGTCCAAATCCAGGTGCCAACCGAAGAAGGGAGAGTCCCAGCCTTCCGGTGTGTTTGCCGCCAATAGCTCGGGGCTAACCTGCTGCATGGCAATGACAGCGATGGCAATTCCCGAAATAATCATAATACCAAACTTGACCATATCCGCCCACACAATACTATGCATCCCACCAAGCATGACGTAAAAAGTCGTAATCGCTGTAAAGAAAATACCATACAGTTGAGGGGCCATCGCCGGATCAATCCTCAATGGAATAAAGCGGGATACCTGTTCCCACGGAAAAAAAACTTCCATGAATTTCCCTATACCGATAAAGCCGTAACACAGAAAACCCATTACCGCAACAATGGCATATAGAATGACGATGGTATAGGCTCCATCAGCTCCCCGGCCATGACCAAAACGTGTACGGATCCATTCTGCTCCAGTCAGGACATTGGATCGTCGCAACCAGACCGATAGATAGACCATCAAAAAAATCTGATTGAAAACAGGCCATAACCAGGGGATCCACATGCTTTTTAAGCCATATACAAAAGCAAGGTAGACCATCCACATGGTTCCCGAGATGTCGAACATACCCGACGCATCAGAAATACCGAGCATATAATAGGGAAGCGTTTTTCCGCCTAAAAAATAGGAATCAAGATTCTTGGCTGCTCGCTTTTTAAGGATCAAACCAATGACAATCATCGCAAGCAAATAACTGACGATGATAACTATATCTATTACGGAAATTTCCATGAATATTCTTTTCGTGGTCATCCGCAATCTACAATTATATTTCTATTTCTCCAATTGATCAATCACGACCGAAACTGGGTAGTGATCGGATATCCCCTCCAGTGCAGGACCATTATGCACTTCCACCTGTTTCACATGAGATGCTAAAGGCTCAGACAACAAAATATAATCAAGACGTTCAGAAACAGCCTCTAACCGGGAGTCTCCCCATTTCCAATTATAAAGCGTCGCTGCAGGGTAGCTGGCACGTTTGATTTCAGGGAATACATACCGTCCGATACAATCTTCAAAACCGGCGGTCAGAAAAGTTGATAATACACGATAATCAAATCTACCGCCGTTCATATTGCCATACTGTGGATGCTCCTGATCCCATTTCATCAAATTTGTCTTCAATACAGATTGCTTTTCTAGCCAAATAGCGTCCAATGGGGAGTATGCATTTAGGTCTCCCATAATAACACAACTGTCCAGGTGATTGTTCTTTACATAATCTACAATTTGTCTCGTCTCTCCAAGCCGGTATTTCCAGGAAAAAGGACTTAAATGTGTTACGATAAGATCTAAATTTTTGATCTTCACATGCAACATCCCATGCCAAAACTGATCTACTTGAGCTTTTACAAGTCTGATCGGATAACGTGAGGAAATACCGACAGGATAGCCTTTCTCTTTTAATAAAACCGTGTAGGTATGTCCATATGTTTGAGCCAGTTCTGCGAGATCTGTTTGCTTAAAATCGACCAGTTCCTGCAATGCCACAATATCAGGCTGCTCCTTTCGCATCCAATCACTAAATTTATCCTTTCGATCCTGCTGCTTCTCAAAACCATTCCAGATATTATAGGAGATAATTTTTAAGGTACTCGGTTCCTGAGCGTGCACAGAAAACGCCAAACTGAAAAGACTGATCAAAGCGAGAATTTTAACACAAACATTCTTTAACATAGCATTGGTTTGTTCATTGTACATTTTTTTATTCATTTTATTGCACTGCAACTGAAGTGTGCTAAGCGCACTATTTTAGGCATACAATTTACGATCATTTACTGTGGCTCTGTTATACTTTGTATTTCTTGCTGATCGAACACTATTGCGAGAGATGGCCAACCTCTCCTCGACTTTTATTATTTATATAGTGCATGTTATGATCAATCAGATTAATCACCTTGCGTAATGATTCCGCTGAGCGGAGTCCATCTGCTGGTGTATTCAGGCAATAATCCAACAATTTGGTTACAGAAGAAACCGCAACATGCGTACGCGTATCACTGGAGGCATAATAAATATACACGGTACCATCCGCATCCATGATCCAGCCATTTGAAAAAAGTACATTGGAAACATCTCCCACCCTTTCTTCACCTTCGGGGGCCATAAGATAGCCCGCGGGTTCTGCAATTAATTCACTTGGATCCTCTAGGCTCGTGAGATAAAGGTATAATACATAACGTAAGCCTGCTGCAGTTCCCCTGACTCCGTGTGCGAGGTGCAACCAGCCTTTCTCTGTCCTTAGCGGCGCCGGCCCTTCCCCATTTTTTAGTTCCTTGATGGTATGATAAAAACGTTTATTAATAATCTTTTCCTCGTGGATAACAGCTTTAGTGATATCTTCCACCAGGGCCCATCCAATACCACCGCCACTTTTTGCCAGAATAAAATCGTCCTGAGGACGTGTATAAAACGCGTATTTTCCTTCCACAAACTCAGGATGCAGTACCACATTGCGTTGCTGGCTGCCAGCTTTTAAATTAGGTAATCGTTCCCAATGTATCAAATCTTTTGACCGAATGATTCCTGCAGAGGCAACGGCACTAGAAAGATCGCCCGGAGCAGCATCAGACGCACGACGTTCACTACAGAAAATTCCATAGACCCAGCCATCGTCATGTGCCGTAAGCCGAAGATCATAAACATTGGTTTCATCAGATTCCGAATCCGGGAGTAAGACAGGATGATCCCAGAAGCGAAATTGGTCAATTCCATTGTCACTTTCGGCAATTGCAAAGAAAGACTTCCGGTCTACCCCCTCCACACGAACGAATAACAGGTACTTTCCTTTCCAATAGATTGCTCCGGCATTCATGGTTGAGTTGAAGGCAATTCGCTCCAAAAAATGAGGATTTGTCAATGGATTGAAATCGTAGCGCCAGGTAAGCGGAATATGTTCTTTGGTGACAACAGGGTTAAAATAACGTGTGACAATTCTTCCCGGACTGGATAATCCAACGTTTGCTTTTTCTAATAATAAACGTTGTGTTTCGATAATATAAGCTTTTTGGCGTTCAAAGGATTCGGACATAAAATTGCGTAAGTTCAAAAAAATAGTTCTTTATAAATTCGTTGGATAAAGTGGTATACGTGTTACCCTGTGAAATGCTGTTCCGCTACCGGTAGCAATTTCAAGTTCAAACAAAACTTCCTTTGTCTTCGGATCAATTTCCATCACGCGGCCTCCGGTTCCTATGCTTGTTTTCACCCCCATACCTGGGAAAAACAAAATATTACCAGTCTGCGGCAGGTATTGTACTCCAGATAAAGCTTGAGAAAATGCATTTGCTCCTCTTTCTTTGCCATAAGACCAAAGTTGTTGTACTGTTTTCTTAGCCGCATCAATTTTATATTCGACCACTCGGCTATAATTGTTTACACCCGTTCCAAAATTGGGGATCCAACTTCGATTGTATCCATTATCAAAGACTAAAATACGATCTTCGGAAAGTGCTACTGGTGTATGAGGGCCCCAGGGCCAGTCAAATCCCGCGACACTTGCATCACCATTGATGACAGCTGGATCGGTAATAAGGGTACCATCTTCGGCGATAGGTTTTAGCAACAACGATTGATAATTGGCTCCCCAGAATTTATGTGGAGAGATCATCCATTGGGGTTGTCCTGCATGGTTAAAACGCACAATACCCTGATAACGTAAGGTCGCCAATAAGTCATTTCCTATCTCGGCAATGGAGTTGTTGTGTGCCCAGTTATTTGCTGTCTGCGAAAATGCAGGTGGCGTAATACCGTCAGGTTTCACGTAACGAGTGGTATCAAGCTGCTTGGCCAGATCCCATTCATTGACTAAACTCCCTGTTTGGGGATTCAGTTCAACGATATAGTCATTGATACGCGGTTCACCATTAACTAAACGCGCGGCTGTTTTTGTCACTGTTATTAAAAAATTGCCGTTGGCAGCCTCTGTAATTTCATGGTGAAATCCGAATCCCAGTTTAGCGAGGTCCCATTCTCGCTTCAAATTACCGAACATATCAATTTCCACTACCCTTTGCTGTGCTTGATCACCAGCAATAAAAGTTCCGCTTTTCGTACGCTTGAGGCCAATGGAATAAGAGAGCCGTTTTAGTTCGGGAGATGATTTGAGCTGCAGAAGCCAGCGCAATTCCCCTTCCTGATCGATCATGTAAGGAAGTGAAACATCAGCTTCACTCTGACCGGGATAATGCACCAGATTGACACCCGGTTCCATTTTACCGGCTTGGGCTTTTACAATCTTCCACCTTGGGAAGTCCTGTAGACTCAATGCCGCAGTCTGGATATGTATGGTCGTTTTCCCTCTTTCATTGCCTTCCCGATCGGTAAAAATCAAATCGATAACATTATCGTGATCAGGATATAAGCCCAGAACAGGCACACTTTGTCGCGGAATATCGGTATGGCACAAATGTGTAATTGCACCCGCAGCTCCATTTTTTCCTTTCACGGTCACTTTCACACGACCATAAGTAGGCAGCCACACATCGACCATCGCCGCCAACGGATTATACCCGGAGGGGTTGAGCTTGATCTTTTCAATAATATAATCGAGTGATGTCCCTTTCGTCGGAACGACCAATTTGGAACCGTCACTAAATGTAAGATCAGTCCGCCAGCGGGCCAGTTCAGGTTCTATTTTTGAAATATCCGCCAACGGAATGTTTACACTTCCTTTTTCAAAATTGAAGATATACCCATCCACTTTCTTAGTGACGTCCAATAGCAATTCGCCATCCTTAACCTTTACATCCAGGGAAAGCTTAGCTGTTGATTCTACTGCCGTTTCCCGGTCTTTCTTACAAGAAACAAACAGCAACAGTAAGGTTGCTCCATATAAGAGCAAACCTGCAAAAGTACTACCTATTTTTCTCGTTGCTATCATACGTTTATTTCGTTAAATTCGAGCTTTTCTAATATTCCAGCAGTAGGAATTCTACTGCTGGAGAAAAATTTAGGTTTATGTATGCAGTATTGTACTATCAATTACTGCTTTTTGGGGGGTATTTTAATTAGATAACTTACCATGTTCAGTGTCAACCGAAGCCATAGGCTATCTCACATCTATCGCCACAATGGATGCTGCTGAATTTTTGAATTTGTATTGATTTCAGCTTCCGGAATCGGCAAATAGTAATGCTTAGGCTGGAAATTATTAGCACCCTGCTTTTTATTATCGACAAAGATCTGTTTCATTTGTGCGGGTGTATACCAACGTTTTAGATCGAAAAAGCGATGTCCCTCAAAGAAAAATTCCAGCTCATTTTGTTTGATCACCTCCTTCATCAGCTCATCGGCATTGGCCCAGGTTTTATTTGCTAAACCCGCACGATCACGAACACGCTTCAAACTAGATGCGGCTCCCGCTGTATTTCCATTTTTTGCACAGGCTTCGGCATGCAATAACAAAACTTCAGCAAAACGGAATACGCGAAGATTATTATTCCGGTTAGCGGCGTCATACATACTATTCGCTCCGGATATATTTCTATAAAAGTTGGTATATTTCTTAATCAGGAAACGACCAGTTTTACCATCAATTGCGGGAAAAGTGGGCTCGCCGCGTTGACGTTTAGGTCCAGCATTGCTCCACATCAGGTCAAAAGATTGATTACCAAACCAGGCACCATCAGTAAGCCCTGTTTCATAATCAGAGTATTTCCAAAAGAAACTCGTATACATCCTTTTATCAAAGCGCGTATCAGAGCCCACAGGACGTTCTTCGGAAATAAAGTCACGAACGACAGCTGCCCCCGGCATTAATTTAAACCAAGCACCTGTACCATCTGGTCCAGCAAAATTAGGTAGAACGAATCCCATTGCACAAGAAGCACAATCTACGCCCCAATTTCCATCTCCTCCAAATTTGCTGTCGTAGACTATTTCCCAAACTGACTCTTTATTAAGCTTGGTCGTTTCCTTGAAATTATCTTCAAAATTAGCCGTCAAATCGTAAGTATAGGGTGCTGTCAATAAGGTTTTCAGTTCTGCTTCGGCCTCAGCGTACTGCTTACTGTATACAAGTGCCTTACCCAGATAAGCAATCGCCGCTCCTTTCGTAATTCGTCCAGCTTCGGCTGCCGATCGTGTTACTGGTAGATTGTCCTTCGCTATTTTAAAATCTGCAACTACCTGTTTCCATACTTCGGCCTCGGCTGCAGAAGGTTTGCTCGCACCGTCTGGATCATCATCTGTCGGTAACAATCTCAAAGGCACATCACCATAATTTGCCGCCAGCAGAAAATAATACATTCCTCTTAAAAAGTTCGCTTCCCCGATCAATTCCTTCTTCCTGTTTTCATCCATCGAAACACGTGGAATATTTTTCAGAAATACATTCGCTCTGTTTATTCCATTATACAAGCTTCCGAAATCGCTCTCCGGTGTACCTGCTGAATTGAGAAAATTGATATATTCCCAAGTAAACGCCTCTTCACCGCTGAGAAACCACATATCATCCGCCCTGTTCATCGTTTGATAACCACCATATGCTCCATAATAGCCTGACATTTGTGAGCGAATTGGTGAATAAATAGTAGCCATGGCAGATTGAGCGTCGGACTCAATTCTCCAATAGGTTTCCTCAATAGGTAAATTAGGATTGGTTCGATCCAAAAAATCTGACTTACAGCCTCCTAAGAACAATAAGGACGCTGCTATAACCGTATATTTTTTTATTGAAAAGTTCATCTATATCGTATTTAAAACATAAAATTTATTTATATAACAGATCAATTATCCGTTAAAAATTAGCCTGAACACCAAACATAATGGTTCGTGCCAATGGGAAACGACCATGATCCGTACCAGCTGTTAATACACCCGATGGCGTTCCGTTGTCACCATTACTTTGACCTAAATCTGGTGTATAGCCTTTATATTTTGTCACTGTAAACAAATTGTCCCCAGCCAGAAATACGCGTGCATTTTTCAAAGTAGCCTTACTTAGCCATTGTGCTGGCAATGTATATCCTACTTCAATAGTTTTTAAACGGAAGAAAGCTCCGCTTTCAATCCAACGGTCACTGACCCGACGCTTATTGTCATTTGGATCCTGTCTAGTGTAACGAGGGATGTCAGTATTGGTATTGCTGGGTGTCCAAGACTCTAATAAACGAGCGGAATGATTATTCACTTCGTTGGTTTGTTCCATACGCGCTCGGGTATAGTTATAAATTTTATTACCATACATACCATCAAAAAAGACAGTCATATCGAATCCTTTATAGTCTAGACCTCCCCGAATACCATAGGCTAGACTTGGGAAAGGGCTACCAACATACTGACGGTCATTATTGTCAATACGACCATCTTTGTTATAATCTACAAATTTGATATCCCCAGCAGCAGCATTTGGTTGAATTACCTTGCCATCTGCGGATTTATAGGCTTGTGCTTCTGCATCTGATTGGAAAAGTCCATCGGTTTGAATCACCCAGAAACCGCCAATTGGATAACCAACTTTAGCCCAAGTAATTGTTCCTTCTCCTTGTGGATTATAGCCGCCAAATTCTTGTACATTACCTACTGTAACTGCTTTCACTTTATTTTTCACAGTTGAAGCATTCACGCCAATGTTATAGTTCAATTCTCCAACAGAATTCTTGTATGTCGCTAATAACTCAAAACCTTTATTGCTAATTGTTCCAGCATTCATTACTGGTGTTCCTTTAAGTCCAGCGGAAGGAGGTTGATTGATACCTAAAAGAATATCCTTTGTCTCACGCACATAATAATCAGCACTGATGTTCAATTTCTTTTGCATAAATGCTAAATCCAATCCAATATTGCTTGTTGCAGTTTCTTCCCAAGTCAGGTTTCGAGGCGAAACCCAGTTGATGCCTGTACTTGCTCCCTGCCACCAGGTACCGCCTTGTAAGTAATTGATACCGTATGTAGTTATCCGCTGTGTGGTGTAATTTGCAATTTCCTGATTACCTAGTCGACCATAGCTAGCACGTAGTTTAAATTCATTAACTGTACCTTTTGCTGTTTCGAAGAATTTCTCATTCATCACATTCCAGCCTAAAGCGATAGACGGGAACACCCCATATCGCGCTCCATCTGCGAATTTGGAAGAACCATCGCGACGTATTGTGGCAGTAAGTAGGTAACGACTATCATAACTATACATTATCCGTCCAAACTGGGAGATCAATGCAGCCTCATTTAGGCTTCCAGAAGTCGTTTGTTCTGTTGGAGAAGCGGCATCAATAGCATCAGTCCCCAATGGGAGATTATTTCTTCCCACACCAAAACCTCGATTCGTATTTTCCTGCGCAGAATAACCCGCTAAAGCTGAAATGGTGTGTTTGTCAAATGTATTATCATAATGTAATGTATTTTCAACTAACCATTGATTGTTAAAAAATGCGCTTTCATTGAGAAAAGATTTACGCACATCGGTACCATAGGTATAGGCATCCCCTTTATTATAATTCCGGCCAGTTGTCTTGTTGACCCCAACATTTAATTTATATTTTAGCCCCTTAACAAACAAATCTACTTCGGCATATCCATTGAGCATAAGATCTGTCTGATATACATGTCGATTAAATAAGTTCAAAACCCCCACTGGATTGTCCAAGTTCTTCATCCAAGGAGCATAAGTAGCATATCCACCAACTAAATTGGCATCATAAATAGGTACCAGCGCGTTTTGCCGTAAGATATCTGTAATGGTCAGGTCTGAAAATTTTCGGTCACCTGATTTTATCAAAAAGGTATTTCCTACCCGTAAGTGGTTATTAAAAAAACTGAAGGTATTTTTTGTACGTAGATTGAATGCTTTATAACCGGTAGTCTTCAGAATACCTTGTTGATTTAAATAACCTCCGGACACACTATAAGTAGACTGTTCCCCTCCACCCGAAATATCTAGGTTGACCTTATTAACTGGGGCTGTATGAAACACCTCATCTTGCCAATTTGTATTCGTATTCAGATTTTGCGCTTCTGTTGGTAGATACCCGTTATCCTGTTGAAACTGTTTCCATTGTGGGCCATCCATCAAATCCATTTTTTTAGGAAGGCTTTGAATACCTGTGTATGCATTTACGCTTAAAGTCGCTGGAGTTGCTTTTCTCCCGCCTTTTGTGGTAATGATAACAACACCATTGGCCGCCCGAGATCCATAGATCGCAGCAGCTGAAGCATCTTTCAAAACTTCCAGTGAAGAAATATCATTCGGATCCACCATATTGATATCGCCAAATACACCATCAATGACGTAAAGAGGTGCATTATTCCCCATAGAACTTAGCCCACGGACATTAATACTCATACCTGCTCCTGGCGTTCCGCTAGCGCTAGATACCGTCACCCCCGCAACACGACCTTGCAAGGCACCAGCAGCACTCTTCGCTAAATTAGACTGTAGATCTTTACCTGTAACAGAAGCAACAGCTCCTGTCAGATCACTTTTTTTCACTGTACCGTATCCGATAACAACGACCTCGTCTAATTCCGTTCCCGATTGAAGTATAATACTATATGTCGATGCGTCATTAACAAGAACCTCCTGTTCCTTCATTCCCACATAGGTAATTTTTAAGGTTTTCCCTTTCTCAACATCAATCGCGAACGAACCGTCAGCCTCAGTTTTTGTCCCCCCGGTGCTACCTTTGATGTTTACCGTGGCCCCCGCCACTGGCTTATTATCTGCATCAAGGACTTTCCCTCGTACTTTTTGGGATTGTTGCGCCCAAGCAAATGTGCCATAAGCCGAAAGTAAAAGCAGTAGAGCTGTTTTTCTCATATTTTGTGTATTTAAGGTTTACAATAAATAGATAGATTGTATATAATATGTCTATACTTAATTTGGTATGCTATTATTGGTCTATAGGACGAAATTAGAGAAAAGGAAAAGCCAAGGATAGCAAGATCAGGTCATTTGTATTGCACTTTTAATTCATATTTCCGAAAAGTAGATCTCAATAAAAACAAACGCAAACGATTGCGTACTCCTAAAAAGAAAAGAGGTTAATAAAAATATGCGCTGGTTCAACACAAAACACAACGATATGAAAAACAATACGTTATAAATAACGAAACAATAATTCATTGAACTATGAGTTCATTTTTATTGAATTATTTCACAATGTTGAACAACGCTATGCAATCGTTTGTCAGACAACATGGTCCTGTTCTCTGACAAATTGCCTTTGCTTGCCTATTGGTATCGTATGCATGAAAGAATGTACTCAGAATCTGAGTATAGGAGTAAGTTGCGACCAGACCGCTAGATAATCATCTGCTGCTTCCGTAGGCTATTTCTGTATTCAATGGGGGTTATCCCTTTTTTCTTCTTGAATACACGGTAGAAATAAGAAACACTATTAAAACCACATTGCTCGACGATATCAGCAATTGGAGTCTCCTCTTTTAACAGCCGAACGGCCATATTGATCCGGAAGTCTAGTAAGTAGTCGGTAAAATTCAATGTTGTAGCTGATTTCAAAAAACGAGAGAAGGTCGATTTGCTCATGTTCATGATCGCAGCCACCATAGGCAGACTCAATTCCTTGTTGATATTCGCAACAACATATTCCTGTAAGCGTCCCATAAGCAACTCACTATTGCTCAAGACGGAATTTGTTGCTGTAGATAATACACGGATATCCTCACCTTTTGATAATTCATAAAGCAAGACAAGCAGCTTCATAACCGAATAAAACCCATCGCGCTCCAAGGTCAATATGCGAAGCAAAGGAAGCACCCTGTCAACCGTATCTTTACCGAATACAACGCCACGCGACGCTTTTGACAAAAGCTGCTGTATACTTGCAAATTGCTTTTTGTCCAGATATTGATCAATAAGCGAGGGGTGAAACTGTATCGTAATTTCATGGATATCGTTGGACTGACATTCACCATCTTTCCAGGCATGTTCAAGCTCTGGACTCGCAATCAGTACCAGATCCTGCTCACCGATCGTTTCTACAGAATTACCAATGATACGCTGCGCACCGGAAGCCCCCTCCACATAATTGAGTTCATATTCAGGATGGATATGTACCGGAAAAGTGAAAGAAGATTTTCGCCTGTCAAAGACCACAAAGCAATCATCAGAGGACAATGGCGATTTTTCTCGAAATATATCAGGTCTCATAATTAGTTCTTTTTCCCTTTGGTAAATTACCCAAACTTAGCTAAAATTATATGCATAATCAATGCTTTCTTCCTGTCACGAAACATTTCAAGGCAGCAGCAATACGCTAATTTCAGCTATTGTCTCCCAGCGATTCAAGTATTGATCATCAACTTACAACATAGCACAAACGCACTACCATGCATTTTATACAGCCGCAAAGTACCTGATGAGACTTTATTCTCCTTATAGGATAGTCAAAAAAATAAGCTGTCTAAAGACAGCCTATTTTTTCTGAATTGTTGTTTTTTATTGATTCGTATTTTTTCCATTAAGGCATCAATGAGTTCCCTATGGCCGATTTATTGACCCGAAAGAACCTTCAGTCGATTTTCATAATAGCTGGTACTCGCGAAAGCATGCAGGTTATATCATTCAAATACAAGGACTAGTTCTTTAAGTATTTTTCAAGGAATTGATCCTGCTCCCATAGGAGGTGAAAGATATTCTCCTTCGCTACATAACCATGGGCCTCACGTGGCAAAATCACCATACGCACAGGGGCTCCCAAATTCTTTAAGGCCTGAAAATAACGTTCTGTTTGTAGGGTAAATGTTCCCGGATTATTGTCCGCTCCACCATGAATAAGCAGCAATGGTGTCTTCATCCGGTCAGCACTGACAAATGGAGACATTGTCATATATAGTGCTGGGTCATCCCAAAAGTTGCGTTGCTCACTTTGGAAGCCAAATGGTGTTAATGTTCTATTATAAGCTCCCGAACGCGCTATCCCAGCTGCAAATAATTTTGAATTAGACAATAAGTGTGCAGTCATAAAGGCCCCATACGAATGCCCGCCCACAGCAACCTTTTTCCGGTCGATATAACCCAATTTATCCACGGCATTGATTGCCGCTTCTGCATTAGCAACCAATTGCTCAATAAAGGTATCATTCGGTTCTTTCTTTCCCTCTCCTACAATGGGAAATGCAGCATTATCCAAGACTGCATAACCTTTTGATACCCAATAAATAAATGATCCATAGCTTGGAAAAGTAAATTCCTTTGGGTTCGCCGTGCTTTGGCCAGCCGTATTTTTGTCTTTATATTCCCTTGGATAAGCCCACATCAATAAGGGTAATTTCTCCTTTTTATTCAGATCATAGCCGGCCGGCAGATATAGTGTACCCGAAAGCGCCACCCCATCCTTACGTTTATAGTTTAAGATTTCTTTATGAACTTTTTCAAGTGATTTAAATGGATTTTCCAATGTTGTCAATGCAACCTGTTTGCCCGATTTCATGTTTTTCAGGTAATAATTTGGATAGACTGATGCCGATTGGAGCGAGATCAACAATTCGCCGGTTTTTGGATTTACAATCTCTCCAATCCGTTCCTGCAATTCAGATGCTGCAGCCGTATATAAGCGTTTTTTCTTTAACGTTTGCAAATCCAACTCTTCCACAAAAGGAAACTCACCTTCTTTGGTAAAGCCCTTGCCTACAAATAGGACTTTGTCCTTGTCCAGATACATACTGTATGTTCCAAGGGCATTTTTTTGCTGATATACTGTACCCGGATCATTATAGACATCTTGGCTGTTGCGATCATACAACAATTTGGATTCCCCAGTAGAAGGATTGACAATAAAGGTTTTCGCATTACGTGTATCATACCATTGCGAATGAACCAATGCATATTTATCGTTGCCCCAAACAACCCCTGCATAGCGATCTTTAGTTTTGAAAATCAGCTTTCCCGCACCTGTATATGGGAAGTCCAATGTATAAAGCGCATCGCGAAATTCTGCCGGTTTGTTGGCATCACCAGCATCTAGGGCTTCAACATAAGTTAAGGTTGCAGGCTGATCGTCCCGCCATTGCAAAGAACGCCTACCTGGACGTGTAGAAGAAAATCCTTTAGGCATGATCTCCGTTAAAGGCACCTCGTTCACGAGGGCAATCTCTTTTCCCGAAAGATCATAGACCCTCGTCTGTTGTGGAAAACGCGACGCCGGAACCACATAGGAATAGGGTTTGGCAATTGTTGTTACCATCACATAGGCACCATTTGGCGAAAAGGCAACCCCGGTATAGATATCCTTATCTTTGAATTTGGAAATCGTCCCATCCAGATCGACGAACTGTAGATTGGACTGTACCAATGTTTCAAAATTCCGTTCATCCTGCGGACTCTTCAATAAATCTTGGTATGTCCTGAGTTGAGATACTTTGCCATCGCTTGTGGATACGACCGGTCCCGTCGGCAGATCCTTGGCAGGATCCAATAAGGCATTTTTTTCCTTTGGTAAAGCCGTAATAATTAATCGGGTTGAATTGCCCAACCACTGAAAAGGTGCATCCAATGTTGCATTCAGATTATAAGCTGTCAATTGTTTCGCTCTCCGTGTTGCTAAATCCAGTACAAACAAAGCCGTTCCATTGTCGTTTGTATTTGTAAATGCCAAACGGTTATTGTCTGGGGAGAATGCAAAATTTGACAAAAAGGGGTTTTCTGGCATGCCCACAAAGTCTGTTTCTTCCAACTGTTGTCCAATTTTCTTCAGGCCAATCTTATTGTAAAAGACCGTTGAACTTTCCATATTTGTACGTGGATTGATACGCAATCCGGCCAATTTCATTTCCTCCTGTCCCAGTTCCTCCAAGCTCTTATAGGTCGAACGGTAAGTGAATAACATCCATTTGTTATCACTTGACATTTTTATTTGAGGTGGTCGAATAAAATCGGCCAACGCCAAAATTTCGGAAGTCGGTTTTTGGAACGTGATATTCTCCTGTGCCTGCGTCTTCAACGACAATAACAACAAGAGAGCATAGCATAGCTTCTTCATAAATTTATTTTGCAAATTAGGGCAATAAAATGTAATAAATTTATGAAAAAAAAACAAGTATTGTAGCCGTTTTATGACAGTAAAATTAAACTTAGATTGTTTCGTAAAAAACAGGTAAAATTTCTTGATTTAAAGTTATCCACATTCATATTACCCACTATAACAAACACTTAGCGTAACCAACAAGCAGTAAACGCATCCTATGACAAACTTTTACCCAAAATGTGGAAAAGTCAAACTACCGCTTCGCAAGAAAATATATGATATTTGTTAAGCTAATGAAAGAATTGGCAATTCAACGAAGTAACGACCTTTCTTTTTCTACGAAGATTGGATAAAAAAAATAAACATACAAACATGGCAAGAATTATCAAATTTGAGAAAAACGATTGTGCTCCTTGTGCACAAGTATCGGCTTATTTGGATCAAAAAGGTATCCAATATGAAACGGTTAATCCTTTTGATGAACCTGACTTGGCCGCAAAATTCAAAATCCGTACGGTACCAACAGTAATCGTATTGGAAGATGAAGAAATTCAACACCGTATCATTGGCTTTAAACCAGAAGAATTGGCTGCCATTGCGCTTTAATAAATCGAGGGTATCATTAAATTAAAGACAGCAGTATGATACACATTTATTACGATTCCAGAACGGGTAACGTACAGCGTTTTATGGACAAAGTCGCACAGATCACTGGCTGGCAGATCCATAAAATCAGTGCTGACCTTGAGGTAAATCACCCTGGCCATTTGGTCACATTTACCACGAATTTTGGACAGGTGCCCGAAAACACAAAAGAATTCATGAAACGAGAAGCTAAAAATATCTATTCCGTAACCTCCAGTGGTAACCGCAACTGGGGTCCAAATTTCGGTTTGGCAGCTGATCGTATTTCACAGGATTTCGACATTCCACTGGCATTCAAATTTGAACTGTCCGGAACAATGGAAGACATAAACCAATTTATTGACATCTTAAAGAACTTTTGCGATGGTAGCAAACGAAGTAGCAAAAAACTGGATATTGCTTAATAATGAAATCATGATTAAGCATGATGACGAGTTCAGCTTACATAAAGATAAGGAAGCTGTTCGCGCATATTTCCTGGAATATGTAAATAAGAACACTGTGTTCTTTTATACATTGAAAGAAAAAATAGACTATTTGATAGAAAACAACTACTATATTGATTTTTACCAATGGTTTACATTTGAAGAAATGGAAGAGGTATTCAATTATGTGTATGCTAAAAAATTCCGTTTCGAATCCTTTATGGCAGCCTTTAAATTTTTCCAGAGCTATGCACTTCGCGACGACTCTGGTGAAAAATTCTTGGAGCGCTATGAAGACCGCGTTGTTGCTGTATCCCTGTTCTTAGCACGAGAAGAAGGTGTAAAAAAAGCGATAGAATACGCAGAGATCATGATCAATCAAGAGTACCAACCTGCTACACCAACATTCTTGAATGCAGGTAAAAAACGCTCTGGGGAATTGGTATCCTGTTTCTTGGATGAAATTGGTGACAACTTAAACGGTATCGGTTATGCGGTTGATTCAGCTATGAAATTATCCTCTATCGGTGGCGGGGTTTCATTCAATATCTCCAAAATCCGTGCACGTGGTGAGGCTATCAAAGGCGTTGAAGGCCGTGCAGGTGGTGTACTTCCGATCATGAAAATCATGGAAGATACCTTCTCTTATGCAAACCAATTGGGACAACGTCCTGGTGCTGGAGCAGTATACTTAAATATTTTCCACTCTGATATTGAAGAGTTTCTTGATTGTAAAAAAATCAATGTGGACGAAAAAGTACGTATCAAATCGCTTTCAATTGGCATTATCGTTCCGGACAAATTCATGGAGCTAGCAGAGAAAGATGAGCCTTGTTATTTGATCTACCCACATACAGTAGTACAAGAGTATGGACAATTCTTGGATGAAATGGATATGGACAAGATGTACGATGAGTTAATCACCAATCCAAATGTCAAAAAGAAAAAAATCAACGCACGTCACCTGTTAGTTAAGATCGCACAGACACAAAAAGAATCAGGTTACCCTTATATCTTCTTCAAAGAAAACACCAATCGTGTGCATGCGCTGAATGAAATTGGTCAGGTAAAATTCTCCAATCTATGTACCGAGATCATGCAGGTATCACAAGTATCCGATATCGAGATCTATGGCAAACAAGATACAATCCGTTATGGTATCTCCTGTAACCTTGGTTCGTTGAATATCGCTACGGTGATGGACAACAAACGCATCAAAGAAACGGTGAAAACAGCGATGCGTGCGCTAACAGTGGTCACTGATGTAACCAACATCGATATGGTACCTTCGATTGCAAAAGCAAACCGCGAATTGCACTCCGTAGGACTTGGTGCGATGAACCTACACGGTTACCTTGCGAAAAGCTTTATCATGTACGAATCTAATGAAGCCTTGGATTTTGCCAATACGTTCTTCATGATGATGAACTACTATTCATTGGAAGCATCTATGGAAATTGCCAAAGAACGTGGTAAAACATTTGTTGGATTTGAGAAATCAGCCTATGCAGATGGCACTTATTTCAATAATTACATAAACCGTGATTACATTCCAAAAACAGCTAAGGTAACTGAGTTGTTTGAAGGTATACGCATCCCAACTGTTGAAGATTGGTTAGAATTAAAAGCAAAAATCAAAGAACATGGTATCTACCATGCGTACCGTTTGGCGATTGCTCCAAATCAATCTACTTCCTATATCATGAATGCAACAGCGTCTGTCATGCCAATAGTGGATATTATTGAAGTGCGTGAATACGGTGATAGTACCACCTACTACCCAATGCCATATTTGACAAACGACAACTATTTCTACTTCAAATCGGCATATGATATGGATCAGTTCAAAGTATTGAAATTGATTTCGGTCATCCAACGTCATATTGACCAAGGGGTATCTACAATTTTGCATACCAATTCGAAAGACTCCACAAGAGATTTGTCTAGATATTATATCTATGCACATAAATTGGGATTGAAATCCCTTTATTACACACGAACAAGAAAATCGACCATCGACGAATGTGTCTCTTGTTCAGCCTAATCTTGAGATTTTAGTATTTGGATATATAATGTGAGTAGGTCAAAAGTTGCCAAGTTATCGGCAACTTTTGGCTTAATCAACAGATCAGACTTCAAATACATGATAATAAATGCCTAATACTTTAAAATAAAAATGAGTAAAACATATAAAGCTGTCAATTGGAATACTCCCGAGAACGATTATGTATTGATGTTCTGGGAACAAAACATTCGTCAATTCTGGATTGACACCGAATACATTCCATCAAAGGATATCGATAGTTGGAAACGTATCAGCCCAGAAATGAAAGATGCCTATAAAAAAGCATTAGGTGGTTTGACCTTGTTAGATACCTTGCAGAGTCATACAGGTATGCCAAAAATCATCGACCACATAGATACTTTACAGAATAAAGCTGTATTGTCCTATATGTGTATGATGGAGGCCATTCACGCGAAATCATATTCAACTATTTTCACAACGGTTTCAACGACAGCTGAAATCAATGATATCTTCGAGTGGGTTCAACAAAATAAATACCTACAGTACAAAGCGCAGATGATCGACGGTTATTACCGTGCTATCGATAAAGAAGATGCTTCCGATGAGGAGATCTACATGGCTATGGCCGCTTCCGTATTGTTGGAATCTTTCTTGTTTTATTCTGGATTTTTCCTACCATTATGGTTATGTGGTCAAGGTGAAATGGTTGCTTCTGCAGATATCATCAAGAAAATCGTCGCTGACGAATCCATTCACGGTGTATTCGTAGGATTGATGGCACAAGATCAATTCAAAAAATTAAAGAATCAAGATCAGGTAAAAGCACGTTTCTTGGCTTTACTTTATAACTTGTATGAAAATGAGTTGAAATATACAGAAGAGATCTACACTGAAGTAGGTTTGACTGCTGAGGTGAAAGAATATGTTCGTTACAATGCTAACAAGGCATTGATGAACTTAGGGTTTGATCCGATCTTTGAAGTAAAACAAGTCAACCCAATTGTATTGAATGGCTTGAATACAGAAACGACACAACACGACTTCTTCTCTAAGAAATCGACAAACTACGAAAAAGCGACAGAGATCGTCCATCTAAAAGATGATGACTTCAAAATGGATGTAGTTGTTGATATATAACGATTGTCAATAGATCCGATAAAAAAATCCCCAGAAGCGAAAACTTCTGGGGATTTTTTTTGGATAAATAGATGCTATTGCTGAAAAGCTTTAATTGCCTGACCACGCCAAGCAGCATCAAGCGGTGCGCCAAGCAACCAGGTCAATGTAGGCGCGATATCATAAATCATGACCGTACCTTTGATCTCTTTACCTTTTGGTACCCCCGGCCCAGTCATAACCCAAGGAATCTCAACTTCTGCCAATGATTTACCGCCATGGCCTTTACCCGTTCCGCCGTGATCCGCAGCGACAACAAAGATAGTTTCATCAGCAATACCTGCATCCTTGACGGCTTGTTGTAAAGTTCCTATCCGTCGGTCAACATTTTTTAGTTCAGCGTAATATTCTGGTGTATCATGCCCTATATTATGACCAACGCCATCAGGTTGGTCGAAATGCACAAAAGTGATAGTTGGTTTCTCTTTTTTGATGATATCGACAGTAGTATTCAATGCTGCTTCGTCATCATCCTTGGTATTAATGATTTTTTGGACGACCTTATTATCAATTAAATACCCTATCCCAGGCCAGCTATGTACCACAGCAAATTGAGCTTTAGGATTTTTCTGAGCTACAGCATTAAACAAAGAAGGAAACATCCCATTTTCAGTTTTGGTCGTTGACGGGATTTCAGGAGTCTTACTATCCCATTCTGTATAACCATGTGTTGTAGGCCCTGCCCCCATCAGCATGGAAGCCCAGTTCACCGCACTTGACGAAGGTAAAACGGTACGCACATGTGTACTATAGGTTCCATCCTGCATCATCTTTTTGAGATTTGGCATTTCGGCTTTAGGTAAGGCATAAGCACCGAATCCATCGAATCCCACTAAAACGACATGTTTGATTTTTTTACTTTGTGCCATCACAGCAGAGGTAGATAGACCTATCAAAAGGAATGGCAATAATAAATTTCTAATTTTCATAATTGTTGAGCTTTCAAAGACTTAATAATTCAAAAATAAAAACTTTATTCTATTTATTATGTTAAGTAAACATTATTTAATATACCTAACCAACATGTTACATAAGAACCCTAGCACATTAAAAAAACCGCTAGAAAAAAAATCCTAGCGGCTTTCTTAAAACCATTGTAGCCAATAATAGGCTGACTTCCGTGGTTAATTATTTTATTTAAATACTAATAACCCGGATTTTGCTTTAAGTTGGGATTAATAGACAATTGATTTAATGGAACCGGAAACAGCTCTTTGTTCGGATCATTAGAAGGTTTATGATCCCACCAGGTTGCCGTGGTATACTTACCAAAACGTATTAAGTCCGTTCTTCTTTTACCTTCAAAAATAAACTCACGGCCACGCTCAGCCAACAACTCATCCAGGGTTAAGCTAGCGGTGGTATATTTGCTCGCCGCCCAATCGGCATCTTTAAATGCTCTTTTGCGCGAAGTATTAATTAAATCAACTGCTTCTTGCGGAGCGGAGCCTCCATTTTTTCGGATCAGTGCTTCAGCTTTATCAAAATAAATTTCGGTCAGGCGATAAATGATATAATCATTTTCCCAGTAATTTGGATCCTCCAAAGTACCTGATTTATATTTGTTAAAACGTGCTCCTGAATTCTCCTCCCCTTTTGTCATTCCACCTTCTGAAGTTTTATCGCCCTCACTTTCCCGACGGATAGTGTTGACAAATACTAAAGGTTTTCCGCTATATTCTTCCGTTCCAAGGACAGCTGTGCTTGTCCCATACCTATACTGCGGACCGAACAAAAACCATTCCTTCTTTCTAAGATCATTTTCGGTATAAGCATTGAACGCACTTGGAATCACCACCAATGCATTCCAACCACCATAACCAACTTTCAGCACCTCTTTCATATAGTCATAGCCCATATAAAAACCACCCCAGTCGAAGGTTAATCCAGCTTTGCGACTATATTGAAATTGGAAAAGAGACTCTGGGTTTGCACTATTATTATTACTATAGAGCGAAATAAGGTCATTGGATAACGCTGGTGTACCACCTACACCACCGGCCTGGCCTGAAATGATTTTATCACAAACCTGAATACACTGGTCATACATTTTTTTTCCGCCCCATTTCTCTGCATTTAAATACAGCTCGGCGAGCATAGCATAACCTGCTGCCATTGATATTTCCCCGACATTACTTTTCTCGGTTTTTGGCAGTTTAGGGACATTTTGCTCCAGCTCAGCCTGAATAAATGCAAAGACCTCAGCTCTGGGCTTAGTCTCCGGGTTTATGGGTTTATCAACAATTTCCGTAGCAATGGGTACATTTCCCCATAAGTCCATGATTCTGATATAATGAAAGGCCCGCATCACTTTGAGCTGCGTGATGACAATATCCTTCTCCGCCTGGGTCATTCCAACTTTTGCGATATCAGTAGCTTCAATATCATGAATTGCATTGTTCACAAAGCCCAAGCCTGTCCACATACCTTCCCACGCACTTTTTGTCCGGCTTTCCGTACTTGTCCAAGTATGATAATGCTGACGGATATGGTCACCACTATCGTAACCATGTCTGCCCTTTTGCGGCCAGGCGACTTGATCAGCACTCAGTTCCGAATGATAATAATAACCACTGCCCCCCGTGGGCGCCAGCCAGGATTGCATATGTGTAAATGGACGCATTGCAGCCTGCATCACTTCCCTTTTGTCTTTGTAAAAATCTTCCTTGGGTATTGAGCTATATACATTCTCATCCAATTTTGTACAGGATTGAAGTCCATTTGCGCAAACCGCTGCCATCACGACAGGAAATATATAGTGATTGATCTTTTTCATCTGTATAATTTTTTTTAAAATCCAACATTTAAACCTATTGTCCATGATCTTGTCCTTGGATAGAATCCACGACTGTCAATACCCGCATCAAAGCCAGTATCCTTAAGTTCAGGATCCAGGCCCGAGTATTTCGTTATTGTGGCAATATTTCTTCCAGTCATATACACATAAAGATTTCTTATATAGTCAGTCTTCAACTTGAAATTATACCCCAATGTGATATTGTCGAGTTTAACGAAGCTGCCATTTTCTAAGTAATAATCTGAATATTGCGGATCATCTTTAATATTGGCATGTTTGGTAAAAGCGCTTTCAAAGACGTTATTTGGAAGCCATTTCTGGTTACCAAAAAACATATCAGCAGTGTTGAGGATATCGTATTTGAATTTGCCCCGGAAAAATATCGTCAGGTCAAAACCTTTATAGGCGAAACGATTCCCCAATGAGGCTTGAAATTTAGGAACACCATTACCAATGTAAGCACGATCGTCATTGGTCATTTCCGCTGCAGTACCTTTACTGCCGTCAGCTCTGTAGAACTGCCATTTCCCATCCTCTGTAAATCCGGCGAAACGTTTGCCGTAGAAAGATCCGATTTCTCCACCTTCTTCCAATCGGATTGCATTCCCAAGATTTCCTGGCGAAGGCAGACCACCATATTCAAGGAAATCACTTTTAAACACGTCACTCGACATTTTGACTAGCTTGTTCTTTTGGTAATTCCCGGTGAAATCCACCGTCCATTTAAAATCCTCTTTTTGAATTGGAACAGCAGTCAGCTGCAGTTCTACCCCTTTGTTGGATACTTCCCCGACATTGTACCATATTTTGGACTGTGTATAAGAAGGTTGCTGTGCTTGATATTCATAGAGCAGATCTTTTGTTTTCCGGTTATACAGATCGATCGATCCTGTCAGGCGGTTGTTCCATAGGCCAAAATCCACCCCGAAATTGACTTCCGCTTTTTGTTCCCACCTTAAATCAGGATTATAGTTGGAATTCGGGCCATAGGTCTCATAGTATGATCCGAATATCGGATAAGCTCCTCCCCCACCCAGAAGGTAAAGAGATTTATAATTTGGAAAGCCTTGATTACCCGTCACCCCATATCCTAAACGTACTTTCAGATTATTAATAACCTCTTTATTGGAAAAGAATTCTTCATTGGTCACAGTCCAACCCGCTGAAATTGCTGGAAAATTTCCCCATTTATGGTTCTTGCCAAACCGAGATGATCCCTCACGCCGAAGAATTGCACTTACGAAATATTTATCCGCATAATTATAGTTTACCCGTCCGAAAAAGGCGATCAGCTTGTTATCCTCCTTAAAAGAACCCATTGTTGGCCGTGGAAGCTTATCATTTTTCAGGCCAGTTCCAGAGCCCATATCCCAATCCTCCGTTGCGTTTGTTGTAAAGCCATTATTTGCCATCTCAAAGCGTTCATATCCTGTATATTGAAAACTGTAGCCAAGCAAGCCTGTAATGGTATGTTTCTCGTTAAAGGTTTGGTTGTAATCCATCGTCGTTTCAAACGTTTTTGACCAGTTCAGTTCATTGCGCTTCCAAGCATAACCCATACCCTGATATTCGGAATCCTGACGTTGATCCCAATCCAAGCCCGAACGGAATTGCCTATCATTCCAATTATCCCTGACATAGGATCCAAAAGCCGAAATACTCAATGGTTCGATAATCTTTAATTTCAAACGGGCATCTCCCGAAAAAGTCTGTTGATTACGTTCATCAACCCTGTTCGCCAAGCGGCCTAATGGATTAAAATTGTTGTATCCCTGTGTCTGATAGAAGCTTCCATCTGCATTGTATAATGGAGCTGTCGGATTGCGTTGTACGGCTTGTTCAAAATCCGGGACGCTTTCGCTATTGCTATCCTTTTTTCCACCGAGCAGGTTAGCTTTGTTAAAATTTGCGGCTATATTTCCGCTAAAGGTCAAGCGGTCTTTCAGCCCCGTTTGTGAAAAGTTTATCCTTCCACCGAATTGCTGCCGTCCATTTTCCTTGGCAATACCTTCCGCATTCTCATAGTTAATAGAAGCCCGATAATTGGATTTATCTCCACCACCGCTAGCCACGAAATTGTGAAAATTAGAAAAGTTCTTTTTGTTGATCAATTCATCATAGAGGTCGGTTGAAGCACCCAAATCTAGATCCGGTTTATTCTGCCCTTTAATCACATAGTCGCGAAACTGTTGCGCGCTGAGCATGGGTGGTTTTCGTGCCACGGACTCGTGCTGACCATAGGTATAATATTCAAAACGAGGTTCTCCAGACTTCCCTTTTTTTGTTGTTACCAAGATGACCCCACCGTTACCCCGAGTACCATAAATTGCTGCGGCAGAACCGTCTTTCAACACGTCAATGGACTCAATATCACCTTGTTTTACCAGATCCAGATTTCCGCCCGGAATACCATCTATAACAACTAAAGGAACGTTTCCACCATTAATAGATGCCATTCCCCGCAGCTGAATGCTTGTGCCCGAGTTGGGATTACTCCCCTGGGTTCTTGTGACATTAAGGCCGGCAACTTTACCTTGCACCAGATCCATTGGATTTCGCATCCCACCTTGGTTGAAGTCTTTTTCTTTTACTGATGCTACGGCCGAGGTAACCTCGCTTTTCTTCTGTGTACCGTACCCGACGACGATCACTTCTTCCAGCTGATCTTCTGCCGCTGTCAGTTGGATAGTCAATGGACCATTTCCGGATATTTTGACCTCATTGGAGCGGTAACCGATGGAGGAGATAACCAGGATATCCCCGGTTTTCGCCTGGATAACAAAATTACCCTGTCCATCGGCTGTTGTTCCTTTATCTGAGCCTTTTATACTCACCGAGACGCCAGCAATTCCTGCTCCAGTTTTGACATCCTGCACTTTTCCTTTAATCAGCTCCTGGACATGAATTCTACTACTGGAGTAAGTTCTCTCCAATACATTTCCAGAGACAGCAGCATCTGCCTGCTGTATCGTCCCTGCAATAACAGCCAGCGAAAAAAACAACCTCGTGTTCTTCGGTAGCTGTGCAATTGTTTTAAAATCAATCTTGCTCATATAACTAGTGATTTGGGTTTATAAAACGTTTTAGCCATTTGGTAACTAAAACGCTACTATTGATATTAGTCTGTTAAACTGATCGGATCAGGACATAGTGCTAGACAAACTGAGCGATACGATTCTCAATTTAAATTCAAAAAAACGTAAAAAATAGACCTCTTGTGAACAAGCACGCACAAAAGCATGATAAAAAATAGCAAAATCGGTTTTGCTATTTAAAGAAAAAAAACGAAATATAGAATTTGCTTATTGCTATGCAATGTTGATTTTTATTCGCTTTTGGTTATTATTTTTTAGTTTAAGTGTTTGATTATGGATTGAAGATAATGTTTTAATTTTAAAAAAAGAAAGGTTTTTTTGTAAAAAAAATAAAAGATCAGCATGCTTGACAACTCATATATTCCCCAGTTGTCTAGATGCGTGTCTCGCTATTTGGTATAGGAAAACTATCGAATTATTAATTTTTACGAAGGTAATGAAGTAAAGGTTTTACATAATCAGGGAAAGGGGGCCCAATAAGGAGAAAGACTTTGGGCATTGATTCAGATGAATGATCCTTGTTTGAGCGCCAAGCGATATTAATTTCAACGCATTTTATACGATACCTGTTGTGGAGGGAAATTGGAAAGTATAGGATATTGAGTTTGTAGGTCAGCAATTTTTCTCAAAAAAAATGGCCATCATGAGGACGGCCATTTCTTATGCTATGTATTGTCTATTGATACCCTGGATTCTGGGTCAATTTATTGTTACGTTGGATCTCATCAGGAGAAATAGGCCATAATAAATCGGTTTCTTTAAACGTTGCTCCGGATGCATTTTTCGCACCGATTAAAGGTACAAAGTCTATTTTTCCGGCTTCTGTCGTAGAAATTACAGGGAACATCTTCGTCCGTAGGATATCATCCCACATCTTGAATTCCAATGGGAACTCCCGCAACCGTTCTCTCCAACATTCTTTGACAAAATTGTCAGCAGATAAGGTTTGTAATTCTGTTGTCCATGTGGCAACTGTTTTACCTTCGGTATTTGCACGAGCCTTTACCTGAGCTAGATAACCAGCTGCTTCTGCACTAACGCCAGTTGATTTGGCAATACCCTCTGCTGCGATCAACAAGGCTTCAGGGAAACGGTAGAAATTCCAGTCTTTGGTTCCGCGACCCGTTACGGTTGCCGCTTGCTCGTCAAAGTAATACCAAATGCCCGGTACATCCGAAGTCCAGGTTTTACCATTTACCGGATTGGTGTATTTATAATGGAAAAACTGATTCGGTTGAATACGTAAATCTTTCGTATTATAGGCATTCAAGAACTGATTAGTTGGGCCATAAATTCGTTCAAAAATTGAATATTTGTCAAAAACTGAAGTAGCCGAAGAACTAAAAGCATAAGTTGTCCACCAACCACTATTGTTGATTGTCGCATCATACTCTTGTGCGTAAATTACTTCTTCAAGATCATCGGTAGTGCGCAACTTATTGTACGCGCTATTGAATTGCAGATCCACATTGGCTGTCATCTTATGTGGTGAATTGATGACGATCTTAGCCGCAGCTGCCGCATCAGCATATTTACCTTGTTGCAAATAAACACTCGCCAGGGTCATTGCCGCGACATACTTCCCAATACGGTGTCCCCTTGCAGCAAAGGTAGCCGCAGGCAAATCAGCGACAGCATCTTTCAGATCCGTTTCAATCAGCTCATAAACTTTAGCAACATCTGTTCTATCTAAATAAAGCTCGTCTGCCAGCGTCTCATTTGGTTTCACTGATAGCGGAATTGCACCAAATGTTTTAACCAGATAAAAATAATTGTACGCTCTGAAGAACTTTGTTTCGGCCAATAAGGTCTTTTTCCGGGATTCATCCATATTGATCCCAGGTATATATTTGACACCCGCATTGGCGATATTGATCGCTTTATAGCTTTCATCCCAAATGGTATTCATGGTGCTCGATACCACACTGGTATTTTGTTGTCTTGTCAGCTGTCTCGCAAACAAACAGATTTGCTCCTGACCTTCATAGGTATTGATAAAGTAACCGGTGAGCATCGTGTTAATTGAAGCTGTAGGCCCCACATAAGCACTTGCGGCGACAGAGTAGCGTGATGGAGCCCCACGGCGGTAAAGCGAATTCACCGTTGCCATTGCTTGACCGTCATTTGCATAATACTGTTCCAAGGATAAATTGGACCTTGGCTCCTCTTCCAAAAATTTATTGCAAGATGTTGTCAACGCCATGCCGGCTAGCAACAACAGAAATAATTTATTTTTCATTTTTGATAAGTTCTAGATTAAAATGTAACATTTACCCCCAACGAGAAAGTTTTCGCTCTTGGATATGCGAAAAAGGTCATATTTTGTCCAAATTTACCTTCCCCTTGCGAAGTACTCTCTGGATCATAACCTTTGAAATCGTTCGAAGTAAATAAGAACGGATTGTTCGCATTTGCATAGATTCTTAATCTCTGTAGACCAATACGTTTCAGCGCATCAGGTTTAAAGGTGTACCCAAGCTGAATTAAATTGACACGCAGGTAAGATCCATCTGCAATCCATGCATCGTCCACATTAGAGTCCTGTCCACGGTGTCCGCCATTGGTCAGATAAATCGCTTGCTCCTTTGTATTTGGATTTGAACCATTATAAGCGTCTGTCAAGATCTCTTTCAAGCCGTTGGTAATACCAAAACGGTCATAAGTGGAGTGGAAGAATTGCTGCATAATCTCTACGCCTTTCACAAATTGAAGATCGAGTGTAAAGTCAAAATTCTTGTATCTTAAATTATTCACGAAGCTTCCCGTCCAATCTGGTAATCCTTTACCAATAATTTCCTTATCTTTGGTGCGTTTCGCTCGGCCAATATCTTCCAGTTTCGCTTCGCCAGCATCCACGTCAGCCTGTGTATAAACACCTAACCTTCTATAACCATAAAAGCTATTTAAGTTTTCACCCACGCGAATAATACTATTCGCACCGCCTACCCAGCTATTCATCAGGATGTCCGCATTATTCTCACCCAATGTCAATACTTTATTTTTATTGTAGTTGGCATTCACGGACGCTTTCCAATTGAAGTCTTCGTTGTCTATAATCGTTCCGTTAACCATAATATCCAGACCCTGGTTTTGGACAGAACCGATATTTTTCATGACAGTACTAAATCCAGAAGCCGTTGGTAAAGGTGCGTCCAACAATAGATCTGTGGTTTTTTTACGATAATAAGAAACGTCAAAATTCAACCGGTTCTGCCATAATCCCAATTCTACACCAACATCAAACTGTGCGGTTTTCTCCCATTTTAGATCGGGATTGGCAATGGTATTGACAAAAGAATATGGAGCCCGATTATTATCTAATAAGATGGTTCCAGCATCCACAATAGCCAATGATTTGTACGGATCGATCTCAGAGTTACCCGTCATACCAAAACTGGTATGCAATTTCATATTGCTGACAGATTCGCTTCCTTTCAAGAAGTCTTCATTGGAGATATTCCATGCTAAACCTACGGATGGGAAAAAGGCATATTTGTTGTTTTTACCAAATTTGGACGAACCATCGTAACGGCCAGTAACAGTCGCTGAATAACGGTCATCGTATGAATAGGCCGCACGCAGGAAATAGGAGTTCATTGCCCATCTGTTCCAGGCTGATGTTGATGGATCAGGTGTAATACCGATGCCTAAGTTATTATATTCGTAAAAATCATCAAAGAAACCTGTTGTCCGCGAACGGTCGTTATCATAAGTTCTCGCTTGCCAAGACAAACCAGCCATCCCATTGATCCGATGTTTGTCGAATTGCTTATTATACGTCAAATAAGTTTCTTCTTGCCAATAAAGCGTATTGGTATTATTGATCTCGGCCCAACCATTCGGTCTTGAAATATTGTTTAAGGATATGGAAGAGTAGCCCTTATAGATTTTTCGGTGGCTATCAATACCCAATTGGGTCTTTAGGTCCAAGCCGTCTGCCAGGTGGAAGGTCAACGCGGCATTTCCAAAAATCTGGGTATTGTAACGCATTCGCTTTTGCAAATCCAAGATTGACACCGGATTCGCCATTCCTTCGAACCCTAATTTCTCAGAGACTGTAGAGGAAGATGAATTGGTATATTGACCATTCTTATCAAATACAGGATACCATGGCAACATTTCGATCATCGTCCGACGCGCTTCCTGACCACCTCCATCTTCAGGGGTATAACGTCCCCAAGTATGATTAACCGTCATATTAATAGCTGTAGACAACCAAGAGGTAGGCTTGGCATCATAAGATAGCTTCCCATTCACACGTTTATTCCAGGTATTGTTTACTACACCTTGTTGATCCGTATAGTTTAAGAAAGCGCCTACCGATGACTTCTCATCACCTTGCTGTACATTTAACTGGTGATTATGTGAAATGGCCGTTCTTGTTGCTTCCCGCTGCCAATCCGTATCATATAATGGATTTCCACTGCCATCAAAGTAGTTCGGATCATTGAACCAGTCTTTTTTATTTAATGACCAAGGCGTCCAGTTTTTATCTCTATCTTTTAAAAATTGTGCAGCATATTTATTTTCATTTTCCAGACCGATCATAAAGGCATCAACCCATTCCTGGGCATTCAATACATCCATATAACGCTGCACAGAACTTACACCAGCCGATCCTTGATAACTGATTGTACGTGTTCCATCTTTACTCCCACGTTTTGTTGTTACTAAGATAACACCGTTCGCTCCACGAGCACCGTAAATGGCTGCTGAAGAGGCATCTTTTAAGACTTCGATGTTTTCAATATCATTCGGATTCAACAAATGGAAATCTTCCATCACAACACCATCCACCACATATAGTGGGTTTGAAGAAGAGTTGATTGTCGCAACACCGCGAATCACCACCCTATTCGCATAAGCGCCAGGCTGGCTCGAATTGGAGAAAATGTTTACCCCTGATGCTTTACCTCTCAAGGCATCCAAAGGGCTAAAACTTTGATCTTTAATCATGTCAGCACCTTTGACCATCGCAATGGAACCGGTTACATCCGATTTGCGCATCGTACCGTAACCGACAACAACGACTTCATCCAATTGGCCCTGATCCTCTTCCAATTGTACGGTGATGGTAGCACCAGCGACAGTCACCTCTTTCGATTTATAACCGACCGAAGTAACAACCAGTACATCACCAGATTTTGCTTCCACAGAGAAATTCCCCTGTGCATCCGATTGGGTACCATTAGAGGTTCCCTTAACTGCTACAGAAGCTCCTACAAGTGGTTTTCCGGTAGCATCCAATACTTTTCCTTTCAATTGCTGCTGCAGATTACGAACTTCTTTTACAAAGGATTTACCTTCGTAATTCGCTGAAGTTGCTACAGCGGCATTGACTTGTTGAAATGTACCAGCAATGACAGCCAATGAGAAAAATAACTTTGATTTTTTCCCAAGCTGCACAAATGATTTTACGTCAACTGTGCTCATATTAATAGTGATTTGGTTTATAAAAACGTTTTAGCAAAATAATACTAGAAACGTTTAGTTTAATTTAGTTTTCCCTTATAATCGATTATAATAAAAGGTTTTAGCTCATAATCCCTTCCATTATAATTTTTTCGATTTAATATCCCTTCCCTCAAAGCATCAATTTTATCTCAGTTTAATTGATCGCCATAAGTACAGAAAAAATGCTAAATCGCTTTTGCTTTTTTTGTAAAAAAATTTGGTTTGTTCGTTTGGTTTATACTGTTTAGTTTCTGTTTTTCTTTTCTTATTTGGTTATGTTTTTCTGGTGTTAATATCTTAATTAAGGCCGTAATTTAGTGTTTTAATTTCAACTGGGAAAGATTTATTTCCAAAATCTTTCCCAGTTGAAGCTATATATTTCCCTTCTTCATTTCGCTGATGGCATAATCCACGGAACGTGCTGAGAACGCCATGTAGGTCAATGAAGGATTTTGCGTTGATGTCGAAGTCATACAGGCACCATCCGTAACGAAAACATTTTTTACCGCATGCATCTGGTTCCATTTGTTCAATACAGATGTTTTCGGATCGTGTCCCATGCGTGCACCACCCATCTCATGAATATCCAGCCCCGGAGCTTGCCAATGTGTGTCTGGTCGAATATTTGTGAAACCGGCATCGGTAAACATTTCGGTCATGACCGAAATATAATCTTTTTTCATTTTTTCGTCATTGTCGTCATAATCGACGGCAATCTTCAACAATGGAATTCCCCAATCATCTGTTTTATTAGCATCTAGAGACACCATACCTGATTCTTTTGGTATTGTCTCACCCATCATATGCGAACCAACCTGCCAAATACCCAATTTCGGGTTTAACAAATTCTCTTTAAGTCCTAACCCTAGGCCAGAGCGGTCTGATTCTTTGCTTCGTGATGCACCAAAACCTGCCGCATAGCCGCGTAAGAAATCTGTTTCCTGTTTATGTAGGTTGCGAAAGCGAGGAATGTATCCACCGCCGGCAGGATTTCTTCCCTCCGCAGTATAATCCAACAGTCCTTCGTATTCGGCATAAATACGTGCACTATAGTTGTGGAAAGCGACATATTTTCCCAATACACCACTGTCATTTCCCAAACCATTCGGAAAGCGGTTAGATTTGGAATTCAACAAGATCAGATTGGTATTGATGGCAGCTGCATTGACAAAAATCAATTTTGCATAGAAATCAATCTCCTCTTTGGTATCTGTATCAATGACCCGAACACCTACAGCTTTTCCTTTTTGTTCATCGTATAAGATCGAGTGAACCACCGAATGTGGACGAAGGGTCATATTTCCGGTTTTAGCGGCCCAAGGAATTGTCGTTGCATTGGAACTGAAATACCCTCCAAAAGGACATCCTCTCTGACAGAGTACACGATTTTGGCATTGTACACGACCTTGATCAATGTGAATCTGGTTGGGTTTGGAAAGGTGTGCACAACGTGCCGAGATCACCTTACGTTCCGGGAATTTTTTCTGAACTTTCTCTTTAAAATACTTCTCTACAATATTTAACGGATAACCGGGCAAAAATTCACCGTCTGGCAGCTCTGGCAGTCCATCATGATCCCCAGCAATGCCGGCAAACTTCTCTGCATATGCATACCATGGCGCTAAATCAGCATAGCGTATAGGCCAATCTACGGCAAAACCATCACGTGCGGGACCTTCAAAGTCAAAGTCGGACCAACGCTGCGTCTGTCTCGCCCATAACAAAGATTTTCCGCCAACCTGATATCCTCGGATCCAATCAAAAGGTTTTTCCTGTATATAAGGGTGCTCATTGTCCTTTACAAAGAAATGTGCGGCATCTTCATGAAAAGCATAACATTTGCTGACAATCGGATTCTCCTCTTTCACTTTATAAGGCATCTCATTCCGATGTTCAAACTCCCAAGGCATCATATTCGTGGTTGGATAATCCTTAATATGCTGTACATCACGGCCACGTTCCAATACCAGGGTCTTTAGTCCTTTCTCACACAATTCCTTTGCAGACCAGCCACCACTAATTCCCGAACCTATCACGATAGCATCATAGGTTCTATTTTTTTCACTGTCAATATTTAGATTTGCCATATTGGATTTATCCATTAATTTTCACCGCACCATTGTACGGTCCCGGAATAAGCTTATAGATCACCTTATTCTTCATCACATATTCTGAATTCATATAGCCTTGGATCGCACGTGATTTAAAGATCTCAAAAAATGTCTTTTCATCCGTTTTATCGGCCAGATTGGCTAACGTATTTTCTGTTTCTTTGCCATTGGCCAGATTCAGCTGTTTTCTTAGTTTGTTAAAACCAGCGATGAATTTTTCCTGGTTTTCTGGCGACTCACAATCATCCACCATCTTGATCACAAACAGGTGCAGGTTCAGATCCTTCCCACCCGGAGTGTCCGTTTTCGGGATAAGGACATCTACCAGCTCAGCCAAAAACTGCTCATCTTCTGCTGATAATTTCAGCTTATTTAATACAATAGATGCACTACCATCATTCAAACAGGATGACAAAATAGTCAGTCCGCCTGCGATAATGAAAAATTGCTTTATTGCGGTTCTACGGTTCATAATCAGAGTTCCCTTTACAATTCGGTAATATTACATATATCCGAATAAAATTACAAATGCTAAAACGATTAAATTATACGACAACCCCTAAATCCAGTCGGATAACAGCTGTTTTGCCTGTTGCAAGTTTTCCACAATGTTATCAACAGCTGTTAGTCTAGCACGCTCCACCTCCTGTTTTGTGACAGCAATCAACTGCAAGCCAGCGTCCAATGCAGATTTACTTCCTGTTATCGTATCTTCTATTGCGACACAGGATGCTCCTGACAAGCCTAATTTTGACAGAGCCAAACGATAAGGCTCCGGGTTAGGCTTCGGAAACTCCACACATTCCCTTGTCACAAAAAATTCAAAGTAATCCAGCAGTCCATGCTTTCCCAAAACAGTATCCACTGTACTACGGTAACTTGAGGTCACCAGTCCAATGCGGATGTTATTTTGTTTGAGGTAGACCAAAATATCTTGGGCAAAAGGCATCAATTCGATATCGCTCATATTAGAATCAGCGTAAGCGGCACGCGTCCTTTTCCACATGTGCTCTTCGGTCGTATCGTACCCATAGTCTTCAACCAAACGTTTTACATTATGTGCTAAAGTATGCCCGGCAAAATCCCGAATCCAATCTTCATAATTTATTTCCAGATCAAATTCTTGCTTTAAGATAGGAGCCCAATTTTTAAAATAGAAATATTCCGAATCAATTAAGGTACCATCCAAATCAAACAATACGGCTTGTAGTTTATTCATAGTGTTAAAGATACACAAGTCCCCTGAAAAATCCTATTATACAAGGCCACAATAGGTAGAATTTGAAAACTCACCTAAGAAGGTATCCCATACACAAACATACACGTGATAATCGAATTTTTTCGAGTTCAGACCGGGAATCCTAATTGAAATAGACCCTTGATTTACTTCGGCTATGGCAGTTTTCATATCACCGGTTCCATCGAGATTGATCAGCGCCAGATTTACCTTAAATAGATGACCGTTATAAATCGGGACAGCTGTCCATTTCAGATGAAGAATATCGCCCTCTTTCTCAATCTGGCAGTCGGCCAATGGCAGCAGGTTACCAGCAAACACTAAAAGCTTCTCTGGATTAACAAAAGGTTTATTCTCCGCATCGAGTTCCAGTGTTTCGGGAAAAATATGCCGTTGTGCGAGTTGGAAAGCACCGATCCGATCGCCTTTTTTTGATTTATATTGATAGCCAAAATCCAATATAGGATAATTAAATTTAGCAAATTCGCCCGCTACCTTCTGCTTCCTGCGGTTCACCAATTCTTTTTCCGTCGGTAGCGAAGTACGTTTCTTACGCTGTCCCCGCGCAACATTCTGTCCATTTAGTATATACGCATTGACCGATCCAAATTTACCTGTGATTGGACCATTAGGCCCATGATGTAAGATTGCCATATAATTACATTTATCGTATTCAACAATTCGCTCTACCAAAGAAACACCTTCGTCGAAATAAGGTTTTAGCTAAAACTGTTGTAACTACATTTTTACAGGGTGTTTACTTAGGGTTAATAGGGATTTACCCCTGTTTATCCCCTATTATACCCCTGTTAACCCCCTGTTATTCCCTTCTTATTTTTAAAGCTGGTATTAACCAATGGTTAAGAAAACAGGCGTCATTGCCTTACTTTTGGATAAACATGGTACATTTGCTAAGTTTGTGATTCAACGGGCGAATTGAATGGTCTGTTAAACGTTCTACACCCCCATTCAGCCCTTGAGATTCGATACAGTCATTATATATTTTATATCCATGAAAATAATTGCTATAGGTCGCAATTACATCGACCACGCGAAAGAGCTCAATAATCCAGTACCCGAAAATCCCATCATATTTTTAAAACCCGACACCGCGGTATTAAAGGACAATAAAGATTTTTATTACCCAGAATTTTCCAAAAACATTCAGTTCGAGACCGAAGTTGTTCTCCGGATTTGCAAGGAAGGTAAACATGTAACACCTAAGTTCGCCTCAACCTATTATGATGCGATCGGTCTGGGAATAGACTTCACTGCAAGAGATCTGCAACAGGAACTTAAAGCCAAAAGCCTTCCCTGGGAACTAGCAAAGGCCTTTGACCATTCCGCTGTGATCAGCAATTTAATCCCGAAAGAAGAAATCAGCGCTGTCGATGCTATCGATTTCTCCCTGCAACAAAATGGACAAACTGTCCAACAGGGCAATACCAAGGATATGATTTTTTCTTTTGAAGATCTGATTGTCTATACATCCAAATTTATCAGCTTACGCAAAGGCGACCTGATCTATACTGGCACCCCGGTTGGTGTTGGATCCGTCGCAATCGGTGACCTATTGGAAGGATTTATTGGGGAACAAAAAATGTTTAGCTGTAAAATTAAATAGGGAGGGGAAATGATAAAAAAAACAGCAATTTTACTAGGTGTATTGACCTTGGCCCTTAGCCTCGTCCAAGCACAGGATATTATCAAAAGTCGCAATTATCCGCAGAATTATTTCGTACGACCGATGGATATCGCTCCCCAGGCATCGGGCTCATTTGGTGAGTTGCGAGCAACGCATTTCCATGGTGGCGACGATTATCGCACTCAGCAGCGCATCAATATTCCAGTGCACGCAGCGGCGGAAGGTTTTGTGTCCCGTGTACGTGTACAGATCGGTGGCGGCGGAAATTACGTGTATATCGACCATCCGAATGGATATACCTCTGTGTACATGCACTTGGAGAGCTTCAATGCTGATCTGGCAAAAATTATAAAAGACGAACAATACAAACAAAAACGCTTTGATGTTGATGTCTTTCTCAAACCAAATCAAGCACCCGTCAAAAAAGGTGAGTTTATTGCCAATTCGGGAAATACAGGTGGATCAGCGGGACCACACCTACATTTTGAGATCCGCGACACCAAAGCACAACTGCCATTAAATCCCCAATTGTTTGGGCTGTTATTTCCGGATGGTGTAAAACCATTGATCAGAGGTGTAACAGTTTATGACCTTGGCGGTGAAATCTTTGACGAGAACACCCCACGCAGGCACCAGACGATCAGGTCCATCGGTGATGGAAATTATAGTTTGGCATCAGGTGCCCCTATCCCAGTTAATGGCAACTTTGGTCTTGGTATCAATACCGTAGACAGACGTGGTGGTATTTCATTTACCTATGGTGTTTATTCGATCGAACTATTTCTTGACAACAAAAATATAAGCACGGTACTCTTTGAATCCATCCCCTTTGACCAAACCCGTGCGATTCAATCGTATATAGACTATCCTTATCTAAAGAAATCTGGCGTCCGGGTACAGAAGAGTTTTAAGGACCCTAATAATCCGATCAATATCTACAAACAACTGGACAACCTGGGTATGATCGAATTAAAGGACAATGAGGTACATGATGTAAAATATATCGTCAAGGATGTGCAGGGCAATAAAAGCGAACTTAATTTTAAGGTACAGAACAATCCTTCTTTAGCGATCAGCCGTAAGTCAGCTGAAGGGCTCAAAATGTTCCATTATGCCGATGAAAACAAATATGAGGCTGAAAACGCTCGCGTTTATATGGGCAAAAACATCCTCTATAACGATCTTTATTTCAATTATTCCCAAGGCGCCAAACCAGCAAAAGGCTACTCAACGGCGCATTACATCCACAACTCCTATACACCTGTATTCGGCTATTACAAACTGATGATCAAACCAGACTATAGCTTACCAGAGAGCTTGTATAGCAAGGCGCTGATCGTCTCTACAGATGGTGGGGCACAAGGTGGGAAATACGAGAATGGTTGGGTTGTCGCCAATGTGCGCGAATTTGGCGGCTTTTATGTGGCTGTTGATACCATTGCCCCAACCATCAGCGCACGTAACCTGACCGATGGCAAGAATGTATCCAATCAACGCTCCATAGATTTTACCATCAGTGATAATCTTTCAGGAATAGATACCTTCGACGCCTATATAGATGGCAAATGGGCCTTGATGAAATATGATCCCAAAACAAGACACCTGTGGCACGACTTTGAATCCAATCTGAGCGAGGGCACCCACAGTTTCAAATTGGAGCTCAAAGACAATAAAGGAAATTTAAAAACATACGAAGCCTCTTTCAGCAGATAGTTTATCTGCTGTGCGTGGTACATCCTTCATGGGCTTTTATTCTTGGATCATTTTTGGAAACAAGCCTAATGTGCATGCTGGATTTTCATCGGATAATATCGTATCTTAATAGTCTAAATAGAAATACATATGGCAACACTAGAAATAGGACAACAGGCACCGGATTTCAGTGCAAAAAATCAAAATGGTGAAACCGTCCATCTTTCGGATTTCGAAGGGAAAAAAGTGATTCTCTACTTTTATCCGAAAGACAATACCCCTGGCTGCACGACCGAGGCCTGCAATTTTAGGGACAACTATCAATCCCTGAAAAAAGAGGGCTTTGAAATTATTGGTGTTAGCGTGGATAGCGAGGCTTCCCATCAAAAGTTTATCAGCAAACACGAGCTACCATTTCAGCTTCTTGTGGATGAAGACAAAAGCCTTGTAGAGGCCTATGGTGTATGGGTGGAGAAAAACATGTACGGAAAAAAATATATGGGTACAGCACGCACTACCTTTGTGATCGATGAGCGGGGCATCATTCAGCACATCATCAAAAAAGTGGACAACAAGAATGCTTCACAGCAGATTCGTGATTTAGGTATAACTAAATAAGTCTCAGGCTTGAATAAAGAATATGGAGAAAATCTAAATACTCAATACGCAATACTAAAATCTAAATACTAATATCTATATTTGCCACTTATGAGCAAACAGACAGACGATTTTTTCAAAAGTGTAGTATCACACGCGAAGGAATACGGTTTTGTATTCCAATCGAGCGAAATATATGACGGATTAAGTGCCGTTTACGATTACGGTCAATTAGGTTCTGAACTTAAAAACAACCTAAAGACTTATTGGTGGAAATCCATGGTGCAATTGCACGAAAATATTGTCGGTATTGACGCCGCAATTTTCATGCATCCAACCACATGGAAAGCATCTGGTCACGTGGATGGGTTCAATGATCCAATGATCGATAATAAAGATTCCAAAAAGCGCTACCGTGCCGACCAATTGATCGAAGACAAAATTGCACGTTATGAAGCAGACGGAAAGGCTACAGAAGCAGCTGGGCTTTTAGAAGCGTTAAACACTGCATTGAACGCGGACGATCTGGCTGGTTTAAAATCAATCATTGAAGAGCATAATATCGTTTGTCCGGTTTCGGGCACCAAAAACTGGACTGAAGTACGTCAATTCAATTTGATGTTTGCCACACAGATGGGCGCTATGGCAGATGGAGCAGATCAGGTCTATCTTCGTCCAGAAACTGCTCAAGGTATTTTTGTCAACTTCCTGAACGTTCAGAAGACAGGTCGTATGAAAATTCCTTTTGGTATCGCTCAGATCGGAAAAGCTTTCCGTAACGAAGTCATTGCACGCCAGTTTATCATGCGTATGCGTGAGTTTGAACAAATGGAAATGCAATTCTTCTGCCGTCCGGGCACTGAACTGGAGTGGTACAACAAATGGAAAGAAACACGTTTAAAATGGCATTTAGCGCTAGGATTTGATCCGGCTAACTACCGTTACCACGACCACGATAAATTGGCGCATTATGCCAATGCAGCTGTGGATATCGAGTTTAACTTCCCATTCGGATTTAAAGAAGTGGAAGGTATCCACTCCCGTACGGATTTTGACCTGAAACAGCATCAGGAATTTTCGAAAAAGAAAATGCAATATTTTGATCCGGAGATCAATCAAAATTACATTCCTTATGTCATCGAGACTTCCATCGGATTGGATCGTTTGTTTTTAACTGTTTTATGTAATTCATTGGTAACAGAAGATCTTTCTACAGCAGAGAAACAAGATTCTCGCGTTGTATTGAAATTCCCTGCAGCATTGGCACCAGTGAAAGCTGCTATTTTGCCTTTGACTAAGAAAGACGGTTTACCAGAAAAAGCACGTGAGATCCTCAATACATTAAAATTGGATTACAATGTCCAATATGATGAAAAAGATGCGATCGGAAAACGTTACCGTCGCCAGGATGCAATCGGCACGCCAATCTGTATTACTGTTGACTACGATTCTTTGGAAGATAATACAGTAACAATCCGTCACCGTGATACCATGGAGCAAGAGCGCGTAGCGATCGCTGATCTTGAAAGAATCTTAAATAATTTAGCAGGTTGGAATACTTTGCTAAAAAAATTGCTATAAATATAAAAGTAAAAACATCCCTGTTGAGAATAACCTATCAAAAAGACGCTAAGGGGATAAGAATAAAATAGGGTTGTCCGAACTGGATAACCCTATTTTATTTTATTCAAATTGGCGCGTCGGATTGACTTTTTTTAATCAGTATTCTATGACCACATTATCGCGCCATTTTTCATTTTTCATCACCTGAAAGCCTTGACTTCCATTTGCTCCATCGAGCAGCTTTCCCTTAAATAGGAGCTGTACATTATTTCGAATTTCACTGCCCAGTTCAAATGTGCGCATAAGTTCTCCCTTTCGGAAAATGCGTAGCTCATAGCTGACCATCTTATTTTCTGGGAGATCACCCATAAACTGATTAAATAAAAAACTTTTAGAGTTGCTGCTAAAATTGGGAATAATACGTAAGGTAGTCTTATCAGCTTGTTCATCTGCCCCGATTGCAAAAGGATAATATTGGAAGACTTTATGCAGCTGTTTGATCTGAATGCTGTCGACAAGATCAAGTCCCTCGGCATCTGTGCATTCAAATTTAACTTCGCTATAGATACGGTTCATTGTCAATACTCTTTCCATGGATTCTTTCACATCAAAAGTATCGCGTACCGCAAATATCGCTGCAGACTGCTCACTGAAAGCATTAGATACCGAAAGACTCCTAAGATCCGTCACCGATGCCGGAAGGAATAAGGGCAAGCCTGAATTTTTGGATAGTAGGCTCAGGTAATAGGTTCCCATCGGTAGAGCGATATTAAACTTTTCTTTTGAGTTGAGTGTGCCCGCCTTCACCAGCAGCTTGCTATTGGCATCGAAAATATGGTAATACAACTTATCGGGCAAAACGGATTGATCTGTCGTCCCCATAATCTTGACATTGTCCATTTTAAAAGTCCCGGTACTCTCGTTGTAATTACTTCCGCCTTCCCTATTGCCCGAAAATAAGGTGATTTTTAACCAACATCCTTGAGCTGCGATCCGGTTAATCGACCGAAGCGACTGTTCCACGACAAACTTAGCGGTGGTAGTGAGATTTGGCGGATAATGTAGGGTATCCGACAAACTTTTGAATGTTGCACCTTTATCTGTTGAATAACTCAACAATAAAGCACGGGGTCCAGTTCCGGAGCTATTGGCATCAAAAGACAGACTTGCTAACGTAGCAATACCCGATCCAGGTATTTTGATCAGGACCTCTTTGGCCCCTTTAAAGCTAATGCCCTTTCCGGTAGTCGGCCAACCACCCACATAGCTGTAATCGGTTTTACCATTGTTATAGTCAATGACAGCCGCATCCTCAAGCGCCATGGTTGGGTCAGCATTTCCATTATCAAAATTCCAATGGTAGAGGAGTTGATTTTCTGTGCTGCTTCCGGTAGTCGAAGCACTTTTAAACCTGGACGATTGAGCTTTCAAGGGTGTGACAATCGTTTCAAAATCCTTGATCTTGAAGGTTACAGCATGTGTTTTCTCATTGCTTTCATCAGGAAGTTTTGCATTTTTCTTACAGGATGGCGCTACGGCTAAAATCACGATGAATAGGCACGAAAAAATTCCCCAAGTAGACTGGGTTTTCGTTTTCATAATTATGAATGATTTATAAGTTAACTAACCGGCAGATTAAAATTAACTTATAAATCACTAGGGATCAACAGTGTAACTAAAAAATTACTTCCGCCCGATCACTCTTACAGGTTGTTTCTTTGTCTACCTTTTGGACGTAAACTTTTCGGCCAGTAGCAGTTCGTTCTAGTAAGAGCATATTATTTGCACCCGTTGGACGTACATATTCTCCATTGAATTCGTCCCATTCATAAATTGGTTTACCATCTACATCTGACCAGATGTAATTGTAACGTGCATCCACTTTATCTTGTATGATCAACTGTACCTTATTCTTCTTTTTGTTAATCTTGACACGGATATCTTTGGGTTTCTCCACTTTTGGCAGTGTTTTCAATAAGACTTCCGATTGCACGGAATGCTTGTCTTTCCAATATGCGACAACATGATATTTTTTGGACGCGGAGACCTTTTGGATCACCACATTGTTTCCAGTTCCGACAGGCACAGCAGTTTGGCTTTCAAACCAACGGTAAACAAGTCCAGCGATAGGTTTTTTAACCGTAAGCACCTGATCTCCACCAAAACAGGTTTCGAGTGTATCTCCCCAGGTATTCATGGGTTTCGCAAGTTCATAAGATTTAAGCTGATTAAATTTCCATACAATGGAATCCCTATGGTTTACATATTTCGGATTACGGAGCAGATCTGTTGTATCTTGAATAATCACTTTCAATTCGTTCGCACCAACGCTCAACATTCCCGGATCCAAATAGATCGAATCGATATCATGGGCGATAGCTTCATTATTTAAGAGCCATACCAGCTTAAATGTATTTGGGGATGGTTTTGCTAGCTGTAATGTAAATTTCTGAATGCTATCTAGGGTCAATATATTATTCAATAGCGGTTTTACGGCAATAAAAGGGTTGGATTTTTGTTTGATTGAAGCCACAAATTGCTCTTGGCAGACGGGGCAAAAAGGGGCAACAAGATATTGCATTTTACAATACTCATGTGGCCTGAACCAATTGGACGGAGACCCCTTCCCGCCATAAGAATAGATCCCTACGCCATCTTTTCCAATCCAATATTTCCAAGGAACAGCATTTGCATCAGCCGTTTGTGAGCGGTTGACAGATTCAATGGCATATTGATTGCCCGCCCAATACTCATCCGCTAGCTGAGCAAACGAATGCCCGATCTCATGGACAGCGATGTCATTGCTTTTAAAGTTGACCGTCGAGGTGGCCCACTTTCCACCTGATCCACCATAAAATGGTGAATTGACCAATACAACAACTTGTGTATAGTTGGGGGTATGTGTTTTTAACACTTCTTCAATACGCTCATTTTTTTGAGGCACCACAAGGCGGTGCAGTCCACCATTGTCAAAACTGCTTCCAAAAATAGTATTTGGATGCGTGACTGGCACTGCATGATCTCTGGTGAATTTATTGTAGCGTCTTGGATATTTGCTAAGATCGGTGTCACCGTGTACACAATCGCTTGCTTTGCAATCATGCGTAGCACCGGATTCTTCAGATATCGTCCGAATCGCAAATACATTAAAGAAACTGCTGTATTGTTTAAAAGGTTCTATTGAAAAAAAATAATTTGTGAACTGCTTGGAATCTTCTGCGTAATCGTCTAGTTGATCTTTTGTATAACCGTCGCCCAAAATGACCAGGTTCACTATATTTTTAGCTGTCCCTTGGTATTGCAAGGTGTCAATCTTAAAATTTTGAGATTGCGCTGTTACAGGGATCAGATAGCCCAATAACGCAAACAGGACAAAAATTAAATTTTTATTCATCGGAGTAACAATCGTTAGACTCCAAATTTAAGGTTTTCGTATCCCTAATCGTTACATTTTATTGCCGAGTGCTTCTCCGATATTGTCCACTGATCGGAATCTGTAAGGCCATACTAGGCAAGTCTTTCGAACAATGTTCTCCGATACCAGCGATGGCTTAATCCCGCATCCGATGTTCCTGCACATATTCACTTGGGGAATGCTTTGTGATCTTCTTAAATACCCTATTAAAATTGACCACATTGTTGAACCCTGTTTTAAATGCAATATTGGAAACGCTTTCAGATGACTCGTCAATCAACATCTTGCAGGCCCGTTCAATTCTGATTTCATTCAGGAAGGTCACATAAGTCTTGCGGGTGTGTTTTTTAAAATACTTACAAAATGCGTGGGGAGTCATGTGGGCTACTGCTGCAATATCTTCAAGCGAGATTTTATCACCAAAATGCAGAAAGGTATATTGAAATATTTCGTTGATACGCAAGCCCTCAGCATCCGAAAATTTCTTCTGGGGAATTCCAGTATATAGAGAGGTCCATTGATCGACCTTTTTACTCAAAAAATTGATCAGTTTTACAAAGGATAATAAGCGATCTATTCCTGCACTTGTATTGATCTGTACAAATTTATCTTTGAGTGCGATAGCATGTTCGGCATCCAGCTTCTTACTAACATTGATGTGTTCAAGAAAGTATTTGACATCGTCAAATTCAGGGAAATCCAGAAAAGATTTAAAATGCTCATAGTCGAAGAAAATATGGATGGCATGAATGCCGTCCTTGATATCCTCTCCCGTTTTAAACATATGTGGTTCATCTGCATCAACGATATAGATTTCATCCTCTTCAAAACTATGGGTAAAGTTGCCGATCATAAAGGTCCCCCGCCCTTTTAAGATATAGGTCAATTGGATCTCTTTATGCCGATGGTAATTGCTATAGAAGGAGGGCAAGATATCCTCTTGCACGCAAATAGATCCTTGATAAACCACCGGAACTGTAAATTGAACAACTTTCATCGTCTATTGAAATAACAAATATTAAACCGTTAATTCAAATATACCATTTTTTAAGACAATAATCGTTAATTTTTAACCAAAAACTCCTTAACCTTACCAATGAACTTCGGTAAAGTCGGATCTTCACCAGTGAGCGACAAGATTTTGAACGTCTGTGGATTGATCCATAAATAACTTGGTGAACGGTCTATACCAAAGTCATTTTCCATTGTTGCTCGATCATTTGTATTCAAATAATAGCTATGAGGCCCCAAAGCGAGGGAGTTGCTGGTTTTGATCCAGGCATCTTGATCAGCATCTAAAGAAAAGTAAATAACCCGCACTCCCATTGCCTTTAACTGCGCCTCTTTTTTACGTAGTTCAGTAACATCAGAAACACTGTATTTACTGGCAGCTTTCCAGAACGCAGCGATCAACATTTTGGCATTTGAAAATTCACCAATTTTTAGCGAGTCGCGTTGGGCATTCATTGGTGTGATGGGTGGAAAGACAGGCATATTCTCGTAAAAATCTTTCACCCTGTCTACTTTCTCACGTGCAAATTTATAATAAGGATGTTTTTGAAGGGTTGTATCGAAGCGTTGCAAGGCAGCATCAAATTTTTTAAAATTATCTGCATCGACGGAGACATATTTGAAAAAGTAAGGGAGAACCAAAGACGATTGATGTGTACTATCAAGAATAAAGTCTGCATATAAATTGCGGAGATTATAAGGTTTGCCAGCCGACAACCGTTGTATTTCGTCAATAGTTTTCTCGTACGATCCATCGTTGCGTAAGGCCATCGCTGAGAGCTGCCCATTTAATCCACCGATTCTGGCGATCTTATTTTCCTCCTTCAATTTTTCTTCTTTTTCACGCTGGCGATAGTGTTCCGTAAACTGAACAAAATCCGTTGCATTACTGGAGGTTGTAATCAAGGTAAAACCGCCTTTATTTTCTTTCAGTTCATAATCACTTCCACCTTCCAAAAACAGGGTATAAGGCTCTCCGCCACTGATCTGAATCGCATAAAAACCAGTCATTGCCAATTCACCTTCCAAGACAAATTGCCCGTTCGTTACACTTGTTTTTGTAAACTGTTGCATTTTGTTTTCTGGATCGATGAGGGTCACTGAGCTCCCCTCCGCAGCACTTGTCTGCCCAGTAATTTTATAAGCGAACGTTTTCAAAAGCTCTTCTTTTTTAGCTTTGTCTGTTTTCTGGGAACAAGCAGTTGTTCCCAGAAAAATAAATAGAAAGCAAAAATAGCTAACGGACCTTATAGTCCTTATAGGTTCCGTTTTCAAATATGCGAACATTTCCTTTTTTTCCTTTTATGTTAAGCTTGACAATTTTCCCATTTTCCCAGCTCATATCCACGGTGTAATTTCCTCGGGCTTTTAGCCCTTTGATCTGCCCCTTAGACCAGGCCTTAGGCAGCGCCGGTAGCAGATGAATATACCCATTGTGGCTTTGAATCAACATCTCTGCGATACCTGCAGCGCCGCCAAAGTTGCCATCAATCTGAAACGGTGGATGGGCACAGAATAAGTTGGGATAGGTGCCGGCGCCTACACCCTGATAGGTTGTTTCACTGGCAAAAGCTGGTTTCAGCAGCTGACGAAGTATTTCTAAGGCATGATCACCATCCTGCAATCTTGCCCAAAACAATATTTTCCAGGCTCTTGACCAGCCTGTCCCTTCATCTCCCCTGACAGCAAGTGTTTTTCGTGCAGCTTCGGCCCAAGTCGGAGTCGTTTGGGGAGAAATAAATGCCGCAGGATACAGACCATAAAGATGGGATACATGACGGTGTTTGGGTTCAACCTCCTGATAATCTTCGAGCCATTCCATCACACGTCCAGATTTACTAACCACTACTGCTGGAGGAATCTCTTTTAATTTCCCCTTCAAACTAGCTACAAAACTATCCTTGACAGCCAAAATTGAATCTGCCTGAATAACAGCTTGATACAGCTCGCGTACAATCTGATTGTCGATTGTGGGGCCCATCACTACTGCTGCGACCTTTCCATTAGCCATCCGAAACGCATTTTCCGGTGATACCGATGGTGAAGTTACCCACCATCCCGTTTTTGGATCTTGCACCAAGGTGTGGTTGTAGAATTCTGCAGCACCTTTAAGTATCGGATAGATTTCTTTCAGATAGCCCTGATCTCCTGTAAAAAGATAATGCTCCCACAGGTGGTTACATAACCAACCGGAGGCTGTACTTGCCCCCCAGGAAGCCTGTTCACCTGGAGCTGAATATCCCCAGATATTGGTCATCATATAAACAACCCATCCAGGTGCGTTATAATAGGCTTTTGCAGTTTGCTCTCCTGTTTTTGCGATCCGTTTTATCAGCTCGATAAAAGGTTGATGATATTCACTTAGATTGTTTACCTCTACCCCCCAGTGATTCATCTGCGCATTGATATTTAGATGATAATCACCATTCCAAGGTGTTTGGATCTGATTGGCCCATAATCCCTGTAAATTTGGCGGAAGTGCATTTGTATTTTTCGGCGCTGAACTTGAAATATTCAAATAACGACCATACTGATAATAAATCGTTGCCAAATCCGGATCCTGTGTTGGGTCTTTATAAAAATTTGCAATTCGTTCATTGGTTGGAACATTTGCATTTGAGCGATTCCCAAAAAGGTTAAGCTCCACCCGGTTAAAAATCCGTTGATAGGAATTCACATGATTGCGGTACATTTTAGCTGCATCGGACTGCTGTACCGCAGCAATAGTTGCCTTTGCTGTAGCCAGTGGATCCTGTCCATAATAAGATGTGCTCGCCGTGAGATAGATCGACAGGTTTCCTGCCGCTGAAACTTCCAGCACCTGATCTTTTCTGTTGACCTGAAGATTTTTACCTTGTACTTTCAACAACCCGACAAATTTCAGGTTCTTGCCCCCTTTACCATCCGGCAGCGACCCTTCGATCAAAATACCATCATCCAACAGGGTGTAACGGTCTATATTCTCCTTCCGCTCAAAAGAAATACCGACAGTCTGTCTGGCGTCGCTGTTCTGATTCAATAGAATAACACCGACATTCTTGTCAAAGGAGGTGTAGTAGGTACGTTGAATTTTTGTGTTTCCGGCACGAAAAGAAGTCTGTGCTGTCGCCGCGGCCAGATCCAATGATCTTGTATAGTCTTCAATGGAAGAAGATGGCAGTTGATAGTGCAAAAGTAGATCTCCGAGTAACTGATAACAGCCAAAAGGAACATTAGCGCCATTTCCAAAGCCCGAGCCTTTACCTTTGGTAACAAAAGTTTCATTGACCAATTTTTCGGCTTCGTCATTTTTACCAGCTTTCAACAAAGCCTGAATGGCATTGACATTTTTGTGCGCATCATAGTTATTGGGATCTTCCGGGCTTCCAGACCACATACTGATCTCATTCAGTACAATTTTTTCCTGCGTTGGATTTCCATCAGGCATCATACCAATTAGCCCATTACCCAATGGCAGGGTTTCTTCCCAGATTTTGGCAGGCTTATTATACCAAAGACGGAGTGGATTTTGTTGGGCAAACAAAAGCGTGGTCTGACAGATGCAGACCACGAAAAGTATTAAAATTCTATTTCCCATAAAGTTCAAGCTCGGCAATTGTCAGCTCATTCCCTTCAATAAATTGCGTTGGTTCAAATTTGATAAACTTGGTATTATTGCTTGTTTCAAAAAATACCTGCTGCAAAATTGGATTTGCTTTGATATTGGAGAATTCACCTTCTTTGACACTTGTCCACTTTTTGCCATCCATGCTGGTTGAGATCCTGTATTTCGTCGGGATACCGCTTGTCTTTTTATCCTGACGTGGTAAGAAACCAATACCCGAGGTTGTGCCATTTGTTTCAATGACCAAAACTCCCTGATCGCCCACAGTTGCAAAGGTATTTGGATTACCATCTGTTATATAAGCCTTGTCGGTCGTACCTGATGTCTGTAATTTAAAGTCAGTTTGTTTTTTAAGCTCTTTTGTATCGAAGGCAAAAGATTCATTATACTCCTTGAATAGACCAAAATCACTTAAAGTAATTGCTACTGGAGCATAAATATGTAACCGTAAGCGCGCTGTTGTCGTTTGTTGTTCAAGCTTTATCAAGCGATTCGCACCAATACTGGTTGCTTTAGCCAATGGTTTCCAGGTATTGTCAGCCCATTGTTCTACAACAACGCTGTCAATCCGTTGTCCCAATTTGATGTTTTCGCGCAATTGAATCAGATCGAATGTCGCCGCTGACTTTAGTTTAATTTCAAGTGTAGCCGAAGTTTTTGTATCATCGGTCGCCCAATAGCTATAGCGGTCATTATCCGTAATCAGCGATGTCGCGTATGTTTTGGTGTCGGAATTACGTGTATTTGAAGCCGTTATCGCGGCGCCCTTTGCTAGATTGGTACGGAAAGTTTCTTTGATCTTTTTACCAAAAGCTTTTAGGGATTTCACATCATTTTCATGGAGTGTACCTGAAGGCATCGGTGCTAGGCCAAGATTCATACTGGCACCTCGACCAACCGATTTCAGATAGATTTCAAACAGTTGATTGGGTGTTTTTACACGACTATTCTGTTCCTCATGATAAAACCATCCCGGACGTTGAGGAACATCACATTCTGCGGGAATCCAATATTTCCCATTCCGGTCTCCCGATTCGGCGTTATGCGATTCGGTCGCTCCAGGTACCGCTACTTTTCCATTTAGTCCTATTGGTGTAAATGTCGCCCAAGAGGTTTCGGCAGCAAAACCATGTTCATTACCTACCCAGCGCATATCTGGCCCAATATCCGAGAAAATCACCGCATTAGGTTGAAGTTTACGTACGATAGGCCATGTTTTCTCATGCCATTCATAATAAGTTGTTCGGTCAATGATCCGTTTCCCCTCATGTCCACCGTAATAACCATCACCTCCATTGGCGCCATCGTGCCAAGAGGTAAACAAGGGGTCATAATTGCTCATCAATTCGGTGAGTTGCTGTCTGTAGGCATCGGCATAAGCTGGTGTACCATAATGTTCATCGTGACGATCCCATGCAGATAGATATACACCGAACTTCATTCCATTACGATGTGTTGCTTCCATAAATTCCTTTACCATATCACCTTTTCCATTTTTCCATGGAGAGGAGGCAATACTGTAGGAGGTTGTTTTGGTCGGCCATAAACAAAATCCATCATGATGTTTAGCAACACTGATCAGGCCTCTGAAACCTCCATCTGCCGCTGCTTTGGCAATCTGATTTGCATTAAATGCCGAAGGATTAAACAAAGCAGGCTGCGCATCACCATAACCCCATTCTTTATTTTGAAAAGTCGTTGGTGTATAATGGATCAAGCAGTAGGTTTCCATCTCCTGCCATTTTAATTGGCGTTCGGTTGGCAAAGCTCCATAAGGTTTTAACGTATCTGGTTTAGCTACCGTACCGCTGGAAAGTAAGATGGAGGATAACAAGATTGTGAACATATTCTTTATTATAAGTACTAGAAAATTAGGTTGTAAAGCCCTAATATAAGAAGTTTTATAAATTTATCTATGTAACATTTGCGTACAGAAGTGAGATGCAAAAAGGTCAAAATATATTTTAACAGCGGAAAATCAGCCTTATTGAACCATATCAATCGATTGATCTAAAACATCTCGCTGAAACAGTAAAATAGTTTCTTGGGGCTTTGCCGCTGTTCTTTTTTTAGTATGATTCGACCAAAATGAACTTATTTACCTATTGGAATGCAAACAAAAAACACAGATTTGTTATTAATAGAGGATAAAGAAGTTAGCTGTACTATAATAGGTGATTGGATGCTATTAGGACAAGATTGGCATGATAATTATAAGTTGTAGTGCAGAAAAAGGAATGTTTATATATTATTAGAAATTATTATGAAAGTAAATTTAATGATTTTAGCAGTTGCATTGGCATTTTCAACTGTCGCATGCAACACAACAGGGAAAAAATCTGAAGCAACAGGAGCTGGCGATACCGCAACTACAGTCCAAAAACCAAGTGTAGTGGATAACGCATCTTTGGAAGGAACATGGGAGCTTAAGTCTATTACCACACCAGAGACAGCAGGAAAAGCACTGAAGGAATTGTATAAGGACAAAATCCCAACATTAACTTTCACAAGCAAAGACCACAAAGTAGAAGGTAACAACGGTTGTAATGGTATCGGTGGTACCTACGAAAGTGAAAAAGGCAATTCCATTAAAATCGGTGATAAATTGGTATCTACCATGATGCACTGTGAAAATGCGGCTTACAATGAATTTATGAATGGCTTAAAATCTACGACTAACTTTGACGTTAGAGATAATGAGTTAACATTTATTTCTGGCGATATTGTCGTGATGCAATTTGTAAAAAAATAAGGAAATACTCAATAGAATGAATAGGCCCTCGTATTGAGGGCCTATTTTTTTGATTTTACTTTTAGCCTTTGCAAGCTCTTTTAGCATATTAAATTCTTGATTGCTCCGCTATGAATTGTTCTATAATTTTTTTTAAGAAAACGCCTCTTTATTTAAAAAAGTTGCGCTCCCCATGTTCGCTCTTCCTTTAGCAATCGCTCGCCAGATTCGGATACGGTTATGATTGTTTTTGTTAGATAATTATTTTGGGACAATGCTCTTGGCAACAACTCCTCCAATACCATAACTCCTTTTATTTTATTAGGTTTTTTATCATAGTTAGTAAATATCTCAACAGACTTATGGGTGTAAGTGTTATAACTTACGACCAGACTATCCAAATTTCCTGCAGTGTTATAATAAAATGTTCTTCTGGATAAAAACTGACTGTCCTTATAAATTTGCTCTTCCTTCAGCAAGTCACCATTATATTCATACGTATAGATTATGGGCGTATTAGCCTTTTCGAAAATTTTTCGTTCGACGATTTTATTTCCCTGATAACGTAGTTCATGTTTATCTGAAAATGTGACCGATTTATCAATGCTCTTTTTTTCCAATGTTACCCGATTGTCATTTACAGCAACATTCCAATAAACCTCATCCGTGAAAAGTGTGCGGAATCCGCCCACCATAGGTATAAAAGTAAATCCACCAGTAATACGAGTCAGCTGCCCCCCATCATAACTCAGCTTCATTTCATTTACTGTAGGGATAAATGATGCGTTTGTCGGTAACTCCAAATAAAAAACAGGAATTTCTTGAAGTCCTTGACCTAAACTAATTTCTCCATCTTTCGAACATGAAAAACAGGTTAATAACGACAACGTACAGGCTGATAGCCAGTTTTTTTTCATAAAAACAAGTTATTTAACAGCTAAATATACCATATTAAAATTTCATCTCGTAACTTTACACATCATGAAAAAAGATCAATCTAAAATCATACGTGAACAGGTCGATCGTTCAGCACTTCGCGAACATTCGACTCCTTTATACCTCACATCAAGTTTTATCTTCGACAGCGCTGAACAAGGTCGGGCGGTCTTTGCTGGAGAAGAGGATGCAATGATTTATTCTCGCTATGCAAACCCGAATACTTCCGAGTTCATCAACAAGGTCTGTATTATGGAAGGTGCGGAATCGGGCTTATCTTTCGCATCGGGTATGGCTGCAGTATTTGCATCCTTTGCTGCAATTATCGAAAGTGGAGACCATATTGTTTCTTCACGTGCGATATTTGGTTCTACCCATCAGTTATTTACAGAACTTTTTCCGCGTTGGGGTGTTACCACAACGTATGTAGACGCGGCTAATCCCGAGGAATGGGAAAAGGCTATACAGCCAAATACGAAAATTATATTCTTGGAATCACCATCCAATCCCGGATTGGAATTAGTTGATTTAGAATGGTTGGGCAAATTCAAAGAAAAATATCCGAATATCATTCTTTCGATCGACAACTGTTTTGCGACTCCATATCTTCAGAAACCGATTCAGTATGGATTTGACCTAGTCATCCATTCGGCGACCAAATATATGGATGGACAGGGACGTGTTTTGGGCGGTATTGTGGTTGGAAAACAGGAATTGATAGACAAATTGATGTTCTTTATCCGTCACACGGGCCCCGCATTGTCACCATTTAATGCCTGGATTATTTCCAAAAGTCTGGACACCCTAGGTATCCGTATGGATCGCCATTGTTCCAATGCACTCGCACTGGCACAAGCGTTAGAAAATCATCCGGAGATTGAAGATGTAAAATATCCTTTTCTACCAAGCCATCCACAATATGAGCTAGCTAAGAAGCAGATGAAAGCGGGCGGTGGTATTGTTACACTGGTTGTCAAGGGTGGTTTTGAACGTGCAAAAGCTTTTGTTGACCAATTGGAAATGATTTTATATACATCCAACTTAGGTGACTCCAGATCAATTGCTACGCATCCGGCATCCACTACACACTCCAAGCTGTCTGAAGACGAACGACTGAACTTAGGTATACAACCGGGCAGCATTCGATTGTCGGTTGGATTAGAAGATCAGGAAGATATTATCAACGATATCTTACAAGCCCTAGAGAAGACGAAATAAATACTAAAAAAGCGTGCTAAGCACGCTTTTTTAGTATTTAGTATTGAGATATGAGATGCTGGTTGTATAAGCCTTTCGGCTAATAGTTCTGCCTTCTTTATCCTCTTACTACGCATGACTTCCTAGTTCAACGAAGCAATCGCTGCTGCATAGTTTGGTTCGTCAGCGATTTCGGCAACTTGCTCTTCGTACAAGACTTTACCATTCTCATCCAAGGTAATCACAACACGGCTCAATAGACCTGCTAATGGTCCATCGGCGATTGCCAATTGATAAGCATCAGAGAAATTCGCATCTTTATATTCTGATAATGTCACCACATTGCTCAAGCCTTCGGCTGCGCAAAAACGACCTTGTGCAAATGGCAAATCTTTTGATATACATAATACAACCGTATTGTCCAATTGGGATGCTTCTTTGTTAAATGCACGTACCGATGCTGCGCAAGTTCCAGTATCCACACTAGGAAAAATATTTAACACAATTTTTTTCCCTTTGAAGTCTGCGAGTGACTTATCTGAAAGATCGCCTGCAGTTAATTTAAAATCAGGCGCTTGCTCACCAACTTGTGGTAAATTGCCTTTTGTGTTCACTGGATTGCCCTTAAAAGTGATTGTAGCCATAAAATATGATCGTTTAATTTTTAGTTTCCTTGCTCTTAAAGGTACGAGCAAAAAAAATATTACACAACATTTATTAATATTAGCCAAACATTTATTATGTTAGCATTGTATTTTAAAGAGGAATGTTAACCAACAATAAACACTAGTATGAAGAAATTATTATTCTCAATACTTTGTGCATCACCATCACTGCTCTTTGCACAAGGGTCTCAAGTGAACACGCAGGGCGTACGAGCATTAGGTATGGCTGGTGCTGGATCTGCACTATTCACAGACGAAACAAGTATATTCTACAATCCGGGAGGTTTAGCAAAAATGGACCACAATGCGGTATCTGCAGGGATATCTACGGTAATGTATCGATCAGCCTTCAAAGAATCAGGAAGCAATCAAGTCTACAACACACGTTCGCAAGTTACCCCACCATTTTCTGTCTTTGCTACATTTGGCCCAGACAATGCACGTTGGAAAGCTGGTCTAGGTGTTTACACACCTTACGGTGGAGCAGTGGATTGGGGAGACAGTTGGCCTGGAAAATACGAGCTCAACCACCTCAAGTTGCGCGCGATTTACATACAGCCTACCATTAGCTATAAACTTACCGATAACTTAAGTGTAGGTGCCGGATTTGTGTACAACATCGGTATGGTTGATCTAGCGCGGTCATTACCTTTGTTTTTACCTGACGGATCTTCTGCAAGTGCTAAATTAACTGGTACTGGTACTGGTATAGGTTACAACGTTGGTGCACATTACAATTTTGACAACAACGTCGCGATCTCCCTATCTTACCGATCGAAAGTCGTTACCAAACTAAAAAAAGGGGATGCTGATTTTACGGTACCGGATGCTGTTGCAGCCTCGTTTCCTGACACCAAATTCAGTGCAGAGCTTCCTTTACCGGCATCACTCAACCTAGGCATTTCGGTCCCGGTTAGTGACAAAGTGGATGTTGTTGCCGATGGAACTTTTATCCAATATAATATCTATAAAAAGTTAGTATTTGATTATGCAGACAATACACCACTGCTACAAGATACTGAGCAGATAAAAAATTACAAGAATGCATTTTCAGGGAAAATTGGGGTGAATTATAAAGCATGCGAGCATTTGGCCGTACGTGCCGGAGTAGGTTATGTAAAAACACCGGTTGACAAAGACCATGTTTATGCGGAGACTCCAGACAACGACCGTATCATGGGTGCGCTGGGATTGTCATATGCAATTAACGACAAATTCAGCCTACACGCAGCTTATGTTTTACAAAAATTGAAAGAGCGTACTGTCGTAAGCCCAGCTACACAAATTGAGGGTGCTTACAAAACTAACATTCATGCTCCTTCAATTTCATTCACCTATAAATGGTAATAGATTATGAAAAGATTTCAAAAAAATATTAAGCTTTATATTGGTTTTGCGGCGATAGCATTGGCTGCGTCCTGTAAACCGTCTATCGACCTTGACACCAAAGGTGGAAACTCCGAAAATGTAGATTTCAGCAAATATATAGCTGTTGGTAACTCACTAACTTCTGGCTACGCCAATAGTGGACTCAGTCTCAAGGGTCAGGAACAATCTTTCCCGAATATGCTTGCTCAAGAAATGAAAAAAGTAGGTGGAGGAGAGTTTTTGCAACCTTATTTTCCTGCGGAAAACTATAATGGTAGCGGGTTCTTATATTTAAAAGCACTGGTGAACGGTCAACCGCAATTGGGTACAGTTACTGACCACCTGGCTATTCGTGGTCAAACGGAAGACAAAAAGCCGCTTTACATCAAGTACACTGGTCCCATCAATAATCTGGGCGTCCCAGGAATGCGTTTGGATATGGCATTTGCGCCAGGAATAGGTACAACAAAAGGGAATCCTTATTTTGAGCGATTGCTACCAGACAATGCGCCAGTTACCACAACTTATGTAGATTATGCAACGACCAAAGACCATACCTTCTTTTCCTTCTCATTAGGAAATAATGATGTATTGGGCTATGCAACTAATGGTGCCGTGACTACCGATGCCACAAACACCTTGATTTCTGAACAGGACTTTGCGAGGTTTTATACCGGCTTTATCACCAAATTGACCAGCAAAGAACAAAAAGGAGTCGTTGCGACCATTCCGGATGTAACTGCAGTGCCTTATTTTACGACAGTAACACGTCAAGCCTTATTGGCTGCAGCGAATGCAGCATTAAAAGCGCAAGATCCCAATGCCGCACCGCTCACGGATATCTACATTAAAACAAAGACAATCCCACGGGCTGCTACGGATAAAGACATGTTTATTCTGCCATTTTCTTCGGCTGGCTTATTGGGCAGACGAGATCTCAAAGATCCTGTAACTGGCGTTGTCAATCCGGCTCCTTACGGTCTACATCCGGCAAATCCTGTTGGTGACAATTTTGTATTGGATGAGGCTGAGGCAAAAATGGTCCAAGATCGTATCGTCGCGCTAAACACAACGATCAAACAGATTGCGGACAGCAAAAAACTTGCAGTAGCGGATATCTACAGCTTCTTGAACAAAGTAAAATCGGGCTATCAGATTAACGGTATCGCCATCAGTAATAAATATATCACAGGTAATATATTCTCGTTGGATGGAGTTCACTTGACACCTATGGGCTATGCCATTATGGCCAATGTTTTTGTTGATGCGATCAATGCAAAATATAGCACCAAATTAGGGAAAGTAAATGTCAGCCAGTATGGTGGAGTTGCCTTACCTTAGTGCTATAAATTAGCCAAAAGGATAACAAAAAAAGGTCATTTGAATTGAACATTCAGATGACCTTTTTTTGTTAAACAATGCTTATTTTTGTTTAACATTCATCCGTTTCAGAAGCTGCACCAGACAAATCTATATAAGATAAGGGGGTACAGTGGAAATCATCACTGATGGCCGCATGAATGCTTTAACAGACAAATAGAATACGCGTAAACAATTATTCTTATGAAAATCAAATTAAACCGTGTCAACCAAGTTGTGCATTTCGAAGCCAGCAGTGAATTATCTTCCGTCAAAGTGAATATCGATGGTTCTGAAGCGATCGGCGGTGAAGGAAAAGGTGTTCGCCCCATGGAGTTGGTATTGATGGCATTGGGCTCGTGCAGCGTTTTTGACCTACATAGTATCTTGGTAAAACAACGTCAGCAAATTGATGATGTCCAAGTGGAAGTAGAAGGAAAGCGTCGCGAAGAAGTGCCCCAGGTATTTACGGATATTCATATCAATTTTTTCCTCAAAGGGGAAATTGATGAAGTGAAGGCGTCGAAAGCGGCCGAGTTAGCTGTGAAAAAATATTGTTCAGTACATGACATGCTTGCAGCTGGTGGTATCAATATCACTTATTCGCTAAAAATAAACTAAGATTTCAGTATGTCTATCCTTCGTATTTCAAACGAATATGAAGGATAGATAGCTGTTTAAAGAATAAAAGGCTAAAGTCTTTTTTGCTCTTCAGTCTTATTCGGCTGATTGCTGCTCTTGACCTTTTGGTTCCCAAAGTGATACCGTAACGTTACATTTACCTTTCTTGTATCCTGATAATCATCAAAATAATTGTTTTGATCGGCGTATTTTGACGATATTCTCATTTTTTCAGTCCTAAAAATATCCATAAATGCAAGGTTGACTTCTAGTCGCTTATTAAAAAACTTTCGATTGGTCATCACATAGGTACTGGAGTAACCTGTAATCCGAAATGGTCCTTGAATAGTCGGTGAGGTAAACGTATTGCCGAGTTCCAGATTCCAGCCTGCATTTTTGTCCAGTACATAGTTTGAACTTATGTTACCATTACCGATATAAACATCGTTCTTATGTAGCACCGCATCCGCCCCCATAAAATAATTTTCATTGTACATTCCTTCCAGCTGCAGATTTAATCCCCAACGGGAGGTCAATTGAAAGCTCTTCCCCAGATCTATCCCCGCCCCTTGCCCTTTCTTAATATTGGTATATTGAAAGATCAACTGGTGATTGACGTTATCCTGCAAAGCAATTTCCATATTAGGCCATTTTTCAAAACGATAAAATAGATCCACATTCCAATTGTCCTTTGTCCAGGTCAGATTGAGATTATGCACAATCGTAGCCCTCAAGCGGGGATCTCCCTGGAAATATGAAAACAGGTTATAATAGGATTTCGCCGGATTAAGCCATGAATAAGCTGGACGGCTGATGCGTTTACCATACGAAAATCCAAATTGCTGCTGATCTGAGAGCGCATATTGCATGTAGAAAGTGGGAAATAACACAAAATAATCCTTTTTATTAATGTCCTCTGGTTCTGAAACCCGCCCTTCTAGATCGGTATACTCCCCTCTTAACCCCGCTTTCCAGCTCCATTTCTTCCAGCTATAGTTAAATGATGTGTATAAGGCAGCATTACGCTCCTTATAATCAAACAGGCTGCTCTTGTCGGGCCGATATTGAAGGGTACCTGATTCATCGTCCGAAAATATTAAGTCACTTGTTGTTTTTACAGCGCTAAACTTTCCACCGAACTCGACCTCTAGTCCTTTTATCTTTCCCGTAATATCCATTTGTGTGGAAAAAAGTCGGTTTTCGCTATCGTTATTGCTAATAAAACGCGTACTTGACGGCTTTTCCCCTTTAAAATTTAATGCCGTCAAAACATCTTGATCGTTGGAGGCATTACTGGACGTGAAATAAGAAGACCAATTGATACTCCATTTGGAACTGAGTTTCTTGGTTACCTGAAGGTAAAGATTGTTGTTTTTATTGGACCGTTCATGATCATTTGTTGTAAAATAGCTGGATTCTTGCACACGGTCTTTGTTATAGATTGCTGTAGGCACCTCATAGACGCCGTAAGACCTCGGCCCATAATAACCAGTTAAGCCCATATTGATTGACCATGTTGTGTCTGGTGTATATTCCATCGAAAGCACATAACTATTTTGGCTATTATTGGTATCGAAACGATCCATCGTGCCTTCCCATGAGGTCTGTTCCTTCGGGTAATACACGTAGTTTGTTTCATAACGTGCATAGGTACCACGCCCAAAATTGTATGTTGCCCGTAGATTGAATTTTTCATTCTTGTAATACTGTGTCAGTCCAAACAACTGTTTCCAAGTCGTGCTTTTTTCCGCCAGCCCCACTAACGTACCCCGATACCCATATAAGGTAGATTTGGAAAGCTTGATATTGATGATTGTACTTCCCTCCGCTTCATATTTTGCAGGGGGATTGGTAATCACCTCGATGGACTGGACATCGTTGCCAGCGGTATTCTCCAGATAGGTTTTCAGTTCCTCTCCACTGAGCAGAATCTTGCGATCATTAATCAGCACCATAATCTTTTTACTTCCGCGGATCATTAGGTCCGAGCCACTAGCCATCACCAAAGGTGTACGTTTAAGGATGTCCCAGGTATTGAGTGCAGAGAGATTACTATGCTGTACGTTAAATTCTAGGCGATCCAACTTGCGGATCAATCGAGGCTGCCGGCCTACAACATTAACTTCCTCAAGCTCTTTCGCCTTAGGAAGAAGTGTCACGATCAACGGACTTTTTATGGTATCGCTGTAAAAAAATAATTCCTTGGTGCCAAAATTCAAATGTGATGCTTTGAGATAGTATTTCGTATGCTGTGCCAATATTAATTCAAACTTTCCAGAAAGATCAGTCTTCATTTCCCGAATTTGTTGATAAGTACTATCCAATAACACAATAGAAGCATCAACCAGTCGCTCGCCATTTCCATTTTCAATCTGTCCGCCTACTTGTTTAGTCTGTGCTGTAGCAAGCAAAGGTGCTAAGAGCAAAAATAATAATCCTTTCATATTTCGGTATTTAATGCTCCAAAATTGTCCATTACCTCCGCTAAATATGGTTAATGAAGAGTTAATGCTGTGTTAAGGTGTATGATGTTGCTTGCAAGCAATTATATTTGTGTATGGAATTGAAACCTAAAAATTATATTATCCTTTTCATCTTATTTTTTGCTGTCCTTATCGGCATACAAGGTTATCAATTGTACAACACCTACCAACTCAAACAACGTGAGATGCTCGCGATGGTCAAAAAGAATCTGGACAACTTAGATGACTCCGATTCCATTTTTGACCACAACCTATTAAGCAAGGATATCGCTAGAGATTACTACATCAAATTGGTCAAGAAAGAGATCACAGAAGAAAGCCTAAAAAATCTATATCAAACACATGCGCATAAAACTTCCAGAGAGCTGACTAAATATGTCGACAGTATATTTCAGCCCTTGGGTATGCATGTCATCCTTAAACAGGAAATACTAGGTATTTATTATAAAGATGCTGTACAACCATTGGCCAAAGGACCGATCACCGTCTATACAACAAGCGGTACCTTTCACAATCCCACGGAATTATCCACAAGCAAATGGGTTACGGAAAAAACAGAAACAAATAAGATAGAGGATCGTATCGAAAGCAAAGAAATATTATATATTTTTTCAGTTCCGCGAAAGACTTCCTTTGAAGTGGTCAATCTGGGCTGGATTTTATTTAAGGAGCTGACTTCCCTCTTGTTGAGCACCTTATTGATTTTAGCAGCATTTATCTGGCTATTTTATCGAACCATCACTAATCTCCGAAAACAAGACAAACAGATTGCAGTATTGCATGATGTTGTAGACAATATTTCGCATGAGCTAAAAACACCGGTTGCGACCCTAAAAATTGCGGCTAAAACACTCCGAAAGTCTGCAGATGACAATATCATCACGGTTATTGAACGCCAGGTAAGCCGCTTAGAGCAAACCCTAGATCCATTAACCGAGCATCAAACAGTGGCAAGCTTATCCCCAATAACAGCGGATGAGCTACAGGTCATTTTTAGCGATTTTCAACTGTGTAATCCAACCGTCCAGCTCATTTTAGAGCCAGGCCCCAAAGCGCAAATTTGCCTTAACGCCACTGATGCTACGACATTATTTAATAACTTAATGAATAATGCGGTTAAATATGGTGCAACGCAGTTGGTTATTCATTTTGAAGAACCGAAAAACTATTTATCCATTCAGGTTAAGGACAATGGCCAGGGTATGGCAGAAAGCGAGTTGCCCTATATTTTTGAAAAGTTTTACCGTATCCAAAAAGACAATATCCATGACACAAAAGGATTGGGCCTTGGACTATTCCTTGTTAAGAATATCGTCAAGAAATACGGTGGGGAGATCAAGGTTATGAGTAAATTGCAACAAGGAACAACTTTTACAGTGCTCTTGCCACTCTAATTTATCGGGTTATGAAGAATAAACTATTACTGGTAGAGGATGATCCGGATTTTGGATTTATGTTGAAACAATACCTGGAGCTTTCGGATTTTAACGTGGATTGGATTGCACAACCGAATGATCTTACTTCCAATTTTCAAAGGCTCACGAGTTATGATTTAATTATTTTGGATGTTATGCTTCCACAAGTGAGCGGTTTCACTTTAGCAAAAGAGATCAATAGGCTTTTTCCTTTACTTCCTTTTATTTTTTTAACAGCCAAAGAGCAAAAGATTGATAAACTAACGGGCTTGAAAATCGGTGCTGATGATTACATCACCAAACCCTGCGATCCCGAAGAGTTATTACTTCGTATACAGAATATATTAAAGCGTAATCAAAAAAATGTTCCATCAGGTTCCATTCCAATTGGTTCATATCTATTTTTACCTGATCAGCTACTGTTAAGTCATGCTCTTGAACAATATAAGCTCACAGAACGCGAAGCACAGTTGCTGTTATTCCTGTGTCAACACAATGGTCAACTCGTGACGCGGGAAGATATTCTCGAAAAAGTATGGGGAACTGCTGATTTTTTTACGGGTAGAAGCATGGATGTCTTTATCACACGTATTCGAAAATACCTGAGCCATGACCCCACTCTTAGCATTAGTTCGAATCGTGGTGTGGGGTTTACCGTTCATTTCTAAAACCTAAACCAGAGTTTGTTTATACTGCATTCAAGTTGCTATATGGACTCAATCTTTTCTATAGTCGGTTTAAAACATTCAAATAAAATCGGTTTAAGTAAAAAACCACAATATCATTTTTCATAATGCTTTCATTTAACGATGCCATCCATCCTGAGGATTCAATTGTTATTACCTTTCAAGCTCCTCTTTTCGTCTATTCCACAGTTTTTCTGCCCAGCGTCCGACAAACCAAAAGGAAACTGCCAGGATCAAGAAAAATACAGCTCTATTGATATTATCCCATAGGTACTCGACATAGCGTGTATAGATATTCAGTACCAAAAACACAAAACCCACCTCACGGGTGACATTATCTTTTGCTTTTAGCCCATAAATAACGAGAAAAGCGGACACTGCTGTAGATAAAATACCCCAATAAAACATATGGTATTGACGTACGGTGGTCCATTCATAAAAATCCGAATAGTTACCAAAAATGGACAGTGTCCATAAGGAGACCATGAGGTAAATCAATCCAATAATATAACTGACCGGCTGAAAGATCTGCAAGCGTTCGAAACGCGGCTGCAGCCAAACCGCTGCTGCTGTGATTATTGCACCGAAAATAGTAAAGCGCAACGGATAATTCATTCCCCAGAATTTAAATCCCCAGTTGCTGTGATAGGCTGTCTCGGTAGCGAACCAAACGCCAAGGGCCAAAAGCATAAAAGTCCAGATCAGCTTGCTATCGAGCTTTACCGCTAGAATACCATAGATCGCAACGGACAGTAAAAATAAAAGCGAATAATGCATGGTATCTTTATCCAATACCTTGCCCATAAATCCTATGCACGCTGCCGTTCCGAATACTCCGATCAACATCATCGTCTCTGTGGAAAGATTCTTATAAGGATAACGCTTTTTATAACGAAACCCCAGCGTATAGAACAGTACAGCAACCGCAGCAAAAAAGAAGCAGAATAAAATGTTGGGCGCTTCATAGAGGGTATCCACAAAAGCCAGGAAGGAAGCGTCTGTAAATAGCGAAAAAACAGCGAATACCAAAGAAGCTAAGGCGATCCAAAAAGCATAACGCGCCAGTTGCCCCCAATCAAAACTTTTAACATCGAGGCTATGCATCAGTTCACTGGCTTTTTGTTCATCCAAGAGATTCTCCTTTTTCCAAAATTGGACAATATCTTCGATGGATTGTTTCTCCTGTTTGCTGACGTCGTATTTTCGCATTATTTATTGTATTAAGTATTGAGCATTGAGACCCTAGTGAAACATACCTCTGGTTTACAAACTCGTTGAATTGGCTTTTTTAATTTTAACGTTTTATTTTCGAGACACTTCCTGTATAAACTTACAGCTTACAAGGTTGTTATAACGATCCAAACCGACCACAAGATAACAATAACCTTCGTAACTTTCCTAAATCATTGCAGCATCACAAGAGCTCCTCATCACCTGTATATCACATTTTATTCCAAAAGTCAGATAGGCTCGCATAATTCCTTTAAAATCTGTAATTTTGCATGTTTTGCATTTTATCCCTTTACAAGGGTTTTAAGGAGTTTTCATGGCAGTAAAAAGAAGCCCAGATTTGGGCGAACAGAGTGAAGTTCAAGTATTTGGAGCGCGTGCGCACAATCTAAAAAATATAGATGTATCTTTTCCGAGAAATGAATTGGTCGTCATCACCGGTTTAAGTGGCAGTGGAAAGTCTTCCTTGGCTTTTGACACCATTTATGCGGAGGGACAACGTCGGTACATGGAAACTTTTAGTGCCTATAGCCGTCAGTTTTTGGGGGGTATGGAGCGTCCGGATGTGGACAAGATATCGGGTTTGAGCCCTGTGATTTCCATTGAACAGAAAACAACGAGCAAAAATCCAAGGTCAACCGTAGGAACCATCACCGAAGTATACGATTTTATGCGTCTTTTGTTTGCCCGCGCAGGTGAAGCATTCTCCTATGTCACTGGCAAAAAAATGGAACGCATGTCTGACGACCAGGTGATCGACCGTATTTTGGATGAGTTTGAAGGGCAAGCGTTAAATATCCTCGCTCCTGTTGTAAAAGGACGTAAAGGACATTATCGAGAGCTTTTTGAGCAAATTCGTAAACAGGGTTATGTTAAAGTACGTGTAGACGGTGAAATACTGGACCTTGTCCCAAAAATGCAGGTAGACCGCTATAAAATTCACGATATTGAGATTGTCGTTGACCGTCTGAAAATAGAACGTGATGACAAAAAGCGGCTACAGACTTCGGTTATGCAAGCCATGAAAACCGCAAAAGGCATTATCAAAGTGTCTACCAAGGATAATCAGGAACAATTTTATAGTCGCTATCTGATGGATGCGGAGTCAGGGATTTCTTATGATGAACCCCAACCCAATACCTTCTCATTCAACTCACCTTATGGTGCCTGTCCGACATGTGATGGGTTAGGTTATATCTTTGAGATTGATAAAAATGCCGTCATTCCTGACAAGAAACTCAGTATTCAAAAAGGAGGGCTGGCACCATTGGGGCCAACACGGGAGAACTGGACTTTTGAGGTACTTAAAGCAGTAGCCAAAAAATTGGATTTTGCGGTAACAACACCACTGGAAAAACTGAGCGATGAGCAGATCGACCAACTTTTGTTTGGTAATAAAGAAGAACCTATTGTCGTCACTGTATCTTATGGAAGTTATGGCACCCGTGAATATCGTGTAGAATTTGAAGGTATCTTTAAAATGCTCGAGGAATTTTCGGGAAAATCTTCTGATGAAGCACCTTCATTGGATGATTTCAGAACCAAAGTTACTTGCCCTACTTGCGAAGGAGCACGGTTGAAGAAAGAATCGCTTCACTTTATGATCGCAGACAAGAATATCCATGAGCTATCAACATTAGATATTTCTGCATTAAAAGAATGGTTCGATCAGGTAGAGAGCAAACTGGATGAACGCCAATTGGTCATTGCTACAGAAATACTTAAAGAAATAAGGGCTCGTTTGGGCTTTCTTTTGGATGTAGGCCTGAATTACCTGACATTGGATCGTACAGCAAAAACCTTATCCGGAGGGGAAGCGCAACGGATCCGTTTAGCCACCCAGATTGGTTCACAGTTGGTCAACGTACTTTATATTCTGGATGAACCGAGCATTGGATTACATCAACGCGACAATGAACGTCTCATTAAGGCGCTCAAAAACTTACGTGATATTGGCAATTCGGTCTTGGTTGTTGAACATGATAAGGACATGATCTTACATGCGGATTATGTGATTGATATGGGCCCAGCGGCGGGTGTCCATGGTGGTACAGTAGTTGCTGAAGGGCAACCCGACGAGATCTTAAAATCAGACTCCTTGACCGCAGCTTATCTTAATGGGAAAAAAGAGGTTAAGATCCCAGAAAAACGACGTGAAGGCAATAGCAAAATGCTGACCATTCATGGCGCTACTGGGCATAATCTCAAAAACCTGACTGTAACCTTTCCGCTCGGTAAATTGATCGTGGTATCGGGTGTTTCGGGCTCTGGTAAATCGAGTTTAATTACCGGTACATTGTACCCGATCTTAAATAAATATTTCTTTCGGGCGAAAGCGACTCCACTTCCATTCAAAAAGATTGAGGGCTTGGAGCATATTGATAAAGTCATTGAAATTGATCAAAGCCCTATTGGCCGTACGCCACGGTCCAATCCTTCAACCTATACAGGTGTATTCTCCGATATTCGTACGCTCTTCGTTCAGCTTCCAGAAGCAAAAATCAGGGGGTATAAACCCGGTCGTTTCTCATTTAATGTCAAAGGTGGGCGTTGTGAAACCTGTCAGGGAGCAGGCTTGAAGGTGATTGAAATGAATTTCCTTCCTGATGTACAGGTTCCTTGTGAAACATGTCATGGAAAGCGTTATAACCGAGAAACTTTGGAAGTACGCTACAAGGGTAAATCTATTTCAGATGTACTTGACATGAGCATCAATGATGCTGTCGATTTCTTTGAAAATGTACCAAGCATTTACAGAAAAATCAAGACCTTACAGGATGTAGGTTTAGGTTATATTACCTTGGGTCAATCGTCTACGACCTTATCTGGAGGAGAGGCACAGCGGGTGAAACTTGCCACAGAACTTTCCAAGAAAGATACCGGAAACACATTTTACATCCTCGACGAACCGACAACAGGACTTCATTTTGAAGACGTCAATGTGCTCATGGGTGTAATCAACCGACTTGTAGACCGTGGAAATACGGTCTTGATTATCGAACACAACCTTGATGTTGTCAAATCCGCGGACTGGGTAGTTGATATCGGTCCTGAGGGAGGAAAAGAGGGAGGTCAAGTACTATTTGAAGGAACACCAGAAAATTTAATTAAAAACAAGAAAAGCGAAACCGCACGTTTCCTAAAACTGGAGATGTCATAACAGCGGATAGCCCATTTTTTTAAAGACAGGAACAAGGCTTCGACGGTTTTAGATGCCATCTGGAATATCCAGTTGATTTTCATTTGTGTTTGTGCTGTCTAAATATGGATATTTCGTAACTTTGTATTATATGTCGGATATTATTCAATTACTTCCAGATAATGTTGCTAATCAGATTGCGGCGGGAGAAGTGGTGCAGCGACCAGCGTCTGCCATTAAAGAATTGATTGAGAATGCCATTGATGCTGGAGCTGACAAAATAAAACTTATTGTTAAAGACGCGGGCAAATCGTTGATCCAAGTCATTGACAATGGCTGTGGCATGAGCGTAACAGATGCTCGCCTTTGCTTTGAACGTCATGCGACGTCAAAGATCCGGAAAGCTGAAGATTTATTCGCTATTCGCACCATGGGTTTCCGTGGGGAAGCGATGGCGTCCATCGCTGCGATAGCACAAGTAGAACTAAAAACACGCCGTATCGAAGATGAACTTGGTACTGTGGTCGAAATAGAAGGATCAAAAGTTGTCAATCAATATCCAGAAGCTGTTGCTGCTGGAACAAATATTTTAGTCAAAAATCTTTTTTACAATATCCCTGCCCGCAGGAACTTCTTAAAGAGCAATTCTGTTGAAATGCGCCATATCATTGACGAATTTCAGCGTATTGCCTTGTCCAATCCACAGATTTTCCTTTCACTACATAGTGATGGAAATGAAATATACCATCTCCCTGCTGAGACACTGAAACAACGGATTGTCCATATCTTCGGAAACAACTACAACCAACGACTGGTCCCTGTGGAAGAGGACACATCCATTATTAAAGTGGAAGGTTTTGTCGGAAAGCCTGAATTTGCAAAGAAAACACGTGGCGAACAGTTTTTCTTTGTCAACAGGCGATTTGTCCGTGACCCTTATCTGCACCATGCTGTTATGAATGCGTACGAGGATATTATGCAAGCGGAAACTTTTCCGTTTTATGTCCTATTTATCGACATAGATCCTGCTCGTATCGATATCAATGTACACCCAACAAAGACCGAAATCAAATATGAGGATGACAAGGCAATTTATGCTATCATCCGTTCAGCGGTGAAAAGGTCACTGGGACGCTATAATATCATGCCTTCTTTGGATTTTGAACAGGAGACAAGCTTCACCAATCTGATCACAAAGAAATCATTGGATGAAATTATTGCACCGACAGTCACCTTCAATCCAGATTTCAACCCCTTTGACACGGACAAGTCCAAATCATCCTATTCCAGATCGGATAGTTATGCAGAAGGCTTTGCCAAAAAAACTGGAGGAATACCGAGCAATTGGGATTCATTGTACGAAATCGTCGAAAAGGAGGAGTCTGTACAACTTCCTTTGCATACAGGTTCAGAATTGGAGACGGATCGCCCACAGGCCATCCAAGTGGAAGATAAAACTTCTTCTAAATTATTTTTTCAGCTGCACAATAAGTATATTGTTTCACAGATTCATTCTGGTTTTATCCTTATTGACCAACAAGCTGCCCACGAACGTATTTTATTTGAACAGTTTCTGGAGCAACTCGATCAGCATAAAGGCTTAAGCCAACAAAGTTTATTCCCGCAGACCATAGATCTCAACCCTGCAGATAATGAGTTGATGAAAGACTTATTGGACGACATCAACGGTCTAGGTTTTCAGATTCGTGAATTTGGAAAAAATTCCTATATTATTGACGGAATTCCGGCAGACTTGGGGACAGGCTTTGATGAGATCAAAATGATTGAAAAAATATTGGAAGATTATAAAAATAATCAATCCGAATACAAGCTAGCTAAACGCGAGAATCTAGCGAAAAGCCTTGCTCGCAATGCTGCGATCAAACCAGGCACACAGCTTGACAACACCGCTATGGCAGAATTGGTGGACAAGCTCTTTGCCTGTCAATCACCGAATATCTCCATCTATGGTAACCCTGTTATCGTAACATTTACATTGCAGGAATTAGCAGAAAAATTTGGTAAAAACTAGAAGATAAAACTATATGTTTCAACAATTGACACCCGTTATCAAGAATTTACTGATCGTAAATATTGTATTCTTTTTAGGATCAGAATTTGTGCCCATTGCCTATAATTATCTTCCGGTTTTCTACCCAGATTCGCCATATTTTAAAATATGGCAGGTAATCACGCATATGTTTATGCATGCTAACCTCGGTCATATCTTCTTCAACATGTTTTCTTTGGTCATCTTTGGCCCGATGATCGAGCAAGTACTTGGCCCAAAACGTTTTTTGAATTTCTACCTGATTTCGGGTATCGGTGCATGGCTATTGCAAATGGGTGTTCAGGGTGTTGAAATATTTAATGCAACAGGGAGCTTCTTCCCATTGCACCATAGTCTGGACTTGTCCACGCTAAACACATCCAATCCAGGTTTGGTGCAAGAGATCTATACTTCACGTATGCTGGGTGCCTCTGGTGCCATATATGGTGTATTACTCGCTTTTGCTTACCTTTTCCCAAACATACCGCTTCAATTTTTGTTTATTCCTGTACCAATCAAAGCAAAATATATGATCGGAGGATATATTTTGATCGAGATCTATATGAGCTTATCTAGGCCAGGGGATTCGGTAGCCCATTTAGCGCACGTTGGTGGTGCACTGTTTGGCTACTTACTGCTCAAACTTTGGAGGATTAGAAAGGGAATTTATTAATAGCGCGCATAATGAATAGCATTGGTTTAAAAGACTTTTGGAGACAAACATATAAAACAGGTTCGCCGATTCCGATTGTGATCAGTATTCAGGTATGTTTATTTGTCCTCATTTATTTTTTGGATCTGCTCTTTGAGTTGAAATTTATCTCTCAAAGTTTCCTACAGCCTATTGTTAAGCATTTGAGCTTACCAAGTAATTTTTCGGTTTTCTTAGCACAACCTTGGTCCCTGATTTCGTCCAATTTTGTCTATGTTCAGCTTTTAAATTTAATTTTTGACAGCTTATGGCTCTATTGGGTGGGTCAGATATTCTTCACGTTCTTAAACAAGAGACAGTTTTTCTTTCTTTACATTGCCTCATGGCTCTTGAGTAGCACCCTCTATGTTGGTTTTGGCACACTTATCCCTCCGCCAACAGATCTGCATTTAATGGGGGGAGCTCATCCATTGGCAGCGGTACTCGCAGCAATTGTCACTTTAGTTCCGAATTATGAATTGCGGCTATTACTTTTTGGTACTGTTAAATTAAAAATAGTAGCCATCGTCTATTTTGCATTGGAATTTCTATTTTTCGCCATTGGCAACAGACCCGCTGCAGTCTCTTATTTTGCTGTTGTTCTCTTTGGGATGGCTTTTACCTATGCGCTAAGATCAGGCATGGACTGGTCAACACTTTTTCAGAAAAAACAAAAAAAGCCTGCAAAAATGAAAGTTGTTGTAGGCAATCATATACCGACAAATCGGAAACATCGTTATGACTTACCAAATCAGGATGAAATTGATACTATCCTGGACAAGATTTCAGTATCTGGTTATGAGAGTCTGACACACCATGAAAAAGAAACGCTCTTTAGGGCAAGCAATAGTGGCGACAAGGTTGATGGATAGAAGGACATTTTTAAGGAGAAAACTGGGATTTATAAGCAAAACAATGTTCCTGGCAAATATGCTTGCGATCATTGCATTGCTCATGAGTTACTCTGCAACCTTCATCAATCCGAAATCTTTTTGGCCCATTGCATTTATGGGACTAGGCTACCTCCCTATTCTGCTCGTCAATATTGGTTTTATCTGTTACTGGTTACTGCGTAAACGAAAGGTTGCACTCTACTCTTTGGCGGCAATCTTATTGGGTTGGCCCTTTTTAACCAAACATTGGAATATCCGCAAAGAAAACCCGCCTGTGCCATCTGAAACAAGGACATTACGTATCATGACTTTCAATGCCCATTTGTTCAAAAAGGTTAATGAAGAAAAAAAGAACTTTAAAGCCGACGTTGTCCGTATCATTGATAGCATCTCACCTGATGTCATCTGCTTTCAGGAGTATATCAGTAAAATCAAAGGGAAACATGTCTTCTCCGAAGAGTTTAAGGATAAATTAGGTTACGATTATTTCTTCTTTGAACCGAGTTCCAAAAATGACTATGAGGCCTATGGTATGGCTGTTTTATCTCGTTTCCCCATCTACGATTCAGGCACTATTCGTGACAACGACTATGGCATCAACAGAATATGTTATGTGGACATCAAAAAGCAGGACACGTTGGTGCGCATCTATAATATCCACCTGCGATCCTTCGCCCTGCAGAATGAAGACAAGGAGTTTATTCAAAATCTGTCTAACAAGACTGAAACCGATAATAGGGCTACTCGCCGATTGAGCCGAAAGCTAAAAAATGCATTTGAACTCCGCAGTGAACAGGCGCATTCGCTGAAAAAACACATGAATGACTGTCAATACCCTTATATTGCCGTTGGTGATTTTAACGATACACCCATGAGTTACTCGGTGAATCTAATTGGAGATGGCATGTATAACGCCTTTAAGGAAAAAGGAAATGGATGGGGTGTGACCCACCATGCACTTTTGCCAATTTTTCAGATTGACTATATCTTTGCCAGTCCAAAATTTCAGGTTATGAATTATCAGGTTGTCAAACAAAAGCTGTCCGACCACTATCCGGTGTGGTCAGATCTACGACTTAAACCTTAGGCATCTGATAGCCCAACGATTTGAGGCCTATTTCGATAAATTTATCCCTTCTATTTTTTATTTTATAATAAGCTTCTCGGCCAAAATAATACCTTCCGACCAAAGCTTCAATATCTGACTGAATCAGATCATGCAGATTTTTTGCTTCATTTACATTCACAGGAATCCGCTTTTGTGTATTCAAAAATGAAATAAAAAGATCAAACTCTGCCGCAGGTAAATGATAACCACTGATAAAGTTTTCAATGGAATATGCTGGTAGATGTTTGGTGAACCGGTCATACACAAATTCTTCGATTGAATTGGAATGGTAGATCTCCCGATACTTTGCGCTTGTTTCGTTTGTATCAATTGGGATATTCACATCCGGCAAAATTCCACCACCACCAAACACCAATTTGCCCTTGCTTGTTGTAAACATCTCTTTTTGACGGAATTCGGTATCGAGTGTCCAGAGATCAAAACCTGTCATATATTTTGCAGCATCAAAGTTTGCTCGGCAATATTTGCGTTGAATACATCTTCCAAGTGGAGTATAATAGCGTGCAACAGTCAAATTCACAGCAGATCCATCGGAGAAGTCAAATTGCTCCTGGACAAGTCCTTTTCCATACGAGCGTCTTCCTACGACAGTAGCCCGGTCTAAATCCTGTAAGGCACCACTCAGAATCTCACTCGCCGATGCCGTACTTTCGTTGATCAATATGACCACACGACCATCACCAAACTCGCCCGGTTTCTCCGAATAATAATCCTGACGTTGTTCATTAGCTCCTTCGGTATACATCAACAGTCTCTTCTCTTTAAAAAACTGTCCCGCCAGATCTATCGCGGTATGCACAAATCCGCCGCCGTTATTACGTAGATCCAAGATAAGATCCTGTGCACCACTTTTTCGCAGATCAATTAGCGACTGTTTAAATTCGTCAGAGGTCTTATGTCCAAAGCGGCGTATCTTGACGTAAGCAGTCTTAGGAGCGATCATATAGGAGGCATCCAAGCTGGTTACGTTTACCTGATCACGAATGACTTTCAATGGATTAACGAGCGTTTGTCCATTCCGTTGGATCGAAATAAGTACCGCTGTTCCTTTCTTTCCACGGATCAATTTTTCAATTTCTGCCTCAGGCACTTTTTTCCCCGCAAGATCTTTGTTCCCGATTTTTAGAATACGATCACCGATCCGCATACCACTTTTCTCCGCAGGTCCTGCAGAAACCATTCCTACGACAAGCAGTGTATCCTTCAAACGAAAATATTCCACCCCTATTCCATCGAAGGAACCTTCCAGCGTTTCCTGCTTCGCGAGTACCTGATTAGGTCGTAAAAATGTGGAGAAAGGATCAAGGCGAGAAACAACGTGTTCAATGGCTTCGTCTTGCACAGTGTCGACACTAATATTGTCAACGTAATTTTCAGAGATCAGCTGGACCAGGTATTGCAATTTGTCCGAATTTCCATTGGAGCCTAAACTTGAAAAGGTTGTTTTCTGGTTACTCCCCTGTTCTTCAGCATAATTCTGTCCCAACAGCAAGCCAAGAAGCAATACTGCAGCATATGTAGCGGCTACAAAAATATTTCGCTTAATACTCTTTTGCATTGGAAAAACCCAGTGTTTATAAAAAGATAAACCGAGCCTGTGCGCTCATGAAATTACGTCTCAAAAGTAACAAGTTTATTCGGTTTAATCTGTAAACAGCCATATAATTTTACATTAAAAACAAAAAATTGTCGCTGACTGTTTACGTCCAGAAGTTCCAGTCACTCACTTTGACAGAAAACACGAAATAGCAGCAATGAAACTTGCAAATAAGCGCAAATTTATCTTAGTTTGAACTTGGAAAGGAATTTAATATATGCACGAAATCGAACCTTATTACAATTGGCGTGACTATTATATCGCTGCCGAAGACGAACAATCACCATTTTATGGCACGGTATACAGCGAATTCGATTTCGATAAACAGATCTATAACTTTTTGCTACATCCACAATGGGATGAATTCGGTTCACTGACGCTGTATCTAAAGGTATTATTTGTCGATTATGAAAAACAATACTGTATTATCGAGTTGATCGGCGAATGGAATGATGCCATATACAATGATATCATGCTACTGAAAAGAGAACTTATAGATGTCATGATCAGTCAGGGTATAAAATATTTTATTCTCATTGGAGAAAATGTATTGAATTTCCATGCTTCGGATGACTCCTATTATGAGGAATGGTTTCAGGATATCGACGATGGCTGGATTGCAGGCGTAGGCTTCCGTGACCATGTAATTGAAGAGTTTCAACAACAAAATATTGATTATTACATCAATTTTGGCGGTGCACTCAATGAACTATCTTGGCGTGCATTAAAACCAAAGCAGGTATTTCATCATGTGAATGAATTCCTGACCAAGCGTCTTGGCTTTTAAGTCTTGAGTAGAGAGTATTTAGATTTTGGTTATACAAGCCTATGGCTTACTAATTGTTTCAATTTTTGATTTTTACCTTTTAATTTTTACTTTTTACTGTATTATCCGTTAACTTTGTGATCGATGTGTTCTGTGCTTTGCACAGATACTGATTAATTTTTACGTTTTACTTATACAAAACAATATGTCATTCAGAATTGAAAAAGATACGATGGGTGAAGTTCAAGTACCTGCAGATAAATACTGGGGTGCACAAACAGAACGTTCACGCAACAACTTCAAAATCGGACCGGCAGCTTCTATGCCACATGAGATCGTTGCAGGTTTTGCTTACTTGAAAAAAGCAGCAGCGTATGCAAACCACGAATTGGGTGTATTACCTGTTGAAAAACGTGATGCCATTGCAACTGTATGTGATGAGATCCTAGCGGGTAAACTAGACGATCAGTTCCCATTGGTTATCTGGCAAACTGGTTCGGGAACACAATCCAACATGAATGTGAATGAAGTTGTGGCAAACCGTGCCCAAGTATTGGCTGGACATAAGATTGGCGAAGGAGAACCTGTATTAAAAGCTAATGATGATGTAAACAAATCACAGTCATCAAATGATACCTTCCCTACGGGAATGCATATTGCGGCTTATAAAGCTGTTGCCGAAGTAACTATCCCTGGTGTTGAAAAACTACGTGATACCTTGGCTAAAAAAGCTGAAGAGTTCAAGAATGTTGTTAAAATCGGTCGTACACACTTAATGGATGCGACGCCTTTGACATTAGGTCAAGAGATCTCTGGCTATGTGGCACAATTAAACCATGGTCTAAAAGCGCTAAGGAATACACTTTCACATCTATCTGAGGTAGCATTAGGCGGTACTGCTGTAGGAACTGGTTTAAACACACCTACTGGTTATGATGTTGTTGTTGCAAAATACATCGCTGAATTTACAGGTCTTCCATTTGTTACTGCGGAGAACAAATTTGAAGCTTTGGCAGCACATGATGCTATCGTAGAGACGCATGGTGCATTGAAACAATTGGCTGTAGCATTGAATAAAATTGCCAACGACATCCGTATGTTGGCTTCTGGTCCTCGTTCAGGTATCGGTGAAATTCTTATTCCAGAAAACGAACCGGGATCATCTATTATGCCAGGTAAAGTGAATCCTACACAATGTGAAGCGTTAACAATGGTCGCTGCCCAAGTTATGGGGAACGATGTTGCGATCACCATTGGTGGTACACAAGGACATTATGAGTTGAATGTATTCAAACCATTGATGGCAGCTAACTTCTTGCAGTCTGCACGTTTATTAGGTGACGCTTGTATTTCTTTTGAAGAGCACTGTGCTGCCGGTATCGAGCCTAACTACAAACGCATCAAAGAATTGGTTGACAACTCATTGATGTTGGTCACTGCATTAAACACGAAAATTGGTTATTACAAAGCTGCTGAAATTGCACAAACGGCACATAAAAACGGTACTACACTTAAAGAAGAAGCAGTACGTTTGGGTTATGTGACTCCGGAAGATTTTGATGCTTGGGTAAAACCTGAAGAAATGGTTGGAAGTTTAAAATAAGCTGTGGCAATAATTTCAATAAAAAATATATCATCAAAAACATACCTACTGGCTCTTGCCATAGGTATGTTTTTCTTTTTTACCGCCTGCAAATTTAATTCAGATATGCAGGGTGAAGGAGCTTCGTTTTTACAGGGCGAATGGGTACAGGACAGTATTCCGGGACAGCAGCAGATGATGCAATATACATTAGCTGAATTTAAGTTTACCTGTGATTCGGTTTATGCGACCATGCATGTGAACAACAAAGTACAGACTATCCCTGATAGTTGTTATAATAACGGTGCCTGGACAGAGCATGCCAAAGGTATTTATGTACTACGCGGTGATTCGGTTATCGTAGACGGAATATACACCAAAGAAAATGGCAAGCAGAAGATCTCAGGTTGTTATCTTTCGGGGCAATATATCCCACGTTTTAAAGTTGTCTATCATTCTGCGGACTCCGTCGTACTGGAAAGTCGATTTGATCAACGCCCTATTGTCCTTAGAAAGACCAAAGATATTACCTGCGTACCGCAGAAGAGATATTAGTATTGAGATATGAGTATTTAGACTTTACTTGTTCAAGCCAGCGGCTTACGAGCACGGTCTTTAATCCTTGCTCCTTTATCTTTGTTCTCTATGCAAGCCTTTGGTGGTCTACTTCAACCCTATCTTGATCGATTGGCTCGCTTCAAGGGATTATTACATCGATGCATAAATCAACATGTAATAACCCGTTTTTTATTTTTACTTTTGACTATCAACTTCCAACCATCCATATGAACAAAGGAATTATTGCCTTAGCTTTTGGGGGACTTGCCATCGGGATGACTGAATTTACGATGATGGGTATTCTGCCTGATATTGCGAAGGATCTGCATATCGAAATCCCTACTGCGGCTCACCTTATTGCCCTGTATGCGCTCGGTGTAGTTGTAGGTGCTCCTACGTTAGTCTTATTCACGGGTAAATATCCTCCAAAAAAGGTTTTGCTCTTTTTGATGTTACTATTTTTTATCTTCAACGGTTTGTTCAGTATTGCACCGGGACAGTTTCTGATCAGTCTTTCGCGTTTTATGGCTGGACTTCCACACGGAGCATTCTTTGGCGTAGGATCTGTTGTTGCAGCCAAGCTTGCACCAAAAGGCAAAGAGGCTCAGGCCATCTCGATCATGTTTACGGGGATGACCATTGCAAACCTTGCCGGAGTTCCGTTAGGAACTTATCTTGGTCATCATTATTCCTGGCGTCTGACTTACGGCATCATCAGTATACTGGGACTGGTTACCTTTGCAGCAATATATGCTTGGATGCCGAAAATTGAGGCTTCTAAAGGAAATAATATATTCAATCAGCTCAGCTTTTTCAACAAAAAGATCGCTTGGTTATTAATGGCGATTATTGCTATCGGTACAGGTGGGTTATTTGCCTGGATCAGTTATATTGCTCCCTTGGCAACTAAAGTTTCTGGCGTTCCAGCTGACCGGGTGCCACTGATTATGATTTTGATAGGTGTTGGTATGTTTTTCGGAAATCTGATCGGCGGGAAATTGGCAGACACTATTTCACCCACAAAAGCAGCTATCGCGAGTTTTTCAGCTATGGCACTCTGTTTGGTCATGGTCTATTTTGTTTCGCCTCTGGGCTGGACAGCATATCCTTTGGCTTTTATTACTGGCTTGGTTTCTTTTACCATCGGTTCACCAACCCAGCTGATGTTGATCCGGGCTTCGAAAGATTCCGCAACATTAGCCGCCGCGGGCGGACAGGCTGCTTTTAACCTCGGCAATACACTTGGTGCATTTTTAGGAGGCATTCCCATCACCATGGGATTAGCATACAATACCCCTTCCTTAGTAGGTGTAGGTATGGCAAGCATCGGCGCTTTGTTGGCCTTGCTGTACCTCAAGGTTTATGATAATAAACGTTAACACATAAAAAACGATCCTAATGGCCCGAAGTAGTTACATCAGTGTATTGCGTATCATAGCAATCTTTTTGATTATTCTAATCCACTCTTCTTCGGGCTATTTAAATAGTAACGACTTTGATTCTTTTGATTGGGATTATGCCAATTGGATCAACAGCTTTTCACGCTTTGCAGTCCCTCTTTTTGTCATCATCTCAGGTGCATTGCTTTTGCAAAGAGATGAAGATACAGGCACATTCTACAAAAAACGTCTGTTTAAAATTATTCCGCCATTTGTCTTTTGGACCATTGTCTACCTGATCTATTATTTTATCCGTTACATTGATTTTGAGTATGTTGGTTTTCCACAAGTTATCAACATTGTGTTAATTCGCTTAAAGTCAGGAAGCAACGCACACCTATGGTACCTCTACATGCTTATTGGGCTCTATCTAGCAATACCTTTTTTGCGAAAAATGATCCGGAACTGTTCAAAAAGAGAGATTGAGATTTTCTTATGCCTGTGGTTCGCTTCACTGTTTTTCAGCAACAAATGGTTTAATGCATATCTTCCGAATTTTGACCTAACCTTCTTTACAGGCTATATGGGTTATCTCGTCTTGGGTTACTATCTCTACAATCATCCACTCCCCCAGTTAAGATGGTCTAGCCTCCCCTTCTTTATAGGTTGTTGTCTGATTACAGGTTGGGGAACTTATTATCTCAGTGTGGAAAAAGGCGAATTTGACCCTACATTGTATAATTATCTTTCACCCAATATTGCATTAAGTGCTGGCTTATTGTTTGTATTTATTCAATGTCTAAAACTCCCAGAACGGTTGAGTGCATTCTGGGAATTCATCGACATCCATAGTTTTGGCATCTATTTAAGCCATATCTTGTTTTTGAACTATATTCATCCACTGCTACCATTAGCGACGCTGTGGAAAATACCGGCAGCAGCGATTCTCACTTTACTCGCCAGTGCTTTGCTGACGTATTGCCTGCGAAAGATCCCGTTTGGGAAATATGTGAGTGGTTAATTCGATTTGATCCAGCTATTATTTTTCGCCTTCGACCTTATTGTAAATATAGCGATCCGCATTAGGTCCACCGATCTCTTTACCTTCCTGATCCAGTCCGATCAGTCTATTTTCACCTACCTTTAATTTTATATTGGTTTCTTTGCCCGTCAGATGTACAACAGATCCATTGTCATGCCACATGACTTTACCTGAATCTTCAACTTTGGTGTTCTTATTGATATATTCACTTACAATCGAGAAAGTATTGTCATTTTTTAAGGTAATATTTGTTTTGATACCTTCACAATCCGCACAAGGAATGGTTGCTTCATATTTACCGGGCCAATCCAACGAATTTTGAGACGTATGGACGGTATCCACTGTCATCGTTGTATGATCGGACGAATCTGTTGCTACCACCTGTTGATTTTCCTTTTTTGTTTGATTACATGCGCTTAAAGAAAGTGCTGCCAGGCAAATAAATAATACTGATGATTTCATAATGTGCTGTTTTGATTTAAATATACCCCATATCAAGCAATTTCGGCGCCAAGAAAATAATTTATGTGATTCAAAAAATTGGACACCATAAAATAATGAGAGTTACCCAAAGCGTACTGCGAAGCAGTTGGGTATCGAATAAGGACGAGAAAACCGAGGCGGAATATGTACAAAATAAAAAGGACTGTCCAAACTGGGCAGTCCAATCTATATGATATACTGTATGGCAAAATACGATACATACAATTCATGTATCGGCTTTGCTGACAGGATTTGAATGTCTTATTTCAGACTAGAATGGTAAATCATCATCATCTGATGAACCAGACAAATCTACAGGAGCAGGCATATCAGCATAACCTGGAGTAGATGGTGCTGGAGCAGCATTTCCTAGTTTTGTTACACGCCATGCAACCAATGAATTGAAATATGTCGTTACGCCATCTTTATTTGTCCAAGGACGACCACGAAGATTAAAAGATACCTCTACCTCTTCGCCAATAGCTAGGTTATCAAAAATTGAAGTTCTGTCTTGTGTTGATTCAAAACGGATATATTCAACAAATTGTGGGTTTTCGGCATAAGCTACAATCATATCACGTTTTTTGAATGATTCTGTCACTTGTTGTGTCGCTCCTATCTCGTGTACTTTTCCTCTAATTTCCATAATCAAAAAAATAAATATTAAAGCGTAAAATTAAGCAATTTTTGAGGAAGAGTTTAATTAACTTTGTACAAAATATGATGGAAGTTTTCAACACCCCCAATAAAGTTATCATTACGTGCAATAAACGCTTATCGCCGTATTTACAACAGGAAGTTAAAGAGTTAGGTTTTGACATCGTCAGAGCATTTCCTACTGGAGTCGAATTGAAAGTCAGCGTAAATGATGCGATCAAGCTCAATCTGAACTTGCGTACCGCCTCGCAGATTCTATATTCGTTAAAGGAATTTTCAGCGAACAATCCTACTGAGCTTTATGAAGAGCTGAGCACGATTGCTTGGGAAGAGCTCATTCAATTCGATGGTTATTTCTCTGTGAGTTCCAATGTGGACAATGAAACAATTAGTACACCTTTATTTGCGAATGTCAAAGTGAAAGATGCGATTGTAGATCGTATTAAAGATAAAAAAGGTATGCGTCCGAATTCTGGTCCGGAAAACAACAAGGCTGTCGTTCACCTCTACTGGAAGGATGACCGTGCTGAAATTTTCATTGATACCTCTGGAGAAACGCTGGCCAAACATGGTTACCGTAAGATTCCCGGTAAGGCACCCATGCTGGAAGCCTTAGCAGCCTCAACAATTATTGCCTCAAAATGGGATGGCGAATCCGCTTTTGTTAATCCGATGTGTGGATCGGGAACATTGGCCATTGAAGCGGCATTGATTGCAACCAATAGAAAACCGGGACTACTGCGTATGAATTATTCATTCATGCATTTCATCGGTTATGATGAAACTGTTTTTTTCCAGGAACGTCGCCTGCTAAAAGATCAAATCAATAAAAAAGCAGCTCCTCAAATTATTGCTACGGATATCTCCGAAGAAGCAATCAATGTTTCCAAGATGAATGCCCGCACTGCAGGGGTAGAACAATTAATTTCATTTGAAGTATGCGATTTTGCAGAAACGCACGTTCCTAAAGAAGGAGGTGTCATCTTATTCAATCCAGAATACGGTGAACGTTTAGGTACGCATACCAAGTTGGAGATTACCTACAAACGTATGGGTGATTTTATGAAACAGGAATGCAAAGGTTATAGAGGCTATATATTTACCGGAAATCCGGATCTTGCAAAGAAAATTGGACTCCGTGCGTCCAGACGTATAGAATTTTATAACGGTAAATTAGATTGTAGATTATTAGAATACGAATTATACGAGGGTACTCGCGAAAAAACAAAAGTATTGTATGAATAACATTATTGAACGCACAGTCGCATTTGTGCAAGATCGTTTGAAATTTGCAGAAGCAGGCCATGATTGGTCGCATATTCAACGCGTATGGAACAATACGAAGTTAATTTTAGAAGATGAAGAAGCTGATGTCATGGTCTGCGAATTAGCAGCGCTCCTGCATGACATTGCGGACAGCAAATTCCATGACGGTGACGAAACAATTGGCCCTCGCGTTGCTGGAGAGTTTTTGGCAAGTCTAGAGATTTCTCCTGAAATCATTGACCATGTCAAAAAAATCATTTTTAACATGTCTTTCAAAGCAAGTTTAGGTGAAGTTTCCTTCCATTCCAAAGAGATGGAAATTGTACAGGATGCCGATCGTTTGGACGCCATCGGTGCAATAGGTATTGCACGTGCATTTAGTTTTGGTGGCAATAAAGGCCGGGAAATGTACAACCCCAACATTCCGGTACAGGAATATAAAGATAAGGAAGCTTACAAACATTCTGAAGCTCCGACAATCAACCACTTCTATGAGAAGTTGCTTTTGTTGAAAGATAAAATGAATACACAGGCCGCAAAAAGAATTGCGGAACACCGTCACCAATATATGCTTGGATTCTTGGATGAGTTCATGGCAGAATGGAATGGTAAAAAATAAATTACAGTTAACAATAACTACATATAAAAGTGGTACTTTAGATCTTGTGAATCAGGATAAAAAGTACCACTTTTTTATGCTGTAAAAATCAGCTTTCAAACTAACACATATGAAAAAACACATTTTTAGCTGTCTGACGTTGGCTATGGTCATTTCATCGGCAACACTATTTGCACAGACCAAAGCAATTGCACATCGTGGCGTATGGAAAAACAGTCACCTCCCTCAAAATTCCATTGCCTCTTTAAAAGCCGCACATGACCTTAAACTCTTTGGTTCCGAGTTTGATGTACACCTTACCAAAGACAATATTCTTGTCGTCAACCACGACAACGATTTCTACGGGATTGACATCGCAACAGCAACATACACAGAACTCTTAGCAAAAAAACATCCGAATGGGGAATCTATCCCAACATTGGAAGAGTATATCAAAGCAGGAAAAAAATTAAAGGGCTTACGTCTGGTTCTGGAGTTAAAAACCAACAAATTGGGTGTAGAACGAACTCTTGAGGCCGCAACAAAGTCTGTTGAAATGGTAAAAAATCTGAAAGCAGAGAAAATAACAGATTATATCGCATTCAGTTTTGAGGCTTGTCAAAAGATTCATGAACTCGCTCCAAAAGCAAATATCCAATACCTAAATGGGGATAAATCACCTGCTGATGTGAATGCCGCAGGAATCAATGGTCTAGATTATCATTTTTCAGTCTTCAAAAAGAATGCAAGCTGGTTGCAGGAAGCGCATCAATTGGGTATGAAAGTGAATGCCTGGACAGTCAATACGGAAGAAGAAATGAGCAATCTAATTGGACAAAAGATCGACTTCATCACAACAGATGAACCAGAATTGTTGCTTCAGGTATTGAAAAAATAAAGGTTATCCCTGAGATTATTACCAACAAAACAAACTGAAGATCAGCAAAATAACAAAACTGAAGATCTTTTAATTTCCTACAAGTCGAATATAACAAGTTTAGCCTATGGCTTTATTGATACGAGACCCAAGGTGGGAAATACAAATGAAATTCGAAATTAAACAACGGGCAAAATCGGAATACTGCACATCTATATATTAATGAGGTAATTATTCCTAAACTAATTATTCTAATGAAAAAATACTTTATTCTCGCAGCAGCATTATGCTTATCATATATCACCTATGCACAAGATTTTATTGCAGCCACATATAATATAAGACAAAGAAATACAGTAGACACTGGCAATATGTGGGTTGACCGCAAAGAGCCTTTGACCAATCTGATTAAGTATCATGGTTTCGATATATTCGGTGTTCAGGAGGCTTTTCATGATCAGGTTCAGGATCTAAAAACGTTACTTCCGGGATTCGATTATGTTGGTGTGGGGCGTGATGACGGCGCACAGGAAGGCGAGCACTCTGCAATTTATTACAACACCAATCGGTTCAAAGCTATAAAAAGTGGTACATTCTGGCTCTCTGCAACAGATACTGAACATCCGAACAAGGGTTGGGACGCGGCCTTACCACGTATCTGCACCTGGGGAATTTTTGAAGATAAAGCCAATAAAAAGCGTTTTATCTTTATGAATACCCATTTTGACCATATCGGACGTACAGCCCGCACGGAAAGTGCAAAATTGATCCTGGCCAAAGCAAAAGAATTTGCGAAGGATCTTCCACTGATCTTAACAGGCGACTTCAATGTAGACGAAAAAGATGAGGCCTATTTTACACTTGCCAAGAGCAATGTAGTCACAGATGTGCATGAAGTATCTCCGCTTAAATATGAACCCAACTCTTCTTTTAATGGTTGGGGAAAGAGCCTAAGAGCTTCTGGTCGTATTGACCATATCTTTATCACCAAACCTTTTCAGGTGAAGAGATACGGCATTTTGACGGACACTTACCTGAGTAAATTTCCTTCTGACCACTTCCCTGTTGTAACAACACTTTCGTGGAAATAATCCATATTAAATTAAAAAAGCAATTTTATTATATAGCGGATAAAGCGCCCCTTTTTGGGGCGTTTTATTGTTAGACTTTTTCCCTTCCGACAAAGACTGCTGTGACAATGCTTTGCTTTTGCTACATTAAGGTTGTGGCGTATCTGCTACGGATAGGGACAATCTAATGGAAAGAATAGCCGACAATTTAAACTTTTACAAAAATTAACGGTCGATATCCTTAATTTTGACAGCAAAACATATCATGATGAAATTTCCATTACTATATTGTACCCTATTTGTTTCGGGGCTTTTATTCTCCAACAACAGTGAAGCGCAAATCTTTAAAAAGATCAACGATGCACTGAATAAAGCAAATCAGAGTCAAACTGACAGCACGAAAAAGACGAATTCGTCAACTGCGAGCTCTTCAACAACAGGTTCGAACAAGTCGAACCCATTGGCTTCATTATCAAATAAAGATGCTTCATTGGGTATCAAACAGGCTTTGAGCAATGGTCTTAACCTGAGTATTGAGTCTCTGGCAAAAAAAGACGGCTTCTTAGGTGATGCAGCAGTAAAGATTTTAATGCCCGCAGAGGCCCAAAAAGTAGAAAAAACACTTCGTGCAGTCGGTATGGGCAAGCTTTGTGATCAATTTATTCAAAGCATGAACAGAGCCGCTGAGGGTGCAGTAAAAGAAGCCGCTCCGGTATTCGTAAATGCATTATCTAAGATGACCATCACTGATGCGACCAATATTCTATTGGGTAGCAAGCAAGATGCCGCAACAACATTTTTCAAAACAAATACATCAACCGAATTAACGAGCAAGTTTAGTCCGGTCATTCAATCGGCAATGGGCGTGAACAATGTTGACCAATATTGGACACAGCTGACCAGCGCCTATAATAACTTACCGCTAGGCAATAAAGTGGAAACAAATCTGACTGCTTATGTTACACAAAAGGCCATAGATGGTTTGTTTATCAAAGTAGCTGATCAGGAATCAAAAATCAGAAACAATATCGGCGGAAGCAGAAATACAAATATCCTACAGAAAGTATTTGGCTACGCCGACGACAAAAAATAAGCTAAACTTAGGATTAGTCCCAAGAAAAAGATAAAGGATTTTAGCGAAATATTACCTCTAGTAAACAAGACTTGTCAGTTTATTGACAAGTCTTGTTTGTTTTTGGTCGAAGCCCATTAGAATTTGTAAATTTGGTCACCCTTATCACATTAAGGCTATTAAAATGAGTACATTTGAGATTAATAACATAAGTGACTTTTCAGTTTCGGAAAGATTTCAACGCTACGTACAGATTGACACACAATCTGATGTAAATTCACCGACATGTCCATCTACCGAAAAACAGAAAAATCTAGGTAAATTATTGGTAGAAGAACTCTTATCATTGGGCATTTCGGATGCTGCTATGGATGAAAATGGTTACATCTATGCGACCATCCCTTCCAATACGTCCAAGAAAGTTCCAGTTATCTGTTTCTGCTCTCATATGGACACTTCTCCGGATTCTTCGGGCAAAGATGTGAAACCATTGGTACATCGTAATTACCAAGGACAAGATTTGGTCCTTCCGGATGACAATAGCATTGTGATCAAATATGCAGAACATCCCGATTTGGCCAATCAAATCGGAAACGATGTAATCACGGCAAGCGGAACAACACTCTTAGGAGCAGACGATAAGGCTGGTATCGCTGAAATAATGGATGCTGCACGCCTATTGATGAAACACCCGGAGATTAAACATGGTGATATCAAGATTTTATTCACGCCAGACGAAGAAATCGGCCGTGGGGTTGATAAAGCAGACTTAAAACGTCTGGCAGCAGACTTTGCCTACACCATGGACGGCGAAAAAGCCGGCACGATTGAGGATGAGACATTCTCGGCAGATGGAGCAACTTTAACAATTCATGGCGTCTCTGTGCACCCTGGTTTTGCAAAAGGAAAAATGCAAAGTGCAATTAAAATCGCAAGTGCCGTCATTGATGCACTACCGAAAGACAGACTTTCCCCAGAAAGCACGAATAAAAAAGACGGTTTTGTGCACCCCGTGAATATCAGTGGATCGGTGGAGAAGGCTGAGATTCAATTTATCATCCGTGATCATGCGACAGCTAATCTAAAAAAACATGAAGATGAACTGGAAGCAATAGCAAAATCTATTGTTGAACGCTATCCAAATTGTACCTATACATTCGCTGTAAAAGAGCAATACCGCAACATGAAAGAGGTCCTTGATCAGTATCCAGAAATTATGGAAATTGGCATGGAAGCTATTACAAGAGCTGGTATGGTCGCAGAAAGAAGAAGTATCCGTGGCGGTACCGATGGATCACGCCTATCATTTATGGGACTTCCATGTCCTAATATCTTTGCGGGTGGACATGCATTTCATGGGAAGCAAGAATGGGTATCAGCACAAGATATGGAAAAAGCGGTCAAAACAATTTTGCATGTTGTATCTTTATGGGAAGAAAAAGCATAAGTACATTCTAAAATCAACATATTTTTAATGAAAAACGACGTTTTAAAAGCAATACACTACAGAAGATCGGTATTTCAGGCTTCTTTTACCGATGAAGAAGTAAGCAAAGAGGATATCCTTAGCATTTTAGAAGCAGCTAATGCTGCTCCAACACATAAACGGACACAGCCTTGGCGTTTTGTGATCTTCCGTAAAGAAGGACTTCAACGCTTGGGTACTGAATTATCGCGTATCTATAAATCGGTTACACCAACGGAGAAATATACGGAAGCGACAGAGATCACCATGGGCAAGAAAGCAACACAATCGAATGTTGCCATTGCGCTTATCGTCAATTATACGGGTGAAGTTCCTGAATGGGAAGAATTGGCTTGTACTGCTGCCGCTGTAGAAAATATGTGGCTCGCTGCCCATTCGTTGAATATTGGTGGTTACTGGGCAACACCGGGCTTAATCAATCATTTGGGCGGCTTTCTTAATCTAGAAGAGAACCAAAAATGTATCGGCCTATTTTACTTAGGACATCATGAATCAGATGCGCGCGAACCTGTACGTACGCCTATCGAAGAAAAAATTCGCTGGGAAGAATAAGGTACCGCAACATAATATAAAACCAATAAGGGCCCGAATGATTCGGGCCCTTATTGGTTTTATATCCCAAAACAATGTGTTGGTTTGATGATATTCGACTGGGCAGAATTCTTCATCTCCTTCAGCGGAAAAGTGATCTTCAGGCGCCCTTTTGTCCCTTGCCATTTAGCACCTGACTGAAGAAGTCGTACAGCCTCGTCAAAAAGAGCTTGCTCGGGTGTTCCTTCTGCGTGGATCTGATCAGGCAATCCATCCTTTCCGATTGTGAAATTAACAATAATCTCCCCACCTTTTCCGCCATCCCTCACCTGATTGTTTAAATATTGTTCAAAGGCTTTCCATCCACCGACCGGAGCAGCATCACCACCATCCAACAGAGGCTCGATCGCTACAAGGTTTTCTGGTTCACTCAGCGTGACATCTGTCGTCCGTTCGGCTTTACCATTGAAATGTTTAAAATATAGAAGCGCTAATAAAACAACAAACAAAACCCCTGCCGCTGCGCCAATAGCTAAACGTTGCCAAGTATAATATTGTGCATGTCTTGTCGCTACGGTATTTTCCACCCGACGGCTAAGCCGCTGCTGCAGCAAACTTAATTGCTTTGCATCAACTCCATTCTGTAATCGGTATCCATCTATGGCATCCTGTAAAAAGGGATCTTCCAATGCTTCTTTTTCCAGTTGAAACATTTCCTCTCTGCTCATTAGACCATGGATGTAATTATGAATTCGCGATAACTGATAATTATTTTCCATTTTCTTTCCTTTCCATACAGATTTTCAGATTGCGTTTTCCATTCTGGATGGCACTCTTGACTTTATTCAAATCATATCCTGTTAAATCTGCGATATCTTTATAGCACTTTTGTTCCAGATAAAACAAACGTACACATTCTTTTTGCTCTTCATTTAAAGTCTGCAAACAACCTTCTAGTTTTTCAAAATCCCGCTCCTCCCATTTTGCCTCTTCACTGGTATTGAGTTTTTGTTCGCTTTCAAACAAATTATCTTCAATATCCACCTGTGTCGTCCGTTTATCTTTGCGTAATTGCATTAAACAATAGTTCTTACTGTATACGTGCAACCAGCTTTTAAAATTATCAACCTCGTAATGACGCAGTTTCGGAATCAGCTCTTCAAAGATCTGCATGACGGCGTCCTGGCTACGATCGGGATCTTGCAAATACTTGAAGCACACACCATAAAGCAAGGACATATACGGCGAATATAATTTCCCCAGCGCAGACAGGTCTCCTGTTTTTTTATAATGTTGTAATAGCTCTTTTTCGTTCATGCGCAAATCTTTCACCTTAATGATGAATTAAGATACGGTTTTCCATAAATAAAGCAAGTAGAGGTTGCAAATTATCATCGATAAAATTTCTATTGACACAATCTCTCTTTTCGGATACAAAAAAACCGCCTCTAAATAAATCAGAGACGGCTAATGAAAATATGTTATGAATTACAGTCCTAATTTCCCTGTTTCCAATTATACCGGAGCGTTACGCCGTAGGTTCTCGGATCAGCTACGACTCCGGCATATTGACCATAACTCCCCGGAGCTGCGAGCAATTGCTCATAGTAATCTTTATTTGTCAAATTTCTGCTCCACACAAAAACTGAAACGCCATTCGAGCCCCTAAAGCCCAAACGTGCATTCAGCAAAGTATAAGCATCTATATTCAAATACTGCGATGGAGATGAGCTTGAAGAGAATTTGGAGCGATGGAAAAGATCCGCTCCCAAGAAGTAGGAGCCATTGATACCGATCAGTTTACCACTCTGATTAACTTCTCCACCCAAAGACCAAGACCATTTGGATACTCCTGGAAGCACTCCGCCCGAAATATCCTTGAAAGCCTGCGGCCCACCAACTTCTTCCAGCGGAACTGGTGCATTTGTAAATTTTACGTACTTCGCATCTGTATAGGCAAGCGCACCATTCAGGCGCAGAAAGTGACCAATATTAATATTACCGTCCAACTCCACCCCTTTGACACGTACTTTCTCAGCATTGGCCAAGTATCCCCGATTCACACCTGGTTCTGGCGTTTGTACCTGTGTTTGATAATCTTTGATATCAGTCTGGTAAACGGATAAGTTAAGGATCGAGTTGCGTGTTGGGTTAGTTTTCACGCCCAACTCTTTGTGGCGAACCGCTTCTGGTTTTACTTCAGCTAGATCTAGTAGCACAGCACCATTTGCTGTTGGCAATCCGCCAACATTGATTCCAATTGGCTTATAGCTGATGGAGTAGGTTGCATAAGCATTAATCTTGGGGTTGAAACGGTATTTCGCAGACAGTTGTCCTGAGAAATTATCCGCATCCGCGTTTATATCAAAAGTTTGGTTGGTATAGACCCCATTTTTTAGTGCCAACAGCGCCGGATCGGATGTCTGTAGTCCACCATAGGTCTGTCTATCGTAGTTTGCTTTCTTTTTGTCGTAGTTATAGCGCAGTCCTGGTAAGATATGAAGTTTGGAGGTCACCTCCCAGTCAATCTGTGTATAAGCGGCTAAACTTGTGCTTTTGATTCCATAAACAGTCTTAATCCCGAAATTGTCAAATAATCCTGGAGTCTCCCATAAGGCGCTCGTCGAACTTTTCTGAAAACGCCAGAATGCGGATCCTGTTTCCTCTGTATGCACAGGATCAGTACCAAGATCCTGCCAAAGGCCAAATAAGCCGACTACACCACTTACTTTCTCACTGATTTTGCCCGAATACCTAAATTCTTGTGACCATTGATTATGGACTGAATTACCTGCGGAAACTGTATAGACAGGAAGGCCTAGATAATCCCTGTCATTGAGTGGTACCCAAGTCCATTTTCGCCAAGCGGAAGTAGACGTCAATGTTCCCTCTCCAATTTTGATGTCCGCATTCAGCGCTACACCACCCAATTTATTATCAGCTTTGGATTGTGTATCGAGATCAATCTTACGTTCAAATGCACTTTTGTAAGGCAACTCATAACCTAGATCTTTGATAATAGCATCAAATTGTCGGTAATCAGCTCGTTGGGTTTTGACCACACCTGCGACTGCCCATCCATACCCATCGGGTTTTTGGGACGATACATCTCCTGAGAGCACCAATTTGATATTCTCAGTCGGTGTAAACAACAATTGCCCCCTAAATCCGAGGTTATTGATATCATTGATTTTTCGATTGGTATGGACGTTAAACAGGTTACCATCCCGCTGTGTACCCGAAAAGGAAGCCCGGGCAGCTAGATTCTTAGCCAGCGGTCCGGAGATGGATGTCTTTGCCTGAATAAATCCCTGATTGCCATAGCTAACTTCAACATTAGCCTCCGGTGTAAATTGGGGTAGCCGTGAAGTAATATTAAAGGCTCCGGCAGTGGTGTTTTTACCAAAGAGTGTACCCTGTGGCCCCCGTAGTACTTCGATCTGATCAATATCAATAAAATCTAACCAAGTCGCAGCTGGCCTAGCGATGTAAACACCGTCCAGATAGAATCCGACACCAGGGTCGATACCATCATTGGTAAGACCGTAAGTTGAACCAAGTCCACGGATATTCAGTGTCGTGTTACGTGCATTGGAAGAATACAGTTGTACCGTCGGAACAAGTTCTTTCAGCCGGTTGACGTTAAAGGCTCCGGCATCTTCCAATGCCGCTCCACGGATAATAGAAACGGGAATCGGTACATCCTGCAATTGCTCCTTGCGTCTACGGGCAGTCACAACGACTTGGTCTAAAGCTTCCAACCGGGGGGTCAATTCGATCACGGCAGGCGACTGATCCACGACAACCCGCCGTGTCTGATAACCTACAATAGATACAATAAGTGAAAACGGCAGTTTCTGTCCGGTAACAAATTGAAATACGCCTTTGCTATCGGTCTTCACCTGGTGGGTAACTGCTTCAATTTGGACAGTTACACCCTGTAGAGGCTCTTTTGTAACCGCATCTATCACAGTACCTGTTAATGAAGCATTTATAATGGGTTTAGGATTTTCTACCTGCGCATAAGTCTGATAAGAACCAGCTAAAAGCAAGCTAAAAATGACGCTAATTCGAAAAATAGCATTTTTTTTCATAAATTTATTCAGTTTAATAGTGAAAATAAACAAGTGCCAACGCCAATAGAACTTGTTTCATTGTTAAAACTTTGTTTAAAAAGGGAAGCCTCGGCTTCCCTTTTCTAATATAAGAGAGTGTAAGAGAGAAATTTTAACAACACATTCGTTTTTCACTATTTCCTAGGGTAGTAAAAACCACTTCCAATGAAGTAATCTGTAAGCTTGTTTTTAAAAAGTAATCTTTTTTCATTCTTTCCATAATTAAGTATGCTCATTTTTTGCCAGTCCTCGTGACTCACTGTAAATCAGGACGACAGTACAAATATAGAAATATTTTTTAAAAGACTACTAATTTGATAGATTTTATAAATATTTTTTTCACAAACCATCATTAAACACTAACTAACAGTCACTTACATAACACAAAATAGATTTTATACATTATATTTTTTGTATAAACCATTCACATCCATTCCTATACATGAGACATTTCCCTAAGGTTTAGCTTTGCTTTTTCATGCGCGACCAACATTGTCTTATTCGACAAACCAAACACTTTAGTAAGAAAAAATTGAATCATCTATTTTCTTGGAGGCCATTCGGCAGAACTATTGCGAGATTGAGAAAATGAAAAAAGGTAGAACAAAAAAGTCCGCCAAGGATGGCAGACTTTTTTTGTAAATGTTATTTAACTCCGAAAGTATTCGGCCCATATCTTTATCTATAAGTTATCGGAACAGCACCAATGCGATCAACAAAGTCACTACGACATTAAAAGTCTGTGCAATCAAAAATGCATAAAGGGGTTTCTTATTATCTTGTACAAAAAGGTCTTTGAAATTGGTTTCTAGACCGATCGAAGTAAATGCCAAGGTAAACCAGAGTCCTTGCAGGTTTTTCAGACTACCCTTGACGGCATCAATTTTTTCAGGAGAAATTACAAAGGAAAATAATAGCGACGCAAATACAAACCCAAGCACAAATTTAGGAAAGCGTTCCCAGATAATCTTTAGTGTCGGTTTATCCCGCTTTGTTTCATCATCCACAGATTTTGCATAGGTCCAATAAATACTGATCGCGAATGCTGCGAGTCCTAGCAATACATTCTGCGAGAATTTGACAATTGTACTGATTTTTAACGCTTCCTCTCCAACAAGGGAACCTGAAGCAACAACGGCTCCTGTTGTATCGATACTACCTCCTAGCCATGCGCCGGTCACCTCTTGCGATAAGCCCATCCATTCAGCCATATAAGGCATAAAAATCATCATTGGAATTGCAGTGATCAACACCAGGGAAATCACATAAGAAAGTTTTTTGCTATCACCTTTAATGGCTCCGGAAGTAGCAATGGCCGCTGAAACACCGCAAATAGAAACTGCACTGGACAACATCAGGGACATCTCCTTGTCAATTTTCAATTTTTTACAGAGCCAAAAAGCGAAATACCACACTGACAACACAACTGCCAAAGCTTGGATAAGCCCTAACGAACCCGCTTTAAGGATATCCCCAAAGATAACGGTGGTACCCAATAGAATCAATCCGATCTTGACATACAATTCTGTACTCAAGGCCTCTTTAAACCAGGTAGGCAGCTTAAAACAATTGCTAATGACCAAACCTATAATCAAACTAAAAATAACAGCCTCGAGGTTATATTCTTTCACTGTCGAATTGCCCGCTAATACCAGCGCGAATACAGTCAGAATAAACACTACAGGAAATACGACCAGTAGATATTTAACAGATTTACCGAGCAAAACTGCCCCCAGAATACCTGTCGCAAAGACAAAGATAAACTGCTGGAAAATCTTGTTGAGATTGGCCGAATCAAAAATTGTGGCGGTCAGTTCGGAAGAGTTACCCCAGGAAAAATTAGGTACAGGTGCAAAAATACCCGAAAGTGCTAAAAAAATGGTAGCGAGTCCCAAAATGACGACTACCCAGTCTTCTGTAAGTGCAAATGATCTTGACGATGTCATATAACGGTTAGTATTAAAAGGCTAAATTTAATATAATTGCTGCTACTTTTCGTTATTGTAACACAAAAATGGCCGAAGAGTTCTCTCCGGCCACACAACCAAAACCAATAATCATTATCAATCAAAAACAATATTTATTTTCTTCTATTAATTTTTTTGCAATCCGCTGACGTGCATCTTTGATGTTAAATGGCTGCGCCTTGGTAAACCTACGTAATCCAACGAGCATCATATTCAATTCATCACCTTCACCAAAGGAATACAGGGCTTCTTTACCCGCAGCATTTATTTTATCAATCGCACCATATAGATAGATCTTCGCCATATCTGTCGCGTACTCGGCCTTTTCAGAACCAGTATGGACAAGCTTTTCCGCACGCAACAGTACCGATTCCGCGATGTATACGTAACCGATAATATCTGCGATATTCATCAGGATCTCTTCTTCTTTTGAAAGCGACATCATCAACTTTTGAACCGCAGCTCCAGCAATGAGTAAGCCTGCTTTTTTGAGGTTGGCGACAATTTTCTTCTCTGCTGCGAATGGCGTATCATCTTCTTCTCCGAAGTCAGGAATAGCCAACAGTTCACTTGCCACCGCCTGTGCTGGCCCCATCAGATCCAGTTCACCTTTCATGGCTCGTTTCAACAACATATCTACAACAAGCAGTCTATTCACCTCATTAGTACCCTCGAAGATCCGGTTGATACGTGAATCGCGATAAGCACGCTCCATCGGTGCATCAGCTGAATAACCCATTCCACCATAGATCTGCACACCTTCATCCACCACATAATCCAACATCTCTGAACACCATACTTTGATAATGGCACACTCGATCGCAAATTGTTCAACGGATTTCAATTTGGCTTTTGCTTCATCCATACCGCCTGCAATCAATGCCTCATAGGCATCATCAATATTTTGACCTGCACGATAGGATGCTGATTCCACAGCAAATAAACGTGTCGCCATCTCCGCCAATTTGTATCGAATGGCACCAAACTTAGAAATCGGCAAGTTAAACTGCACACGTTCATTGGCATATTGAACCGCATGATTGATCACCATACGAGCTGAACCATTTGTCGCAGCACCTAGTTTGATCCTTCCGATATTCAGGATATTTACGGCAATCTTAAATCCATTTTCCCGCTCGGATAGCATGTTTTCAACAGGCACGGGACAATCATTAAAGAAAATCTGACGTGTAGAGGATCCCTTGATTCCCAATTTATGCTCTTCGGGGTTCATGGTGATCCCACCAAAATCTTTTTCGACAATAAATGCTGTCAGGTTTTTATCATCATCGATTTTTGCAAATACAATAAAGATATCTGCAAATCCACCATTGGTAATCCACATTTTTTGACCGTTGATCAGATAGTGGGTTCCTTCAGCATTTAGTTTTGCGGAAGTGCGGCCAGAATTGGCATCCGATCCCGCATTTGGTTCCGTCAGACAGTAGGAAGCCTTCCATTCGCCTGTGGCGAGCTTGGGAATATATTTCGCTTTCTGCTCCGCATTACCATAATAAAGGATAGGCAAAGTACCAATACCCGTATGTGCAGACAAGGCGACGGCAAAAGAAAAACCTCCACCTACGGCCTCTGCTACGAGCATCGACGTATTGAAGTTCTTGCCAAACCCACCATACTCTTCTGGAATCGACACCCCAAGCATTCCCAGTTCACCCGCTTTATCCATCAGGCTAGGCATCAATCCCTCTTCCTGTGCGTCAATACGGTCAAGCTTATTTAGCACTTCTGTATCTAAGAAATCCAAACAGGTCTGACGAATCATTTTAGCTTCTTCATCAAACTCCTCTGGGATAAAAATAGCTGTATAGGGAGTCTCTCTAATAACGAACTCACCGCCTTTGATTGCTTTATTTTCGCTCATTGTTTTTTAGATTTGAGGTGCAAGCCCTGAGCTGGCTTTTGGCCACCCAGGTTTACACAATATTTTGAATATTTTTACCCGCTATGAGATTAGCAAATAAAATGGTTTATACTGTTATTTTTAGTGTTCGAACTTAGTCCAATAGTTCAAAGATACCGGCCGCTCCTTGACCAGTTCCCACACACATGGTCACCATACCATATTTTTTACCACGACGTTTCAATTCATGCAAAACCTGCACGGTCAACTTCGCTCCTGTACAGCCTAGCGGATGTCCCAAGGCTATCGCCCCGCCATTGACATTGACTTTTTCCTCATCAAGTCCCAACTCACGAATAACAGCCAAAGACTGAGAAGCGAAAGCTTCATTTAATTCAAATAAATCAATATCTTCTTTTTTAAGCCCAGCCCGTTCCAAAGCTTTAGGTATTGCATAGATTGGTCCGATTCCCATGATCCGTGGCGGCACCCCTGCAACAGCAAAACTGACCAACTTGGCAATGGGTTTAACCCCTAGCTCTTTCACTTTTGCCTCCGACATGACCAGCACAAATGCTGCTCCATCCGAGGTCTGCGATGAATTTCCTGCAGTCACTGAACCATTGGCTGCGAAGACAGGTCTCAACTTACCCAGAGCTTCCAAGGATGTATCTGCACGAGGTCCTTCATCGGTATCTACAACATATTCACGTGTCGTGATCTTCCCGTCTTTCAGATAGTTTTCTTTGACAGTGATCGGCACAATACCATCTTTAAGATGACCATTTTGAATAGCTGCTATTGCTTTTTGATTGGATTTAAGTGCAAAGGCATCTTGATCTTCACGGGAAACATTGTAGTCTTTCGCGACAGCCTCCGCAGTCAGCCCCATACCCCAATACCAATCGGGATGCTCTTTGGCCACCTCAGGGTTGGGAACAATCTTCCAGCCCCCGAAAGGCATTCCGGACATCACTTCAACACCTCCTGCGATAATGACATCAGCCATCCCCGTTTTGATCTTTGCAACCGCCGTAGCGATGGTCTCCAATCCAGAGGCACAATACCGATTGACAGTGACGCCAGGCACCTTATCTGTATCTAACCCCATCAGGGAAATAAAACGTGCCATGTTCAACCCCTGTTCTGCCTCAGGCATTGCATTGCCCACAATGACATCATCTATATCTTCTTTATTTAAATTCGGCACAGTGGACACAAGATGTTTAATCACATCTGATGCTAAATCATCAGCCCGCATAAAGCGAAATCCTCCTCGAGGCGCTTTACCTACTGCTGTACGAAATCCTGCTACTATGTATGCTTCCATTATTTTTATTTTAGTAGTGAGTAGTGGGTATTCAGTATTGAGTACCACCACTCAATTATCATTCATTTTAAAGACTTTATAAGATTGTATAGCATTTTTTCAATTTCTTCGATTTCCGCAACCAATCCATCTTTAATTTCTTTATTTAAAAATGTAAGTCGATAAGCCAATTCAATCTGTGTCTGTAACTCATAAGCAGAGCCGTTTGCTATTCCAAGAAATTGTATAAACTCGCCTTTTGTATTTCTACCTGCACCTTCAGCAATATTTGAGCAAATAGAGATTGTACTTCTCCTGATTTGGGATATCAATCCGAATTTCTCTGTATTCGGAAGATTTTCTGTACAGCTATAAATGCTGACAGTCATATCCATTGCCTTTTGCCATACTTTTAATTCTTGAAACTTATGCATTGCTCAATACTCAATACTCATTACTCATTACTCATTACTCAATACTAATTACGTAAAGGCTTTCCTTTTGTCAACATGTACTGGATTCTTTCAAGTGTTTTACGCTCAGCACAGAGTTCGAGGAATGTTTTACGTTCAAGATCCAACAAGTACTGCTCAGAGACTTCTGTTGGCGATGACAGGTTGCCACCACACATCACCCAACCTAGTTTTTCCGATATTTTGCGGTCATAGTCGGAGATATAATTTCCTTCACGCATCGATGATGCACCCACATATACAATCCCTAAACCTTGATTGCCCAACACTTTGATATCGTTTCGTGGTGCAGGCTGCACGTAACCGTCATCCGCCAACTCCAATGCCTTTGCCTTTGCATCGGCAAGTAAGCGTGCACGGTTCATCGTGATCGCAAACTTATCTTTTTGTAGATACCCCAGTTCATAGGCCTCGTAAGCAGAAGTCGAGACTTTCGCCTGACCAATGGTCAGGAATTTATCCTTTAACGTATTCTGAACGATTTGGTCATCTTTAAATTCTTCGGAAGCACGCAATGCAAATTCCTTAGTTCCGCCACCACCAGGGATCACACCTACACCCAATTCCACTAAGCCCATATAGGTTTCGGCGTGAGCCTGCACAAAATCTGCATGCATTGAAAATTCACATCCACCACCTAAGGTCATCTGAAATGGTGCTACGACAACCGGAATGGATGAGTAACGCAAGCGCATTGAAGTATTTTGAAAGGCTCGAACAGCCATATTTAACTCATCAAAATCCTGCTCCACAGCCATCATAAAAATCATTCCGATATTGGCTCCAGCAGAGAAATTCTTCCCGTCGTTGGAAACCACAAGTCCACGATATTCCTTTTCAGCAAGATCTATTGCCTTATTCAATCCCTGAATCACATCGCCACCGATCGTGTTCATTTTGGTATGGAACTCACAATTGATAATTCCATCACCGAGATCAATAATTGAAACACCTGTATTTTTCCAAATTGTTTTGCTTTCGCGGATATGATCCAAAACAATCAAATCCTCTGTTCCAGGAATAGCTTTGTAAGATTTGGATGCAATATCATAATAATGGCGAACGCCATTTTCTATTTTATAGAAAGACTCATGTCCCGAATCCAACATTTCGTGCACCCAGGATGCAACCTCACCATCCTGGCCCGGCAACCGTTTCTCTTCAGCCTTAATCTTAGCCAAGGTCTCACGCACACCTAAAGCATCCCATACTTCAAATGGCCCGAGTTCCCAACCAAAGCCAGCACGCATCGCATCGTCAATACGGAAGAAATCATCTGTAATCTCAGGAACACGGCGTGAAACGTATTCAAACAATGGATAGTGCATGGCACGGAAAAGCTCCGCGGCCTTGTCTGTTCCCTGTTCATAGACTTTCATCCGCTTCCGAATATCTTCAATTGGTTTTGTAGCCTCTAAGGTTGTTGACTTAACTTTTTGTTGCGAGCCAAATGTTAATGTTTTAAGATTTAGGGAAAGAATTTCAGAATTACCATCGGCGGCTTTTACCTTTTCGTAAAATCCTTTTTTTGTTTTTTCACCTAACCACTTATTTTCAACCATCTTACTGATAAAGGCAGGAAGCTGGAAGACACCTTTGGCTTCATCTTCGGGCGCATTCTGTGCCAGCCCATTGGCCACATTCACCAAGGTATCAAGACCTACAACATCCGCAGTACGGAAAGTTGCTGATTTAGGATGTCCCATCGCGGGGCCTGTATATTTATCCACTTCCTCCACTGTCAAACCCAAAGGCTCGACCAGATGAGTCACCGCCAACATCGAATAAACACCAATCCGGTTACCGATAAATGCTGGGGTATCCTTACATAGAACTACTGTCTTCCCTAACATCTTATCGCCAAAATGAAGAACGAAATCGACAACCTCTCGCTTGGTATGCGGCGTCGGAATTACCTCCAATAAAGGTAGATAACGCGGCGGGTTGAAGAAGTGTGTCCCACAAAAATGATCTTTAAAATCTTCGCTACGTCCCTCTGTCATGAGATGAATAGGAATACCAGAAGTATTGGAAGTAATCAATGTACCTGGCTTACGAAACTGTTCTACTCGGTCAAAAACAGATTTTTTAATATCCAAGCGCTCTACAACCACTTCAATGATCCAGTCCACTTGCGCGATATCTTGGAGGTTATCATCAAAATTTCCTGTTTTGATACGTTTTACAAATGATTTGCTGTAAATTGGTGAAGGATTTGTCTTTAATGCAGTCTCTAACGAACTATTGACAATCCGATCCCGAACGGCCTTACTCTCTAACGTTAGACCCTTAGCTTGTTCTGCTGGCAGCAGTTCGCGGGGAACAATATCCAACAACAAAACCTCGACACCAATGTTAGCAAAATGACAAGCAATTCGCGAGCCCATAACACCCGAACCGAGAACCGCCACTTTTCTAATATTTCTGTTCATCATAACATATTTATCATGCACATCCGTACATTTGGTTTAACTTCTATACGATCACTTCTTCCTTATAACTGGTCGCCAGCTCATTGAGCTTAGCCAAAGAAGCAATCAATTGATCACGTTCATTTTCCGAAAAATTATCAGCGAGGTACTGATTAAAGTTGCGTACCACATCCTTGGCTATTCTTCTTTTCTCCCGGCCCAGATCTGTCAGATACACCTTTACAGAGCGTTTATCCGTTTCGCTGGTCTCCCTGTAAATGAACCCTAAGGATTCTAAGTTATTTAACACCCGGGACAAACTCGTTGTTTTGACCCCCGTCAAATTCGCAATCTGAGAAACAGGTGTACCCTCTTTATGGATATTGATTAAAATATAACCAGCAGCCTGGGTAAAGCCATACTGCGAAGCAATTTGATTATATTTATTGGCAATCGTTTGCCAACCTGTTTTTAAAAAATAGTCGATTGTCTGATTTTGGTCCATAGCGTAATCACAAGCGATTTATTATTATGCTTGCATAACAAATATAATAGTTAAGAATTAGAATAACAAACTAGAAAATGTAATTTTTATGAATTATCGCCCAGCACCTTCTAACAAGTGTATTTCTTGCACTTTTATGACCAAAGCCCCCATTGTGGAAAACTTTTAACAACTGACACACAGCGAAATAAAGTAAAACATAAAACTTTTATTAACAATCAATGTATAATATTCAAAATTAATTGCGTTAAATTTGTCCTAAACAAACATCAACTTCGTATGGCTTTAGTAAACATACCTCGCTTGGACTTGTTACATTACACACAAGGAACCCAAGAACAACGAAATCAATTCATTCAGGATATTGGCACGGCTTTCAACGAGACAGGCTTTGTAACGATTGCAAACCATGGTTTATCAAAAGAATTAATTGAGGAATTATATCAGGTCGTTCCAGAATTCTTTGGTTTACCAACTGAAACAAAAGAAAAGTATGAATTTCCTGAACTTGCGGGCCAACGTGGATATACGGCTAAGGGAAGAGAAAAAGCGAAAGATGCTAAAACACCAGATCTAAAAGAATTTTGGCAACGTGGTCAAACTATCGTTGGTGAAGAATATTCAAAAGCTGACTTTCCAGACAATCCTCAAGTGGAAGAAATACCGCGCTTTAATGGTGTAACGGCTGAAGTTTATAAAAAACTAGAAGACACAGGTCGTGAACTGTTAAAAGCTATTGCCACTTACTTAGATCTTGAAGAAAGTTATTTTGAGAAATTTGTGATCAATGGTAACTCAATTTTGCGTGCGATCCATTATTTCCCAATTGCAGATCCAGACGCATTAGCTCCTGACGCCGTACGTGCAGGTGCTCATGAAGACATCAATTTGATTACACTATTAATTGGTGCTAGCGCAGATGGACTAGAAGTCTTAACAAAAGATGGTCAATGGTTCCCGATCAAAGCGAAGGGCGAAGATATTGTCATCAACGTGGGAGATATGTTGCAGCGTTTGACCAACAACAAACTGAAGTCAACAACTCACCGTGTAGTCAATCCTCCGCGTGAAAAAATGGGTACTTCCCGCTTTTCGATTCCTTTCTTTTTACATCCAAAATCTTCTATGAGCTTAGCTTCGTTGGACTCTTGTATTGACGGAGCTCATCCAAAGGCCTATGAAGACTATACCGCAGGTGAGTATCTGGATGAAAGATTGAGAGAGATCGGTTTAAAAATGTAGTACGAGTCGCTTCGTTTAAGCCTTAAATAAAAACAGTCCGTTAGTTTGATTACTAACGGACTGTTTTTATTTTATCCTAATGAAATTGAGGTATAAAATAATGAGACTATTATCGGATGGTATACGATCCGTTTTTGTTAGAAATTGTATCCAAATCCTACATTAAGGTAGATATTATGCATACCAAAATCTATGGAGGTAAAATCTTTTTCTAAAATATTATTAAAACCGTAGGTAAGATCTGTCAACAATTTGAAATGTCTGTTCATCTTCCACTCCGCTCCAAGTTGCGTTCCCCATTGAAATTTCCGGATATTATCAGAGAAGTCATAAGAAGCTTGGCTCCCTTCTTCAAATGTAATTTTCGTTCCTACCGGAGTATTTTGTCTCAAATATCCATCCGATACATTTCCATCAAATGTATTATCCAGCAATGTCGAGAAGTAAAACCCTCCATATAAATTCCAATGATCCGACAATTTGTAAACAGCTAAAACGGGCAATGTAAGATAGGTGTTTTGTACGTTGGTCTCTACCTTTCCAGTATAATATCCTTTCACTTTTGAATTATCTTTTACAATCTCGGTTAGATAATTTTTCACACGGGCTTCGGTCTTCATTCCCTTCGTCTCAAAACGAATTCCCGTACGAATTCCCCATCGTTTATCTCCCGGCAACCACTTTGTGGCATTTGCCTCCAGGCCTACCTGTAACCCGGGATTGTAGCTTTCGATTTTGCGTATTGTCTTCGGAAGGCCCAATGGGCTACTACCACCGATACTGAATTGTGCCTGCACAGAGTAGTCAATATCTGTATTAAAAAAATTCGGATTACGGCTTGAGAGACCATTTTGAGCCTGCACATAACCGGTCGCCATCATGAAAACAGCTATTATATAAAGTATTTTGTTCATTAAAATATTCCTTTGATGTATGTTCGTCTTCAGAAATCAGCAGCTTATATCTTAGAACCTGCTCTTCCCCACACAAGCATTCTTGTAAAAATTCACCTAATTAGCAATTTAAAATTGCGCACAGCATTTACACCACATTGCTGTATTCAACATATGGACCAATGACTATTTGGCATCATCGACGACTAGTTCAACTTCATCAATAAGCAATGTACTTCCCGCGGCGCCGTTAAATTTATCTCCCTCTTTACTCGAGCTGAACACAATCGTATACATATATTCTTTATTGGGGTCAAATGATTTGCCATTTACAAAAGAAAAGGGTAAGCTAAATACGGTCCACTCGTTAGTCTCGATCTGTTCTTTGGCTCCGACCCGTGCTATTGCGACTATTCGCTTGTCAACAAAGCCATGGTCACCCGACAAAAAGTCGTCATTGGGTGGTAGAGCTCTTTCAAATAACAGCGCATAACCATCCCAGGTATCCTTGGTAAGCGATGATGGCTTATTATTGACAACAAATTTTTCACCCGCCTTATATTTAAAAAATCCCTTTATAGCTAATGGTGCAGCTTTTTCCTCATACAATATGCCAAAACGAGGAGATTTGATCGTCGGAAAAGTTGTTTGAAATGCCCCTAAAAACAAATTACCAGCAGCCAGAGGTGTGCCGAAAATCCCACCTAAAGAGCCTGTACTCTTAGTCACAAGCCGCGCACCTTTACCAATATACCCGTCGGCAATTTGGGATGTTGGATAAAAACTGGGAACCAATTCCTCTCCTTCCTCCAAAAGTGTTTCAGCCAGAATATTATAGCCATCATTTGCGGTGGCCCAGCTATATGTCTTCTGTCCAAGTTTTGTTAATTCATAAAATTTATGGTAGTGTCCTTCAGGACTATCGGTATCTACCACTTCAGCATATTCAAACGCTGAATACAAATCTGCGCCTTCATCAATAACAAATGAAACAGTGTAGGTCTTGGACCAAGCTCCATCCGCCGAAGTAACCGTGTATTTCTGTGGTTCAGTAAAATCAAGTTGGGTTCCGCTTTTCGGCTCTATTGTCGCTCCTGGAGTTAATACAAATTCAGGCGACTGCACATAACTTCCCGTGAAACGTTTTAGAGAAAAAACAACTGTATTATTATCAATGGAAGGTTTTCTCTTTAAAAACTGGTCACTCTGAGCAATAGTAGCTCCTTCAATATCCGCCTCAGCATTTAATGCTTCTTCTTTTATGCAACTCCCCAGACTAAAAAGTAGCATAAAACAAATTACCCAAGGGTAAATTCGTCTTTGTTTCATAAAAAATAGTATTAGTGTAAATATACTCCCAATGCTTTCGATTAGGCATTGAAATGACCGCAAAGCTACTATTATAGCCCCCAAGAAAAGTCATTTCTATCACCTTTTCCTTCAAAGCAACTAATTCTTTACACTTCAGAAGGATATTAACTACCTTTTATTTCCTGTTTAACTTTAGTTGGCAAACTTTCAACAATCAGGCTATAACTGTGCAACACAAGATCTTCCAGCGCCCGATCATTCAGTTCCCGATTCGCAATGACGGTATTCCAGTGCTTTTTGTTCATATGATACCCCGGAAATACAGTCTGATCATATCTTTCCCTGAGTTCCACCGCTTTCTCTGGATCGCATTTTACATTAAATCGCAGCATATCGACCTGATCTAATCCGACCAATAAAAATATCTTACCCCCAACCTTAAACACCAAAGTATCTGGCCCAAAAGGCGTCTCCTCTGTAACTGGCCCAATGGACAAACAATAATCTCTTAGATCTTCAATATTCATATCTTCTTAATTTAAGTTCGCTCATTTTCAACTACTAACAGTTAGATTTATATATAAATTTGACAATAATCAATATAAATCTAACAAAACAACCGCTTTTTTTGTACCTAAATTTGTAGTATATCAAAAAGCGAATACAAAGAAACTAAAATGAATAATAAAGATTATTAACTCATTCCTCAAAATGAAAAATTTATACATTAAGATAGTGTTGCTTGTTATCATATCAACACTTTCAGTACAGTGCAAAAGTATGGACACAACAAATCAAGACAATATCGCACCGAACGACATCATTGAAGCCGTTTCCAAGGGCCAGATCAGCACCGTAAAAACACTATTGGACAATGGAGCTAGTGCAAACCAAAAAGGCAAAGATTCAAAACCGCTGTTGTTGATCGCCACAGAGAAGAAAGACCTCGCTATGGCGAAATTACTTATTCAATATGGTGCGAATGTGAATCAGCAGGACAATATCCTAGACAGCCCCTTTTTATACGCTGGTGCTTTGGGCTATACTGAACTGGTTAAACTTTACCTCGATCACGGTGCAGATTTCAAGATTTTCAATCGGTACAATGGTACAGCACTTATTCCGGCCTGCGAACGCGGTCACGTGGAGACTGTAAGACTATTGGCTAATACAAAAGGGTTCCCTATCGACCATATCAATAGACTGGGTTGGACCGCGCTATTAGAGGCAATTATACTTGGAGATGGCAGTCAAAAATATATGGATATTGTCCAGATACTACTGGACGCCAACAGCGATAAAAATATCGCCGACAATGAAGGTGTAACACCGCTCCAGCATGCAAGAAAAAGAGGGTTTAATAAAATTGTAACACTACTCGAGGCAAAGAGCAGTATAAAACAATAGCTGGATTTTCGAAAATAAACCTCTATAGAAAAAATAGCAAAAAGGAAGAACCAAATCAAGTGAATCTAGTTCTTCCTTTTTATCACCTTTCTTCTATTTCTGCAAAAGCGCCTGAATCTCCTTTTGGATCTCCGTTCCCTTATCCGTATTATACCATTTTTGAATCTCTTCTTTAATATCAGAGAAATCTTTCCCTTGTTCCTTCAAGCTCAAGAATAGGTCTTGACAGCCCTTTGGCCGTGGTCCCCAAACAGCTAAATCTGCACCATCCTGATTTCGGATTACTAGAATCGGGATTGATTTCCCGCCGTTTGTTAAATACGAATCTATTAAAAAGGGAGCGCTATCACGCAACTGGATATCGACAGTAATATTGGGATTTTGGGCCGCCATCTTAGCCAGCATTGGGACAGCGTGTGCCGCATCGCCACACCAAGGCTCCGTAATAATGATCCATTGTTGTCGTTCCGAAATCGTGTCAATAAACTGTTGAAAAGCCTCATTTGGTTCAAAACGTTTTAACCAACGGCTCATCCTTGTCCAGTTCATTTTAGTGTATTGATAGTACTCGTCATCCTGATAGGTGGGGTGATTTTCAGGATGATTCAATATATCTTCGAATTGTTGCAAATAATTTTCAAACGTCATAACATCAATTTTGTGCAAAGGTAATTTTTAGATCCTACTTTGTCAAAAATCTCTATACCAAAGATTTTACACTCCTTGACAATAATTTCACATTTATTAACAATTAACTAAATTATCTTTGGCACATACAACCAGTAAATGAAAAGATTAATTCAATTATTCCTATTATTTTTTGTTATCAGCACAGCTTATTCCCAGACAAGCATAAAGGGGAAAATTTTAGACAAAGCTGACAATAAGCCATTGACCAATGCCTCAATCATCCTGTTGAATAAAGACTCTGTGCTCCGATATTTTAACAGAGCCAATGAGGAGGGGAAATTTCTGATCAAAAATATTAAACCAGGAAGCTATATACTTTTAGCCACCTACCCAAAGTTTGAACTTTATAGTGACACCATCGACATTAAGGATAAGGAAATCGACCTCAACGACATTAAAATCAATTCGCAAAAAAATGTTCTTGAAGAAGTTATCATTACACGTAGACTGCCCATTACACTCAAGGGAGACACAATAGAATATGATGCAGCAAGTTTTGCAACCGAGAAAAACGCAAAGCTCGAAGATCTTTTTCGACGATTGCCAGGTTTCACAGTGTCTGGAGATGGAAATATCACCGCTCAGGGTAAAGCAGTACAGAAAGTCTTTATTGATGGCGAAGAATTTTTTGGTTATGACCCTAAAATTGCCATACGGAATGTACGGGCCGATGCAGTAGACAAAGTACAATTGTATGAGAAAAAATCAGAAGAGGCCGAACTTTCGGGTATAGATGACGGTGTACGTATTCAGACCGTCAATGTGGTATTAAAAGAAAAGGCGAGAAAGGGTATCTTCGGAAATGCTGAGCTATTAGGTGGTACCAAGGAGCTCTACACTGGAAATTTGTTTGCAGCCAAATTCAATCAGACGGAACGGATTGGCATCACCGCCAATCACAATAATATGGGGAGCTCTAATAGTCGTGAAGGCTCTTTGCGGATGAACAACCAGATCACCGGGCAACCACTGAACACATCTCTCGGCGCTAACTACGAAAACCAGTTTCTCAAAAAGGCTTTAAAGGTAAATGCGAATTATAATTACAATAACAGCAGCAACAAAAATCAATCGGAAAATTACAACAAAAACATCCTCCCCGATAACTCGATCTTAGAACGAAACAGCAAAAATTACAACGAAAATAGCGCAAGAAGCAATGGCGTCAGATCCAATCTCTCCATGAGACTGGATTCAACTCAAAATATAGAACTACAGACCAACGGAAATTGGTCAAATAATTTCAGTTTAAGTCAGTCGGAAAGTGCCACCAAAGATGGTGCCGGTGCTGCTGTTAGTTCCTTTAATGAGAAAAATGAATCGAATACTTCGAGCCAAAGCAATAATTTTCGCCTGAACTATAGAAAAAGACTCAAAGCCGGCAGCTCATTGAATCTAATGGTTGGAAACAACTATAATGAATCAACTTCGGACAGCAAGGTTAACTCAGAAACAATTATCCATCAGAGCAATGATACCACGCGTATTAACCAAAATAGAAGGGGTAATAACAAAGGCAATAACTTTTCTACTTCATTGAATTTCAATAACAGGCTAAATGACGCCATGAATTTAGCTTTGGGCTACAGCTTCAATCAGTCAAACAACAGGAATGAACAGATATCAACAGACATAGAAACTAAAGAGAAAGATCCCTTATACTCTAAAAATCAGATTGACAATAATACCAACCAGGGAGTTAATGTCCATTTGTCTTATCGGAAGGATAAATTTGAGGTCAATCTCTCCAACCGCACATTCTACAAAAATCAAAAGTTAAGCGATAGTGACCGGGATATAAACCTTTCGAGAAATTTTTGGGACAACAATCTAAACTTTGATGCCAATTACCGGATTTCAAACAGCAAAAATATCCGACTGGCCTACCAGAGTTCGAATATCATTCCTTCCTTTGATCAGTTACAACCACTGCAACCGCAGACCAACCCATTGTTTCAACAGATCGGTAACCCTGACCTTAAACGGGCTGTCAACAATAACATCTCGGCAAATTATAATGCATTCAGTTTATTGAAGGGAACCAACATTAATATTAACGGAAATTTCTCTTTTGTCAATAACCCAATTGTCAATAAGACAACAGTCATGGAGAATTCGGCCCAGATCAGTAGCTATGAAAATTTATCGGGTAAATCAAACTGGAATGGTGGATTAAACATCAATCATATGCAACCCCTGGCCAATCGTCGTATTAACTTCAATAAAAGTGCAAATATCCGATACAACAATAGTTACAGCTACACAAAATTTGAAAGTGGTCAATCTCAAGGTGAGTTTCTCTTGAACAATTCAAAAAACACCTCATTCGGCCTAGGCTCGAGTTTAAATGAACAAGATTCAGAAGGATTTGATTTTGACATATCTTTGAATGCAGGTCTTAACGCACAGCAAAATTCGATCAACACACAATATAACGCAACAAACTTTGAAGGTGGGGCTTCGGGATATATCAAATATTTTCTACCGAAGAAATTCAACATTATGACCAACGTTTATTATAGTTACACCGGCCCTACCAAGCTCTACAAGAAATCAATTAATCAATTTTACACCAATTTAGAGCTGGAAAAAAAGGTATTGAAAGATGAAAGTCTTACAGTCAGCCTTAAGGCTTTTGACCTCTTTAATACATTTAATAATACACGCCGGAATGGCAGTGATACCAATTATTCAGAATCCACCCAACAGGTATTGACGCAGTATTTTTTAGTTGGAGTCAAATGGGATTTCAATAAATATTTAGGAAAAAGCAATGATTAGAACATATTTGACCATTATTATATTTTGTCTAACCGGATTATCTCTGCAGGCACAATACGCCTATTTTGGTAATAGGGGTACCATTAGTTTTGACAAGGTGACGTATACAAAAGCCCGCATGCGACAAATGTCCAATGACATGAACTCAAAAATGATGGGTCGGGGAATAGACTTCATGGAGCACCTAGATAAAATGCCGGACTCGCATACAGATCGACTGAACTTCTACTTTGATGAGAACGCGACCGTTCTTATGCCCGAAGAAAGTGCAAGTACCGAAAAGCAGAATGGAGAAGGCAAAATGCGTGCGCCAAGTATCACTGCAAGTGGCCGTGGGGGTAGAAATCAAGGGGGGGCGCGAGGTGGAGGGAACCAACGTGTTATGCTCAGAGGTGGAGCCAGCAAAAATGGAAAAGTGCTCTACCAGGACTTAAAAGCTGGAAAGGCCGATATCCAGCTCGATATCGATGAGAAATATTTGCTTTCTGAAACGTTGGATAGTATCACTTGGCGCTTTACGGAGGAATTTCGCAATATCGCCGGCATCAACTGCCGAAGGGTGAATGGAGCGACCAAAGATTCTCTCTACTTGATTGCTTATTATGCCGAAGAAATACCAGTGTCAGCAGGACCGGCTTTGAGCCATGGTCTTCCGGGAATGATATTGGGGCTGGTCATACCCGAGATGCATATCCAATACTGGGCAACAAATATCGCCTATACCAATAACCTCGTCCCCACAGATTGGCGGGACAAAAAATCAAAACAGATGAAACTGGAAGAATTTACAGCGCTCTTTGGCAGATATATGCCACGCAATCGTCAAAATGAGTCAGCAAAAAAACGAATCTTGGAGCAACTTGTCTATTGAAAATGTCAGTTTGGCAGTACCTAACGACAAATTGATGACAAATAGTGATTTTTTTACAAAACTTTCGGATTGGCATAAGGGTTGATAATAGAGTGATAGAATTTATTTAAGTAAAAAAATTAAAATACAAGATATGTCTAAAATTATAGGAATTGACTTAGGTACTACAAACTCATGTGTTGCCGTAATGGAAGGTAACGAGCCTGTAGTAATTACGAACAACGAAGGTAAACGTACCACTCCTTCCATTGTAGCTTTCGTAGAAGGTGGTGAGCGTAAAGTGGGTGACCCAGCTAAACGTCAAGCAATTACTAATCCACATAAAACTATTTATTCTATTAAACGTTTTATGGGACTTTCATATGATGAGGCAATAAAAGAAGCTGAACACGTACCTTATAACATTGTTAAAGGTGATAACAATACACCACGCGTAGAAATCGACGATCGTAAATATACTCCACAAGAAATCTCTGCAATGATTCTTCAAAAAATGAAGAAAACTGCTGAAGACTTCTTAGGTCAAGAAGTAACTGAAGCTGTCATCACAGTACCTGCATACTTCAACGACGCACAACGTCAAGCAACAAAAGAAGCTGGTGAAATCGCTGGTTTATCTGTTAAACGTATCATCAACGAACCTACTGCTGCTGCTTTAGCTTACGGTTTAGATAAAGCGCACAAAGATATGAAAATCGTTGTGTTTGACTGTGGTGGTGGTACACATGACGTTTCCGTATTGGAATTAGGTGATGGTGTATTTGAAGTAAAATCTACTGACGGTGATACTCACTTAGGTGGTGATGACTTCGATAACGTAATCATCAACTGGTTGAATGAAGAATTTAAAAATGAAAACAATGGTTTTGATCTGAAAAAAGATCCAATGGCATTGCAACGTTTGAAAGAAGCTGCTGAAAAAGCTAAAATTGAATTATCAAGTGCGACTTCTACTGAGATCAACTTACCATATATCACAGCAGATGCTACTGGTCCAAAACACTTAGTTCGTTCATTATCACGTGCTAAATTTGAAGCTTTGGCAGCTGACTTGATCAAAAGAACAATTGCTCCTTGTGAATCTGCATTGAAAAACGCCGGTTTCAGCAAATCAGATATCGACGAAATTATCTTAGTAGGTGGTTCTACACGTATCCCTGCAATCGTTGATGCCGTAAAAGCTTTCTTCGGAAAAGAGCCTTCTAAAGGTGTAAACCCTGACGAAGTTGTTGCTTTAGGTGCTGCAATCCAAGGTGGTGTATTGACTGGTGAAGTAAAAGACGTTTTATTATTGGATGTAACTCCACTTTCATTGGGTATCGAAACAATGGGTGGTGTAATGACTAAATTGATTGAAGCGAATACAACGATCCCGACTAAAAAATCGGAAACATTCTCAACAGCTTCAGACAATCAGCCATCTGTGGAAATCCACATCTTACAAGGTGAGCGTCCAATGGCAAGTCAAAACCGTACAATCGGCCGCTTCCATTTGAACGATATTCCACCAGCACCTCGTGGTGTGCCTCAAATTGAAGTTACTTTTGATATTGATGCCAATGGTATCATCAAAGTATCTGCAAAAGATAAAGCAACTGGTAAAGAGCAAAACATCCGTATTGAAGCATCTTCAGGTTTATCTGATGACGAAATCAAACGTATGAAAGAAGAAGCTGAAGCAAATGCTGATGCTGATAAAAAAATGAAAGAAGAAGCTGACAAAGTAAATGCAGCTGATGCCTTAATCTTCTCAACTGAAAAACAATTGAAAGAATATGGAGACAAAATTTCTGCAGATAAGAAAGCTCCTATTGAAGCTGGCTTAACGAAATTAAAAGCTGCATACGAAGCGAAAAACTTTGCAGATATTGATTCAGCTTCTGAAGAATTACAAAATGCTTGGAATGCTGCTTCTGAAGAAATGTACGCTGCTTCTCAAGGTGGTGCACAACAACCTCAAGGAGATGCTGGTCAAGCACAAGGTGGAAACCAAGGTGGTGATGACGTAACTGACGTAGATTACGAAGAAGTGAAATAATCACTCCTGCTGATAAATAAAAAGCTCCGGGTAGATAACCCGGAGCTTTTTTGTTTATAAGAAACATCTCCTCTAGGCGCGCAAAAGAGCTGCTTAGCTATAGCAATTGCCCAGAAGAATCTAATAAGCTCAGCTATTTCCGATAATGGCTCAATATTCCTTTATCCAACGTCGCCCAAACTCCGGCTGGCATATCTGCCTTCTTCAAAGCATTGTTTGTCCAGGTATTACAGGAATAGAACATGCTATATGCTCCTTTGGCTTCATAAAAGGCATCTGCATCATCGTATTGTGCATCCGTCTCAACCAATATAGGTTTACCTTCATGCAAATCCAAAGAATCATAGATATACTTTACGAGTGCACGATACTGTTCCTCATTTATTTTATACCCAAAACATAGCTCATTCTCCCGAATGGAATTATAGTAGGTCACATGTATTGCAGACTGCCCCAATCCAAAGGCCGCCGTAAAGGCCGTTGATGCTTTGAGATCTTTCCATTCCGGGGTATCCAAATAAAATCCTTTGTCCCCCCAGCCTATACCCATATATTGATAACCGGCTTTTTTTCCCACCGTGTTGGCATAAGGAAATACGTTAGACCAATCCATCTCTTTCACGATGACCGGCAAAACAATATCAGTATGCACACCGTTGGATTTGACAAATACCTGAATCGTCTGATCCTTCGAGGCCTCTTTGGATGATGCCGAAAGTCGCGACAGACAATACTCAGCAACAATATATAAAACACAAAACCCAATAATTCCTAAAATAATATACCCTAACACCTTAAGTATTTTTTTCATTTAAAATAATTCGCTTTTCTATCATAATCTAATGTATCGGTTTAATCTTAGCTGCTCCCAATACCTCCGTCTCCTGAAAGAACAACACTTCCCCTATCCACAGTAGCTGCACTGTTAAGCACAAAAAAACCTGTATTGTTAAACAATACAGGTTCAATATAAGCTATTTCTCTTAGCTCTTAAAATAACTTTTCAGGATATACACCATCGGCAACCAATTTTGAAATTGATTCTTGAACGATAGGTTTATCTTCTTTATAAGTTACACCAAACCATTTCGATGATGTCGGGATTACTTTGAAATCCGCCAGTTTATGTTTCACCATATAATCTGGAACTGAAGGAATAAAGAATTCCGCTTTCAAGTTCTCTTTGTTTTCTTCAACAAAAGCTGGAAACATCGCTTGTGCTACTTCAAAGATTTTTGGCGTAAAACCCCAAAAATTCATCGATACACGTGTTTCTGGATCTAAATCGTTTTCAACGCCGTTTTCCTCATAAACGATTTTACGATCGTCACCCTCACCTTTGTAATAGATGTTTGTACGCTCTGTGACGCTGTCCATTTGTCCTGTTGGGCTAACTTCACAGACACCACGTGATACATAACCGTAATCAGACATTGTATTACCGACCTGAAAGCCCATCAACGACATTTGTTGATCTGATACTTCGGTGGTTAAAAACTTCGCCATTTTGTCAAAAGAATCTGAACCATAGAAATCGTCTGCATTGATTACACAGAATGGTTCATTTACTTTATCCTTAGCGCTCATGACAGCATGTGCTGTACCCCAAGGTTTCGTTCTTTCAATGACGTGATTCACGCCAAATTTCGTTAAATCAAAATCTTGAAAAGCGTAATCAACTTCTATTTTACCTTCCAATTTTTTATCAAAAACTTCTTTCATTTTCTCCAGGAATTCTTCCCGAATAATGAATACAACTTTTCCAAATCCTGCACGAATGGCATCATAGATTGAATAGTCAATAATTGTCTCGCCGTGTGGGCCAAAACCATCTACTTGTTTTAAAGAACCATACCGGCTAGCCATTCCTGCTGCCAAAATCAAAAGGGTTGGTTTACTCATATTTAAATTGCGTTAATAGAACTTTCGTTTCGTCCGCAAACTTAGCTAAATTTGCCCTTAAAAGCAAATTTAGCTAAGTGCTGATCACTGTCTAAAAATAGTGTATCGGGACGAAAATCATCAATAAATTTGTGTTATTTCTTTTTTAAGAATGCATTCAATAGACCGGTTGCTAATTTCCCTAAAAGCTTGACTCCTTCTCTTGCGAGTGTCGTTGTCGCAGTACGCTGCGCAGCTTCTAATGGCGTCTGCCTTCTTGATGTCGGTCGATCAGCTTTGGCCGCCTCTTTTTCTGCAGCTGCACGCTGTTCTTCCTGTTGTGCCACCTGCATTTTCTCATCGATCATCTCAGCCGCAGAACGATTTTCCTGTCTTTCCTGATATTTTGTCTTTAAGTCCGATTGATTAATAATCTGATTGATTGTCGCATCGTCTGCAGGGCCCATTACAGCACGGGCTGGTACTAGATGAGTTGCCACGACTTCCGTAGGAATACCCTTATCATTCAATACCGTAATTAAGGCCTGACCTGTACCCAAGGAGGTCAAAATCTGATCAATCTCATAGAAATCTGATTTGGGGTAGGTTTTCACTGTTTTTTTTAGGTTTTCGGCATCGTTAGGTGTAAAGGCCCGCAAAGCGTGTTGCACCCTATTTCCCAATTGGGCCAATACCGATTCCGGAACATCTGTCGGAGATTGTGTACAGAAAAACACACCGATTCCTTTGGAGCGGATAAGACGGATAATCTGATCCACCTGAGTTAAAAAGGCTTTGGAAGCTCCGTTAAAAAGAAGATGTGCCTCGTCAAAGAAAAACACCAATTTTGGTTGATCCAAATCCCCTACTTCAGGCATATTCTTAAACAGTTGAGCGAGCAGGCTCAACAAAAATGTAGAATAGAGTACCGGCTGATCCTGTACATCGGAAATGTTCAGTAAACTGATTATACCCTTTCCGTCAACTTTCTGAAATAAATCATTGATGTCAAATTCCTTCTCTCCAAAGATATGTGCTAGCCCCTGTTGCTCTAAGGCGACGATCTTACGCAAAATCGTTCCTGAACTTGCGGAACTGATCTTACCATAGTCATTTTTGATTTCCTCGCTTCCGGGACCGTCAGAAAGATAGGTTAGCAGCTTTTTGGTATCTGTAAAGTCTATTAATGGCATCTGATGATCCTGCGCGTATTTAAACATTGCTGCCAAAACCCCAGTCTGTGTTTCATTCAATTCCAGGATCCTCCCCAACAAGACAGGCCCAAAATCATCGATCGTAATGCGCATCGGAATTCCTTTGTTTCCAGACAGGGAATAGAGCTCTACAGGAAAGCTCGCTGGCTCGAAGGGCACTCCTACCGCATTTCCACGATCCAACAGCGCTTGATTTGTCACTCCCGGTACAGCAAGACCAGATAGATCACCTTTTACATCCAGCATAAATACTGGTACAGATGCATCTGATAATTGCTCGGCTATCAATTGTAGCGTCCTAGTTTTACCTGTCCCTGTTGCACCGGCAATAAGCCCGTGGCGATTCATCATTTTCAGCGCTAGATTGACCTTTGCATCCGCCAAAATTTCACCATTCAAAATACCCGCTCCCAAATATATAAAAGCCCCCTTGGGGTTATAAGAAGCTTGAACCTTCTCGATAAATTGTTCTTTATTTGCCATAGAAAAGGCTTAATATTTATAGTTCATAAATGATATTGAAAACTCTACAAAAAATAATCTTTTCGTCACAATTTCGTGCCAAAATTCATTTTTTATGCACTTTTAATTTGAAATTAACATAGAATTGCTATTTTTACCATGTAAAACAATACCATTAAAGGTACTAAAAAATGTTAAATAAGAGATTTAGATTTGTGGCAGCATTCTTATGTGCGATCATCTTTTTCACAAAGATGGCCATCTCTATATCGCCTATTTTTTCCAATAGCTTGGATCAGAATACCATTTTACAAATTGTTTTACAAATAGAAATCGAGAACAATAATGGCGCAAGCACTGACACGCTTGAAACTGCCTCAAAATTTTTCAATACAAAAACAGACGAACCCATTGTATTCGAGACTATCATTGTTGAGAACCAAGGAAAACAAAAGAATTACCTTAAAAACGAGAAAAGCATTTTAGCTTTCCATCCTACGGTTCCAACGCCGCCTCCTAACTGTTAATAAAGGCATCCCTATGGGATGTATTCAAATTATCCCCATGCTGAATCCCAGTATGCGGTTTCTTATTGATTTCTTCTGAAAGTACAATGCTTCTTGGCATTTAATACCCTTCAATTTGGTATCTATTGCTATTGTCGTAGTTGGCATCAGGAAGATTTATTATACAGATAAACACAAATTTTATGTTTGGAACTCGTACGTCGGCTTTTCTGAAACTTTCGAAAAGAGACTTAAAATATGATTTCCCTGCTAGTGTTGTGGTGTTTTTGGTGGCACTTCCATTATGTTTGGGAATTGCAATGGCCTCAGGTGCGCCATTGTTTGCAGGATTATTGACTGGTGTAATTGGTGGAATCGTTGTTGCTTCAATCAGTAAATCACCACTCAGTGTCAGTGGGCCAGCTGCTGGCCTCACAGTTATTGTTCTAGGGGCTATCCAGAGCCTAGGCGCCTATGAAACCTTTCTCCTTGCGGTTGTCATCGCAGGTGTCGTACAAGTGGTTCTCGGTATTCTAAAAGCGGGTATGATCGGAAATTATTTCCCTTCCGCAGTTATCGTCGGCATGTTGGCTGCTATCGGTATTACCATTATCATGAAACAAATCCCTTTGGCTTTGGGATTGATCGAAACACACGCTTTTGAACTGGACAATGGGCACGGTATAGGTGCATATTTTGACACCGTTGCCTCAGCCATCAATTTTGGTGCATTGATTATCTGTGCCCTATCGTTAGCCATTCTGATCTTTTGGCCAGCAATCCCTAAATTGAATAAAGTGCCCGCTCCGCTGGTAGTCGTTATTGTAGGTGTCGCTTTGGCTTATCTTTTTAATGGCTCCTTTTTTCAATTACACGATAAACAATTTGTACTCGTGCCAATTGTAGGGTCATTTGCAGAGTTTACAGGTTTATTCACATTACCTGACTTCACCCAAATCGTCAATAAAGATGTTTGGATAGCGGCATTTACCATTGCCATTATTGCTAGCTTGGAAACCCTATTGAGTATTGAAGCAGTAGACAAGATCGATCCCTATAAACGCAATACACCGACCAACCGCGAATTAGTCGCTCAGGGGATCGGTAATATGACAAGTGGACTCCTGGGCGGGTTGCCATTAACCTCTGTTATTGTACGGTCATCAGCCAATGTCAATGCTGGTGGAAAGACCAGACAGTCTGCAATCCTACACGGTATCTGGTTACTCGTTGCCATGTTGGCTATTCCGACAATGTTAAATATGATTCCGCTAGCATGTCTTGCCGCAATACTATTACATACAGGGTATAAATTGGCTAAACCAAGCTTATTTACCTCAATGTATCGAAAAGGTCTGGATCAATTCATTCCGTTTTTTGTAACTATTGTCGCTATCGTATTTACCGACCTATTAATGGGTGTTGGAATTGGAATCGTTGTGGCTACATTCTATATTCTAAGAGCAAATATGAAAAATGCTTTTAAATATAATATTGAAAAGGACAACGAAGAGGATAAGGCTGTCATTGTATTAGCAGAGGAAGTTTCATTTTTGAACAAGGTTCCTATCCAGCAGAAACTATATAGTTTACCAAAATCAGTCAGTAAGATCCGTATCGATGGGACATTCAGTAAATTTATCGACAAGGATGTTATCGAAGTCATTAAAGACTTTGAACAGAACGCAAAAAGTAAAGGCAAGGAGATCGAACTTTTACAGGTCGTTTATAAAAAATAAAGTTGTTTCTAGTAAACAATAAACTAGGAAATTTGTATTATTTTATCGAAAAAGAGCTCTAGAGCAAAGTGATATTAAAAAAGGAATATGGAAAATAAAGATTTAAAAACAGGATTTGACAATATTATTAAGGGAAATCAGGAATGGATGGATTTTGTAAAAAATGATACCACAGGACGTTTCCAACAACTTGCAAAAGGTCAAAATCCTGAAATTCTTTGGATCGGCTGTGCAGACAGCCGTGTACCAGCCAACGAGTTGACCGGTACAAAACCAGGTGAGGTTTTCGTGCACCGTAATATCGCCAATATGGTTATCCACTCAGACATGAGTTTATTAAGTGTTCTAGATTATGCCGTCAATGTATTAAAAGTACAACAGGTCATCGTAGCTGGACACTATGGTTGTGGTGGGGTTGCTGCATCTTTAAGTCGCAATCAATATGGTATCATTGATAACTGGTTAGGTCACATCAAAGATGTATACCGTTTACATAGCGAAGAGATTGATAACATCGAAGATAACGAAAAGAAAGTAGACCGCTTAGTTGAACTCAATGTCAAAGAACAGGTTTTTAATCTTTGTTCTACTTCCATCATTCAAAATGCATGGAAAAATGGACAGGCACTTGCTGTGCATGGTATGGTAATCAATATCGGAACAGGTCAATTGATTGATCAAAGCTGTACATTTACAAGCAATGAATCCCTTGGAAAGGTGTTCGCTTTCAAATAGTAACAAATCGGTAAAAAGGGACGGATCTTCGTCCCTTTTTTATTTCAAGTAATCGCTGCGCCAGCAGTCGCAACCAGGGCAAGTATTTTTCGGGTGATTACCTGCTCAGACTAAGCTGAATATCTATCATCTCCTAGCTAATATCTCGCTTCTAATAATTAACTTTGTATTATGAGTGAAGAAAAATCATTAAATTTTATCGAGGAAATTGTCGAAGAAGATCTTCGTACAGGAAAACATGGCGGACGTGTATTGACACGTTTTCCTCCTGAGCCAAATGGTTACCTCCACATTGGTCACGCCAAATCCATCTGCTTAAATTTTGGATTAGCACAGCAGTATAACGGCAAGACTAATCTACGTTTTGATGACACCAACCCTGTCACTGAGGATACCGAGTATGTTGAAAGCATCAAGAAAGATATTCAATGGCTAGGGTTCCAGTGGGCGGAAGAATTATATACTTCGGATTATTTTGAAACACTTTACAGCTACGCTGTTGAGCTCATAAAAAAAGGTTTAGCGTACGTGGACGATAGTACAGCGGAAGAAATTGCAGCAGCAAAAGGTACGCCCACAGAACCAGGTGTTCCGACACCTTACCGCGCCCGATCTATAGACGAAAATCTGACCCTATTCGCAGATATGCGAGCTGGGAAATATAAGGATGGCGAGAAAGTGCTTCGTGCAAAAATAGATTTGGCTAGTCCAAATATGCACCTGCGTGATCCTTTGTTATACCGCATCAAACATGCCCACCATCACCGGACAGGCAATCAATGGTGCATCTACCCAATGTATGATTTTGCACATGGTCAATCGGATTCAATTGAGAAAATCACACATTCGATCTGTACTCTTGAATTTATCCCACACCGTCCTCTTTATGATTGGTGTATCGATAAATTGGAAATTTTCCCTTCCAAACAATATGAATTTGCACGCTTAAACATGACATACACGGTCATGAGCAAGCGTAAATTATTGCAATTGGTCAATGATAAATTTGTTGAAAGCTGGGATGACCCACGTATGCCGACAATCTCTGGTTTGAGAAGAAGGGGATATACACCGGCGAGTATTCGTAACTTCTGCGATAAGATAGGTGTTCAAAAACGTGAAAATATGATCGACGTCAGTCTGTTGGAGTTTTGTATCCGGGAGGATCTCAACAAAACTGCTTGGCGTAGAATGGCTGTGCTTGATCCGATCAAATTAGTGATCACAAACTATCCGGATGGTCAAGTGGAAGATTTAGTCGGTGAGAATAACCCCGAAGTTGAAGGCGGTGAAGGCGCTCGGATCATCCCTTTTTCCAAAGAACTTTGGATAGAACGTGAAGATTTTATGGAAGACGCTCCAAAAAAGTTCTTCCGTCTCGGTCCAGGACTTTCCGTTCGTCTAAAACACGCTTATATCGTTACCTGCAACGATTTCATCAAAGATGAAAATGGAAAGGTAACAGAAGTACATTGTACCTACGTACCTAATTCCAAATCAGGTGAAGATACATCCGGATTAAAAGTAAAAGGAACAATCCATTGGATTTCTGTTCCTCATGCTAAGGAAGCTGAAGTAAGATTATACGACAGGTTGTTCAATGATGAAAACCCTGCAGCAGCTGAAAACTTCAAAGATTCTATCAATCCTGAAAGTTTGCATGTGATTGAACGTGCCTATATTGAGCCAGATCTGGCTACTGCAACACCTGGAAAAGGGTATCAATTTATACGTTTAGGCTATTTTACATTAGACACACATTCTACTCCAGAACATCTAGTCTTTAACCGTACAGTTACGTTGAAAGATTCTTGGGGGAAAGAAGTGAAGAAAAATGGATAAATAAACGATTACATAAAAAACAAAAGGTCGGAAACAATTCCGACCTTTTATTTTTTATTCTACACCATACCATTGCTGATACTGTTTTCTAAGCCCCTCCACACGTGCCAACCGCTTAGCATCATTTGCCTCCAATAAGATCTCTCGATAACGATCGACCGAATCAAGTGCTAGCTGCATATCGTTCCATTCAAAGCCCAAATTTTTCTTATCCAATACCAGCTGGTGCAGATATTCCATATTTTGTGAAACATAGTCCAAATTTCGATCGACTACGTTTCCTGCCAGATGTCCCTGTCCGGAACGATATAGGCTATCAACGATATCTACATAATTAATCGCATCCGACATCGCATATACACGATCAGGCAATTGGTCGTATGCTTTCTTGGCCACTTCCCCAGCTTGTTTAACCTGCCCTTTTTCCAACAGCAACCGTGCTGTCTTTCCAAAAATATCCCGCGCATACATACTCGAGAAGCGAAAGGAATCCGTATCTAAATATTTTGCATTCTTGGTATTTCCCCAATTATATTTATGCATGATATTATCATATAAGGCTTCCACGTTGACCAAAGCTGCCATCTCGCCAGCAGACGCCTGCTGTTCACTGGTCGCAGCAACTGGCATCAACCTTGAAGCGAAGCCCTCGTTGACAAGGTATTTGTCCAAGCCCAACTTAATATCACTAGGGAGCATATTCGAAAAATAGATCGGTCGATCCCAATGATTATTTTCAAGGAGGGACAACAAAGTCAGATCCGATCGGGATAAGTGGTCAGCGGGGATTTCCCATTCCATCGTTGAAACGACCGCATTCTGGAAATAAGCGGGCACAGCATTCTTTTTCAAAATCTCAGCTTTGTTAATGGCCAATTTGACCTTCTTAGTCGGAAAATAATTCTCCAGATTTCCCGAATTCAGCTGTACTTTATAATCTGGATCATCGGAAGTGACAAACTGCAATAACTGCTGGATATCCACGGCTTCATTCAACTGTCTATCCACAAAAGGTATATAATCCCGAATACCTTTTTTTGTCTTTTCGGCCGGGATCACAATCGGAAGTCCTGCTGCTTTATAAGTTGCTTTCTTGGCCTGTTGCATATACCAATCTCCTGTTAAATAACTCAGCACAACAATCCGTATATCTGGACGAACTCCTTCTACTTCCTGCAGATACCATAATGGAAAAGTATCGTGATCACCATAGGTAAACAAGATTGCATTTGGTGCACAGGTTTCTAGATAATTACGGGCCACATCCCGGGCTAGGGATTTCTCAGAACGATTATGATCATCCCAATTTTGATGTACCAGAATAATTGGTCCACCCAACAGCGCAAAAGATAATCCTGTAGCCATGGCATAGCGGTTATTGAGAAAACGTTTTAAAAAGCGCATGAGTGCAATTGTACCCAGTCCGATCCAGATCGCAAAAGCATAAAAAGATCCGGCATAAGCATAATCACGTTCACGGGGTTGCAGTGGTGTCTGATTGAGATATACAACAATCGCTACACCCGTAAAAACAAATAGCAAAGTCAACACCAGGGTATAGGGTTTATTATTTTTGTACAACCAGATCGCTCCAGCTATCCCCAATAACAAAGGCAAGAAAAAGTATGTATTTCGACTGGGATCATGTTGCTGTGACTCCGAAAGATCATGTTGCCCGCCAAGTCGCCAATTATCCAGCGTTTTCACCCCAGAGAGCCAATTCCCCTCTGTGTAGGATCCATAGCCTTGCTTGTCATTCTGCCTACCAACAAAATTCCATAAAAAGTAACGTGCATACATTTCTCCCAATTGAAAATTAAAGAAAAACTTAAAGTTATCGGAGAACTGTGGTCTTTCGCCCTCTTTTAACTTGAGATAACTTCTATAGTAGGCTTGATGATTCGCATCCTGGCTATAGATACGTGGAAAAAATGTTTCGCGATCAAATGTATACTTATCAACCTGTGTAAATGCCGTATAATTGGATTCATCTTTCCGATAACTGGTTTTGCTTTGAACGTCCACAGCCTTTGAATCATAGTATGGCCCTTTAACCAAAGGTTCCCGCGTATACTGTTCTCGCCCTAAGTAACCCAAAAATGAAAAGACATTATCCGGCGCATTGTTATTTAAGGATGGATTTGCCTTTCCACGGATCAGCACCATGGTATAGGAACTATAACCAAACAGAATAAAGCAAAATACCAATAAAGCTGTATTTAAAGTATACTTGCGTTTTTTATGGGAATAAAAAAGTCCATATACAATTGAGCCACCGAAAAGCAGACATAACAAAAGAATTCCAGTACCAAATCCTAGTCCAAAAGAATTCACAAACAATAGATCTATTTTGGAAGCAAAACCGATCAACCACTGAATAACGCCCCAAAGGATTGCTGCAAGAACTAATATCCCTAATAAAAATGCCTTTATAATACCTTTAAAATTAATTTCTGAAGTCCTTTTAAAATATACCACCATGGCTATGGCTGGAATAGCCAAAAGATTTAATAGGTGGACTCCGATCGAAAGCCCCATGACGAAAGCGATAAAAATCAGCCAGCGGTCACTTCCGGCCTGATCCGCACGCGCCTCCCATTTAAAAATCGCCCAGAAAACCACCGCAGTACAAAGCGAGGACATCGCATAAACTTCGGATTCTACGGCCGAATACCAGAAGGTATCACTGAAACTAAAGGTCATAGCCCCTACTGCACCCGCTCCAAAGATCTGTAAATAGTAAGAAAAAGCAGATTGCTGCGGCTTCCTTAAAATCTTCTTGGCAATCGCTGTGATTGTCCAAAATAAAAATGTCACAGTCAGACCGCTACAGACTGCCGAACCAATATTCATCCAGTAGGCGACCTGCCCTGTATTACCGAAAGCCAGATTGGAAAAAACATTCTGAATAAGTAGAAATAGTGGGGCGCCAGGTTGATGTGCCACCTCAAGTTTGTACGCGCAGGCGATAAATTCACCACAATCCCACCAGCTCACAGTCTTTTCAACAGTAGCAATGTAGACAAAAGTAGCAACGAGGCCACAGGTCAAACCAAATAGCGAGTTTAATTTATTATACGTCATAAGGACAATTGGTCTATATCTTAGTTCCTTTTAGTACTTCAAATTAAATAGTTATCTCGATTTAAAAATGTTAATTAACACTATTTAACACTACTGTCTAACAAAAAATATTTTTTGAAAGAGACCTCTTCTATAGTGAAAAGAGAAATGCTGATTTTGAAAGCAGGGGTAATGGCATACTTCATCCCAAAAGCTGCATATGGCCATGGAGCAAATGGGGATTCATTTCACAAGTACAAAACAGTATACCGTCTATAGGAGCAATAAAAAAGCGAGGGGAAATCCCTCGCTTCTCTGGTATTTTTTAGGCTAACTTTTCGACAATCTTTTTCGTTGGCCCGGGATTACTCATGGTATAAAAGTGCAATACTGGAGCACCAAATTTAATCAGCTCCTGACATTGTTGCACAAGCCATTCTTCACCTACTTGTCTTACATCAGCATTGGTTTTACATGCTGCAACAGCATCGCTCAATTCCTCAGGAATATCCAAGTGGAAAATTCTCGGCAAAGTAACCAGTTGCTTTTTGGTCGTCAATGGTTTGAGGCCTGGAATGATAGGCACATGGATCCCATTGTCCCGGCATTTGGTCACAAATTCCTTATATTTCTCCACGTTAAAGAACATCTGAGTTACAATAAATTCAGCTCCCATATCCACTTTTTGCTTCAGATATTTAAAATCAGTATTGAAATTAGGGGATTCAAAATGCTTCTCAGGGTATCCTGCGACACCAATACAAAAATCGGTTTTTTCAGATGTGATAATATCTTCATGGAGATACTTTCCTTTATTCATATCCGTTACCTGTTCCAATAGATCCGTTGCAAAAGCATGTCCGCCTTCACTTGGAATAAAATCAGCATCTCCTTTGCGTGCGTCACCTCGTAATACCAATACGTTATCGATACCCAAGAAATTTAAGTCGATCAGGGCATTTTCAGTTTCCTCTTTGGTAAAGCCACCACATATCAGATGGGGCACTGCATCCACTTTATACTTATTCATGATAGCAGCACATATCGCCACTGTTCCTGGTCGTTTGCGATAAGATACACGTTCCAACAGCCCGCTTGCATGTTCCTTATAGATATAATCTTCCCGATGATAAGTTACATCAATAAAGGGTGGTTTAAATTCCATCAGTTCATCCATTGTTTTAAAAATACTTTGGATGCCCTGTCCCTTTGCAGGAGGCAATAGCTCAAAAGAAAACAATGTTTTTCCTTTAGCATTCTGGATATGGTCGATAATCTTCATTAAAAAACTGTTTTAAGTTTGGGTTGGCTTACATCGAAACGCACAAGTCGAGGATATGTCTATCTGCATGTAACTTATCTTTCCCACATGGAGCAGGGTAGAATTTAGCACCTTGAACAATACAGGTTGCTAAGGCTTCACTGGGTCTAGTCCCTCGGCCTTTCTCTATAAGCGTTGCTAATATCGTCTTAAAAAATCAAACAACAAAAACATTTTTTCGAAAAGCTATAAATTATAGTGACAAAGCTGTCTTTTTTCCAGATCTTCCCATACAAATTATTTCAAAGTTGAAAGAGAATTACGTAGATTCTTTAAATAGAATGTGATCAGCAGTAAGCCAGAGACACTATACTTTTCCTTCTCTCCGTATTTAAACCCATCCATTAAATATTTATAGGCAACCAATGCATTCTCCTCATTGTAAAACAGCTCTTTCCATGAGACAGGAACGTCTTCCCATTGTTTCAATACAATGCCATTTTGCGCATAAGTAATTGGAGATTCAATCCCATCTATCTTATAATCACTATGGACGCCAGAATTTGAGATGTGTTGAAAGTATGCTATAGAATAATCTAAAAAGTTTAATGCCCGGGCCTTTACCTCTTGATCATTTTCAGCACTTGTCGGAATATTACGCCAAAGATTGACTACACTATCAAATTTACTAGGCTGCTCGCGAAGTGGTGTTTTGTCTAATTCGAAATTGAGAAACAACCGTTCCGTATTTGGTAAATGGGCTGAATTGAATTGGGAGAAATCACCTTTCAATTGCACGAAATTCTTTTTTACTTGAATTATATCCAAAGAGATGGTTCCCTTTTTATCATCCACCAATTCAATTTTATTCCCTTCAAATCTATATTTGCCATAGAGCAAGATATCACCTATCGCGAGGACAAATTGTCCTTTATCCTGAAGGGAGAGAAAGGAACGATAATGAAGCGGATGATCACAATATGCATCAGGTTCAATATTTAGCGGATCCTTAGCTTTGGCCTCTAGGTAGCCATCATTGGTATAACCGCAAATAACCTGATAATTTCCGATCGGAAATTCTTTGTTCTTCCCAAAGAAAGCACAAGAGGATAAGAATATCGCTGAAATAATTAGTAGTAATAGTTTCAAGATAGATCGTTTATAATGGTCAATATATTGATTATTCAGTACCAATTTAAACAAAATCCATCAGAGTAAGAGATCCCCGACCGTCCCAAAACAAAAATTTTGTCAGATGAAGCAAAATACGATTTAAATCCTCAACTTATTGAATCGAAAAAGGTTTAACTTCCTTTACGAACTTAGACCTTTTTCATTCAAATTTATGGGAATTAAGAACGACGCTCTAAAGTAAATTCCGAGTTGTAATCAGGGGTAATTTACGAGACATCTGTCCACTTTTATTCTTTATAAAGATCGACTAGCCCTTCAGGCAATTCTACTTCAATAATCTCCTCTTCACCATCTATGCCAACGATTAAATCATCGGATAGGGGAAACATCAATTCTTTACCGTTCATATCAACTGTCGCGACGAATTGCTGTGGAAATTCCTGTACATCCGTAATTTCCCCCAGTTCACCATGAGTTTCATCGATCACCAAAAACCCGATTAAATCCGTATATCTAAAATCATCGGGATCCCGTTCTGGCATTTTATCATTGGGTAGATAAACCTTTTTGTGAACAAGCACTTGTGCCTTGTCGATATGATCAACATCTTCAAATGTCACGTAGGCGGTACTATTTTTCTGCAGTTTTATAGCATCGATAAAATAAGGTACAAGCTTTTTGTTGACCTCTAAAAAAACGACCTCTATATCCAAACTCTCATAGTCTTCAAATTCGAAAAACAGTTGTATCTCGCCTTTTAGACCTCGTGTTTTGCTGATATAGCCTATATAAAAACTTTGATCGATAGTCATTTTGTAGTATTGCGTATTGGGATATTAGTATTGAGATTCTTTTCTTTCCAGCTTCCACTGTAAATTCAGCATCTGTTTAATTTTCACTTTTTTGTATAGAGATATGATGGTATAGCCTGCTCCTATTTTAAATTAGAGCAATCAGCATCACATTTTAACATATAAACTATTTTATTAAAAAAGCCGGCTCAAGATTGAGTCGGCTTTCTCGAATACTTTATGAAAGAATTAACCTTCAGTTTCTTCTGATGCAGGAGCTTCAGTCTCTTCTGCAGCAGGTTCTTCTGCTACAGGAGCATTTTTAGCAGCTACAGCAGCAGCTTTTTCTTCTTTTTTCTTCGCTTCAGCAGCTAAAGCAGCTTTCTTAGCATCAGCTTTAGATTGAGCTAAACCATCTTTTTTACCAGAGATTCTAGCTTCGTTAGCTTCAGTCCAAGCAGTGAATTTAGCTTCAGCAGCAGTTTCATCAAAAGCACCTTTTTTCACACCACCTTGTAAGTGTTTTTTGTAAAGAACACCTTTGTAAGAAAGGATAGCACGAGCTGTGTCAGTAGGTTGAGCACCTTTATTCATCCAATCCAAAGCTTTTTCAAAATCCAAAACGATAGTTGCTGGATTTGTGTTTGGGTTGTAAGAACCGATACGTTCGATGAATTTACCATCACGTGGAGCGCGAGAATCCGCTACGACTACGTGGTAAAAAGGACGTCCTTTTTTACCATGTCTTTGCAATCTGATTTTAGTTGCCATTTCTTAATTTTATTTTATGTATTCAACATATCCCCCGAGCTTCATACTAGAGGGGATGCAAAGATAGTTATTTTTTTTTATTCATAGACATAATTTAATAAAACTTCACGAAGAACACCATAGTGAGTCTCCTCAAAATCAGCGTTTAAAACACAACTCATCCCCGAAGGTCTTCCCTCAGGGCCTAAAGTAATTTGTACGTCCGTCTTTTTAGGCCAATCTGCCTGCACCTTTCTAATTTCCTTTTCCTCAAATGCTGCAAAAAAAAATCTCCAATTTTTTGGAAACCATTTTATGAATGCTGATCGGATTAAATCCCATTTGTTCCTATTGCTACCCTCCCGACAGAAATGGGCCTCTTATCATACTCATCTGCATTATCCTTCTGACAGGAATAACTAATAATACAGCATAAAAACAAGAAAAATAATACCCTTGATATTATCTTTGCAGATTTTAAAGAAGGATGAAGATAATATATTTTCTTTGCCAATTCACATTTTACTTTCTACCTTCATTCCATGAAATCTGTTGCGCCATTAAAAATACTTAAAGCTTCGGCCGGTTCTGGAAAAACCTTTAGTCTGACACTACATTATCTAACATTATTGCTGTCCAATGAAAACAGCTATAAAGAGATATTGGCGATAACGTTTACCAACAAGGCCACCGCAGAAATGAAAGAACGTATACTCTCTGTTCTCCACGGCCTAGCTATTGGCGAAATCAGTCCCAAAATCGAAGATTTCAGAAAACTATTGCTGCAGCAGCAACCCGATTGGACAACCTATTTGATCCAGGAGAAATCCTACCGTGTCTACCGTCGGATCTTACACGATTACAGTCATTTTACCATCAGTACAATTGATGGTTTTTCTCAGAAAGTTATCCGTGCTTTCACCTATGAGCTCAACCTCGACGCGGCCTACAAGATAGAAATGAATGTCAATAAAGTCAAAAATGAATTGACAATCATGCTCAATCAGTTGCTAGATGAACGCCCCGACCTCCTCGATTGGATCATCGCCTATGCGGAGAAAAAAATAGCCAAAAATGAAAACTGGAACTATCGACAACAATTGATGGGCCTAGCCAACCTTATTTTCTCTGAAAATTTCCAGGAATTTGACAGCTATATTAATTCAGCTAACCCAAGAGAAGTTTTCAACCTCCTGAATCAAGAAATCGAACAAAAAATAAATGCCTTTACCGAAGCACTTTCGCTGACCATCGAAACTTTCAGCGATACGTTCAAAAGATTCAACATCAGTGAAAATGAGCTCAAGGGAAAATCACGCAATAAGATTATCTCAGCCAGCAAGACCAGTAAAAAGACAGACAAGTTAAGTTCTTCCGAAATTGCCAAGATCTTGGATAAATATGTACAATTAATTGACAATGAGGACGCATTTACAGATAGTGACAAAAATATACGCTACGATCTCCAATCAACGCTTGCTCCCATCTTACAGTCTTTTCAGACACTACAGGAGAATCTGCCAGCTTACATTGCTTATCAGGCCGTACAAAACAATCTGTATTACCTATGTTTGCTCAAAGAAATGAGCGACTTATTGACCCAATGGCGTAAAGAAAACGGCGCTCAATTAATCTCCGATTCACAGATCCTGTTAAATAAACTTGGGATCGATGAGAACAGCGATCCAACATTCATCTGGGAAAAGATCGGCAATCGCTTCAATTATTTTTTATTCGACGAATTTCAGGACACCTCGCGTATTCAATGGAAAAACTACAGTCCCCTATTGATCAATGCACTCGCCGATGCCAATGGCACACTAAGCGAGCACCTCATTGTTGGCGACGTCAAACAGAGTATATACCGTTGGCGGAACGGAGATTGGCGCATATTGCTCCAACAGGTCGAACAGCAAATTGGTCATGCGTTTCACTTGGATGAGAGCGCCAAAACCAGCTTTATTGAAAATGGTAGTCTTGACACCAATTTTAGAAGTCTCCCAAATATTATCCAGCTAAACAATTATCTTTTTAACAGTATCCCTCAGCATCTGCAGCGTGTTCTCAATGAAAAGGTAGACGAAAACTTAGGCGAAGAGGGAAAACATTGGTGGGCAGCCTCAGGCAATGATAATATGCTTGTTAAAGCTTATGAAAATAGTCAACAGAAAATCCCTGCACACAAAAAAGGGAATCTCGACAAGTTGGGCTCCATCGAGATTTCGTATATTCCTGTGTCTGACGGTCGCTACAGGAGAAATCAGGTCATCGAGGAGTCTCTTCATCTTTTATGTAAGAAGATAGGTGAATGGTTTCATACTAGCCGATATCAAGCCAAACAAATAGGGATCCTTGTACGTAGTAATGCACAAGCTAAATTAGTTATTCAGAAATTGATGGATTTCAAAAAAGAGGAAAATCTTAGCTTTGAGGTCATCTCCGGAGATGCGCTATCCTTGGCCAGCAATGACGCTGTACTCCTCCTGATTGAAACATTAAAAGCGCTCGTATACAATTCGGACAAACATAGCATACATAAAGCAAAAATGGTCTATCTCTATCAGACCATCCAGAAAAATACGGTCAATCAAACCGCTTGGCTAACCTTTGCTTCAAACGACATCCGTGCGCTGAAAGATTTTCTTCCCCACGCATTGATCGACTCCTGGGAAATTTGGCAAAAACAGCCTTTGGTTCATTTAATAGAAAAACTCATCGAAATCTATGGCTTCACGACGGAACAGAACATTCACCTTCCCTACCTATTGGCATTCAAGGATATGATTTCAGCTTTCTCGACCAATGGTGAGCGTGGAATTATTCAGTTTCTAGAATTCTGGGAAGAAGATGGCAATCGTGCAGTACTACCTTCCAATGGTGATATAAACGCAATTGAAGTAACAACAATCCATAAATCAAAAGGGCTTGCCTATGATGTTGTCATGCTCCCTTTCTGTTCCTGGGATCTGGACGGGATGATCAATGGAGATTTCTGGATCGACACTTACGATACGCCATTTGCACAATTGGGAAAAATTCCCATAAAATATACAACAACAGTTGGAAAGTCTGTGTTCTTCAAACAATATTTTGAGGAAATGCTATTCAATTATATGGATGCACTAAATACGTTCTATGTAGCTACAACACGTGCCGTTGAACACCTCTATATTACTGCTCCATCATTTAAAGAGTCCGTGGACAAAAAGACCGGCGAAATTACAGGATATGATATCAAAGATGAATATATAAGCGATATCCTCTATCAAGTATTGGATTCCTCTATTGCTCCATTTACTTTAGAAGATGCCCATATAAAGGTCGATCAGACCATCGAACGAGTCGCCCCTAAAAGTCAGGAAGACAATATCATTGCACTCAGCCGCTACCCTATTTCCAAAGAACTGGAGATGGCCCTAGAGAAGTCCAGCACACGTACGATCAACGATATTATGATGTTGGAAAAAGCAGCACAATATGGGATACTGGCCCATGAAATCATGTCTCAGATCGCTAAAGAAAAAGATATTTCCAGATTAATCCGTCAGCTGATTCAGGAAGGTATACTCTCAAAAGAGGAAGAGCCCTGCCTGATGCAAGAAATCAACCGGATCTGGAACCATCCCATCATCAATCAGTGGCTTACCGGAAAATATAAAATCTGGAATGAAGCCAGTATCATTACCGCTAAAGGAGAAACCATCCGCCCTGATAAAGTCTTCACTTCAGAGGAAGAGACAATTGTCCTCGACTTTAAATTTACACAAACGGATTACATCGGACATAAATATCAGGTTGACAACTATAAGAAAAACTTAGAGAACCTAGGCTACAACAATGTCAAAGCTTACCTCTACTATGCTAAATCAAATCAATTAATTGAAGTAAAATAAACGATCACGATGCAAACAGCCTTTTTAAAATTAGTAGCAGCGGATATTCAACAACGTTTTGGAAACGATTTGAGTGAGATTGCCATCGTGTTTAACAATAAACGTCCGATTACATATCTCAAAAAACATCTTGCCGATGTCTATGGACAGGCCATCTGGTCCCCACAGTTTTTTACTATACAGGAATTCTTCAAATTATCGACCAATGATGCCGAGGCTAGCCCCTTGGGACAGTTCTTTCAACTGTTTAAAATCCATAACGAACTTTTGGCCGCTGAGGGTAAAGAACCGGAAACATTAGAAGAATTTTATCCTATTGCAGAGATTATATTGAGTGACTTTGGACAACTGGATTATGATCTGGTTCCCATCGATCAGATCTATATGGAGCTTTATGATAACACCAAAATTGATATTGCCTTTCAACACCTTACTCAAGAACAGCAAGGGTTTATCCGTCAGTTTTGGCAATCCTTTTCCATTGCTGGCCATAGCGGTGTACAAGAGCGGTTTCTACAATTATGGAAAAGACTGCCAATATTATACACAAGGTTTAAAGAAACGCTTAAAGCCGCCGGTCAAACTAATTATCCGACGATTTATCGAGATCTAGTCGAGAGCAAAGCTACCCTTCAGGATTTTACATCATCCTTTAAACAGATTCTTTTCGTTGGATTCAATGCACTGAATAGGGCCGAAGCTAAATTATTCCGTCAATGGCAAGAAGAAGGAAAGGCACTATTTTACTTCGATGCAGATTCCTATTACCTGGACGACAATATGCAAGAAGCAGGTTTGTTCATTCGTCGAAATATCTTTCAGACTGGACTTGTCAACGCGCTCGGCAGTAGCCCCAATATAATAGGCAACAGAACCTCAACGGTAAACTTATATGCAAGCACAGGAAAAATAAGTCAGACAAAACTACTCTATGACATTCTTGAAAAACAAAATAACAAAGAGCAAACCTCGGCTATTTTATTAGCCGATGAGAACCTATTGGTTCCTTTATTGCAAAGTCTTCCAGATGTTAATCCCAACATTACTACCGGCTATCCATTAACCCAATCCCCTATTTACGGTATATTGGATTTATGGATGGAAGTACATTTAGAAATTTCGCAGTTAAAGAGGAACAAGATCTCTTATCAGACCATTGAGACATTCATCAATCATCCCTTGACACAGGTTTCTTTGGAAGACAAGCTGCAAATTCAGAAAGAAATCGCCGATAAGCAATTATTTGAAATCGCACTGGAAGAGCTCCATTTCAAAAGTTCACTACCTCAATTTTTCGTTCCGATTGTACACGCGGCGCAATTGATCCCTTCGCTTATCACAATTGTTGACGATCTGCTACATAGTATTTCCGCACATGAACGCATCCGTCAGATTGACAACAACCTGCTGATAGAAACCAAAAAGACACTCAACCAGTTACTCTTGGGATTTGAGACAGTGGCACCTTTAAGTATCAGCTTCCAGATTGGTCTGATCAAGAAAGCCATATCGCCGATAAATTCCGCGATAGAAGGAAATCCGCTGGAAGGCATCCAGATTATGGGACTTCTGGAAAGCCGTTGTTTAAATTTTGACAATGTATATATTTTAGGTGCAAATGAGGGTATCCTACCTAAAACATCCAATTCCCCAACCTTTATCCCAAACAGCCTGCGAAGAGCCTATGGGCTGCCAATATTGGAAAATCAAGATGCACTGTCAGCCTATTTGTTTTATAGACACTTTCAATATAGTGAGGGGATCCATATTTTTTACAATGGACTTGTAGACGAAAGTTCAACAGGAGAGGAAAGTAGGTTTATCAAACAGCTTGAGTTCGAGAGCAAGTTTAATTTTGAACGCAAAATTCAACAACAAACAATTCAGTTCGCAGACAGAACAACAGAGATTATCATCGAAAAACAGGGTGAGGTATGGGAAAAGATGTATCAGGACTTTATTGTCGACCAGAAGAGAATATCAGCAACAGCGCTCACAACCTATCTGCAATCGCCACTGCAATTTTTTCTCAAACATATTGCGAATATCAAAGAACCACCTTCTATTTCACAGGAATTTGAGATGAACAAGTTGGGGACTGTTATCCACAATGTCATGGAGAAAATATTCCTACCCTTCAAAGATCAGAAAGACTTTACAGCAACGAATATCCTGCAGCAGCAATTCAATCAGATCGAATCTTTTGTTATTCGGGAAATAGGCTATCAATATCAGGTTGAATTAAATTCTACGGGTGATTTAAATAGCCTACAGCGCATCATGTTAAAGATTGCCTGTGAATATATCAAAATGTATCTCGAATATGATATCGCCAATTATAAGGCCATCCGTATTATAGAACTTGAGAACGACACAGATTACACACTTCCGTTCCCTATTTCTGTAAATGGTAAAGAAGAACAGGTTACTTTATACGGTATCATCGACCGTGTCGACGAAGTCGTCACCCATGATGATCGTATCATCAGTCGGATTGTCGATTACAAAACAGGAGGTGATTCAGTAATATTTAGAGAGATCGATCAAGTGTTTGCACCTAATACCGAAAATAAAGCGCTGATACAAACACTTTTCTATGCCTATGTATTTGAGCAAAAGACAGGTCGGAAGCAATTGGAGCCACATCTATATGTCGCCCGAAAAATGCGTGAGGAAGGAACTTTGTTTAATGGCAAAGAAGGTGTATTAACAGCCGACTTTCTCGCCTTTCAGAAAGAGAACTTCGTTGGATTCCTAGGCAATATACTCAGTGAGATTTTTAATCCTGAAATTCCATTTAGACATAATCCGGATGCGACCATCTACCCCAGCGATCCTTATACGCTGTTCTACAGAGAAGCGAGCAAATGGGCAGAAAATGAAGAATCGGTATAGGAAAGATCGTTATTCTGTAGATCAAACAGGTATAAACGATAAAAATAAAGGGGATATCAATTGATATCCCCTTTATTTTTATCGTTTATTTCTTTTAATGGCATTATTTGCGCGGCGCTTGGCTGTATTTATTTTGTAATGAAACCAATGATCCTTAAAGATCTTCCGCATCGTATTATCAAAATGTCTGGTTATAAAAAGATTTCGTGCCCCTTGCAATTTCTCGCTGATCGAATTAGCCAGCGCCCTTACTGAAATCGAATACCCTTCGGTCTCATACTGTATATAGTGCCACCACCCTGCGGGCATGTACAATGTTTCTCCGGGATGGATCACAGCTTCATATCCGTCCAGATATTCTATTCCCGGAAATTCTTCCACATTACTATACTTCGGATTAGCGATACTATGAAAGTTGTACGGTAACTTATACATCAGATCCGATTGATCATTCGGAAAAAGCCAGATCCGTTTCAGTCCCTGAAATTGTGAAATGAATACATGGGACATATCAATATCAAAGTGATTGCGGGTGCTAGACCCCTCTCCTCCGAAAAACATAAATGGTAGCCACTGCAACACTTTTCCTCCGGTCACATCATTATAAATAACATCCTGCTTTAACTCAGGACGTATTTTGAGCAGATTGAACAGAAATAACCGCAACTCGGTAGGTTCCTTGGTAATCAGATCCAAATATTCCGCAAATGTCATTTGCCCTACAGGAGCACTGGCAGCACGGTCCATTGAATCTTCTTCTTTTCCATAGACATCAATCTTAATATCCCCGGCTATTTCCTTAAAGTAATCATAATTCCATTTCTTCAATGCTGGACTATCAGCACTAATAAAATCTGTGATGACCACCGGAAACCCTGGTTTCAGATAGTTTTTTAAAAAGTCTTCTGATCGAATGCCCGAAATTTTATCAACTTGCTTTAACTTCACGACTGACTAATTTTGCTTAATTACAAACATAAAAAAAATATCTCTACCAAATTTTAAAAATAACGTCTACACCTTATTTTAATTGGAACAAATAACCCCAATACAATTTAATAGAAATATAATTAAAATCTCAGTGACATATGTCACTTTTATTACATTTCATCCTACAACAATCCGGATCTACTTTATAGAACCTTATTTCAACAAACGAAATGAATCACCTGTTATAGCAACTCAATTGTCTACAAACTGTATGCCTCGATCAAGTTCATAGCAGGTTTCTTTATCAACCGTATGAAAACTAAGCGACTATTTTTATTGTGATTATATTACATAGGCAAACTCAATGCAATCATAATACTTTGAATCCCAAAGAATAACCAAATCCAACAAAAAAAGGGTTTAAAAAACCCTTTATATTATCAACCTAAGATAGGTTATTATTTATTTACTTTTTTAATGTATTCTTCTACAGCCATCGTCATACTAGGTGCTTTGGGTGTAGGAGCAGGAATATCCAATATCAATCCATGTTCTAAGAGAGCCTGTTGTGTTGAAGCTCCAAACGCAGCGATACGGGTATTGTTTTGCTTAAAGTCCGGGAAGTTGTCATATAGCGACTGAACACTAGAAGGACTAAAGAATACAATTACATCATAAAATACATCCTTAAGATCACTCAGATCACTTACTACAGTTCTAAAAAGAACTGCCGGGGTAAACTTATAGCCATTTTGTTGTAACCAATTGCTTGTTTCTTCATTAGCAACATCCGAACAAGGAAACAGAAAGTTTTCAGCCTTATGTTTTTTCAAAACCTCTTCCAGATCTTTAGCTGTTTGTTTACCAAAGAAAATTTTGCGCTTTCTATATTGAATATATTTTTGAAGATAAAGGGCGATCGTCTCTGAAATGCAGAAATATTTCATTTCTGCCGACACTTCAAACCGCATCTCTTCACATATCCTAAAATAATGATCTACAGCATTTCTACTTGTAAATATTACCGCAGTGTGATCTGCTAAATTAACTTTATCCCTACGCACATCTTTGGCAGGAACCCCTTCTACGTGTATAAAACCTCGAAAGTCTAATTTTAACCCGTATTTCTTTGCTAAATCATAATAAGGGGACTTATCGTTTTCAGGTTTTGGTAAAGTAACCAGTACACTTTTTACCTTCTTTGCTCTTTCTACGTCTGAAGTTTGCATATTAACCAGTTTTAGCTCAATAATCTTAACAGTATTAATATTGGTGCTATTTCTAGGCAACAAAGGTACAAAATTAAATAGGAAATTGAAAATTTATACATCGACATAATATGCGCCGCTGTCTTAAGAAATCTATATAAGAATAACAGGATTGCTCCAATAATAGCCAAATGTAAAACGACACCAACAGCGCTTAAAGGGACAAGACTCAATATTAATAACACAGGAAGCATCAAAAAGAGCGTGTTAAAATAAATCAGATACAACACTGTCACATATTCTTTTACTAGCTTCCTTATTTCAAAAACAAAGGATAAAAATCGGATAAAGCCAATTTTTAAGGCAAATAGCCCTCCGACCATACCTACGGTTTTAATATAATTGGGAAAGGTAATAAAATCAAAGCGGTTCAATTCATAAGCATAAAACAAACTAACAAATAGTGCCATTGCCCCCGAAAATAATACAAACAGGAAAATGAACGGCCAAGAGGTTAGGATCGTATCTTCTTTACTAACCGACAACAACACCCGGTCATCGAAATAACCCTGAAAGACCAATTTTATATCAGAAGGAAAAAATATGCGAATTAACCCAACTCCAAATATCAAAAAGAGCGCAGTAAATAATATCCAGTTCTCCCGGTGTGGCTTAGGAGTTCCATATTGTCGTGCCAAAACATTATTACGCGGTTCACCTTTAAAATACTGTCTCACATCATAGTCATATATATTGTGAACAACCAGCCCCTCCGCTTCTACAGTGACAACCCGATATTGCTTTTGCAGGGCCGGATTTAAGGATGCCAGCACCTCCTGATTAGGCGATAGAATAGAATCTCTTAAAATACCTGTACTATCGGGCATGGGTACACTATCCTGGGCAACATGTCGCAATGTCCGTCGTTGTGCACTCAACTGTATAGCCGAAAACACAAAGAAGATTACAAAGACAATAAAATATTTAAAGATGTTAACTTTCATTGAAATAAACTGCTCCTTATCGGCGATGAAGAAATCACAGACCGTTTAAATTCGAAACTTTTTTATGGTCGTAAAGTTAGGATAAAAAGTTATATTGCATTCAAAAAATCTTTATAGAACATGCCAAAAGAAATTATACGCTGCCAATGGTGCGGATCTGATGAACAGTATGTCAACTATCACGATAAAGAATGGGGACGACAAGTCAAGGATGATAAAACCTTATTCGAATTTTTAGTACTGGAGTCAGCTCAGGCTGGCTTGAGCTGGATTACGATCCTCCGTCGAAGATCGGCTTATCAGGAAGCCTTTGCCAATTTTGATGTCAGCAAAGTCGCCATTTATACAGCAGATCATGTCGAAGCACTCCTGCAAGATTCCGGTATTATTAAACATCGAAATAAGATCGAATCGACCATTACAAATGCACGGCTATTTAAAAAAATCCAACTGGAATATGGTAGCTTTTACAATTACCTGTATTCATTTTTACCAGAACAGCAACCGTTGACCAACCATTGGCCGAGTTTGCAACATGTTCCAGCAACGACCGAAATTTCTGATAAAATAGCAAAAGACATGAAGAAAAGAGGTTTCAAGTTTTTTGGTTCCACGATTTGTTATGCCTACATGCAAGCAGTGGGTATGGTTAATGATCATATTGAAACTTGCGCCTTTAAATATTAAGCTACATTGCTGTAGGATCAAGGAACAAAGATAAAAACAGACTACCTCGCTGAAGGATGTTTCGCCCCTCGTTCCTTGATCTATTTCTAATAGCCAAGCAGATCTTACGAGACCAAAATTTCAATATTGAAATCTAAATAGGAACATTCTTATAAATATCCGGCAAGTTGCGACACAGACCATTAAAATCCATCCCGTAACCCACTACAAACTCCTTGCTAATCTCAAAACCAACATACGTCAACTCTTCAAAATGATATTGCAGTGCTTCAGGCTTAACCAAAAGTGCACATGCAATGACGCTGGCTGGATTTAATCGTTTCACGGCATCCAATGTATGTTTCAGCGAATGTCCGGAGTCTACAATATCTTCCACGATAATCACATCACGCCCCTCTAGATCAATCCCTAAACCCAAAAGCTCATTCAATTCAGATTGACCGGTACCGATATACGAGGCCAATTTAATAAAAGACATCTCACAGGGAACTTCTATTTGTTTAAGCAAATCTGCCATAAACATAAAACAACCATTCAAAACTCCTATAAAAACAGGTTGCTTATGCTCATATCGCAGACTAATGTCTATTCCTATCAAACGAACTCTTTTCTGAATCTGTTCTTCTTCAAAAAGGGGCTCAAAAAGCAATCCGTCAATTTCTATTTTTTTCATTCCACTATATTATTTTTATCGGTATCATTTCTTTTCTCCAGACAGATTTTCCAAGGTATTGAACAAGCCAATTTTTTGATTCTACATCCGATGATAACAAATCAAAAGCTTTCTCAATATGAAAGCAATCAACCATGAACCTATTTTATCAGATTATTTCTGTTCCTTTTTCGGGTTCTTAGTTGTCTCGTCCTCCGTTTTTCCCTTATCTTCCTTATTCCGACCTAGGATCTTATCGAAAATAGATCGCTTATGTTTTTCCGGTTCGGCCGTTTCCTCGTCCTGCTTTTCAGGATGAGACATCTTTTTTATGGTTTTAGGAAGAGAAACACCTTCTAGATTATCAGCGGCACCTCCGTTCTCCAGATCATCGAATAACAATGGATCATCCCCCATATCCAATGTGTCTATAGTATCTACAACTGCGGGTCTGGCAGCACGCAGATGCGGCTGCAATAGGACCTCATAGAAACCATAGGCTGATGTGGTCGAATCAACACCTATCTGCCCCGTTTTAGTCATGATATGGCCATAGATATTAAAATAGCGCAACATATTTCCCTTAAGATGCCCCGTCCAATCAAAAAAGTTAAGTCCTTTCTTCGGACGTGGCACAATACTCGACAAAAAGATACTTTCTCCAAGTCCGAGTTGCGCTGGAGTTTTTCCAAAATAGTAGCGGGCCGCTTCGGTGATTCCATAGACATTATTACCCCACTCGATAACATTGAGATAAACCTCATACATCCGTTTTTTACTGACCTGCTGCGAACGCTCCATCAGCCAAACCAATAGGATCTCCTCGATTTTCCGAACGACAGTCTTATTACGGTTCAGAAATACATTCTTCACCAATTGCATTGATATTGTACTTGCACCCCGTTTAAAGCCTTTTTCTTTAATATTTGTGACAATAGAGAGTTTAAAAGCCTTTTCTTCAAAACCCTTATGCTTAAAGAAAAAAGGATCTTCCGTGTTGATCAGACTAATCTGCATATAACGGGAGATCTGATCCAAAGGTGTAAAATTCGGATTTTGCGGTCCGACTACAATCTCACGCATCGGTTTACCATCCTCATAGGCCGTATAGGTAAAAGGTGTATTTAGCATCCCAATGTTAGCCTCACCCCATTTCACGACTTGCAGATCTTTATCATCCATTTTGGAGGAAAACAGAAGTTTGTCAGGTCTTTTTAATTCCAAAGCAAAATTTAGATCGTATTGAATATGCCCCTCAACCTGTATTCCATCCAACCCTGGAAACAACCCAACTGGCATTGCTTCAAAAAAGTCCTGTGCCTTGATTTTATCCGTGTGAATAGCCAAAAAAACCTCCTTATCTGGCTTATGTACATATTTTAAATAAGGAGAAAAAACAAAATCTTTGACCTGTACCGTACTCTCCTTACTGACTTCAATAGAAGAAGCTCCAATATTGAGTGCCCCCTGCATGGTCGCCTCAGGAAAAATAACGTCTTTGCTGGAGATCCGCCAATGATTTACTTTCAGGTTTTTAAAGCCCCATTGCCCATGTAATTCCAGTAACTCCTTATTGCGTCGGTTGGCCTTGTCCAATCGAAAGGATATCTCATCAAAACTAACGGCCAGACCAAACTTGCGCTGCAATAGTGGAAGATTCACCTCCTTCTTATCTGAAAAAAGCCGTAGATCACATTCCTGATTATCCGAATCTATTGTTCCTGTTAGGTTCCAGGCAGCCTCATGATCGTTTAGCAAAAACTTAGATTCCATATCACCACCATCAATGACAGCAGAGGGTATAACAATACGTTGTGAAGTACTGTCGTCCTTATAAGAAAGCTCAAAATTTTTAAGATCTAGATCATTCGGGATCTTAAAGAATACATTCTTTAGTAGACGGTCCGCCAATGCCGCCAAATTCTGTTTCGGATTATCATTCTCGACTGTGTCCTTCTTTTGTTTCTTAAACAGGAAATCGTAGTTGCTAATGGTATCTTTCTTGACCAAAGACACCGTTGCATTGTCCAAAATAACTTCCCCTAGCTTTACATCACCAAATAAAAGGGGCCAGAGTTTAACGGATACCGTCAGATCATTAATCTGTGCCAGTGGCTCCCTATTTTTAGGTAACAACTGTATATTTTTAAACTGCACCGCATTAATTCCCTGAAAAGCATAATATTGAATTTTCAAATCCATATCATACTTTTCCAGCAGCTTAGCTTTTGCTTTGTTGATCGCCCCCATGAGCATCCCGTCTCTCTTTTGGTAAGCATAAGCGCCTACCGCGATTACTAAAATCAAGAAAACAGCCAAAGTAATGTAAAGCCATCGCCACTTGCGGGACTTCAGAGATGTTATAAATCGATTGGACATAATTACAATTTCATGCAAATCCATGCATATCAATAGTCAAACTTAGATAAATTTGCCTTCATATACAATTATAATTACACGGAAACCAGACAAAGTACAACTCTTCGACAACAGCATTTAAAAGGTATATAATATGGCCTATCAAATCCCCGAATACGCAAAAAATACTGCTCCTCCCAATACTGAATTAGAAACACGCAATACAGCGAAGTTGGCTCCTCATTAATTTTCTCTGAGGTTGTAGGAAACCCTTAAGTCATCAATAATGCATAGATATATGGATCTTAATTCCATTAAAAACAAACAAATGACATGAAATTGGTCGGCAATGAGTAGTTTTGTATTCCATGATTTCAAATGAATAATAGATGGTTACCAAAGAACAAATATTAAATGCATTATCCTATGTTGAAGAGCCTGATCTAAAAAAGGATCTTGTAACATTGAATATGATTCAAAATATTCAGATCGAAGACCAAAAAATTGCCTTCGATGTCATATTGACTACCCCCGCCTGCCCACTAAAAGATCATATAGAGCATGCTTGTCGCAATGCAATAGCACATTTTATTGATAAAAATCTTGAAGTTCAGATAAACATGACTTCCAATGTGGTCGGTAAACAGGGCGCCCAGGTTTCAGGAATTAAAAACATCATTCTGGTTTCATCAGGTAAGGGCGGAGTTGGAAAATCAACGGTCGCTGCAAATTTGGCCCTTGCACTTCATGCCAAGGGTGCAAAAACAGGTCTATTGGATGCCGATATCTATGGTCCATCACTACCGATGATGTTCGGATTGGAAGGAGCCAAACCCGGATCTGTGGAGATGCCTGACGGCCAGGTTAAAATTGAACCCCTTGAAAAATTTGGGATAAAGCTACTTTCAATCGGTTTCTTTACGGATCCCAATCAACCTATTCCATGGCGTGGTCCAATGACCACTTCGGCTATCAAACAACTTTTCAATGATGCCAATTGGGGTGAACTGGATTATCTGGTTGTCGATATGCCGCCAGGAACCGGTGACATTCATATCACGGTATCACAAACTTTCCCAATCGCCGGAGCAGTTATTGTCACCACACCGCAGCAGGTAGCGCTAGCAGACGCTATCAAAGGAATCGGCATGTTTTTAATGGACAGTATCAATATCCCACTCTTGGGAGTTGTTGAAAATATGGCTTATTTTACACCGGCAGAACTGCCAGATAACAAATACTATATCTTTGGTAAAGACGGTGGAAAACGTTTAGCCGAAGAATATAAAGTACCATTCCTTGGTGAAATACCTTTGCTTAAAGGAATTTCTGATGCCGGAGACAACGGTTTCCCTGTCGCAATAGATCAAGAAGATCCTGTAACAAAATCGTTCCTGACAATTGCGGAGAAGGTTGCTCAACAACTCTCCATCATCCATAGTCAGGTTTAAATATAACAGCTATTGAGGCATAGGCTTAACAAAGCAGTCGAACTCCATCTAAATGGATTGACCAACATGCCACTTTTATAAAAACAGGGTTATCCAAAAAAGTTCGGATAACCCTGTTTTTCTTTAATTTTATTTGTATCTCCACAGCAACTTTCCAAATATTCAATGCTTAGGAGTTTCTCTGTTACTTTTTAGACAGCATATTTTTTATTAGGATCACTCTTATCTACACATCCAATTCCAGCAAAACCGGACAGTGATCGGAATGAACTGCGTTTGCTAAAATCTGTGAAGATTTGATCTGCGTCTCTAGTGGCTTTGACACCATATTATAATCGATGCGCCAGCCCAGATTTCGGGCACGTGCACCTGCACGATAACTCCACCAAGTGTAGTTATGCGGTTCTGGATTCAAATGACGGAAAGAGTCGATATATCCCGAATTGATAAAGTTTTCCATCCATTCACGTTCTTCAGGCAAAAATCCCGAAGAGTTTGCATTCGATTTAGGATTATGGATATCAATAGCACGATGACAGATATTATAGTCTCCGCATACAACCAAATTAGGTTTTTCAACCAACAACTTATTGCTATATAACTGGAAATCATCCAAAAAACGATATTTAAAATCCTGTCGAACATCTCCTGTTGTTCCAGAAGGAAAATAAGTACTCATCACTGACACTTTATCAAAATCAGCACGAATGATACGCCCTTCAAAATCATAGTCTTCATGACCACAACCATATTCGACATGTGTAGGAGTAATTTTGCTGAAAATGGCCACGCCACTATACCCCTTTTTCTGCGCTGGATACCAGTAATGCTCATAACCCATTTCTTCCAGCAAAGCAACTTCCGGAATTTGATCAGGAGTGGCTTTAATCTCTTGAAGACATATGACATCTGCATCCACATTTTTCAACCAGCCTAACCAATCTTTCTTTAAAGCGGCCCGCAAACCGTTCACATTATAGGTTACTATTTTCATTTGTTTAGATATGAGTATTGAGATATTAGATTTGAAACTTTACACCTTTTAATAATCTTTAGAGGAGAACAGATCACCTATCTTGGTAAAGAAGCCTGTTTGAGGCTTCAGACCTTTCAGTTCGCGTTCCAGGTTAAGTGCTTCACGTCTGGTCAACACGTACATGCTCATTTTCTGGTCTACTTCCGGTCGATCATGTTTGTCGGTCTTCACGGCCGCAATCTGGTCGATAATTTCTATCCCCTTAACCAATTCACCAAATACCGTATAGTTCCAGTCCAGATGTGGAGCTCCACCTATGGTTGTATACGCTTGACGTTGCGCTTCAGAAAATTTCTTTCCGTTCATCCGGGTCTGCTCTAAACGGCTGAGATCTTCAGGGGTGAACACTTTGCCCTGAACAAGGTAGAATTGAGAACCAGAAGATGCTTTCGCGGGATTATTGTCCCGGGCGGCACCTATTGTTCCTTTCTTGTGGAATAGTCCATCCTGGATTTCCGACGGAATGGTATAACCGGGACCTCCATTGCCTAGCTGAGCTCCACCGACCGCATTTCTTGAATCTGGGTCACCACCCTGTATCATAAAATTCTGAATAACCCGATGGAACAAAGTACCATCATAATATTTGCTTTTTGCTAATTTCACAAAGTTGTCCCGATGTTTTGGTGTTGCGTTATACAAACGCAAGACACAGGTACCTTTGTCCGTAACGATCTGCACATATTTATACTCCGGTTTAGCTGCAAATGCCATGATTTGCAAAAAACAAAATACTGTTACTAAACAAACTTTCAAAAATCTCATACCTTAGATGACGTTTAACTCTTCAAAATAATCAATAATCAGGGACTTCATAATAAGTTCCTGCTCCAATAAGGTGTAGTTAGGAATAGGTTTCACCAGCTCCCAGTGTGGCCATCCTTCTTCATCCAGTCCCTTTAGGGTATAGAACCCCATTGCGCTGAACAAACGACAGGTTGCGATATGCATCAACTCCTCTTTTTGTCGCTTTGAGAAAGTCTGTGGACCTTTCCCCAATTCCTGTACACCAATAAGGAATAAACACACCTTGATGTCAGGCTTTTCCATATCAAATAAAGAAGCGATTTCACCCTGCAAGGTGCTCCACTTCTTGTTTACTTCTGCTGCTTTCATTTTTTTTCTTTAAACAAAAAAGACAAATTCACCTGTATAGGCTTGTCATATTACCCTTTATAAAACATTATTCGCCGATCCCTCCAAAAGTTCTCATCTCCTTGGAATTTTTGACCATCGAAAATTAGGAATTAATTCACGATATTCAGATAATATCAATGTCATTTACGAGGAGGGTGATACCTTTGCGATCACCTCCGTACAACGCTTGTCAATCATCTGAAAAACGGGATCAAACAAATTATCATCAAAATACGGATCAGGAACGATATCATCATCTAAAAACAATTGCACCTTCTCCAAATCATCTTTGTTTTCCGCTTGTGCACAGACATCCGCAAAATTCTGACGATCCATGACAAAAATAAGATCATATTCATTAAAAAATGCAGGTTGGAAATGTCTTGCCCGTTGTCCGGAGATATCGACCCCATATTTTTTTGCAATTGCAATTGCCCTTCGGTCGGGCGCCTCACCAATATGCCAGTCACCTGTACCTGCAGATTCCACAACCCAGTTTAATTGTTTATCTTTTACTTTTTGCTTCAATATCCCATGTGCCAATGGCGAACGACAGATATTTCCCAAACAGACCATTAAAATTTTCATCGAAATACTTTTTTTAAACCATGCAACCTAAAGAGCAATACGATAAGTCGACTATCTCCATTGCTAGCAACATTCGGACAGATCATTTGTTATTGACTTCCTAATCGCCCTCTAAACTTCCATGGGTATAATTATACAACAATAACCCCTAAACTTGTTCCAGCTCATTTTTCCAAACGGGACCAGTTTCTCTCAACATTATTGCACAAAATAACTAAACTTAAACTATTAAAGAAACAAGCCTGATGAAATCGTACTTTCCGGTTACAATTGGAGCATCCGGATGATCCCTAATACCCTGGCATGTTCAATTAAATTTTCATGTATTCAATCATCCACACAAAGGTTTATGACAGTGCGCACAATAGGCGATGATAATATGTACAAAAATCTCATTGACCATTTCCTAGTGAGGGGTATTTTCTCGTGATAAATACATCAAATATTTAAAGATCCTGCTGGCTCCAAGGACAAAAACGACACCCTTTAATAAAAAAAGTGGCCTAACCTTACGGTTAGAACCACCTAAACTATATTAATCAACCAATTCTTAATTCAATTTTTAATATTCCACTGGGAAGCTGAGTTGAACTGCACCACCTTGCGGAGATACACCTTTTAAGCGTACAATATTACGTTGAGTGGTACCCAATGCAGATTCTACATCATCAACACTATTGACAGCTTTTCCATTGATCTCAGTAATTACCAAGCCTCTTTCGACACCGAAGTAATCAAATATACCACCACGGTTTACTTGTGTCACCACAACACCGGAGTTTACACCCAATTCTTTCTTCTTCGCTGCAGAAGCAGGAATAAAACTTGCACCTAATTTGTTGTAGATTTCAGTTGCGCTTTTCGAAGCTTTTCCACTCGCGCCAGAAGCTGATTTAAGCGACTCTTCGCCTTTCAATGTCAAAGAAACCTGTTTTTCCTTACCCTCACGTTTGTAGGTAATATTCACTTTATCACCTGGACGTAAGCGGCCGATAGTTTCACTTAATACAGGGGAACCAGTAATCACCTTGCCATTGACCTTCGTTAAAATGTCTCCCTTTTTAATACCAGCAGCTTCAGCAGCTCCACCAGCGACTGCATCCTCCACATATAATCCATTAATCTCTGTAATACCTTTTTCTTTGGCCAATTCCGAGGTTATAGGCACATAACTAACACCAATATAACCACGTTTTACATTACCAAATTCGACAAAATCATCTGCAATTTTTTTCACCAAATTAACCGGAATCGCAAATCCGTAACCAGCATACACTCCGGTTGGTGACGCAATCGCCGAGTTGATCCCTATTAATTCACCCGAAGCATTTGTTAATGCTCCACCACTATTCCCTTTGTTGATAACGGCATCTGTCTGTATAAAAGATTCAATAGCGGAGCTGGCAAGTGGCTGTTCTGCACCACCCCCAAAAGGATTACCGCGTTGCTGTTGTCCCTCTCTTAAGATACCAATATCGCGACCTGTAGCACTGACGATACCCGCCGTTACCGTAGACTGTAAACCAAGTGGGTAACCGAACGCCAACACCCATTCACCCACATTTACATTATCCGAATTACCCATTTTTACAACAGGAAGACCTTTGCCTGCAACTTTCAATAGTGCAATATCCGTATTGGGATCACGTCCGATCAATTTTGCTTCAAATGTACGTTTGTCTGTCAGTACCACCTCGATCTTATCCGCATCCTCTACCACGTGGTTATTGGTAACGATATAACCGTCATCCGAAATAATAACACCTGATCCCGACGCCTGTACTGGCTGTGCCTGCATCTGGCGGCGTCCACCGCCCTGTGGCATGCCGAAAAATTCCTCAAACATATCAAAAGGAGAACCCTGCGATTGTTGGGAACCTTTTCTACTATATGTTGTCTTAATATGTACCACACCTGGAGCTACCGCAGCAGAAGCTTGTGTAAAATCAGGATTGCCTGTGGAAGACATCACACCTGTAGGATTGTTGGCAAAATAAACTTTCTGTTTCTCTTCGAAAGACATGCCATCTAATTTCTTATTCTCAATAAGCTTGTAACCACCTAATGCTACTGCTCCACCGAAAACAGCTGTTAATAGCGTTAAACCGACCTTATTCATAAACTTATCTATATTTTAAATTGTCTTAATATAAGCTGATAATTTTTGCTCTTAAAATTACCGATTTTATTCGGATATGTTCAAATGTAATACCATTTCAAGGCCTTCGGAAAATCCGACACGTTAAAAAATGTTAATTGCTAGACAAATGCAATAATTTTAACAAATCTTAACTTTCTGCCGGTTTTTTGTAACAAAAAAACGTATTTTTGTTACTACAAATCAACATAATGGCATCGAAAGTAAGATTTTCAAAATATCAGGGAGCGGGAAATGATTTCATTTTAGTGGACAATCGCAACAATTCGTTTAACCGTGCAGATGAGGCACTAGTCAAAAGCCTTTGTGACCGCAGATTTGGTATTGGTGCAGATGGTCTTATGCTGCTCCAAAACAAAGAAAATTACGACTTTGAGATGATCTATTATAATGCAGATGGACGTGAAGGTAGCATGTGCGGCAATGGCGGACGTTGTATTGTAGCATTTGCACATGACCTAGGCATTATTACTGACAACACTGCCTTTTTGGCAGTAGACGGTATACATCATGCTTCCTTATCACCCGATCTTGTCAACCTACAAATGATTGATGTCAGCGAATTTGGTCGCGACGGCGATGCCTACATCTTGCAGACCGGCTCTCCCCACTATGTTTCCTTCGTTACAAATCTGAAAGAGAAAAATGTCTTTCAGGACGGCTTTTCGATCCGCAACAACACGACCTATGCCAAAGAAGGTATTAACGTTAACTTTATAGAAAAAGAAGAAGATGGCTATTTCCTCCGTACATTTGAGCGCGGTGTAGAAGACGAAACTTATGCCTGTGGCACCGGTGCTACTGCTGCTGCAATGGCGGTGGCGCTACAAGCAGATCTTCAAGGCGATATCAATATCCCAATTCGCGTATTGGGTGGCCAACTGTATGTCTCCTTCCATAAACACGGACACCATTTTACAGATGTTTTCCTCAAAGGCCCAGCACAATTTGTTTTTGAAGGCATTTTTTAGTCGTTAGATAGAAATATTACCCATTGATACATTCAAGTGTATGAATAGGCTATCTATATGTTTAATTGAACTTTTATATATAGCTTCTGCTAGCTATATTTTTTAATTTTCGTCCGACAAATTGTGATTAATGGTATATTTTATTGTATATTAGATACCTTTATTTACAAGGTCCGCTATTTTTAATGCAACAGTCAAAGTCATTTCCAGTATATAAAATCGTTTATTCTATCTGTGAGCATCCCTATCTTGGCTATCTCATTGAGCCACACATGGTCAAACTCAATCCCAATGGGACTTACTCACTACGATATCAACGTATATTTAGCAATACTGTAGATGCCTATGCTGCAGAATTGGATGAGGTAGACTACAAGCTCATCCGACTGCTCGACGATATCGAACAGACAAACCTCATCAAAAAGTACTATAAAAAAGCAATTAGACCTGTAGACTTTTTCTCTAAAGTTTTCGACAAAAAACTCTATGACCTGTTGCGCCCAAAGATTGATGAAAAGATGATTCAATTTTTTGAGTCTATCGGAGATAAACCACTTTTCATGATGAGTAAAGATGGTTATCCAGCAGATCAGGAAATCAAACGGGCAACATCCGCAGCCTCTATCTTATTTCACTTTCGCCGAACCGAAGAAGAAACACGTTACTTCCCAACCATAAAGTACGAAAACCAGCGCTTGGAGTTTATGTTTAAAAATGCTATTGTATTAACCAATGCACAGGCATGGCTAATTTTAAACAATACACTATACTATTTTGATCAGGCCCTGGAAGGAAAAAAATTGAGTCCCTTTCTCAATAAACGATACATTTCTGTTGGAAGAAGTACTGAAAAAAAATATTTTGAAACTTTTGTCTGTGGATTGATCGAACGTTATCATGTTTATGCTGAGGGCTTTGAGATACAGACACATCAGCATCAGGCAATCCCATTGCTGCATTTGATCTACGTAGAAGATGGTGCATCGCAATTACAAATGCAATTCAAATATGGCCCCCATACCTTTACCGCAGGAGCTGAAAATAAGATGACCGTCCGAATGGAGTATAACGAGGAGAAAGACCAGTATATCTTTCATCGGGTCAAACGATCTTTACAATGGGAGGAACAACATCAGGAGAATCTTAAAGCCCTAGGCCTGGAGGATCTTGACCGCCAGCTTGGATTACTTGCACCATCTATTCAATCCGGAAAACGCATTTCAATATTTGATTGGATAAATAATCATCAGGAACAAATAAAGGCCCTGGGATTTCAAATTATACAAAACAGTGAACAAAAACGCTTTTTCATCGGACACACCTCATTGGACATCGCTATCGATGAGGATAATGATTGGTTCGATATCAGTGCTATTGCTAAATTCGGCCCTTACGAAATCCCCTTTATTCAGTTAAGAAATCATATTCTAAACAATATCAAAGAATTCACCCTACCGAATGGTGAAATCGCCATGATTCCCGAAGAATGGTTTGCACAATACAATCACCTCTTTCAGTTTTCTGCCGACAGACATGAGCTTAAATTAAACAAAGTCCATATCGGCCTGCTCTTTGAGATCAGCGAACACACCAAATTGGTTTTCAATCGTAAATTGCAAAATCTCGCTACTTTCGAAGAAATTGCAGATATTCCGGAGCCAAAGCACTTCAAAGGTAATCTCCGACCTTATCAGAAAGCAGGATATAACTGGTTCAACTTTCTGAAACTATATAAGTTTGGGGGCTGTCTCGCAGATGACATGGGATTGGGTAAAACCATACAAACCCTAGCCTTATTGCAACAACAAAAAGAACAGATTATCGATCAGCAGGAAATACATACATCACTCCTGGTATTACCGACTTCACTTGTTTACAACTGGCAGAAAGAAGCACATCAATTTGCTCCCCAGCTCAAAATCCATTTGCATACGGGAAACAATCGTATTAAAGATGCCTCATTGTTCTCCAAATACGATCTAATTATCACAACCTACGGCATTGCACGTATTGATGAAGATATATTGAGTAGCTTCTATTTTAATTATATCATCTTGGATGAAAGCCAGAATATTAAAAATCCGACATCAAAATCTTTTAAGGCCATAAAAAGTCTGAAGAGCAAAAATAAACTGGCTTTAAGCGGAACACCTGTTGAAAACTCTGTTTCTGATCTTTGGGCCCAAATGCACTTTACCAATCCCGGTTTATTGGGAAGTTACACCTACTTTCAAAAGGAGTTTGTACAACCTATTGAAAAGAAAAAGGATGAAGAAAAAGCGCAACGCCTTCAGGCGATTGTCAAACCTTTCATTCTAAGACGTACAAAAGATCAGGTCGCAAAGGAACTACCGCCCAAAACAGAACAAGTGCTCTATTGTGAAATGACCGATAAACAATCGGAACTTTATGAGAAGGTCAAATCGGAGTATCGCAATGCCATTCTTGATGGACAATTGGACAACAAACCAAAATCAACGCAGATTGCACTATTACAGGGACTGACCAAACTTCGTCAGCTCGCCAATCACCCCAGAATGGTCGACGAGGACTTTTTGGGTGATTCGGGAAAATTTGACGCCGTCATTGAGACCCTTGACATGGTGATGCAACGAGGGAATAAGGTCCTTATTTTCTCCCAGTTTGTCAAACAGCTCAATATCTTCAGGCAATATTTTGATAAGAAGGGGACAAACTATGCCTACCTGGATGGGGGCACCAAAAACCGCGATGAAGCGGTGAGCCAATTCCGCAAAAACAATAACACCAAATTGTTCTTAATATCGATCAAAGCTGGTGGTGTTGGACTCAACCTGATTGAAGCGGATTATGTCTTTATACTAGATCCATGGTGGAATCCTGCCGTAGAACAACAAGCCGTAGACCGTTCACATCGTATTGGACAGACACGGAATGTATTCATCTATAAATTTATCAGTAAGGACACCGTAGAAGAGAAAATATTGGCGCTACAGAACCGCAAGAAATCCATTGCACAAAGCCTCATTACAACAGAAGAGAGTTTTATAAAATCACTTTCTCAGGAAGATTTACACGAGCTTTTGGCATAATCTAAAGCGATCAATTCTTGTATTCATTAATTTTCGACATATAAACCGAAGGACGAATACCCGTTACACGCGTAAAGATGTTACTGAAAGATGATAATTCGCTGTAGCCAATCCGCATAGCGATTTCCAGAATAGAATAGGTGTTTTCAGCCATCAGCTCCAAGGCTTTTGCAATACGTATAGCTCTTAAAAACCGGATATAGCTGATCCCCATGTCTTCCTTAAAAAGTCGTGAAAGGGATCTACTGCTCATTCCAAACTGCGCCGCCACTTGTTCGATAGTAAAGGCTTGATCAATATACATGTTTAAATATCGGGCAATACGTCGAAGCTTTTCGCTTTTAGGATAAGGATGTTGCATAGGAAATGCATCTATCGGCGGACTCATCTCAGGAATAATAGCCATCATCGCCCGTAGTAAACAATACCTTGAGTAGCTGGTCTTTCTGCTGATTCCCCCTTCCCAATCCCTCGCAAACAAGAACATCTCTCGCATCAGGTCGTTGCTTAAAAATATATTGGGATCTAAAAGAACCGGATGAACTCCCTCCAGTTCTTTAAAGTAAAAGCTATACAAGTGAATATGCGAACTGGAACTCTCCAGATGATAAGCAGTATTAGCGGGAATCCACATGTAAAACCGGCCCGGCAAATACCAATGTTTCGTGGCAGTAAAAACATGTATAATACCACCGTCCGCATAAAGTAATCGTGCTTTCTGATGTATATATTCACGGGGATCAATTCGATCGACATATGTATGACACACATAAAAGTCGTATTCATTGTCATCAATAGCCCATAATTGTTCCTGTTCCATGATTTAAAATTACATTTTTTTTACGATATGGCGTAAATGAACAAATATCCGTCCGACTATACAAAACTAAACTCCTGTCGACAGCAGTATCTTTGTGCACAGCTTCACTCCTTGCTTACAGTTGCATCCTTTACAGCGCATCCGGGCGATCTCGATTCATGAACAATTTATCATCCTATTTTGGAAATTGCTCGTTGAAACATGGGACACAAATCACCCATACCTTACCAGGAGAGTGGATGAAAAAGCATTTAAATATTCATAAAAACAATAATGGGTAAAGAAGATAATAAAGATAAGACAAAGGGATTTAATAAAGTTTTAGTTGTATTTGCCGTCACCTTACTGCTCGTAGGGATCGGCATTTTGGGTAGACATCTGCTATTTACTAGTCAGCACGTAACGACAAACGATGCTCAGATAGATCAGTATGTTACACCAGTTGCAAGTCGAATAGCAGGCTTTGTGAAAGAAGTCAGATTTGAAGAAAATCAATATGTGCATCGCGGCGACACCTTATTACTTATCGACGCCAGCGAGTATCAGACCAAAGTAGATATAGCGAATGCCGAACTTCGAAGTAGTCAGCGGAATGCCGAAGTGATTGTCAAAAGCACAGATGTCACCGCCAATAGTATTTCTGTCCAAAAAGCAAAATTAGAAGCTGCCAAAGTGAGTGTATGGCAAACGGAACAAGATTATAGACGATTTAAAAATTTGTTTGAAGCGGATGCTGTGGCCAAACAGCAATACGATAATGCCAAGGCAGCATATGAAATTTCTTTGGCGCAACTCAATGCCATACAGGAAGAATACAACGCTGCACAATTAAATACAAGCAAAGAAAAAGCCAACGAGCTACCTGCCAGAGCAAATATCGATATTAAAAAAGCAGCAAAAAACAATGCGGAGGTCTTCCTTTCCTATACGATAGTGACTGCACCTTACAACGGTTTTGTTGGGAAAAGAACAATCCAACCCGGGCAATTTGTTAAAGAAGGGCAAACTTTAGTCAATGTTGTCAGTGAAGAAAAATGGATAAATGCGAATTTTAGAGAGACCCAACTAGCGAATCTCACCGAGGGTACCGAGGTGAATATACAAGTAGATGCCTTTCCAAATTTACATCTCAAAGGCATCATTCATTCTTTTTCTCCAGCCTCGGGGTCTAAATTTTCGGCCATACCTCAGGATAACGCAACCGGAAACTTCGTTAAAATCGAACAGCGCATACCGATCAAAATTATCTTTTCACCAAAACAGGACCTGACAAAACTACGTGCTGGAATGAACGTCGTTGTTCATGCAGCTCACCAATCTTAATCATTCATGAACTCAAATACATCTTTATATTATAGGTGGGTTCCCGAATGGATTAAACTTCCCATGATGATTTTGGCCATGTTTCCGCATCTCATGTTAATGTCCCTTTTTCATTCCAATACAGCTTTTACAGCTTCCACATTAGCGATCGAAATGGAGGATATACAGTATTTTCTTTCATTGATGTATGGTGCTATTGTTGTAGCACTATTGATATTTCACAGACTATTTGCATTCTTTCGGGTAAGGACATATATACTTTTGACCTGCACAGTATCCATCCTCATTCTATTAGCCATCTCCCTGACCAGAGATCCATTTGTCATTGCTGTGCTCAGAGTGATTGAAGGCATTTTCTGTGTACTTGAAGGGGCCTGTTTTCTTCCCTTGCTGATGATGCAAATCAGGCATTCCAAAAGTCGAACCATTGCCTATTTCTTCTTGTACACTTTTATGTTGACAGGTGGCACCATAACAACATCCCTTCTAAAGGGAAGTATTATGGATTATGGCTGGGAAGATATGATCCATGTTGTACTCTATTGGCATTTGATGGTCATTGCGATTGCCTTACTACTCCTGAATAACAACAGGTTAAGCCGAAAATTCCCACTTCATCAATTGGATCTAGCTAGCTGTCTCTTCCTGTTACTTTCGTTGAGTTGTGGTGCATATGTATTAATTTATGGCCGAAAATATTATTGGTTCGAAAATGAGGCAATATCGATTAACCTGGCACTTTTCCTTATTTTTGGTTCACTTTTTATCATCAAACAACATCTCGTAAAACGACCACTATTTCATTTTGAAATTTTGAGTTATAAGAACATTATTTTTGGTGTTATCTTATTTTTCCTATTTTATTTGATCCGAAGCAGCCTTAACAATGTCTACACCGTCATGGCTAATGTATGGAAATGGCCCTGGCATTACATCGTCGACATCCAATACATTAATGTACTGGGGACCATAGTGGGAGTAAGTAGCTCAGGCATACTGTTATTGCGCGATGTATCACCGAAATACATTTTCGGACTAGGATTCCTCCTGTTAACCACATCCTGCTTTTTGTTTGTCCCCACGTTCTATCCCGATACCACAGTTTGGGTTATAGGCCCGCCATTATTTATTCAGGGAATCGGACAAGGCTGGCTCTTTACCCCACTTGTGATCTATATTATAACAGGTGTTGCTCCACATCATGCGGGCAATGCAGGTTTAATGGGCACGACCGTTAGATTCTGGAGTACCAATATTGGTTTTACCCTGATTCAGAACATCAGTTACACCTTAAATCAAAAACATTTCATCCAGTTCGAACAGCACTTAAATACGAGCAATCCAATCACGTTCGCCTATTGGAGTTCTTTAGTAGAAAAATACCTGGGAACATCCGGTGATCAATTGGCAACTAATCTCGCCAGCAAAAGTCTACAGGCAACACTTAGTCAACAGGCATCTCTGATCAGTAATATGGAGATATTTACTTATCTCGGGATATTGGGGGCATTCATCACCCTAATCATTTTTCTATTTACCCCAGCTAAAGCACTGTTCATGCGATTGAGGATTCCATACCTATAAAAAAAGCTGTTGCAATAGGTTGCAACAGCTTTTTTTACTATATATTTTAGTGTTTAAGCGTCAAATTCTTGAAGTGCCTTCTTTATACGTTCAATGACTTCGCGCTGGCCAAGTAACTCAACAATTTGAAATACATCAGGGCCAAATTTGCCGCCTACCAGCATAATCCGGAATGGCATCATCAATTCCCCCATCTTCATTCCCGAGTTTTGAATTGCTTCTTTAAAGAAAGACTCGAGCTCAGCCGCTTTCCATTCCGTAAATCCTTCAAATGACGTCATCATATTTTCAAAGAATACTGTCTTTTCAGCAGACCATTTTGGTTTTACCGCATTTAGATCGTATTCAACGGGTTGTACAAAAAAGAAAGAAGCTTGGGTCCAGAAATCCTCAACAAAGGTTAACCGCTCTTTGACGGCTGCCAAAACACGGTTTACATAACCTTCTTCAGCTGCTACCTGATGGTGAGTCAATACTTCCTTGATCTGTGGCAATAAAGAATTGCTTGAAGAACGTTTAATCCATTCGTGATTGAACCATTTTGCCTTCTCAAAATCAAATTTTGCTCCAGCTTTGCTGATGCGATCAACACCGAATTTTTGGATTAACTCCTCCAAAGAGAATAGTTCTTGTTCTGTACCATCATTCCAGCCCAATACACCAAGCATATTGACAAAAGCTTCTGGCAAGAATCCCATCTCACGGAATCCTTTGGTTGTATCACCCGACTTGGCATCTGTCCAGTTCATGGCATATACAGGAAATCCTAAACGGTCTCCATCACGTTTACTTAACTTTCCATTACCATCAGGCTTAAGGATTAACGGGAGATGCGCCCATTCTGGCATGCTGTCCCCCCATCCCAGGTATTCCCACAATAGGATATGAATCGGCGCCGAAGGCAACCATTCTTCACCCCGGAAAACATGCGAGATCTCCATCGCCTTATCATCCACGACCACGGCTAAGTGATATGTTGGCATTCCATCTGCTTTAAGCAAAACCTTATCATCGACAAGATTGGTATCAAAAGCAACTTTCCCACGGATCATATCTGTGAAAGACAGCGTTTCATCCGTTGGAATCTTTATTCGGATTGTATGCGGTGTTCCCGCATCCAATAATTGTTGAGTTTCGATCTCACTCATACTCAAAGAATTACGCAATTGCAACCTATTTTCATGGCTATAGCGGAAGTTAGGCTGCAGCTTACGCTGCTCTTCCAATTCTTCTGCTGTATCAAACGCATAATAGGCGTAACCATTCGCGATCAACTGTTCAGCATATTTGCGGTAAGACGGTTTTCGTTCACTTTGACGGTAAGGGCCATATTGACCACCTTGCAACGGACTTTCATCTGGAGTCAGGCCACACCACGCTAAACATTCGTTGATATATTCCTCGGCTCCTGGGACAAAACGAGTTTGATCCGTATCCTCGACACGTAAAATAAAATCTCCCTGATGCTGACGTGCATAGAGAAAATTAAACAAAGCTGTACGTACGCCTCCAAGGTGCAGACCACCAGTAGGACTCGGTGCAAATCGCACCCTTACTCTTCTTTCTGAACTCATGCAGCAAAATTACCACAAAATTTTTGATTTGGATAACAGGATGACTTCTAAGGTGAAATAAAAGTGCAGAAAACAGACATTTATTCATTAATTTGCAATAGAAGTACACTAATAAGGAATCATGAAACCCTCTCAGATAAGCCAACAACGCTGGAAATTTATTTTGCTCATCTTTGCAGCAATCATTGCCATCGCATCATTGGTTTACACCAATTACCTTGTCCGAAATCTTGCCCACGCCGAACGTTCAAAAGCCGAAGTATGGGCCATGAGCACCAAAAATATTATGACCATGCCCGATGTCGACGATGAATTCATTACATTCATCTACGCTGTCAGGGATAGCTTAAATTTGCCGGCAATTATTACAGACGATAAAAACGATATCATTTTCTGGCGCAATCTGGACTCCACCAAGACCAATATTAAGCCGATCCATGACGACAGTGTTACAAATGACCTGAATTATGATCCCGTTTATTTCCAGAAACAGCTTGCCTTTATGAAGAAGAGTCATCCCCCCATTACCTTGGAATTAGAAAATGGTCAAAAATGGCATGTTTACTATAAAGACTCCTGGTTTTTGCAACAATTGCGGGTATTCCCCTATGTTCAACTATCGCTGATCGCCCTCTTCCTTATTATTGCGTATACCGTTTTCAATTCCATTCGAAAATCCGAGCAGAATCTAGTCTGGGTGGGACTGACAAAAGAAGCCGCCCATCAGCTGGGCACCCCAATATCTTCATTAATGGGCTGGCTGGAGCTTATTCGGATCAAATTTGACGCCGAAGAAGACGATACGCTCAATGAAATGGAAAACGATATTAAAAGATTAGAAATCGTGGCCGATCGTTTTTCAAAAATAGGGTCAACCCCCGTGTTGACCAATCACAACCTCTATAAGGTCATCAAAAATTACATGGACTACTTCCGAATACGGACCAGTAACAAGATTATATTCGAATTACATGGAGACACACATGTGGAAGCCAAACTCAATATTCCACTCTTCGATTGGATCATTGAAAATTTATTGAAAAACGGGGTAAATGCTATTGGCACAGAGGGAAAGATAACTGTTAATATTTCAGAAAATATTGCGAAAGAAGAAATTTTTATAGACATTAGTGATACGGGCAAAGGAATTCCAAGGTTAAATTTTGAATCTGTCTTCCAGCCAGGTTTTACAACACGCAAAAGAGGTTGGGGACTTGGCCTTAGCTTAACCAAACGAATGGTACGATATCATCAAGGACAAATCTTTGTTAAAGAATCTGAAATAGGTAAAGGAACAACATTTCGAATAATCTTAAAAAGCAACTTAAAATATGAAGCCACTCAAATCTGACGAATATCCGGCAGTCTACGCTCCCTATATTGAGACTGTAGTCGATAACGTATTAGATGCATTGGAAGAACAGACGCTCTCCTTTCCTGCATTTCTGGATGCTATTCCAGAAGAAAGAGGCAATTTCAAATATGCCGAAGATAAATGGACAATCAAAGAGGTCGTCGGACATGTCATCGACAATGAGCGTATCATGGCCTACCGTGCATTGCGTTTTTCGCGCAACGATCTGAAAGAGCTCGCAGGGTATGATCAAGACTACCTTATTCAATATTCCCGTTACAATGACCGTACTTTGGAAAGTCTAAGTAAGGAATTTACTTACCTACGCAAAGCCAACCTCATGTTGTTCAACAGCTTTAACGACGCAGAATTAGAACGCAAGGGCATGGCCTCAGAGCGGCTCACGAGTGTCAAAGCATTATTGTATGTGATTGCTGGGCACCTCAATCATCACCGTATTATCATTCAAGAACGTTATTTAAATTCAGACGATGTCAAAAATTTGGTTTCAGCCTTACAGCATTGAGGAAATAAATGTCTTTTTCAATAAATACCTCTCAGGTTTATTGGAAATCAGGGCAACCGAAATAGATGATAACAGTATTACAGCAACCATGCCGGTCACAGATAATGTGAAACAACCTCATGGTATTCTGCATGGTGGCGCCTCAGTAGTGCTTGCAGAATCTTTAGGGAGTATTGCTTCCAATTTGGTGGTTGACCCCGACAAATATCGAGGGGTAGGACTCGAAGTGAACGCAAATCACATTCGGCCAGTAAGTAGTGGAGTTATCACAGCAAAATGTAGCCCAATACATATTGGCAGGTCAACCCATATCTGGGAGATAAAAATGTACGATCGCTTCGATAAATTGAATTGTATCTCAAGACTTACAGTAGCTATTGTACCAAAGTAAGCTGAAGTCTGCTAACTCGATTTACCAATCCCATGTAATTCGAAATCAACAATATTTGCAACTAAAGAAGGATAATTTTCACAATTTATTCTTCTTTTTTTTGCCAAATAATTATCAAAATACCCCTTTATTTATTTCCAATATTCAAGAAAATTAAGTAGTCTTGTAAGATGGATATTTTAAAAATCAACAAAAATAGCATGCAATCGTTTGTCTAAACCTATTTTTTTGACTGATTTCCAATCCGTGAACGATAACTTAACTAAATATAATTAAAAAAATGACCACTAATCCTAATTCGGGTAAAACAGCGATAGTTCCTATGCTTATTTGCTGTGCATTATTTTTTATTCTGGGGTATATCACCTGGGCCAATGGGGCCTTGATCCCGTTTGTGCGATTGGCATTTAATTTGGAGACAGATACGCAAGCATTTTTAATCCTTTTTGCATCGTATATCGCCTATTTTTTCCTGGCATTGCCAAGTTCATGGATTTTAGGTAAAATAGGTTTTAAAAATGGCCTTGTTGCTAGTTTGGTCTTAATTATTATTGGTGCACTTATCATTATTCCGGCAGCATCAAACCTAAGCTATCAGCTCTTCCTTGTTGCGATCTTTGTCCAAGCTTCAGGTATGGCGCTATTGCAGACAGCGATCAATCCATACCTCAGTATCATCGGGCCAATAGAAAGTGCTGCCCAACGGATCTCTATTGTAGGGATTTTCAATAAAACTGCCGGTATGATCGTACCAGTGGTTTTGGGAAGCATTTTATTAAAAGATTACGACAGTATTTCCAGCAAAATCAAAGAATTGAAAGCTGGTGCAGAGCATGATGCTTTGCTCGCTGAATTATCGGAGAGACTCCACGGACCCTATATTGGCGTAGCCATTGGTGTTGCAATTCTAGCTATTGTCGTATTCGTCGTAAAAATGCCAGAGGTTGATGTTAATAAAGAAGAAGAAACAACAGATGAAGCTGCTGTAACAAGCACAAAAAAGACAAGTATATTCCAGTTTCCACATCTATTTTTAGGATTCCTCGCTATCTTCTTCTGTGTAGCAGTGGAAGTGATGGCAGGTGATATCATTGGAACTTATGGGAGATTATTGTCTCTACCCCCATTTTTTGTTAAATATGGTACAACTTTCACCCTTGTCTGCATGCTTGTTGGTTATTTTATTGGTATTATTTCTATTCCAAAATTTGTATCGCAACAGACAGCTTTGCGTATCTGTACTATTGTCGGAATTACATTCACCGCAATTTCTGCATTTTCTACTGGTCTTACCTCCTATATCTTTGTTGCCCTATTAGGTATCGCAAATGCATTGATGTGGCCGGCTATTTTCCCACTTGGAATCAAAGGACTGGGACGATTTACAAAAACAGGATCTGGTATTATGATTATGGGTATTGCCGGAGGAGCAATCTGGCCTTTGATCTATGGTTATTTGAAAGACACTTTACATGTTGATTTTCAACATGCATTTCTCTTTGCAATGGTTCCAGCATACTTATATATCTTGTTTTTTGCCACGAAAGGGCACAAAATCGGAAAAGAAAACTAATATCAAAACAAAATATTGGTATAACGAAAGGGCATCTAAAAATAGATGCCCTTTTTTGTGAAATTCTTCCTATTTTTAAGAGATGAATCTTCGTTCGATTGCAACAGAGTTCATTCCACATGCCATGATGTAGAGTGCCTCATCCGAAATAAATGAGCCTCAACCATTAATTCGCAAAATTCTATATTCATAAATAATCGAGCAAACAAGCTCACAATGTAATTATCGAACAAATGAAAAAGAAATTCTTTGCCATTGCTTTTGCAGCAGCCCTGATGTTTACTGCAAATGAATCCTTTGCTCAGTTAAAACTCCCTGCGGCAAGTAGCGCTCAAACAATCACACAGGGATTAGGGATTGAAAACGTAACGCTAAACTATAGTCGTCCAAGCATGAACGGCCGTAAGATTTTTGGTGAACTCGTGCCTTATAATGAAGTATGGCGTACAGGTGCTAATACCAACACAACCTTAACATTTGAAGGCGATGTTAGCCTAAATGGACACAAACTCACTGCGGGAACCTATGCATTATTTACCATTCCTAATAAGAACGAATGGACTGTTATTATTAGCAAGAATACCAAGCAATGGGGTGCCTACACTTACAATCAATCTGAAGATGCATTTCGCTTCAATGTAAAATCACAAAACTTGAGCGCTCCGGTCGAAACATTTACGATCTCTTTTGACAATGTTACACCGACGGATGCAGTACTAACTCTTGCTTGGGAGAAAACAGCAATAAAAGTTGACCTTAACGTCAATCAACAGGCAAAAATTATCGCTTCCATTGATGAAGCCATGAAAGGAGAGAAAAAACCTTATTTCGCAGCTGCCCAATATTATTTCAACAACAATTTGGATCAGAATAAAGCATTAACTTGGTTTGATGAAGCCGCCAAAGCACAGCCTAAGGCTGCCCATGTATTGTACTGGAAAGCAAAAGCACAATTAAAAGCCGGCGATAAGAAAGGTGCTATAGAAACTGCTACGAAAGGAGTTGAGGTCGCTACTGAAGGTAAAAACAGCGAATACATTAAATTGAATACACAAATAATCAACGCGGCAAAAAAATAACGCATTGGAAACTGTATAACGAAAATGGGGGTATCCGACTTTTGGATCCCCCATTTTTTGTTACTTTGATTCATATCCCCCTACCCAATCTTTTCGAATATCCAATGCGAGCGGGGTTTATTTTTTATTTTTGGTCACTTTCATTTTTATAACTCATCTTTCAGCAATTGTTCCAGTTCTTCAGGCGAAACATTCATGTTCACATTACCGTCCTTTGCAAAAGAGATTTCCCCAGTTTCCTCAGAGACAATGACCGCTATGGCATCGGAGATTTCCGTCACCCCAATTGCCGCACGATGCCGTAAGCCAAATTGTAGCGGTAAATCCTCACTATCTGACAATGGCAGAACACAGGAAGCCGTCATAATCTTGAAATCGACAATCACGAGCGCTCCATCATGCAGGGGGCTATTTTTATGAAATATACTCTCAATTAAACGTTTTGAAATATGTGCATCAATATATTCACCGCTGCTCTGGTAATATTCCTCATCAAAATATTTTGAAAAAACCAGGAGTGCTCCAGTTCGTGTACGCGACATGCTTCTGCAAGCTTCCACAATCGGCCTTAAATCCTCCGTCAGGTCCTTCTGTATAGCTTTCTTATTTCCTAAAAAAGACCAGAAAACCTTTTTTCGCTTCATCGATATATTCTTGCCCACATGAAGCAAAAAGCGTCTGATTTCCTGCTGGAATACCACAATAAGCGCAATGGACCCTACTGATATAAATCCACCAAATATTTCGGTCAATAGACGCATGTGCATCTGTTTGACAACAATATAGACCCCATAAAACAAGGCAACCCCGATCAAGATATTCACGGCAATGGTACCCCGGATCAGACTATAGATATAGTAGATAATAATCGCCACCAATATAATATCGATAACGTCCAATAGGCGAAAGCCACTAAACAGGCTATAATCGATTCCATCCATATATGCAAGTTAAAAAAAAATAGATATTATTTGTATTTTTACCGTATAACATACAGGAAAATGACTAGACTTTCAGTAAATATCAATAAAATTGCAACGCTCAGAAACTCCAGAGGGGGTAATAACCCTAATCTCGTAGCTGCTGCATTAGCCTGTGAACGTTTTGGAGCACAAGGCATCACTGTCCACCCAAGACCGGACGAAAGGCATATCCGCTATCAGGATGTATTTGACTTAAAAGCCGAAATTCAGACCGAACTCAATATCGAGGGCAATTGCCAGGAACAGAAATTTATCGACCTTGTACTGGCCAACAAACCTGCTCAGGTAACCTTGGTTCCTGATGCCGAAGGCCAACTGACTTCCAATCACGGCTGGGATACGATCAAAAACAAAGTCTATCTAATGGATATGTGCCAATTGTTCAAAGATGCTGGCATCCGTGTATCAATTTTTGTAGATCCTGTAGAGGAGATGGTCGAAGCTGCAGCAGAAACAGGGACAGACCGCATAGAATTATATACCGAAGGTTTTGCCAGCGAATATGGATTTGATAAAGAAGCCGCCATCAAACCTTACTTCAAAGCCGCATTAAAAGCACGCGAGGTTGGCTTAGGTTTAAATGCAGGCCATGACCTAGATTTAAACAATCTCCAGTATTTCAACCAACATATACCTGAATTACTGGAAGTAAGCATTGGACATGCCTTGATTTCAGATGCCCTATACCTTGGACTGGAGGAAACAATCAAACGTTATCTGACCTGTCTAAAATAAATGATCCGATGAAGGCTTGATGCCTTAAACAATAGCTACTGTAAATAAAAAAGGCTTTCCCACAAGAAAGCCTTTTTTATTTTTTATCTTGATTCAAGTCCACTATCAAAAGAGAATGGATTTTTCGTTGTAGCTACTATTAATGAATTCCTTTAAATATACGGTTCCAACGGATTTTAGAAAGACCTGTACCGATTTCGTCCCAACTCATCCAGGTAAATAATGCTTTACCCACGATATGGTCTTCAGGCACAAATCCCCACCCTCTTGAATCCAGAGAATTGTGACGGTTATCTCCCATCATCCAGAAATAGTCCATTTTAAAAGTATAGTTATCCGCTTTAACATCATTGATATAGATACCATCAGCACGTTTCTCCAATTTGTTATTTTCATAAACGCGAATGGCACGCCCATAGATTGGTAAGGTCTGTGCGTTCAAAGCAACGGTCCAGCCCTTTTTCGGAATCAAGATAGGTCCAAAGTTATCAAAATCCCACTTATACTGAGAATCGTAAGGATAAGCACCTTCACTAGCTGGACTTCTTCTGATTTCCTTTACATTTGACCATGATTTCACAAGCGCGACCTCATCATCTGTCATATACAATTCATATAAACCCGGTTGCTGATCAGATCCACCACCTTCAATACGTAGTTCACGTAGACGTTCCATATCCAATGGCGTACCATCCGTCAACACATAATAATTTAACTGACTTTCAGGCGGATCAAATCCCGGTTGATCATTGATAAAGAGCTTGGCATCCTTCATTGAAATCTTATCTCCTGGTAATCCCACACAACGCTTGATATAATTTTCACGTTTGTCTATTGGTCGGGCCTGAATGGTAAACTGTGAATTAACGGTCTGCCAGCCGTAGGCTCTGACTAGGTCATAATAACTCGCATTCTGGTTTTCCAAGGCGACGGTATCGCCTGCAGGGAAGTTAAAGACAACGACATCGTTGCGTTCTATCTTTTGAAAACCCGGCAATCGTTTGTAAGGCAACTCAATCAATTCAGAGTAGGCCTTTCCACCTGTTATTGGCATCGTATGATGCGCAAAAGGAAACGCAATCGGCGTATTAGGCACACGAGGGCCATAATTTAATTTACTCACAAATAAGAAATCTCCAATCAATAAGGTACGTTCCATTGATCCTGTCGGGATCATATACGCTTCAATTAAAAATCCGCGAATAAGAGAGGCCGCCACAGTTGCAAATACGATTGCATCAGCCCATTCACGCACCATAGATTTCTTATACGGATATTTGATTTTATACTCTTTGTAGGAGGCTTGTTCAATTTCCGCAAGTTTCTCTTCGGTCAATTCCACGCCTTCCTGTGCAGCGGTCTTCAGGTTTTTAGCATACAAACCATTTAAGAAACGCACATTAGTATCCTTAGCCCACATGGGCAACACAATAAATGGCACCAAAACAGCCGCAGCATTTTCCCAAAAACGACGTTTGCCAAAACAATGGATAAAATCGAGGTAAAGGTTATAGAAGACAAAAATATTGACAATAGGAACCAATAATAAGATCACCCACCATGTCGGTCTTCCTGTTAATTTAGCCTGTATATATTGACTATAAAAAGGTACGATTGCTTCCCAGCCTTTTCTGCCAGCTTTAACAAACAATTGCCACAATCCATATCCCGCTATTGCTGTTAAAACCGCAAAGATAATTAACCACATAATCTATTAATTAGTACTATTTATTAAAATCGAAAATTTCAGTTACTTGATAGAATCCTTTCTTACCATTCAACCATTCGGCGGCTACGACAGCGCCCAACGCAAAGCCATCACGACTATGCGCAGTATGTTTAAATTCTATTTGATCCACTTCAGAACTGTACAGCACAGTATGTGTACCCGGAACTTCCTCAATCCGATGGCTCTCAATGAGAAGTTCTTGTGGCTTAGGAATAATTTCATCTTGCTCACCCACAACAGTATTGACCCAGTTTGTTTTCACATCACTGTGGTCCAAGATACCCTCTGCAATGGTAATCGCTGTACCACTAGGAGCATCCAATTTGTGGATATGGTGGATTTCTTCCACCTGAACATCATATTGTTTATAAGGTTGTAAGGCTTCCGCCAACATACGGTTGATATGGAAAAACACATTCACACCAATCGAATAATTTGAACCATATAAAATAGTTCCATCGGAGTCCAGACATTTTTCTCTGATACTTTCCAATTGATCATACCAGCCTGTTGTTCCCACTACAATTGGTACGCCTGCTTCCAAACAGAGGTTCATATTATCCAAAGCAGCAGATGGCACACTAAAATCAATAGCTACATCAGCTCCCTTGATATCATCAACTGTCAGGCCGGGACGATTATTTTCATCCACAATTAAAAAAATCTGATGGCCTCTTTTCAGTGCATACCTTTCGATAATCTGCCCCATTTTGCCATATCCCAAGAGAATGATGTTCATATATCTAGAAAATAAAGTATAGTTTATTTTTAAAATTAAAAAATTCCATTGAAAAACAGATACAAAACCGTGATTAACAACGATTTTTTATTGAAAGCGTCCGTAATCAAAGATCAATAAGAACCTTACCTCGGCGGCCATTGTACTTGCTGCAGGCTTCAGTGTGAGGTTTTTAATTGAATTTCATGGACAACTTTAATCCGACTGTAGGTTTAAAAGTAAACGATCCAGATGCGAGACTTGCATCCATTAATGTAGGTCCGATAGAAAAAGTTGTCTTTTTGGGCTTGTCATCACCGATACTCCAGCGATATTTTAGCATAGAATCAATATAAGCCTCGGCAACGTTCAATCCATAGACCCCAAGCGTTAGCAGCACCATCAGATCCCGGTTTCGCCTTGCATTGTCCTTTGCTCGTATAATTGACTGATCGGGGATTCTTTCATAGAAAGGATCTACTGGTCGGCCTTCAGCCCTATCTTGTAATACACCCAAAAGTTCCTTGTAATATTTATTATTGAAATCAAAAACAAGCACCGTGGTAGCCAATCCACCATAGATCACAGGCACTTTAATCCACCATACACCACCGTTGGTATACTGGCCCCAGCCTGGGAGTACCAAAGAACGCTTCCAGGCCTGTTTATTCTTTGCTTCAATAGCCAAGCGGGTTGAATCTTTAAAAACAACCTTCTCTTTCGCTTTGGCCTCCTCCTTTTCGCGCTTTTTACGCTCTTTTCTGGATTCTTTTTTAACAGTGTCCTGTGCTGATTTTGGTTTCAAACTTTCTGCTTTAACAGTTTGAACCTGTTTTTTGGGAATTGTATCGACAGTCTGCGCTTGTACGATCAGTACAGCAAATACGGCAAAAAGCAGACTCATTAATTTGGTCATATTACCAATCTAAAAGTTCAAGAATACGGCTCAGATCATCCTCAGATTCAAAAGGAATCTCAATCGCCCCCTTACCTTTGGTACTCTTCAAATTCAATTTGACTCTTGATGAAAATTTCGACGCCAGATCATCCTCAATTTTTTGCAGCTGAAATGACATCGCAGTTTTATCTTTACCAGCTTTTTTCTTCCCGCCTTTTTGAAGTTCGCGAACAAGTTCTTCGGCTTTTCTAACAGACAAACCTTGATCAATGATCAATTTAAAGATATATAACTGTTTATCAACTTCTGGAATATTGATCAGTGCACGAGCGTGCCCCATGGTCAATGCCCCGTCACGTATCGCCGCCTGAATGACAGGTGGAAGTTTCAGCAGGCGGAGGTAGTTTGTCACTGTAGAACGGTTTTTACTAACACGTTCACCCAGTTCCTCCTGCTTTAAATTACATTCTTCGATCATACGCTGAAAGCTCAAAGCGACCTCAATGGCGTTTAAGTTTTCGCGTTGGATATTTTCGATCAATGCCATTTCCAGCATCTGCTGATCATTGGCAGTACGGATATAGGCTGGAATTTCAGTGATACCTGCCAATCTTGAGGCACGGAGACGTCGCTCCCCTGAAATCAATTGATAGTTGCCATCCGAAATCTTACGTACCGTAATCGGTTGGATTAAACCCTGTAAAATAATAGATTCGGACAATTCCTGTAAGGCAACCGGATCAAATTCAGTACGGGGTTGAAATGGATTCACCGATATTTCTTCTACCCGGACATGGCTGATGCTGCCATTTTCTTTGTTTGTATGTACTGTAGAAGAAGTCACAAGCGGTGCCTCCTCAACTTGCTGATTACTTTTAGCAGGAACTTCTACACTATCGTTTAATAGCGCACCTAAACCTCTTCCCAGTCCTGTTTTACGCTGATGTGCTGCCATATTATGCGGTTACTGTTGTATTCATTTCATTAAGATGCCCGTTTTTCTGCAATATTTCACGCGCCAAATTCAAATAGTTGATCGCTCCTTTACAAGAAGCGTCGTGCATGATAACAGAAATACCAAAGCTAGGAGCTTCACTTAAACGGGTATTACGTTGAATGATGGTGTCAAAAACTAAATCCGTAAAATGCGTTTTCACCTCTTCTACAACTTGGTTGGAGAGTCTTAAACGAACATCATACATCGTCAATAAAATACCCTCGATCTCCAAGCTAGTATTTAAACGGTTTTGAACGATTTTAATTGTGTTCAGTAATTTACCAAGTCCTTCCAATGCAAAATATTCACACTGAACAGGTATGATAACCGAATCAGATGCAGACAGGGCATTAATAGTGATCAAACCCAAGGAAGGAGAACAGTCAATGATAATAAAATCATAATCATCTTTGACCTGATCCAAGATCTTTTTCATCTTGTACTCCCTTTCGTGCATATTGATCATCTCAATCTCTGCACCCACCAGGTCGATATGAGCGGGTAAAAGATCAAGATTTGGTGTTTCAGTTGACTGAATTGCATCTCTTGGGCTCAAATCATTGACCAAACATTCGTATATACTTTCATTGATTGTACGAGGGTCAAAACCAATCCCAGAAGTAGAGTTTGCTTGTGGATCTGCATCCACCAACAATGTTTTATATTCTAAAACCGCCAAACTAGCCGCCAAGTTAATTGACGTTGTGGTTTTTCCTACCCCACCCTTTTGGTTTGCGATTGCGATTATTTTTCCCATCTTGAATGAAAACCTTTCTTAATTAAAATGTCATTTTACACTACATTTCACTTTCCCGAAGATCAATTTGTCCAAATATTTACGCTAAATTTAAATTAGCCTAACAAATTCAGCATATTTCGTACTTTTGATTGATCAAAGGCACATATCCTCAGGATGCTAAGATACAAAAAATCAAGATATGTATCCACTTTGAAATAGTGCTTTTTATAAGTATCAACAACACAATGATTTTAATAATATCCGGAACAAACCGTCCCAATAGTAAGACGTTAAAAATAGCAAAATGCTACCAACAGCTTCTTAATCGTAAATCCATTGAGAGTGAGATCTTTTCGCTATCAGATCTCCCTCCAAATATTTTAGAGACAGATCTTTACGGAAAAAGAAGTGCGGCTTTTGAACCGATTCAGCAAAAGGTTAGTCAGGCCGATATGTTTATTTTCGTAGCGCCCGAATACAATGGAAGCATCCCTGGCGCACTCAAACTTTTTATTGATTGCTGCACGTTTCCAATTAGCTTTTACCACAAAAAAGTTGCATTAGTCGGGTTGTCGTCTGGAAGATATGGCAACCTTCGCGGGATAGATCATCTCACCGGAATATGCCACTACCTCAGAATGCATGTCCTCCCCCTCAAGATATTTCTTCCCAATGTACAGCAGGAACTGAACGAAAATGGCGAATTATTTAAAGAAGATACCCTACAATTTATCAACGAACAGATTGAGGAGATCATCCGATTTTAAACCCTCATGACGAAGATCAACCATAATTAAGTAGATCACCCCTTCCATTTTCCAAAAGTTTATCATACACTTTTGAAAAGCGTAAGGCTAGCTTATCGACATGATAATAATAAAGATAACAATTAGACAAACAACGGGAAAACCGTCACAAAAAATAAAAGCACCCGCTGAGCATTACATTGCTAAAAAGAGACTATCAGGGGTACGAAATAAAAACGGGACTGTCCAGTTGGACAGTCCCGTTTTATGTTAAAGTAAGATCAGAAACGAGAACAATAATTCATCAGCCAAAGGCCAAAAAAACTATTGTCTCAAATAACCTATCTAGATCTAATATCTAAAAATTTAATAGCCAAATATTTCTTTTAAATCCAGTTTTTTCACCTCGCCCAATTTCGCAAGATCTTCTGGTTTGAGACTATCTTCCTTCGCTACGATACAGTATACATAAGGCTTTTGGCTCATCTCTTTCTTATGAAACACATTCAAATCAGTATAAGTCAACTTAGGGGCTTGCTCATAAACAACTTTACGAATATCTGTTGTGTTACCCATGCGTTGCGCACTTAAATAGCTACCTAAAATAGAAGCATTTAGTACACGTTCACTCGCAATAGATTTCTGCAAACTGACCTTCGCAATATCCAAGCCTTTTGTACTTTCAGGAAGTACATCCAACAACTCATTCATACCCTTGATTGCCTCATTGAATTTATCAGCTTGTGTACCGACATAAGCACCCACTGTATAATGATTTTCTTTTTTATAAGGCTGCCCGTAGAATGCGTAAGTAGAATAAGCCAACGCTTTCGATTCACGAATAGTTTGGAATACAATACTTCCCATACCACCACCAAAATAATTGTTGAACAATGACACTGTTGGTGTAAGTGAGTTGGAATAAGCGTCTGATGTTCTATACCAGAATACTTCCGCTTGTTTCATATCAAAATTAGCAAACAAAACCTGATTTTTATTGGTTGGCTGCTCCGCAAACACCAAGTTTTTTCCACCTTGTACATAATCACCCGAACCTTGTTTTAATGGTTTTGCCTTCGCTACAAATTCACTCGCGCTCAATGGTCCAAAATAAAGCAATGTATGTTTCATATTGGCCAGATCATGTAATGCTTTTACAAGATCTTCCGCTTTCAATGCATCTAGTTCCGCATCTGTAAAAACATTATTAAATGGATTTTTAGCCCCGTATTTTGCATATGATTTTAATCCCTCCATAATTGCACCTTTGTTTTCCTTTGCATTCGCTCTAGACTTCTTAAGGCGTGCAATATACATTTTGAATGCCTCTTGGTCAGTCACGCAATTGCGCAATAGATCCTGAATTAAAGATTGCGTGGAGATAAAATTCGAATTCAAACCCGAAATTGAAACCAGTGTTTCTTCATTTCCCGCAGAGACTGAGAAATCAGATGCCAATTGATAAAAGTCTTTGCTGAATTGCTCACTGGATTTATCTTTAGTGCCCAAAAACTCCAGATAACCGGCCGCCAACGATAACAATTTATTACTCCATTTCCCCACATCAAAACGATAAGACAGAGAGAATAACTCATTATCACTATTCTTCACAGCAAGCACTGGCAAACCATTTGCAGTAGCTTTCTGAACATCTTTATTGTAGTCTACCCACACCGGTAGGATCTTATCCTCTGGCATTGCCTCTACTTTTTTCAAGAAATCAGATTGATCGTCACGGTTTACAGTGACAGGTGTAATTTCTGGTTTCACTACCTTGACAACATTATTGTCTACCCCTTTACGCTTATAAACCACGACGTAGTTATTATCGTTCAGATATTTATTGGCAAAATTGACAATATCCTGTTTTGTAATCTTATTCAAACCATCCGAATAACTGACCACCGACGACCAGTCCTGCCCCGATGTAAAAGCATCCATTAATGCTTCTGCACGGTCGCCATAACTTTCATTCTGTTTGATCTCATCTTTTTTCGCGTTATTGACAATTGCACCGATCAAATCATCAGAAAATTCACCTTTGCGCAGTTTATCCAATTCTTTTAACAGCAACTGTTGTACCTCCTCCAAGCTCTGTCCCTGTCCCGGATTTCCTTGTAGAATCAATAGCGAATAATCTTTCAACACATACGGGAAGGCTCCGGCACCCAATAGCTTCTGGTTCTTCACCAAATCCAGATCAATCAGACCTGCGGAACCGTTCGTCAAAATCTGACTCATCAGATTTAACATCTGCGCATCCTTGGTTGCAGCACCCGGAAAACGGAATCCCATAAACATAAATTCCGCATCCGGCCCTTTTACCTCCCGAACAATAGGGCTTAAAATAGGCTTCTCTGGATCAAAAGTATAGGGCGGTATTTCTTTGGACTGCATAAAAGCAAAACTCTTATCCACCTTCTTCACAACTTCTGTAGGATCAAAATCACCGGACATGATCACACCCATATTGTTAGGGACATAATAGGTATTAAAATATTCTCGGATAGCTTTTAACGATGGATTTTTTAGATGTTCTACTGTACCGATAGTGGTCTGCTTTCCATAGTTATTATTTGGGAAAGCCGCTTCAAACATTGCTTCAATAGCCCTACGGCTATCTTTATCCAATCCGATATTTTTCTCCTCATAGACAGCTTCCAGCTCCGTATGGAACAGGCGGAGTATTGGATTTCTAAAACGCTCGGCTTGTACAGCAAGATACTTATCCATTACATTGCTCGGAATCTGCTCTTGGTAAACCGTTTGTTCAAACGACGTAAATGCATTTGTACCTTCAGCCCCCATGGATGCCATCAGTTTATCATATTCATTGGCAATAGCATACTTAGCCGCTTCACCAGACACGCGGTCAATTTCCTTGTATATCGCCTTCCGTTGTACTTCATCAGTCGTGCCATTATACTTTTCATAAAGTGCATCAATCTGATCCAGCAAAGGTTTTTCCTTGGCCCAATCTTTGGAACCAAATTTATCCGTACCCTTGAATAGCATATGTTCCAGATAGTGCGCCAAACCTGTATGATCTTTTGGATCAGTTTTACTTCCGGCTTTTGTCGCGATGTAAGTTTGGATACGCGGTTCTTTTTTGGTTGGACTTAGAATAACGGTTAGACCGTTTTTGAGTTTGTAAAACCTCGAATGGGTAGGGTCATTGGTCACATACTTGTAGGTATACCCGCCCTCAGAAGATTCTTTCCAGTCAAATTTGGCATTCTGGGCAAACAAAGTGCCCCCTGCTGTTGTTAGAGCAAACGTAACTGCAGTAATTTTAAATAGATTTTTAATCATATTTCCTTTTTCTTTTCAACTCAAACTTAGATAAATTGCTGTGGATATGCAATATAATTAAGTAGATATAAAAACAATGTATTGCAGCCTACTGCTGTTGCACTTTCTTCTTTGTAGCTGAAATACGGCAATTTGTCATCTGTATTTCCCATATGTTTAATGAATATTGTTACAATGGTTTATCATTCTTATTTTTGCAAAAAATTTAAAAAACGCAAACGTTTTATTTCATGAGATCAAGAATACTTGTTTTTGTGATCTTCGCACTTCTTTCCTTTCGTACACGCGCGCAGGTCACTCCCAGAATAGAAAATCAGAAAGACACATCAAGCAACCGTACTCCCGCAAAAACAAGGTTAATATTTCAACTTGAGCATGAAAGTGGGGGTGAACTCAAATTTAACGAACGTTCGAAACAAACCCTGGAAGACTCCTATTACAGCGGACTTAACTTTCGCGTTGGCTTCCAAACACAATTTCAGGATTCGTTAAAAAGCATTTATAACGAAATATATAACTATCCCATTTATGGTGTTGGCATCTATAGCAGTACATTTGGCCAGGAACACCTAGGCCAGCCCTTTGCGTTTTATGGATTCGTAGCGATTCCCATAAAACCGAAAGTCAACAGCCGATGGAACTTCAACTATCGGATTGCATTGGGACTTTCCGGCAGATTCAACCCTTATAACGAAGAGGACAACCCTTTCAATCTACTTATAGGAAGCAAAAACAATGTATTTATTGATCTTGGACTTCAGGCAAACTACCGATTAAGCCAAAAATTCCAGATTGGTGCCGGTGTAGCGTTCCACCATTTCAGCAATGGCGCATTGGCTTTGCCAAACACTGGAATAAACCTGCTACCATTGAGTTTATCCGTCTCCTATACACCAACGAGCAAACCATTTGATTTTAGAAAACGAACTGTTCCAAAAATGGAAGAAACGGAGGAACTACATTTCAACTATGCTTTTGGATTTAAACAAATCGACCGCGAGCACGATGGCCAATATTTCAAATCGACCCTGGGGGCCTATTATAGCAAGCATTTCGGGTACAAATGGCGTCTTGGCGCTGGAATGGATGCATTCTATTCAGCAAGTGGTAACGACGAGAACATCGCCGGCGATAAAGCTGGCAAATTTTCGTCATTATTTTCCTATGGACCGGCCTTTTACATCGACCATGTGTTAAATTCCAGACTATACATCAATGGAAATGTCGGCGTATACTTGCACCGTAATAAATTCAATGGTGAAAGCACACCCGTATACCTAAGAGCAGGTGTACGCTATAAAGTATATAAAGATTTCTTTGCCGGGGTTTCCATTAAGGCCCATGGTGGTAAAGCAGACTTTATCGAATGGACAACGGGCTATGGCTTTAAGCTGGGCAAAAAACGGGGAAATCCTGCCAGCAATTAAATAAATGCGCTCTAAAGCTTCGATAACAGAAAACAAATACATCGGCGCGATAGAAAGCCATTTTAACAGCATAAAAAAAGCGTTCTTATGAACGCTTTTTTTATTGTGGGGATTACTGGGTTCGAACCAGTGACCCCTACCTTGTCGAGGTAGTGCTCTAAACCAGCTGAGCTAAACCCCCTAACGAAAAAAAAGCACCATTTGTTGATGCTTTTGTGGAGGCTACAGGATTCGAACCTGTGACCCTCTGCTTGTAAGGCAGATGCTCTGAACCAGCTGAGCTAAGCCTCCGTTTGGATTGGTGGAGAATACTGGATTCGAACCAGTGACCCTCTGCTTGTAAGGCAGATGCTCTGAACCAGCTGAGCTAATTCTCCGACTTTGTATGGTGGAGGCTACAGGATTCGAACCTGTGACCCTCTGCTTGTAAGGCAGATGCTCTGAACCAGCTGAGCTAAGCCTCCATACTTTTTAAAGAACGCCGTTCCCTAATTGCGTGTGCAAATATAGCTTAAAAATTCTATTCTCAAAATTATTTTCAAAGATTTTCTACATTTAAAACCGCAACAAGCTAAAAAACACCCACATAATTTTCACGGAAATTAATCGTAGAACTTCCACGAAATGCCAAATCTAAAATTGGCCGTATTCATTGGATAACGTCGTACAGTATAATAACCATTCGGGTAGAAATTCTGATTTAGGAAATTATAACTTAAAAACATATTGACCCGTTGTATATTGGCTGTGATCCATAAGTCCATAATCGGATAAGTAGAAAATTCTATCTGCTGATAAGCGTTATAAAACTGTCCTGTTCCTATCGAGTAATTTGGATTGGCATAAGGTGTATTAAATTTGGCATCAATACCTATACTATAATCAATGACTTTATAAAAAAGATTGCTATAATAGAGACTATGCCAAGTATAAACCTCAGGAATAGCCAATATGCTCTGTTGATCAGTCTTTTGATAAACCACCAAGTTATCAAGGGTAAAATGATTAAGTTTAAATTTTTGGCCAACACTCACTTTCAACAAATTGGCATTATCCAATTGTGCAGGATTGATCCACTTATCTTTCTTACGGTCATTCTGCGGATTTGGCAATTCTTCAAAATAGGTATAATTGTTCATTAGGAAGTACTCAACCTTTCCATTGAAACCCAATGTAGGGTTACGGTATTGAAACGCTACATTTTGAATTTTGGTCTTTTTTAGCCCCAGATCATTCCAGTTACCATAAGTATAGTTCAGGTTCTCAAAAATCATTTCAGGTGATTTATTCTGCGAATAGGCAGAAAGAGTTACCTTTCCGATTTTATCCCCCATGGAAATATCCGCCTTTGCTTCATAGAGGAAATCCCCTATATTATGGCCAAAAACAATCTGATTGGCTTTTAAGCTGAAATCTAACCGATCTGAAAATTTGTAGCCCAACTCTCCCTTGACAATTCCATTTTGATAGAAACGATCAAATGTTGTACTATCTGGCAATTTCTTAAGTGGTTCAGGATATGCGGTCTGATTGCTATAGTAACGCAATGAGTCTACCTGACTCTGCTCCACCCAGTTCATATCATGCTGGAAAGCAAGGTTCAGCTTAGCTTCATTTTTAAAAATTGATTTGCCGCGCAGAAAGAAATTATACTCAAACTCATTGGAAACATTAGTGATCGCTGTTTTATCATTATTCAGCGCCAATGCTTTATTATTGTAAGGCATTGCAGCAGACAGGTCGTTCATGTTCTTGAAGAAGTTATAGGCCTGCCTTCTTATACGGGTGTTATGCGCCATACTGTTTGTCGGATAGATCTGCATGGTCGGCTTTCCTTTATCTACGGTATCAATCCGGCCTACATAGAGCGACTGACGCAAGAACAGCGAGTTGTCCCACCATTTTGATCTTGGCACGATCGCATTACTAGCATCCTGAAATTTGACAGGAAACCGATCCGGAGACTGCTTGTTTTCGGGAGCAAATGGACGATCCTCAACAGTAGAACCATTTTCCATCGCATCCAAACGGTTAAAAACGGCATTGATCAATAAATTATAACGGTTATTTTTAGACTCGTACCAAGACGCAATGGATGCCTTCAGATCCGAGTAATTCTGATTAAGATAAAATCCATCCGTCTTCGTTGAATGAAAGTCAACATTCATATTCCATTGCGAATTGATATTCTGTGCTACCCGGGCCCTAAAGACCTGATCATTGAAAAAGAACCCCACTGCTGACAGTTCGGAATAACGCGCCCGAGCCCTAAAATATTGAACAGAGTCAGGATTTAACAAATAACGTTCTAAGGCAGTGAATCCAGACTGAAATCCAATTGTCTTTTTGGGCTGGAATAATAAGTCACGTGTGGCAAGACCATATGACCCTAGATTCACACTGGGATTCCAGGGTAGATTTTGGGGATTGTAATATTGATAATTACGATGTGATGTATCTATTTGCCTTGTGTAGGTTCCTTTTTTAAGCATATCCAATGTCGCATAACGGATATACTTTGCCGACAGGATAACCGAATCTTTTTTCCCATCTTCTTTGGCTCTCGCCGAATCCAATGCACTGCTCCACTCCTCTTTGCTTTGCGCAATAACATCCATGGAACAAACAAGTAAGACACACAGTGCGGCTAATACGCGTACGATCAACTTCATCTAAAATTGTATATAGTCTAAATTTACTGCAAAGCTATCAATTCTTTCAAAATTAATGTCATCTTAGGTTCCGCTTTCTCAGCGACAGCGACGATTTCCTGCAAAGAGACAGGTTTTAACACATCGTGGAAACCCTCATCCGTAACAACAGAGATTGCGAACACTGGAAGAGCCATATGATTGGCAACAATCACCTCAGGTACCGTACTCATCCCCACAACATCCCCACCAATAATTCGCATAAAGCGGTATTCAGCTTTTGTTTCCAGGTTTGGTCCCTGCGAGGAGACATACACAACCTTTCGTGCTGTAATTCCATGCTTTGCTGCAATTTCAAGTGCCTGTTCAATCATTACCTGATTATACGGTTCACTCATATCCGGAAAACGAGGACCAAATTCACTCAGGTTTTGCCCACGCAAGGGATTGTCAGGCAATAGATTGATATGGTCTTCAATAATACCTAGATCTCCATTCCTGACCTCCGGATTCAGCGATCCCGCTGCATTTGACACAAAGAGCTTTTTGACGCCCAGCACTTTCATGATCCGAATTGGAAAAGTAATCTGCTGCATATCATAACCCTCATAATAATGGAGTCTTCCTTGCATGGCAACCACATTCTTACCATTTAATTTTCCAAAAATCAATTTACCGGAATGGAATTCTACTGTAGAGATGGGGAAATTAGGAATATTGGAATACATCAGCTGATATTCGATCTCAATCTCATCAACCAATTTACCTAAGCCAGTACCTAGGATGATACCGAATTCTGGAGTAAAATCTCCAATTTTTCTACGGATAAATTCCGTAGTCTCATTTATGCTATGATACATACGTACAAAAAAACTAAGTATCTCAAACTTAACTTAATTTTTTTGTACGTACAAATCAAATATCGCAGCTTAGTTATGCGAAAGCGCCTTTTCACTCGCCTTACCAGGAGAGCTCACCAACAGCATCAAGAAAGTGATAAAACCATTGATGATAATCAGGTCCAGTCCGATCACATAAGGCGTATACACCTCAATCACATAGGTTTTCAATAAATACAATATAGTTGGTGAAAGCACACAGATATAAGGTACCGCTTTGTCCCGGACAGCAGATTTTGTGAAGATCCCAAAAACAAACAATCCCAGCAATGGACCATACGTATAGCTCGCTGCCGTAAATATCGCATTCACTACTGAGTCGTCATTGATCAACTTAAACACGAGTATAACTAATAACATGACAATCGAAAAACCAAAGTGAACATAATTACGCTGTTTGATGAGAGCGGGATCATTGGGATTTTCCTTTTTATTGAAGTTCAGGAAATCCACACAGAACGAAGTTGTCAATGCTGTAAGCGCGCTATCGGTTGTTGCAAATGTCGCTGCAGTCAGCCCCATCATAAAGATGATCGCCGGAACGATCGCCAAGTGGTTCAACGCAATCTCCGGATAGAGATAGTCGCGTGTTGCCAGTTGTGACACATCAATACCGTTTTTGGCGGCATAGATATACAGTAGGGCCCCCACCGCCAAAAAGAAAATATTGATCACCACAAATACACTTGTGAAGGTAATCATATTCTTTTGAGCTTCTTTGATCGTTCCCATAGACAGATTCTTTTGCATCAGGTCCTGATCAAGTCCCGTCATGGCAATAGTCACAAAAATTCCGCCCAAGAATTGTTTCCAAAAATTTGCTTTACTGCCAACAAAGTCATCCCAAAAGAAGATTTTGGAATAGCTGCTTTCTTTGACTGCCTCAAAGGTATCTACTATTCCAAAATCCAAGCCCTTAGCCATAAAATAGATTGAAAGGATAACGGCTGTTACTAAAAAGGTAGTCTGTAGGGTATCTGTTACGATGATCGTCTTTAAGCCCCCCTTATTGGTATAAAGCCAGATAAGCACCAGACAGATCACTACCGTGATCGCGAAAGGCACATTCCAGGCATCAAAAATAAAATGCTGCAGGACAATTGCAACCAGATATAAACGAAAGGCCGAACCAATGGTACGGGAAATCAGAAAAATAGCGGCACCGGTTTTATAAGTTGTATGCCCGAAACGTTCCTCCAGATAGGTATAGATGGAGGTCAAATTCATCCGGTAGTAAAGTGGAAGCAATACATAAGCAATAATGATAAAGCCAACTGCATTCCCCAGTACAAATTGAAAATAGCTAAATTCTGAAGCGCCAACAGCACCAGGAACAGAAATAAAAGTTACCCCGGAAAGCGCTGTACCGATCATCCCGAAGGCGACCATATACCATTTCGAATTTCGGTTGGCGACAAAGAAGGTAGAATTGTCGGAAGATCCTTTTGAGGTGAAGTGTGCTACTGCGAGTAAAACCGCAAAATAGATCACAATAAAGGATAATAATATAACTGGTGACATAGTTTGTTTTTAATAGGTGATTGTGATGCAGATAATTTTAATGTGTGGCCTGATAGGCTTCAATCGCTTGTCTTACATTGCCAAATTGTTCCAATAAAGCTGCGGCATCCTCTTCAGTTGCCCCAGTCTGATCCATAATAATGCGCACACCCCTGCCGACCAATTTATGATTTGACAATTGCATGTCAACCATTTTATTCCCCTTAACGCGGCCCAGCTGAATCATCACTGCAGTACTGAACATATTTAATACAAGCTTTTGTGCTGTACCAGACTTCATACGAGTAGACCCGGTCACAAACTCTGGCCCTACAATGACCTCAACAGGATATTGCGCAATTTCGGCAATCGGAGAACCACCATTACAAACGATACAACCTGTTATCATCCCTTTTTCGTTTGCAGTCTTCAAGCCGCCAATGACGTAAGGCGTAGTACCCGAAGCAGCGATACCGATCACGACATCATTCTCATCAATATCATAAGCTTCCATATCCTTCCAAGCCTGCTCCAGATCATCCTCAGCAAATTCCACAGCCTTACGAATCGCCGTATCCCCACCAGCAATTAACCCAATGATCCACTCAAATGGTACACCATAAGTCGGAGGCAATTCAGACGCATCCAATACTCCCAGTCGACCACTTGTACCAGCTCCGATATAAAATGTCCGACCACCAGCCTTCATTTTCTCTACCGTAACCTTAACCAATGCTTCGATCTGAGGAATAGACCTTTCAACAGCTAGTGGCACAGATTTATCCTCGTTATTGATATTAGTCAATAACTCATGTACAGACATCTTGTCCAAATCCTGATAATTCGAATCTTTCTCCGTTGTATTAACCATTCTTAATATATATTGTATTTCTTAATTCAATAAACTAGGAATATCCACAATTTGATACCCCTTCTTTTTTAATATCTTAATTACATCATCCAAATGATGATATAGTTTGTCTTTCCGTCGGTCATCCGTCCCCATATGGATCAATACCATAAAACCATTCAGGCCGGATTTCGTTTCATGAGACCAAAGGCCTTCCAAAATTGCGGCAGAAGACAGATAACGTTTCCCCATTTCGGGATAGCTGTAATCAGCAGCAGTTCGTATTCCGGGTGTATAATTGATTGAAGACAGCCCTACTTCTTCTGCCCACGCTACTGTCTGGCTATTATACCATTCATAAGAAGGAATATAATAGTGTAGCTTGCTTGTATCCGCCCCCGAAAGCGCCAATTCAATCAGATTAGCCCTCAAATCCTGCAGGAACGAATCCCGGCTGATCAGCAATTTATCCCGACTCCCCCAATCGCTGATCAGGAGATGTTTATCTGAATGTCCTGATACCAAATGCCCATCTTTCAACATCTGTCGAACATAAGGCTTGAAACGTGCGTTTCGCAGATAATCTCCTGTTAAAAAAAAATTCCCCTTCACATGATGCTGCTTCAAACTTTTCAAAACCACCGCTGTTCCCTCTGACAAATCATGCCCTGTAAAAAGTAAGGCCACTTTTTTCATTGTAGAATCGCCGCGGACAACAGCACCGAAGACATCTCTGATTACTTTTTTCCAATAGGCTCCTCCAATGCCTTTCCTTCTTTAGCCGCGAGCAAGTAGATCAATGAAGCTGTTCCATCCATGGTGGGTTCATTGGTACTGTAATCACCATAATCATCATGGTAAACAGCCAGGTCACTCTGAAAGTCCGCATAGCTATCAGGGTTGTTGAGTTTAATACCGATCAAGTTACGGTAAGTAGAGGCCATTATCGGACCATCTACCAACCCACCATCAATCGGATGTTTACCCAAATAGGCAAAAGCAGAATGTGGATCAACTGGTGTATCGCCCCAAGATGGAAGTCCGTAAACCATACTTGTTCCCCATGGATTAGCACCAAAGAGCCAATCAAAATTTGCCTGCTCCAGTTCATCAAACTGATTATCCCCCGTCAGCTCTTTATACCAAAGGCATTGCATTGCGAAAGAAGCCGTTAGATTGTTACTGCACCAGATAAAAGGAACCCCTCTTAAAAATGCATTTTGCTCCGCACGTTTATTGACCTCTTCAATACCTTGTCTATAATATGAAACAATCTCCTCGCGATCCTGTCCTTTTATTTTTTTAGCCAATTCATAATGCCCCAGGTTGATAAAAGGATACCACTGATAATGCGCAGCAGTATCTGTTATCATCCAGGGTGTTACTTTTTCTTGTCTGGCATACTGCATCGCTTCTTCGGCAAACTTGTTTTTCTTTGTTACCGAAAGTCCCATTGCCGCTGCCAGCTGCATATCATCCACCCAATTGTCTTCGGCATAGATATAAGGTGATTTGACAGAAACCGTCTGTGTCACCCCGGGTTTTATATTAGCATACGCATAAGCTGTCTCCGCTTTCTTTGACAACAGCCTTGCATATTTTTTATCATCTTTCCCAAAAAGCACGGATCCCAAACGGAAAGCGCTACTCAATTTCCCTGCTGTAGAACTTGTTCCGGTTGTGTTATTCATAAACTTGCCCCTTTGTTGCGGCTCACCATCTATAAAATACACCGGGCGTTCAAATCCACGACCATAATAAGGATCCTCCTTGGGCATCCGCATACTTGCATGATCCCGGTCATCCGCAATCTGATTATACATCTGATTTGCTTTTGGATGCATCTTCAACAACCAATCCAGTCCCCATTTGGCTTCATCCAATATATCGGCACGACCGTTCTTCCCATCTAGACCATTTGCCTGCTTTTGATCTGCAAACACCTTTGGAAAGTCCCGATAGGCCGCCAGCAGATGAAATGTTGCATTTGCCGACGTTGTCGCGTATTGCAAATAATCAGAAGCATCATGCCAACCTCCGCCTGCATCAATATGCGAACTATCCGCTATACCGACTTTAGCTGCATACAATGTAAAACCATCGTGCGTATGACAACTGTCCTTTAAAAAAGGATTGAACAAGGTCCTTTGTTGACGCATATACCGCAATGCAAAGTCCGCTGCACCCTTATAGACATCGCGGGCAATCCTAAAATGAGGAGATTTGATTTCTCCCACCTGGACAAAAAAACTTCCCGTATCCTGTAATGCTGAGAAATCGAATCGAAAACTCTGCACAAAAGGGCCATAAACACCATAATCTTTCCCTACGGGATGAACATACACTGTCTTACCTGTCTTTGCATCTTTAACCTCAAAAGAACGAAGCTGCCTGATTGATTTCCCGCCCCATACCGCGACCTTTTTGCCTGCCGGTGTATAGCCTAATTGGTTTATTCGAATCCAAGCATTTTGCTGTGCTTCCGCAAAGTTACAAACAAAACATGCAAAAACAAGCAAAAAAGCTTGACGTAAATTTAAGAAGTTTAGATATTCTTTTATCATAATAAGGCATTTATTTTTAATAAAATCAACTCAAACGGTTGTTTAAAACCTCAAAGAAACTATTTTGCCGTCCATCGTGCTTGCAACAACCTCATTACTACCATTTACAGCAACAGGATTGACCATTCCATTGGAAATTTTATATTGCCACATTATATCGCCTGTTTTTGCATCAATAGCCGAAAGCAAACCCGAATGACTCGGCACAAACACCAATTTACGATTTGTTTTTATCGCTGATGGGGTCAATTCATAAGGCAATTTTAGTTTTGCTTTCCAAATTACGTCCATTTTGTCACCTGAAGAAGAAATCCCCAGCAAATCGCCATCCATTGTCTTCACGTAAACCTGTTTCTTATTTACGGCCAGTCCCATAGACTCCCGCACACGTATGGTATCTTTCTTTTCTCGCCAGACCACAGTTCCATTCTTTGCATCCAATGCAGTCATAAACCGATCCGGTGCAACAACAAATACGCGATTATTTACCCCAACGGGATTGCAGGCAGCAGCCGAAAACATTCGATTGGCGTGGCCATTGTTCCATTCCCAGGATAGTTTTCCAGTTTTGGCATCCAAAGCATAAAATCCATTTCCCCACGAACCGAAGATGATATTACCCAAATAATACGTTGGGAAAGTCGACACAAACCCCTTGACCTGATCAAAACTCCATCTTAATTTACCAGTTTTTATATCCAAGGCTCTGAATTTACCATCCGAACCACCGATAAAAGCGACACCATCATGCAGCAGTGGCGAACCCAATAAGGCCTTATCTGTCTGCACCTTCCAGAGAAGTTTTCCATTTTCCGCATTGACAGCATATATAAAGTGATCCGAAGAACCGGCAACAACAATACCTTTCCAAACTGCCGGTGTAGAGTACACTTTCCCTCCCGTCGGAAAAGACCACAGTTTTTTGCCGGATTTAAGATCCAGCGCAAAGATATCGCCCGCAGTATTGGAGGTAACAACCTTGTTTTTATAGATCGCAAGTCCTGCACCAATGTCGCTTGCATCTTCAAAAGTCCAGTTCACATGGACAGCACTTGCATACTTTTCATTGACCGCATAATTCGGCCGTGGATAAGTTGTAGTTTCGCGATCATAGTGATGATCAAACAAAGGCACTTCTAACCAAGGTTTTTCTTGTGTACCAATTCCAGGATTACGCTCTTGATAAGTCGCTTTTCCATCACCGATGGTTACAATATTATAGCCACCGACAGGTTTATTTGCACGTAGATTGGATCGGCCCATCACACCCGGAATCCCCTCCCAGTCGTAGGCCTTGTTCGCATGTCCATGTCCGCAGAAGGCCAATTGCACATTGCGTGTTTTAACACGCTTCAATGCATCAAACCAATTGTTCAGGGAGGAGTCTTGTGGATAATGATTAATGTAAATTAATGGCGTTTGCTTGTCAGGGTTCGTAGCAAAGATGGAGTCCATCCACACCAGATTTTCTCGTGGTATCTGCCCGGGACTCATCCGCATATTCGGACCAGAGTTTGTTCCGATAAATTCATAGCCCTTATGTTTAAAGAAAAAAGTCTCACCGCCAAAGACAGTACGAAAGGTATTGGCTCCATTTTCAGACCAATTCCCATCGTGGTTACCAGGAATGACATACCAGGGCAGCTGCAGGCTATCCAAAATCCGCTTTGCCAATTTCAGTTCCCGATCAGCCCCAAATTCAGTGATATCTCCTGAGAGTATAACAAAATCGATGTCTTTCAATGTATTAAGATCCTTTACAGTACGTCGCAGATCTTCCTCACCTGTTGCACCACCGACATGTGTATCTGTGACATGGGCAAATTTGAAAGACTGCGCAAAGGATACATTGATAATGCACAATAATGCACCAATAAAGGATATAAGCTTCGGTTTCATGGATAAAGTTTTCCTAAAAATAGCGTTTTTATGCGTAAACATAAAACATGAATGCATTTTTATGCATGATATTTTTGATACAACAAACATATACCTATTTTTTTTCCAATAGATTTACAAAAAAGCCTTGTCTAAGAATTAGACAAGGCTTAATAGTATTAAGAATCGAATTACCAGCCCTTTGTTTGGGTCAGTTTATAACCGCGCTGCTCATATTCAACCATTTGCGCCTGGCCAACAGGAGCCAGATAATTCTTATCCATTATTGCATTTCTGTTTGAAGCATTTTGCACGACAATAAAACCAACCATTTCAGCAGCATTTGAACCATTGTAAGTCACAATAGTACCATCCGCCTTTCTAACTTTGGTAACATTAATATAATTTGCTTTCAAAAAATCTGGAGCTTGTTTTGCCACATCAACCCAGATACCCGTAAAGTAATCGGTATTTTTGGAAAAATCCATATAATTCAGTTTCTTCCATCTTCTAAGATCCATTAAACGTGAATACTCAAAAACAAACTCCATGCGACGTTCACGACGGATCTCCCACATCAAGGGCGACACATCTCCATCACGCAAAGGATCATTCGCGATAGCCCCTAATTGAAGCCCTGCTGTTTTCTTCACTCCTCTTGCTACTGCGGTTTCATCCAAAGGCCTGTTACGAATCGCATTAATTGACTTATCTATATCCGACTGGCCAACAGCAGCTCCCCCAAAGAATTCAGCCAAAATCTGCTTTGCTTCCAACCAGTTTAACACGACTTCCGCATATCGGATAACGGGAGCATCAGAAGTATTTGTATTGGAATTCCATTTTGAATAATCCGGATTTGCACTTGGAATTTTATACCCATTTCGCGCAACATACTTGGTTCCATAAACAAAAGTGGAAGCCTTCGAGTTTAGATCAGTATCAAATGAAGCCTCAAACCGAGGATCGCGCGTTTTTGCCAAATTTGCTAGGGAAAAATCCGAGACATTTTCTACAGTAGATGAAGCAAATGGCTTGCCATCAACACAAATAAACTCCTTGATCAGCTTCAAGTTTGGAGCTGCCGCCTGTGCCTCTATACCATTTTGATAAGAACCGATAGCGTGAAACACATTGACAGAAGCGTCATACTTACGATAAAGGATAACCTCCTTGTTGCTATTCAAATCTTGCGAAGAAAACAAGCTTTTAAAATCCGAACCAAAGGAAAATTTACCAGAATTCATCACAATCTCAGCAGCACTTTGCGCCAATTCCAAATATTTTTTCGCTTTAGCCTGATCCAAACCGTGGTATTTTTGCCAAGACCCTTCAAATAGCATCAAACGCGAAATAAAAGAAGCTGCTACGTATTTATTCAGGACATTTACCCCGTCATCATTACGCATATTTTGTAGCACAAATACAAAGTCATCATACACGTGATCCATTACTTCGCCACGATTCGTACGATCTTTATACTGAGTATCAAAATCAGCCGCAGGTATTTCTTTCTCAAAATAAGGCACATCACCAAACACAGAAACCAAGCGCGCATATTCAAATCCTTTGAAAAAACGAGCCACGGCAGTCCAATGATTATACTGTTCTGGTGTCAAATTAGGCTTAGCCATATTCTCTAGACGGTCCAAGAAAATATTAGACTTACGTACCCAGGAAAAGTTCCAGGTTGGGCCTGCATAACCGCTCAACCAATCGCCAGCTTCAGCAACAGAATATCTCGAATCTGGAATAGAGTTTTCAAAACTAGTCTGCTGACCACTAAAAGTCAAATCATCAGAAAAGGTATACCCCCTAACTGGCGTATAATCCGTTGTATAGGAACTATTATAACCATTGAAATACTGCGTATAAAATCCATTCGCAAACAGCCTGAGATCATTTTCATCCCGCCAGTAAAGACCTTGTCCGTCTGTAATTTTATCCAGGGCTGGGCGATCCAACAAGCTATTACAGCCTGTCAGTCCCATTGAAACCCCTAATAATATATATATAAATTTTGCTTTTATTTTCATGATAATTTCAATTAGAATGTTAATTGAACACCCACAGATGCCGATTTAAAAGTTGGCGTCCCAACTCCAGTACGACCACCGTTGTAATTATTTTTTAACACATCAACAAACATATTCACACCGTCCACAGCCTCCGGATCGATTGGCAGCCCCTTCAACTTATCCCAAGTAAAGAAATTTTCCAACGCAGTGTAAACTCTAAGGTTACTGATACCGATTCGTTTTAAGGTACCTGCCGGAACCGTATAACCGAGCGTCAGATTCTTCACCCGCAGATAAGACATATCTAGTAAATAACGGCTTTGAATCTGCATATTATTGATATCATTTGTTCCACCATTATTAAAAGGAGCCGGATAAAACGCACCTGTACGATCTTTAGTCCAGTAATTTGAAGACATTACCGCTGGCATAGCACCATCTGAAGAATTAAAGCCTGCCTGCGCTAAGAAACCTGTCCCCCATACTTGTCTACTACCTACACCCTGAAAGAATGCCGAAACATCAAATCCTTTAAAATCAGCGCCCAATCTAAAGCCATACTCATATCGCGGGGTTGAATTACCAATAACTTTCAAATCACCATGATCCGCCAATGTTTTCTTACCATTATCGATCTTACCATCTCCGTTCAGGTCCTTGAATTTAACATCACCTGGGCCAAATCGGAATGTAGCGGAATTTTGCACCCAACTTTGGTAAGCTCCATTCGGATCCGACAACTTATTCATTGTCTTACCATCTATAACCGCGGTAACTAAGTCATTTCCATTATAGACGAAATCGCTATTTTGATATAAACGATCTGTTTCATATCCCCAAATTTCGCCATAAGTCTTACCACTATAGTTTTCAGTAACAATCGTTGTTGTTCCATATTCCGTGATAACAGACTTCGCATCAGAAATGTTAGCTCGCAAGTTGATACCTAAGCCATTCTCAAATCGATGATTAAAATCGACAGCAAATTCCCATCCGCGAGTGCGCAATGCTCCAAAATTACCCATCGGAGCTTTAGAACCAAATGTTGGCGCAACACCCTCCATTGGCACAATCATATTCTTTGTATCCCGTTGATACCAATCAAATACAAAACCCAGTTTGTTTTTAAAGAAACGCGCATCAAAACCAACATCTAATGTTGCAATATCTTGCCAACCGATAGCAGATAAAACCGCCGCCGGCGTCCCGACAAACCAATTCCTATCACCGGCATTGCCTATCCATGTAGATTGCGAGTTTTCCATAAAACTTGTGTATAACGCATTGGAAACAGATTGATCCCCAATACTACCCCAAGATCCCCGGATTTTCAATTGATTCATAAAATCACTAGACCAATCCATAAAAGACTCTTGCGACACTACCCATCCCGCGGACACCGATGGATACCACTTCCATCTTAAGTTTGTCGGGAATTTTGAAGACCCATCTCTACGCAAATTAGCCTCAAAAAGATATTTATCTTTATAAGCATAATTCACACGACCGAAGAAACCGATTTGTGATTCCCAAAATTTCGCACCCGATCCAGTCACAGTTCCTGAACCAAATGTCAATTGCGGATTCTTAATATCTAGCAATTTAGTAACTTGAGTCCAAGAATTTTCTGTTTTCTCCGCGATACGGTTTAGACCTAACATAAATTTAAAATCATGACCACCATCAAGATTTAAATTATACGTCGTAAAAGCGTTGATCGTGTGACGTAGAATATTTGAATTATCCCTGCGGTAATGATCCGGATTAGCTCCGGATGCTGTATATGTAAAATAGTCTAAATCATATGCTGGCACAGCACCTGTAGCTGAAGCATCTACATAGTTACCCGATCCATCCACATATCTCTGATTGCCAGCAGCATCTAATTTTTTCACTGGTGCACCCCATGAATTACCAGCAGTAAAACGAGTTCCCGGCTGGTTCCAGAGCATTTCTTGATTTGACAACGTATAATCAAAATCAAGCTTCCAGTTTTTCATAAAGTTTACAGTAGCACCTGCATTAAAATTCATGTAATTCTTCACTTGACTGGCAACATTTGCCGCCCCAGTCTCATAGGCCGGGCTACGGATCGGATCGCCGTCACCATCATTTCCGTACGGATACAATGAGCTCCATCGATACATATAAAGCCACGGATCAGCCGTGGTTGAATTTGTTGCATAAGGATACTGTTTATTCGTCCGGGAATAGATGGCACCTGCACGCGCTGTAATATACTTGTTCAATTCACTTGTAACTCTTACTGACGCATTGTAACGCGAGAATTGATCTGTATTTGTTTTTAACATACCGGACTGATCGAGCATCCCCAACCCAACATTATAACCCGTTTTACCAGTCTTCCCTGACAGTGACAGATTATGCTGCTGTGTCGGAGCCCATTCACGAATCATATAATCAAATGGATCGTAAGTCCTGACACCATATTTATATCCTGTAGCAGGATCAAAATACCAGTCACGCTCATATAAGGTTGGATCATCTTTACCAATAGAACCGCCATACTTTTCCTGCCATTCGACAGCTCTCTTGTAGCTCTCTTCGTTGATTTTATAGAAAGCCCCAACAAAATTGTTTCCTTCTCGTTTTCCAGCATCCAACGAATACCTCAAAGCATCCACTGTCCCCATTTCATATTTCTTGAATGGATTCTGAAAAGAGAAATTATTGGAATAACTGATTGTATTGCTTTCCGTTTTAGCCCCCTGCTTAGTCGTTATCAGAACAACACCAAATGCCGCCTTAGCACCATAAATAGAAGAAGCAGCAGCATCTTTTAAAACAGTAATTGACTCAATATCATCAGGATTGACAACATTAATGCTTGGGATTTCAACATTATCCAATAAGATCAATGGATTGCTAGATCCATTAATAGATCCTATTTGTCCCCGGATCTTAATTGTCGGATCAGATCCAACCTCGCCATTAGGTATAGTAACGCTCAAACCTGGCGTACTCCCTTGCATTGCCCGACCAGCGTCAGCAATTGGCCGCCCCTGCATCGTCTCTTTAATATTAATAGAAGCAACTGCTCCTGTCAAATTACCTTTCTTTTGTGTACCATAACCGACAACAACAACCTCTTCCAAGGATTGATTATCATCCACCAACGTCACATTAACTGTATTTGACGTGACAGTAACATCTTGCGCAACATACCCAATGGATGAAAAACGCAGCTTACTTCCCACAGCGGCTGTAATCTTGAAATGCCCCTGTGCATCGGTTTTAGTAGACGCGGTCCCGCCAATGACAGAAACGCTTACTTCTGAGACTGGGCCTTTTCCATCCGTTACAGTACCTTGCACCGTATTTTGAACCGAAGTCTTCGATGAAGAGCGAAGAAGAGCACTTGTCAAGTTAGCACTGCTCAAAGCGCCCTCTTTCTTTACGAAAGAATAGGATTCAGAAGGAAAACTCAATCCAAGAGCAACAGAAAATAGTACAAATTTTCTCATTGATTATAGAGTTTTAAAAATAAATGATTCTAGTTAGTATTGTTTATTCGTTAGTATTGTTCGCAATAGGTTATTCAAAATCGCTATACAACAGGTACTTTTTACGCATTTGCTTGTAAACCTTCAAGTCTGCAGCCCAAGAAGCCCGAATCTGCCCCTCGGATTCTCCATCCATAATTTGTTTGCGCAATTTATCTGTCCCAGCTAGCTTATCAAAAAATTCTGGTCGAGCAAAAAACGTAGTCTTATCCGGTGTCTTATTATAAAAATCCAGCAAGTATTTTAGTGTAAATTTTTGTTTATCAGGAATCAGGCTACGTATGTCGATACCATAATTCATGGCGCCTTTTCCCTCTACATGCTTTGACATACCATGACGTTCACCTGGAGTAAACGTAAAAGATCCATAAACAGGATTTGTATATCCCAACACCTGAAAGGGCCAGTCTGTACCACGACCTACCGAAATATCTGTACCCTCAAACAAACAGAGGGAGAGATATAAGCGTACCGAAAGCTGATTGGGTAAGCTTGGCGATGGAATAACAGGCAGATCATACATCTTCTTGTGATTCCAGTTTTGCACTTTTACAACCTGCACATCAGCCTGACGCCCATTCTCCAGCCATTTCTCGCCATTAATCATCTGCGCGAGTTCACCAATGGTCAATCCATGAATCATGGCAATTTTATGCCAGGAAACATCTGACTTAAATTTATCATCATGGCGCACAGGCCCATCTACCTGATCTCCGTTTGGATTAGGGCGATCCAAAACAATAAGTTTCTTATTGTGCTTCGCACATAATTCCATGACACGGTGTAAAGAAGTAATATACGTATAGAAGCGTGCTCCCACATCCTGTAAGTCAAAAATCATCACATCGATGGAATTGACAATCGAATCTTGTTTTTTATTACCACCGTAAAGAGTAAATAAAGGTAATCTAGTTTTTTGATCAATATCGTTTCCAAATTTCTCTCCACGCTCAACATTCCCACGAAAACCATGTTCCGGAGCGAAAGCAAACTTCAGATCTACTTTATTTTCAAGCAAAACATCCACTAAATGCTTTTTATCGTCCCCTACAATGGAAGTTTGATTCCCCATAATACCGACTTTTTTGCCTTTTAGTTGCGGCAAATACAGCGACAATTGATCCGCCCCAGGAATAATAGTAGTACCGACACTCCCTTTTACATCATCCATAACATTCGTTTCATTCAGGACAACGGTTCTTCGTGCATAACCACAAGAAGCCAGAGAGAGAAGAGAGACCACGAAGGTTAATTTTAGTAAGGTATGTTTCATCATAAATAGACCATTAGACCATGCATAAAATGCAGTTTTATGCATGAATAATTGAAAATCAGGATAAAAGTAAGTAGATTTTTTCGTTTTATAAACGAAACAAATTAAAAAACGCAAAATAAAGTAAGTGTTCACTAAGTATCCTACCCAAGCCTTCAAGATTAAAAAGCCCTATATTCGACTAAAAAATAAGAAAAAAGACATTTTCGTAAACAAAAAACACCTCAAATATATCTTTTAAAAAAACATATGCATTAAACAGGTTGTCAAAAAAACACTCACAATAAAGCATAATAACGCACATCTTTACCCTAACCGCACCCCAATAAAAAAGTCGGAAGAAATCCTTCCGACTTTTTTACGCAATCTATTTTAATCGATATTACTTCATTTTCACAAAACCAACTCCATTTAAACTACCAATCATGCTCACAGGCGGCTTATTCACAATGTTCCACGACGCCAGTCCAACCGAACCTGCAGAAAGCTGCCGCTGAGCCATTACACTAGCACCACCACTATTAACCACAAAAGCATCATAAGAGCCGATAGCCTTCATTATCCGAGCCAAATCATTAAAAGTTACCCCCACTGAAAAACTACTATTTGCCCCATCTACGACAACAGCATATAAGGTAGATCTATCAGAAGATAAGCCAAGAGCTGTATTTGCCTGCACCACTGCCGAAGTAGACACAATAACGCTCCCTCTATACTGCAGCCAGCCTGTCCCAGAAATCAAACCTTTGAATTTATTAATATCATAAGGTTCAAAATTAAACTGCAAAGTATCAAAACAATTTCCAATGTACGCTACCCCGTCAGATTGAACAGCAAAGAACGGCCTGGTCTTTTCCTTTCCTGAAGTGGTAGAAATATTGATCTTACGCCCATTTTTTATATAGGAATAAGTAGCAGTAGTAGCCCCATTAATCGCAGCCAGGATCTCCCCTCCAGATGAAACCTCATTATATTTAGCCATATCCGAAACCGGCTGCGCGACATAAAGATGATCATCGAACGAACTCATCACATAAGGAACAATCTTTTTCTTGAGATCTATCTCTAAGATTTGAATACTCGTCGGTTGATTTAATTTATTGAGAAACCGAATATGGGTCCTTTCTAATCCATCAGCCAGACTAACTGTAGAATCCATCTGAAAAACCCCAACCACATCTGCCTGATTCATAATTTTCTGGGTAATTTTTTCGATTTTATCGTCTGGAGGAATAACATCTTCTGGCACAAGCCCTTCTTTTTTATCATCAAATTTAGGATAATCATCCCTTTTCTTACAGGAAACAAAAGAGATCAAAAACAAGACAAACATCAAGCTGATCTTAATTGGGCAATATAATATATTCTTTTTCATAACTATCGGACTAAGAAAAATGACAGATAAGGCTTCATAATCGCTGTCGTAAATCCATTATAGCCTAACGCATACACAGTATAGGACCTTCTATCAAGAACGGCCCCCGCATTCGAATAAAACGCAATAACCGAAGCATTTGTAACTGGAGCACCAGCAGGTCGGATCTTCCAGGTCCTCGTCGCAATACGATTCAATTCAAAATAAGGACTGCTCTCGAGATATTGGATATTTTTTGCGACCAAAGAATCTTGGGTCGGCTCAGCGGCAGTTGCCGCTGCCCCGTAATACAAGTCTATCGCAGGAACATTAGGCATCAGATTCGTGAATCGATAACGAGCCTGCGTAGAGTCTGGCCGGGACAAATCTTCTTCATTCAAAATCATCCTGGTATTACTAGCTGTATCGGTCACATGTAATGTATACCTTTTTCCTGCCTCGAAATTCACCTGCGTTTCATACAGAACTATTGAGTCCCGACCATCATCCATACGATAGGGAAGCCCCACCTGAACCTTAATATTACCAGCCTTATATTTCAAAAAATCAGGCCGAGAATCCCCTCTTGTATTATAACCACCACCCGGAAATGGCTCTCGCCCCCTGATTAGCGAAGTAACCCGTTGTCCATCAAATTTAACATACATATAGCGATCATCAGGATAAATTGAAGCCATATTTATTTTAACGATAACATCACTACTACCCAAGAACTCCACTTGACCGAAGTCTTGAATAGATTTTTTACAAGCAACCATTCCAAATGCCGCTAGTCCAAAAAATATAGTTTTATATAAAAATCTCATAATGTTCAATCTATTTTCATCAATTCTCAGCAGTAACAAACCAGGTTGGTTTAGTAACATATTCAGGCTCCAATGCGCCCCAACGATCCAATTCTTTTTCATTCCAGACATACTCTGAATTATAACGCGGCCGCACCCTGTAACAATAATCATTATAAGTAAGCTGACTGCCACTTAATGGAATATACTGTCTAAATACTTCTGGACTGTAACGATATTTCCTAAGATCACACCATTGCTCTAAGCCTCCCCATCCCCATTGCACAATATATTTCTGCCCCATAATATCAGCCAAAGTCAAGTCTGCAGCAGATTTTGCAACTTCCCCTCCTTCCAGATAAGCCTTCATATCATTCAGCGAAATCGCAACTTCTTTATTATCTATATATTTATTCACAAAGTTCATATGTGCCACAATTCCTTTTTGATAAGCATCATAAGCTCCAGATTTATCTCCTTTAACAAACAGCGCTTCAGCTTTCACCAATTGCAATTGCGCATGTGTCATTAAGGGAAAATCGACCGTATTTCTAAAGATAAATTTCCCCTGATAGGTATTGTTCACAAATTCTCCAAGAATATTTGGCACGGTACTATTCGTAACATTTGGCTCCCCGCCGATATAAATACTATCCCTCACATTATTTATCATCAGCATGCGGGACAAACGAGGATCAGTAGATGATTTTGGATTCTCAATTGGCGCACCACGAAGTCCCCCCGTAAGATAACTGACAATAGGCTTCCCCGCACGGTTATAATAGGAAGTTGTATAGATTCCAAACAAAGCGCTTACCACATTCGCATTCGCAGACTTATCTCCAGTAAACTTGACTCCGGCATCGTCTGCTATAGATTGAAAGGACAGGTCAACAAATTTTGCCACTGAATCAGCATATTTACTTTTAAAATCCTGCTTATTGACCAAATGAATATATTGTATCGCTTTCAAACCGTACACAAAACGCCGCCACTGCTCCATATTACCCCGATATAAATTATCTCCTTTTATAGAATTCAATGAAGCACTATAATCTATCGGACTCTTTTTATCGAGGTATAACAATGCCGAATCACACCATTGCCTTACTTTTGCATAGACCTCTGGTTGGTCATTGTATTTGAACGAAAGTTGGTTTGAGCGAAATGCCTCATCTAGGATAACCGGCCCATGATAGTCCGTCAGAGATTGGTACCCCCAAGCTTTTATCGCATAACCAATCGCCGCATACTCATATTTTTCATTTTCCAGCGCATCTTTTATCATACGCTCCAGATTCAATCCCAGATCAAAATACACCATACGCCACATGACACCCCCAACATCACTTCTTTCCGGAAAACCATGTTTTTCCCAAATTTTGGAAGAAACATCACTACTCCCGCCAAGAATTGTCTGATTAAATTTATTCATCTGACGCTGATCCTGCGAATATCCACTTGCCATCTGCGCTATAATAGGCGCTAATAACAACTCAGCTTTCACCAACTGAGGATTAGACGGATTTTCATTTATATCCAGGTATTTTCTGCAACCACTCATCAGCACGAGTACGGCAACAACGATTATATAGAAACGTTTACGCATCTCTTTTTCCTCCTATAATTTTAAAGTAAGACCAAAGTTAAAACCCCTAGGTTTCGCCATGTTTCCAAAGTCGATACCATAACCACCAATACCACCTAAGCCAGGGGTATTCATATTACTTTCAGGATCTAATCCTGTATAATTTGTAAACAAAAAAACATCAGTAGCTGTAAAAAACACGCTCAGACCAGCTTGTGCTCCAATTTTTCGTGTCAGATGCTTCGGCAGGTTATACCTCAACGTAACATCACGTAAACGCACCGTATAGATGTCCTTTTCTATAAACATCTGCGGCTCTGTATTGACCGTATAATACCCAGAAGAGGAATAAGGAGTCACAGCAATCCTATTAATTGTTGGATTTTCGCTATTCTGCAAACCATCCTCCAGCACCCCTGCAATCACCCTTGGCTCCTCTCTATTCAACGTTTTAGAGGACATACCATTAATATACAACCTATAATCCAAACCATTCAATACATCTCCACCTTTCCGCCAGTCCCACAAAAATGTAAGGTAAAAATCTTTATAGGTTAATTTATTGACTATTCCAAGCGTAAAATCAGGGATTCGATCTCCAATAGGATAATAACGATCCGTACCCGCTATTGGCAGGCCTGTTTGCGCATTGATCAAAACATCTCCACGATCATTTCTTTTGAATCGGGTACCCGTCAAAGTACCAATACTATATCCAGGAACCACTCCAGAACGAACACCCCCCAATACCTGCGTATCCGATTCATAAAGCTCCGGAAGGTCCTCCGCCAGCGACAGCACCTTACCTTTATACTGTGTAAAGTTGAACGTTAGATCCCATTTTAGATTATCCCTTCTGATCGGGTTAATCGTTGTCTGCAATTCCGTACCATAAGTTTTCACCTCGCCTCCATTCATCATGCGCAGTACAAATCCGGAACCATAACTCAATCTAGGCATAATAATCTGGCCGGTACTTAACCTGTTAAAATAACTAAAATCAAAGGTCAACCTACGATCCAACAACGCCAGCTCTAAACCTGTTTCAAAATCCCTCGTTTTTTCCGCCTTCAAATTAGGGTTCCCGCCATTGACGCCATAAGCAAACCCGCCCCCTGTCGTATTCTTTGGTTCAAAATTTGAGAGTGTATAGTAACTCTTATACGGCGCTTTTCCTGTAGTACCTACTGAAATCCGATACTTTCCATTGGTCATCCAAGAAACCTTATCCTTGAAAAAATCCAGATCAGTAAAATTAAAAGCCAATGAAGCAGAAGGATAGGCAAAATATGGATTATTAGGCATCATACGCGAGGCCGCATCCAAACGCCCCGTCAAATTCAGATAAACCATATCGTTTAAATATCCAAATCCGCTCTGCGCCATAAATCCTACTGTTCGAAAATTTGCTGCAGCACTCCTTACAAGTCTTGAACTTGGAAATGTATTATTAATACTATAAAAATCCGGATCATAAAAATCCTCGCCATATTGTGAATTTGTCAAAAAGTCATAGTCTTTAAATTCAGCACCTAGATTTGCACGAAAAGAAAAGTCCTTTGATAAATTCTTTTTTACATTTGCCATGAACGAGCCCGAAAGAATACGTCCGTTTACTGTGTATTCATTAATAGAACCATTCCTCATAGCAGTACTAGAACCAGAACCCGAAAAAGATTGTGGATGATACACACTCTGTCCTAGTGTATTTGAAAAATCGATACCGATAATCCCATTCAAGCTCAACCAGCTGTTTGCGCGATAGGAGATATTGGAGGTCGCAAGCACACGATTAACGACGTCATACGCTGTATTCCGATAAACATCCCAAAAAGGATTATCTCTTTCATTAAAAATATCGGAATTATGAAGCACCCGATTGCCCTTATCATCTATCCAATCGCGTACATCAAAAATCGGATTGAAACTCATTAATGTCATCAGATAGCCAGAAGCCCCCCGTCTAACCTTATCATTTTTTGAATAAATATAATTCAATGAGGTATTGAACTCTAATTTGTCGCCAAACTTAGCCGTGCTGTTTAACCGTGTTGAAAAACGTTTATACAAGGTATTGGGCACTACACCGGTATTGTTATTATATTCATTTGACCAGCGATAAGTTACTTTTTCGGTTCCTCCTTCAAAAGCCAAACTATGTTTTTGATTATAACCTGTGGTGAAGAAATTTTTCACATTATCTTCATAGATATGAACACCTTCGGGATAGCGCGGACCAAGTGCAGTCGACGCTGTTCCATCATAGGAACCATTCAACCCTTGCGCATACACATACTGTCTTTCAGGAAATTTATTAACGCTTTCAACACGTCCCGAGAAGGTATAATTCGCCGTGAACTTGCCAGCTTTTCCTTTTTTTGTGGTAATTAAAATTGCGCCACCAGCACCTTGACTACCAAACTGAGCTGTAGCTTCAGGTCCCTTCAAAACTGTATAGGTCTCGATATCATCTGGATTGATATCCATAGCTCTATTGGAATAATCCAAACTCTGGTTAGCCCCATTACTTGCAAGATCATTCTCATTGATGGTAGAATTATTGATCGGTATCCCATCTACAACAATAAGCGCATTATTATCTCCTGATATGGATGCAAACCCTCTAAGTACAATTTGCGCGGAAGCACCGGGCAAACCACTTGTACTATTAATAGATAAACCTGGGACACGACCTTGGAGGCCTTGAAAAAAGGATTCCCGTTGGGTATCTGAGACATCCTCACCAGAAACAATTGGCGTTGAATACCCTAAGGACTTTCTATCCCTCTTGATACCATAGGCAGTCACGATGACCTCGTCTATTGCAGCACTGTTATCAGAGAGAACAACATTAATTACCGATCGACCCTGAATATTCTGTTCGGTAGACGTATAGCCTACAGATCGAAAAATCAATGTCGCACCGTCACTTACTGTAATTTTGTAAGCACCGATAGAACTGGTAGCAGTTTGCGTGTTCTTTCCTTTTTCTTGAACAGTAACGCCTTTTAACGCTTCACCTTTTGTATCAGTCACTTTACCTGTAATGACTTTTTGGGCAAAAGCAGTACAGTACATACATAGTAAGCTCATTAGCAAGAGCAGACTTCTTTTCATACTTAAACAATTTAATTCGTTAACTAGGTTTTATAACTTTAAAACTCCCTTTCCCAGCAAGTAGCTAAGAGTGGGAAATTTCTCAAATCCTCAATTATTTACAAAATGAATCTCAGGCAAAATATTGGTTTATATATTTCTTTAATCAAATATAGCATAAAAACGCATATATTAAAACAAAAAATAGATTTAAAACGCGCAATAACGAAAAAAGCCGAATAAACAGGATTTATTCGGCTTAATAACGTAAAAAAAATAACCTACGGCATTTTATTTAATTGCAAATCAACCAAACGCCCTCTCAAAGAATACATAAATTTATCTCCTGGATCATCTTTCCCAGTGATGTATTTTGGATCAGTTTCCTTCCACCAGGAAGTTTTTTTAAAGCGTTGATATTCATGGTGCCCGATCACGTATTCAATAGCATATTTTTTACTAAGATAGCGGATCAGTTCTTCATTTGCTTTCAACTGCGCATCCGTCAAAGGATTCTGGCGACTGCCTATATTTTCGATACCGATTGCACAATAATTGAGACCAATGGTATGCCGAGCAAAGATAGTATCGGGCAGAAATTGATAGATTGTTCCGTCACGGTCGATTACAAATTGAGAAGATACATTCAAAGGACTCGCCTTGGTCAGCTCAGGTCTGCCGGGCAATTTCACAGGATTGAAGGTGTTGAATGTTGCTTTTACACTATTGTTAGCTGTCCAATGCACGACAACCATTTTAGGCTGTATTGTCGCTGCAGCTTGACTTAGCCCATGTCTATTTTTCAGATAATCCAGAGACAGCTGTATACGCTCTTGATTCCAGGTGATTGGCTTTTGAACAATCTTGGGTGATTGGGCAAAAAGAAAAAATGGAAATGCTGCGAAGAAAAATTTAATAAAGTATTTCATCGAAAAAAGTATTAGATAAAGAAAGCCGCAATTGCGGCTTTCAAATTTAAACTATTCTTTAGTATCCCACCAAACCGGAAATGACCATATATCGTCATTCAACGCATTTGGATGAGATGCTTTTAAATTATCGGAATTATAGTTGATCTCATGCGAAACCTGGCGCACTCTCCTAAACTGCTTTCCTGATGGTATTTTCGTCTGTGCTGCTGCTGTGACCGTGTACTCGTACGGAACAGCCCATCCTGGATATACCGAATTGCTAAAATCGTAGCGACGCATATCATTCCAGTTTTGCTGCGAGAAAGAAAGCGTAATAAATTTTTGCGTCATAATTTTAGCCAGCGTAATATTTCCAGCTGTACCTATACCATTGTTCAGGAAATTATCGATCTTAACCTGTGTCATCGGCGACTTGCTCGGACTGGCATCTGCATAGGAATTCAGCTTTATATTCATTAAGTCAATATGTGCTTTAATCCCAGCTTTATAGGCATCAAAGGCACCAGCTTTATCTCCCTTATTAAATAAGACCTCAGCTTTAATAAAGCACATCTCAGGGTAGGCAACCAGATGGGTAGGTGCATCTGGACGCGAATAAAATGTCCCCGAAGCAGCGACGGTACCGTCTTTCCACTTATAGATATCCGACACATCACTGTCATACCCTTTGGAGCTACTCTTTATGGAAACGTACACGGTATCTCCCCAACGCGCCGTATTAGCGCTGTTAATATACCAGGAATGTGGGGCTACCGTACGGCCATTACTCTGAATAGCCACATCCTTATCGTTATAAGAGGATGCAATAGGCCCCGAATTCATACGTATAGTGGACTGCATATCCACCCCCTTAGACCGGATCATCTTTTTTGGATAGCCGTACTCTGCCCAAGGCAATAATTTGTCCGCCCGCGGATCCTCTACACCTTTATTGTCAAAATTGGTCAATAAATTTTCATACCACCTAGTAACCAAGGTATTGGTATTCATACCCGCATTATTAAAAACGATAGACGTTTTTACAGGATCTGCAAATAAGATATCCCCGATATTATCAGTCGCATCATCCATATGGGCAATTACTGTGCTTTCTCCAACCGAAGTAGCAGCCTTACCTAACGCTGCCAATACATCATCTGGCTTGTATAAAGCACTCTTTTTCGATAAATTATTTAACCACCTTGCTTTAAGCCCATAACACATTTTTAACCATTTACCGACATCACCACCATTCCAGCTATCACCAGCTGACAAAGGCGCCGCAGTACCCGGCTGAGTCATATTAAAAAATTCAATGGCTTTATCAATGTCAGCAAGACAACCTTCGAAGATTACTTTTCCACCATCAAACTTTGGCGTTATAATGGTACCCAAGGCCTCCGTATATGGCATTTCACCGTACCAATCTGTCATCAGCATAAAACCCATCGCACGGATAGCGTGCAATGCACCAAGATAATGGTAGGCCTTATCGGCCGTAGCTTTATCTTCCATATCCTTAAAATTAGCCCCTGCTCCAACAAAGAAAAACTGATAGGGCGTGGTAGACATACCTGCCGCAGGATTCCAGCCAGCAATCATACTATTTGATGCCGTACCATTGACAAATGTCAATTGCTGTGTCACAAAACCAGCACGTGTTCCCGCTGTCCCTTGCGCATACATATAATAATGTTGTATCCAGGCCAGGCGACTTTGCACCGAAGCAACAGTACTCGACGGGGTATTGGGATCCACATTGATATCCAACCAATTTTTACTACAGGACGAAAATAAAGTTAGAACCAACAGAAATGAGATTATTCTCTTATATTTATTCATGACTTTTCTATCTTAAAATCTAAAATTTAAACCAAACATAACACCAGCAGTACTCGGCACGCCGTTGTAATCAATACCGACCGAACTGGATCCTGTTACGCCAGACCCCGCAGCAGAGGCTTCCGGGTCGAGACCTTTATAATTAGTCAGCAACCAGAGGTTAGTGCCAGTCAAGGTCGCTGTAAGACCTTTAACCACTTTGGAAACACCAGCATTCTTCAGTACACCATCCGAAAAGTTATAGGACATCGAGATATTCCGCAAGCGTAACCAGTTAGTCTTCACCATAAAGTTCGCACTTTCGCGGGCATAAAAATCACTCCAATAATCTTGAATAATCTTCCGTCCACTTGTTGACACACCTTTAATATCATACATTTGATCCGCTAAAAATGTAAATGTTTTATCTTCATACACCGGCGCATCATTTGTTCCACCGTTACGGATCGCACCGTTTAACACCAACTGATCGCGATCCTCGGTCCGCTTGCTCATCCCATTGATTGTCATCGCATAATCTGTACCGTTATAGATATCGCCACCTATACGGAAATCAAACAAGAAAGACAGATTAAAATTTTTGTAGGTCAAGCTATTATTGAATCCGCCCGTCAACTTAGGTTCACGATTTCCAATATTATACGTCGTCTGGTTGTCACTAGTCGGCATACCGGTATTGGCATCCAGAACAACTTTTCCATCCGTTGTGCGCGTCCATTGCGAACCTGAAATCCCCATAAAATTCCCTCCGTTAAAGGATGCAGCTTTCGCGTTCCCTACCTGTACGTCTGTGACATACAAAATGTTGACACCAGCAAGCAAGTTGTCTACCGTCCCTTTATTCCTGGACATATTTAACGTAGATTCCCAAACAAAGTCATTTTTCAAAATCGGCTTACCAGTTAAGGACAACTCCATTCCTTTATTGTAGATATCTCCACCGTTGACAGAGATAAAAATATAACCTGTAGACTGTCCCAAACGTGGAGACAGAATCTGGTTATAGGAATTATTGGTATAGTAGGCATAATCTACACCCAATCGCCCTTTAAAGAAACGCAATTCAGCACCGACTTCAAACGAACCTGTTGTTTCGGGTTTCAAAAACGGATTACCTTTCTGCCAGTTATTTCCCGCACCGACAATTCCGCCTAAATATTCAACAGGCTTCCAGAGATAGGTATTAGTCACATACGGATTTGCATCTTTACCCACGCGAGCCCAGGAAGCTCTCAGCTTCCCAAAATCCAACCAATCTGGACGACTGTCTTTCATGAGTTCGGTAAACACGAAGCTACCCCCGATGGATGGATAAAAATAAGATCTATTATCCACTGGCAGTGTTGAAGTCCAGTCATTTCTTCCAGTGACATTCAAAAACAACATATTTTTATAGGAAGCCCTTAACTCACCATACAGACCAAACAGGCGTTTTTTTGTATTGTTCACCGCAAACTGTTTATTCGCCGCAGCAATATTTTCGAAACTGTAAAAATTGTCTACCTCAAAATGATAGCCCATTCGGCGGTTTGTTGTCGTTTTGGTCTGCTCCGAGAAAAATCCTACTAAAGCCCCTAGATCAAAATCCCCTACCTTTTTATTGAAATTGGACATGATATTGGAAGACCAATAATTGTATTTGAAATCACTTTCCGACATCATCCCTTTTTGCCAAGGTTTCTTAATCGCACCACCTTCACCGATAATGGTCGAGTTTTTGGTCAGATAGCTATCCATCCCGACACGATAGGTAAGGTTCCACCAATCAAAAATAGGCATCGTAGCATTGATGCTACCCGTGATACGCTCGGTGTTATCGCCCAAAATATTTTTATTGATTGTCCAGTATGGATTTTCGATATCAGATTCCAGTGGCTGGCGGCCTTCAAACATCCGATACTTCGACCCGTCATCATTGAGGTATTTCTTCATATTATCACTACGGGACCAACTGTACAGCGATTCCATTGCACCGGTTCCACCAGAGCCCCATAGACCTGCGGAGGTTAATGTTTTGTCTGTATTAGCAAGTGAATATCCGACATTTGCTCCCACAGTCAACTTGCCAAATTTCTGATCGCCATTAAAACGGAATGTGGTTTTATCAAAGCTCGTATTTGGCACTATCCCTTTTTGGTCAAAGCGAGAACCAGACAAATAGAAGGATCCATTTTTACTTCCCCCCGATAAATTAACCGTATTATCAAATACCGTTGAATGCTGAAAAAAATCTTTCACGTTGTTATACACGATATCATTATTTCCAAATTTTTCACCCCAAGATTGAGTTGTATAATCATCCAATACGCCTGCACTATTGTAATAGCCACGTTTATATTTCCCTTGTTGCTCTGGCAACCGATTAACCCAATTATTTGAAAATCTACTTGAAAAACCGATTTCAGTCCGGCCTTCTTGTCCTTTTTTTGTGGTAATGATAATAGCTCCCGCAGCTGCTCTCGATCCATATAGTGCCGCTGCAGCGGGTCCCTTTAATACAGACACGTTATCGATATCTTCGGGATTAATATCCATAACACGATTACTATTAGAAGTAGATGTAGCCTGAGCTCCATCGAAAGCACTATTCCCGCCGATTACTGTAGAGTTATCATAAATTACACCATCGACAACAAATAAAGGTTGATTATCTCGCTCCAATGAAGTACCGCCCCTTAAAATAATTTGCGCCCCCGCACCAGCTGAACCAGAAGCTTGTGTGACATTAACCCCAGCAATCTTCCCTGCTAAAGAATTCACAACGTTGGCCGTCTTATTCTTCATCAATTCATCCGACTTGATATCCTGAACAGCATAACCTAAGGCTCTCTTCTCTTTTTTAATTCCCATTGCCGTGACAACAACCTCTTCTAAGGCTTCTTCGCTTCCCGCAAGAGCGATGTTAATAGTAGCATCTGACCCCACAAGCTGCTGCCGTTCTTTCGAACCCACGGCCCTAAAAATCAAAATATCACCGGGCTCGGCTTTGATTGTGAAACTTCCATCTGGATTGGTTTGCGTATTGATAGGTTTACCTTTGATGCTTACTGTAACATTTGCCATAGACCCACCATCTGAGGCATTTGTTACCTTACCTGTTACCGTTTTGGTTTGAGCCCATAAACTGGTAGATAGCATCACTCCTGAACAGAATAAGAGCAATTTTTTATTCATGGTATTTAGTTAGTTGTTAATAACTGATCATAACGGGAGGTTCCAGCCCGAGGTTTACACCAATTATAATACAATACTATAAAAAGCAGTTTAGTTATGCAAGTTTATGCATAAGTATTTGAAAAAGAAATAAAAATAAACGAACTATCGCACACATCGACACACATAAAACCAATTAAGAAGCACCAAAAACACACAAAACCGCAAAATGTAGCAAAAAAAATACAAAACAACCCTAATAACCTATTTAAAACTCTATATTTATATGAAATAAAACCACAATAGATAAGCTATTGTATTTAAAATCTGACTTTATGATAAAACACTTACTAAACAGCAAAGTGCCTTATCGTTATTATGCGCTTTTAATGATGCTCGGAACAAGCTCCATGGCATTTGCGCAGCAAAAAAATTATACGATCAAAGGCAAAGTCACCGATTCCCGCACCGGACAATCCGTTCCCGGAACTACCATTAAACTCAAAGGGACTAACCAATCCGTCAGCACCAATGCCAATGGAGAGTTCACATTAACCACATCCATCAATCCCGGAAAGTATGACCTCGTGTTATCCAATGTAGGCTACACTCCGACCACCACAAGTATCGAACTGGGAAACCAGACAACCCTTACCCTTGCCCCTAGTCTTCAGGAAGATTTAGTACGGATGAATGAGGTAATTGTTATCGGTAACGCTGTTGGAACAAGCCGTAAAGTCCTAGGCAATGCGGTATCTACCGTCAATGCCAAAGATATCGCCAATAGCAATGCGACCTCCATTGACCAGGCCTTAACCGGAAAAGTCGCCGGAGCGCAAATCTCTCAAAACTCCGGAAACCCTGCAGGCGGTATTAGTGTACAGTTACGCGGGCCAAGTTCCATCGTTGGCGGCGGCAGCCCACTGTACATCGTAGATGGCGTCATTGTTAATAATTCCTCTGCAGAATTACTAGATTTAGGTGGTTATAGCCAGAATAGATTGGTTGACATTAACCCTGCAGATATAGAAAACATCGAGATAATCAAAGGTGCGGCAGCAGCAGCAATCTATGGATCGAGGGCAAGCAATGGTGTCGTGCAGATTACGACAAAAAAAGGAAAAGAAGGAAAACCGACTTTTACTTTTAGTACTAGCTTGAAAACTTCTTCTTTACGAAAAAAACTGCCATACAACACCTATAACAAAACATTTGTCAATACAACGGCCACCGATCTGACACAAACCGATGTCACAAGATACGATTACCAAGACAAAATCTTCCAGACCGGCGTTGGCACAGACAACAACATTTCTATGTCTGGAGGTACAGCAGGCACGAAATATTACATCAGCGGCAACTACCTAAACAACCAGGGTATTATCAAGAATACCGATTTTACCCGTGGTGGACTCCGCGCTCGTCTGGATCAAGATCTCAATTCTTGGTTGAAACTCGGTGCCGGAATGAATTACGTGTATAGCCATTCCAATGAAATGCCCAATGGTGGCATGAATGAAGCTTATGGTGCATTAACAGGGTTTATTTTTAGCAATAATTTTATTAATCCCGAAAAAGACCAAAACGGGAAATACCCTTCCACAACACCAGTCAATGTTGTTAAACGGACAAATCCACTCGAGGCAATCAATAATTTTAAATTCGCTCAGCGCACAAGCCGCTTTATCGGAAATCTGTCCTTACAGGCCAAACCGCTCGAGGGTTTAACACTGAATTACATCCTAGGATTTGACAACGCCAATTCCCTTGGCACAGCCTATATTCCGCCGGGCAACACGACCCCCTCCTATGAAAAAGGCTACGCTCAACGCGCAGATATCAGCACCTTTATGCTTAATAACGATTTCAACGCCTCCTATCAGACAAAGATTGGAGACTGGCTGGAATCTACTTCTGGTGCAGGCCTGACCTTCCAAACCGAAAAAAACATGTCGACCAACTTGAAAGCCACGCAAATGGGATATGGTGGCGAAACGATAGATAACGGGGTTGTCGTACCTAAGGAACTCCGCTCCGATATGAATATTTTCGGCGCATTCTTCCAACAGACTTTTGGGATTAAGGAAAAACTTTATTTGACTGGTGCTATCCGCTATGACATGTCTTCCGTTTTCGGAAGCGAGAATCGTAGTCAATTCTATCCAAAGGTAAGTGGAAGCTATGTCTTGTCCAATGAACAATTCTGGCAGAATTCGGCCATCAACAATGTTCTCTCAAGTTTTAAGATCCGGGCTTCTTATGGACAATCTGGCAATTTAACAGCTCTTAGCCCTTTCGACAGATACACCAACTATTCCCCATTTAACACAGGTGGTATTAATGGAATTATTCCCACCGATCGCATGGGTAACGAGGGTATAAAACCTGAGCGTCAAGAAGAATTTGAAATAGGTACAGATCTGAGTATGTTCAAAGACCGTTTAGGGCTAGAATTCTCCTATTATCGAAAAAATGTAAAAGATCTACTTTTGGACATTAATCTTACCCCTTCTACTGGTTATAGCGTACAGTATGCAAATATTGGGACAATGACCAATCGGGGAATGGAATTTCTATTACGTGGGGTTCCTGTATTAAAAGAAAACTTCAAATGGAATATTACGGCTGTATATTCCCGCAATAAAAACGTTGTCAATAATGTCCCAGGAGGAATATTAATGTACACTGCCGGATTCGGGCAAGTGGCTGCGGTCAACGGATACCCTCTGGGAGCCTTCTACGCGACTTACTTTGCTCGCAATGAGGATGGATCCATTTATCACAATGCGGCTGGCCTTCCGACAACAGCCAAAGTCGGAAAAGACAACAATGGCGTCCCTACAGGCGCCACACTTAAAAAAGTCATTGGCGACCCTAATCCAGACTGGACTGGATCCTTGATCAACGAAATCAATGTCGGATCAAAATGGACTTTCCGGGCCCAACTGGATGCGGTAGTAGGTCAGGATGTCTTTAATTTCACCAGACGTGTTGGTGACCGTGACTTATATGGTGGTCTTGCAGGCTATGAACCAGAGCTACGTGGCGAAGTCCCCAAAGGCACCTCCGCAGCATTATTCTCCATTATGGAAAACTGGATTGAAAAAGGATCCTTCGTCAAAGTAAGAGAAGTGTCAGCATCTTACAATTGGGCGCGTCCAAACTCAAAGATTAAAAATATCCGTTTTTCTCTAGCTGGCCGGAATTTATTCTCTTTCGACAATTATAGTGGCTGGGATCCTGAAGTTAATGCTGCAGGCCAGAGCAATGCTGTCCGTGGATTCGATTTCGTTGAAGTTCCACTGCCAAGACAGGTTATTGCAGGAGTTAATCTGACATTTTAACTTAACAATATAGGATAACCATGATGTTTAGAGACCCTCGGATCGTTGAATGAATAAAACCATTCGCAGGTATTATATCATCCTTAAAAAATATTTCAATGAAAAAGATTTTCAACTATAAATTATTCCTATTTGCGGCACTGGCCATGAGCCTTAATAGCTGTAAAATGGATGTCCCAAACATAAATCAACCAAGTGGAAGTGCTGTTCCAACAACTCGGGAAGGGATTATTGCCATTAGCGCGGGTTTACAGATGTACTATTCGACTAATGGGATAGCCGCAACTTATTTTTACCCCGCAGTCACAGCGCGTGAACTCAAAGGCGTTGCCACATTTACCAACACGTTAGAACTCGAAGCAGGAGGCACCGAATTACCCACAGCAAACGGAAATATTCTGACATTATGGTCCAGTATGCAAAAACTCCTTGGTATGAGTGAAAGTGTGCTGAACAATGCTTTATCTATAAGCACCTTAACTGGTGGAACACTATCTGGCACATTGGCAAATGCTCATTTATACAGAGCAATAGCGCTTGGCGCACTGGCAACAAGTTTTGAGAAAGCGAATACACAGACTCAAAAGGATGGCAAAGTAACTTTCGTTGATAGACAAGCTGTTCTTACAGAGGCAATCAAATCCTTGAACACGGCAATTGCCCTGGTGCAACAAACCCCCATATCATCAGAATTCACATCGACGGTAACCGGCTCAACCATTAACTTGCTAAATTGCCTACACGCTTTCAATGCTCGCTTCAATCTCATGGCCGGAAATTACCAACAGGCATACAACGAGGCTAACCTTGTTGATTTAACGAAGAAAAGTACGTTCACCTATACAGCAATAAGTGTCAATCCCCTTTGGAATCAGACCAATATTTTGAAATATTACGTCGTTAGGGAAAACTTAGGCCTTCCGACCGGTCTATTTGAAACTGGCGATAAACGTCTTGACTTCTACACCAAACTTAATGGCACAACACTCCAACTTAAAGGTTTTTCGGAGACACAGAATGGAGAAGTTCCCGTTTACTTACCCGACGAAATGAAACTGATCAAAGCCGAAGCCTTATTACGCAACAACGGTTCATTGACCGAAGCACGCGATCTGATCAATGAAGTTCGTACCCAAACGGCTAGCGACCTATTCAATGTCAATGCCGGGCTGCCTGCATATGCTGGAGCCATCAACAAAAATGATCTACTGCTCGAAGTCTATAAACAACGCTGTGCAGAATTATTTATGTCAGGCTTACGACTGGAAGATAGCAGACGGTTTGGTCGTCCTGCCCCACCACAAAATACAACGGAACGCAACCGGAATTTCTATCCTTACCCAGATCAGGAAAGAATCGGTAATCCGAATACACCTGCAGATCCAGAAATCTAAAAAAATAGCGGGCTATCACAACAAGATAGCTCGCTATTTTTTTAATGCAATCTTGACATCATAATGCGCCCTGATATAAGCCTGTTGCTCTAGGGAGTCCCGCTCCAGATCATGAATCGCACGATCACGTTCTTTCTCAACCTCCATCTTTACTACACAGCGATAAAATCGAAACACGTCCTTCTCATTCTCTAAAATCAACCGAGGCACCCGCGCAGGTTTACCCGTTTCATCTTTAGCGACCATGGTAAAATAAGAGGAGTTGCAATGTTTTGTTTCACCCGTTTGGATGTTCATCGCCTCCACCCGAATCCCCACCTCCATAGACGAATTGCCTACGTAATTAACCGACGCGATCAAGGTCACCAGTTCCCCCACCTCAATCGGCTTCAAAAAATCAACCTTACCAACAGAAGCCGTCACACAATAATGTGCCGAAAACTTAGAGGCCACTGCAAAGGCTATTTGGTCCATCAAGGACAAAATATAGCCTCCATGGATCTTTCCGCCAAAATTGGCATTGGATGGTAACATCAACTGTGAAATTCGGATCACCGAATCACTAACGGTTTTATATATCTCTTCCATATCCCTAAATTTACCCTAGACAGATTGAAATTCAAAACAAAATCACTGTGTTTCAGCAAATCCCACTATTTCTGATCAAAAAAGACAAATCATCCCCGATCAACCGAAATGATATCCGAAGATGAGGGTTTAACTATGCACAAAAGAAAAGAGGGCTATCTGAACAGATTCAGATAGCCCTCTTTGAAATCATATAAAAATACCGCTATTTTACTTTTTCAGCAATATAAGGACTTTCATTGCTCAAACGGTCGATCGCTTTAACCGCAACATATTGCAGTTTTTTATTATTCAATGTCGTCGGCACATCTTTCGTTGTTACGCCTGGTTCCAAGATCTCATACGTCCATTGACCACCATAGTTCAGGTATAACACCCATTTTGCCACCTGGTCAACTTGCTGGTGTTGCCATTTTAAGAAAATACTATTTCCCTGTGGCGTCAACAATAAGCTCGGTTTCAACAACGGATTCGCATTAAGCCATGGTGTTGTTGGTACCAAGGCTTTAGTTTGATAAGGTCCATCCACAAGCGCCTGCGTCATTGCCGGATTTTTTGTTAGACCAGCTAAACTCCAGTGAATAACACCTTCACGATTATTCGGTAAAAGATCCCTTGCCGCAGCAACCTGATTGACAATCTCCTGTACATATTCCGGACCACGTCTCCCAACAGTATTGATCCCTGGCCAAAGGTGACGACCCATTGTATTTTCACTTTCCCACCATTTCAACAAAGCCGTATAACTTTGCTTTGCCGGTTGGATAGGCCAATAAAGCTGTGGTGCAAAATAATCGATCCAGCCTTTGTTCAACCATAGTTTAGCATCAGCATACAACATATCGTATTGACTTGATCCTTGTATTCCCGCAGGATAACCCGGTTTCCAGATCCCAAAAGGACTGATCCCAAATTTCACAAAGTTCTTTTCCTTTTTAATATCCTTGTAGATACGTTCGATAAAGGTATTCACGCTGTTTCTTCTAAAATCACCACGCGACAGGGTGCCACCATTACGTTTAAACTCATTATAGCTATCCGAATCCGGAAAGTCCTGGCCACCATTGTATTCAGCATAAGGATAGAAATAGTCATCAAAATGCACCCCATCAATATCATAGCGCTTAACAATATCCATCACCACACGGGCAGCATGATCCTGTGTCGACTGTTTCGATGGGTCAAACCAGTAGTACCCCTGTTTCAATTTCACAACAGATTCAGGCATCTTGCGTGCCATTGAAGCCGAAGTCACCGCACCGCCGGCGGTATGGTGCGCACGATAAGGGTTTAACCAAACATGAAGTTCGATGCCCCGCTTGTGTGCCTGTTCAACCCAAAATTCAAGTGGATCATAATAGGGTGATGGCGCCTGACCTTCGGTTCCTGTCAAAAAATAAGACCAAGGTTCAAGATCACTTTTATAAAAAGCATCTGCCGAAGGGCGTACCTGAAAGACAACCGCATTAAAATTGTTGTTCTTTAAAAAATCCAAAATACCGATCGCTTCCTGTTGTTGCTCAGCGGTACTGAGGTAATTTTTGCTCGGCCAGTTGATATTCGCAACGGAAGCAACCCAAGCAGCACGAAACTCGCGTGGCACAGCCGGAAGTTCAACAACGATATCCTTCTTCTTTTCAACAGCAGGCTGTTCTTTAGTCTCGATTGTATTTTTCATCCGCTCTCTTTTTGGAACCGAAGGCGGATCTTTTTTTACAATTTCAACATTGGTCTTCGTATTAACAGGTTCTTCCTTTTTATTTTTCTTGGATGAACAAGAAGACAAAAGAAAGACTGCCGTAGCTAAAAATAATAAGGAACGTTTCATTAAGCGATAAAGTCTAGTGTTTTTTTTCAAAATAACCCCCAAAACTAAGCTAAATTTCAATAGAAAAGAAATTTAGCATTCTTTCATCCTTCTTACAATATATTTCTATCAGATGAAAATACACATTATTTAAGTCAATTTCAGATTACAAAATAACCTTCCCAAACAGGTTCATCAATAGCGCAGTTCCCCTTTAAAGATAACATACTCCAACTTGAAATCATCCGTAAACACGATGACATTGGCCATACTTCCTGCATTTAGGTTTCCGATATCGCTTCTTTGCAGCAGATTCGCCGGATAGGTTGTCGACATCCGGATCGCTTCGTCCAATGGAATCCCTACTTGCTGTACACAGTTTCGGATGCCTTCAAATAGGGAAATTGCTGCCCCCGAAATCGTACCATCCGGCAAGGCGTAATAGCCATCATTCAACACATGCTGATAGATCCCCTTATTGCATGCTGCAACAGCGTCAGTAATCATAAATAGACGGTCGCCCATTTGTTTTTTAGCAATTTTCACAGCTTCGAAGCTGACGTGATGTCCATCGACAATAATACTCGCACAGGCTTTGTGATGATTAAAAATAGCTCCGACCAAACCCACCTCGCGATGATGCAATGGTGACATAGCGTTGAACAGATGTGTGCTTGTCGGAATTCCCGCATCATAGCCATGGGTCCCTTCGGCAAAAGTAGCATTACTATGCCCTGCACTCAGCAACAACTGATACGTTTGCAAATACTTCAGCACCTCATCCGAAATACATTCAGGAGCAATTGTCATCATCTTGACAACTTGAGTTCCCCCAAGCAGATCTTCTATCCGTTCTTTCGTCGGTGTTATAATCAGTTCTTCAGGATGAGCACCCCTTTTTTTTGCATTCAAAAATGGACCTTCCAGGTGCAGTCCCAAAAATGCATCATGATGATAGTCCTCAGCGATACGAATGGCCTCTTTAAATACTGGAATAGTATTCGTCGCCAAAGTCATCATATAAGAAGTCGTCCCCTTATCAATCAATCCATTGGAGATCCGTTCCAATGACGCCAGGCTGAGTTCAGCAGAATAAAGATCCGAACCATCGCCATATAACTGCAGGTCAACCAATCCAGCACAGATATTGGCACCTTTGACGTCAAGAGACTGATATCCTGCTGGGATATCCTTATCATCGACCGTCCCGACTATTACACCACCATCCAAAAGCAATGCCTTCTTCTCTAAAATTTCATTGCCGGTATAGATCCTACCGCCTATTAATGCTGTTTTCTTCATCAAAATAATTTTTATATTTTTCCTTTCCGACGCTTCAAATGGGATACATTTCACGCTGAATACATTGACTTACAATCCTCCCGAAAAGCTTCCGACATGAAATTCGCAATAACAATTATCGCTGTAACATCTGTATATCCCTTTCTATCTTTCCTTTCCACGTACACATTACAGCAAATTTTGCACAACATGCTTCCATGACTAAAGTTAGGATTTGTCTTCAGGCTATCCCAAAGTTTTTACTTTTTAATTTTAACTTTTTAATTTACTGTCGTAACTTAGTTCCATGTACTTTTTCAGAAAGCGCAACGCTGACCGACCCACCAATGGCAGTATCAAAGCCATGCATATCATTAATGCAACGGCTATTATTGTCTTTTTATTGGGGTTGATCTATAAAATATTTTTTTCATCCTAAACAAGCGACCATGTCAAAAAAAGAGATCTTAAATACAGACAAAGCTCCAGCAGCGATCGGCCCCTATAATCAAGCAATCAAAGCGGGAAATACCCTCTATGTCTCCGGACAGATACCACTTGTTCCAGAGACCATGGAACTGATATCTTCAGGCGTAAAAGATGAAGCACACCAGGTTTTGAAAAATGTGGAAGCCATCTTAACAAATGCAGGATATACATTTCAGGATGTTGTCAAGGCCTCAATTTTTTTAAGTGACATGGGCAACTTTGGCCTTGTAAACGATGTTTATGCGGAATATTTCAAGGACGCACAGCCAGCACGTGAGTGTGTCGCAGTGAAGACATTACCAAAGAATGTCAATGTCGAAATTTCGGTCATTGCCTGGAAAGATTAGTCCGTGGAAAATATTAACGAAACTGTAAGCCGCGGAAAATATCTTTTCGCGGCTTTTTTGGCTCCCTTTATTTGGGGATTCATGTCCATTCCCGTTCGGTGGATACGGGAATATCCTGCCGAGGACATTCTATATTTTAGGATCGTAACAGCCCTAGCGGTGCTCTGGCTCTATCTCCTATTATTTCAAAGAAAGACACTGCGTACAGATATTCAAAAATTCAAAGACCTCCCCCAGAACCGCAAAATTCAACAGACCGGTCTCACTATTCTCGCGTCGCTATTGATCTTCGGGAATTGGTTTACCTATATCTATGCCGTCAATCACATCAGCATCCAATCCGCGGCATTGGCCTATCTCACCTGCCCCTTGATCACCGCAGCAGCAGCTTACTTTATCTTAAAAGAAGAACTGCGTCCCTTGCAAAAGCTGGCCTTGCTCATTGCCTTTGGCAGTGTTTGTCTACTGGCCAAAGGTTCATTAAATGATGTTTTATGGGCCGCAACCATCGCGACCTGCTATGCCTTTTACCTTATCGTACAGCGCATATCCACAGGCTTCAACAAACTCAATCAATTGGTTCTCCAATTAAGTATATGTGCATTATTTGTTGTCCCAAAGCTGATCTATAATCACCACGACATCCCCACTGACCCTATTTTTTGGGGTACTATTTTACTGATCGCTGTTGTCTTCACCATTATCCCACTTTTCCTGAGCATGTATGCATTGATTGGCATTTCCTCAACAACAACAGGTGTCTTATTATACATCAATCCAATCATTGCCTTCACGCTGGCCGCGACGTATTTTCAGGAACCAGTCCCTTTTGTCAAGTATGTAGCTTATGGCATTATATTAATGGCGATAGTACTTTTCAATAGTAGCAATTTCCGACAGATCAGGAAAAATTAAGTTAGGCCTCCTAGAACTATACTTCATCTAACACCGAAAGGCTTCAACTATAAAATTTGGGAGCCTTTCGTTATTTAACATGTTCCCACAAAGATACATTTTTGGCAAAGCACAAAAAATTACAAAACAACACAAAACTAAAAATCAACCAGTTAACACCATTCACTCTACATTTGTATCAATTTTGTTTCTTAAAATTTTTGATTTTTAATCAACAGTAGTAAATTAGTATTAATTAAAGGAAATCACGCTTCCCCCCACTCCTATCAATTGGGGTATTGAATAATATACAATAATCATTTATTTCGCTCTCCAGCTCTATTCAATACCATTTTCCCTAACCAACATGCTAAATGGAATTAGCCCATTACCGTGGAAAATAACTTCTGTTGTGAAAATATGTATATAAAAAACTGAATATAACACATATACTACATGAATAACAAATTATACACTACACTTAGGATGTTGAGTATTGTTCCGACAATGCTTTTTTCAGCATCTTTACTACATGCGCAAAGCAGCCAAGTGAAAGGAACGGTTGTCGACGCAAAATCAAAAACTCCACTCGTGGGCGCTACCATTAAGGTATTGGGAACGTCAACAGCAAGTTCCACAGACAGTAAGGGAACATTTCAGATCAATGTAGACGATAAGAATCGTGTCCTGAATATCAGCACGATTGGCTACGAAAATAAAACCGTCACACTTGGGCCGGGCGAAACAACAGTTACAATAAGCCTAGATGAGCAGACGCAACAGCTTGAAAGTGTTGTCGTCACGGCGCTGGGTATCAGCCGCGCACAGAAATCACTGACCTACTCTACCCAACAGGTCAGTGGAGATGAGCTGAACAAGGTAAAAAGTACCAACTTGGCCAATAACCTGAATGGTAAAGTAGCAGGGGTCAATATCGCTTCCAGTTCCTCAGGCCCAGGTGGTTCCGCAAAAGTCGTTTTACGTGGTAACAAATCTGCCTCCGGCAATAACCAAGTACTTTATGTTGTCGATGGTGTACCGATCAATAACCAAACGTTAGCCAACCAACCAGATAATGTTTTCGGTGGTCAGCGCGATGGCGGAGACCCGATATCACTTATCAATCCAGAGGATGTAGAAAACATCTCCGTATTAAAAGGAGCTTCAGCTGCAGCATTATATGGTAGCCAAGCCGCCAATGGTGTGATTTTGATTACAACCAAATCTGGAAAACAAGGCCGTACAACAATTAACTTTTCATCAAGTGCCCAAATCGAACAAGCTGTATCAACACCGAAGTTTCAGAACCAATATGGCCAAGGTTCTAAAGGCAAAAACAGTAATACAAGTGTATTTAGTTGGGGTGATAAAACGAATGGCGCTAACTACGATAATGTTGGCGAATTCTTCCGTACGGGAAGTAATTTCACAAATTCACTAACGCTATCTGGTGGTAATGAGAAAAATCAAACCTACTTTTCTTATGCCAATACCCTTGCAAAAGGAATACTACCAGAAAATGATCTGATGCGTCACAACTTCAACCTCAAAGAGAGTGCAACATTCTTTGATGATAAATTAACAGTTGAAGCGAGTGCAAACTACATTACACAAAAATTGGATAATTCACCTACTTCGGGCTTTTACTACAGTCCTTTAGTCGGCCTTTATCTTTTACCTCGCAGTTTGAATATTGCAGATTATAAAAATTACGAAAAATTTAATCCAAGTCGTAGTCTCAATGAACAGAATTGGTTTACACTTTCGGATGATGAAACTACACAACAAAATCCCTGGTGGATTGCAAACCGGAATTCGACTAGATCTACCAGAAATCGCTTATTGTTGAACGGAAGTGCAAAATACAAAATCGCACCATGGATCAGCGTGCAGGCACGTGGTAGTGTAGACCGTACGAGTGAAGTTTGGGATAGAAAAGCGTATGCAGGGACCCAGAAAATTCTTGCCCGCGAAAATGGTGCATATAGCTACACAAATACCACCATTACACAACAGTATGGTGATGTCGTTGCTAACATGAACTTTAATGTTAGTGACAAACTGCAGTTCACAGGATTGGTCGGTACAAGTATCACGGATTGGAAAACAGAAGGAACAGATTTCACGACAGGAAAAGACGGCTTGAAGGTTCCAAATCAATTCTTTATCCAAAATACAACCACACCTGTCACATCCACGTTATCTGCCAACCGCAGACAATTACAATCGGTATTTGCCTCAGCAAATTTAGCCTATGATAATTGGATCTATTTGGATCTTACGGCTCGTAATGACTGGTCGAGTACACTTGCTTTTACTGGCACAAAATCCTTCTTCTATCCCTCAGCGGGTTTGGGGATTGTCCTGAATGACAAGTTGAACCTACCTGAATTTGTCAATATGGCCAAGATTCGCGGCTCTTATGCTGTAGTGGGTAATGACCTTCCGCCTTATACAAGTTTATTAACAAATACAGTGAATCCTTATGCGGTATTAACCGTTAATGATATCGCCTTTTTGGAAACTTTAAAACCGGAAAAGACGAAGTCATTGGAAATCGGTACAGAATGGCGTATGTGGAATAATCGTCTGAATGTTGACGTGACCTACTACAAAACCAACACAACAAATCAGTTCTTTAAGGTCGCAGCAAGTCACGCTTCACTGAACAAACAATATGCGATCAATGCTGGAAATATCCAAAACCAGGGTGTCGAAGCATTGGTTTCATTGGATGCCATCAAGAATGATAATTTTACTTGGAACACAAGTGTAAACTTCACCTACAACAAAAACAAGATTATTGAACTTGCGGATGCTGTACCTGAATTTAACCTGACCGGGGAAGGTAGAAACAACTTTGCTTCCAAATTGGAAGTTGGAGGATCTTTTGGTGATATCTACGGACAGGATTTTGTCCGCGATAACCAAGGCCGCATTATTATTTCCGCAGACGGAATTCCACAAAAAAACAACGTCTATACAAAACTTGGGAATTCCAATCCAATTTGGCAAATGGGCTGGAACAACAGCTTTAACTACAAGAACTTCAACTTAAGCTTCCTCATCGATGGCAAGTTCAACTATGACGTCATGTCGGTGACACAATCTTTACTTGACGGTTATGGTGTATCGAAAGTAACTGGCGATGCGCGTGCGAATGGTGGTGTGATCGTCAATGGTGTAACACCAGATGGTAAAGCAGTCACAAAAGTGGATGCAGAACAATGGTACACCTCAACTGCTGGTATGGGGCCTGTGAGTAGTCAATATATTTATGACGGAACTGTAGTGAGATTGCGCGAGCTAACCTTTGGCTATGATTTTAACATTAAAGATAGCTTCTTCAAAAAACTTCGTGTCAATGCTGTCGGAAGAAACCTATTCTATATCTCGAAAAAGGCACCTTTCGATCCTGAAATGACCATGTCTACGGGCAACGCGCTAAGTGGTGTTGATATCTTTATGATGCCAGCAACACGTAACTATGGTCTAACATTAAACGCAACGTTCTAATAGAAATACAATGAAATTTACAATAAAAAATATATCAAAGTTCTCTCTTGCTCTATTAATTTTAGGAGGCGCTATGACTAGCTGCACCAAAAATTTTGAAGACTACAACAAAAACAATATTGGCGTTACAGATGAGGACTTAAAAGGAGACGGACAAGATCTTGTCATTTTCCTTCGGAACGCTCAAATGTCCATTTATAATTTTTCAGGTGCTGGCGATCCAAACTCATACCAGGTACAACAGAATCTGAATGCGGATGTTTATTCGGGCTTCTTTATGTCGCCAACACCGTTCAATAGCGGACAGAACAACCTCAATTATGCTATGGTAAATGGCTGGAATGGCGAACCTTTCCAAGTATTATACCTCAATGTCATCAAGGCAATCGATAAACTGAAAAAGAATGGTCTTGCAGAAACATATCCAGCATTATGGGGTTCAGCCCTGGTCATCAAAGTGGAAGCAGCAAGCCGGGTTACGGATATCTATGGTCCCATTCCTTACAGCCAGGTAGGTACATCCAATACAATTCCGTACGACAAACAGTCCGATGTGTACAACAGCTTCTTTAAAGAACTTGATGAAGCGGTAACAGTATTGAAGGCCTATAAAGCAGATAGTCCAATGGCGGCAAAAATCGACCAGATTGATTTGGTTTTTCCAAATACCGATAATCAGGTAAGATTCAAAAATTGGTTGAAAATAGCCAACTCCCTGCGCTTACGCCTTGCGATGCGCTTGGTTAAAGTTGACCCGCAGCTAGCAAAAACACAGGCAGAAAAAGCATTGGATCCAGCAAATGGTGGTGTTTTGGAAAGCAATTCCGATAATTTCAAGGTTACCGTACCTACTGATGGAACCTATAGCAATCCTCTTTGGTTTATTGCTAAAAACTGGGCCGATACGCGTATCAATGCAACCCTTTCGTCCTATATGGTCGGACTAAAAGATCCCCGGATCTCAAAATATATGTCCCCCGTTTCAAACGATCCTACGCTGACATCAGTGGCAGGCCAATACATTGGTATTCGTACAGGTGCAGAGGATATTGAAAAAGACAAATATCAAAAACTTTCAGCACTGAATACAGAAGGTACCACACCAACCTTCACCGCCAGTACGGCACCTATTCTAATGACAGCTGCAGAAGTTTACTTTTTACGTGCTGAAGCAGCTTTAAGAGGCTGGGGAAATACAGGCGGGACAGCACAGTCACTTTACGAAAAAGGAGTTGAAACTTCCTTCACACAATGGGGTGTCAGCTCCGGTTTGAGTGCATACCTAAATGACAATACAAGCAAAGCGGCGGCCTATAAGGACCCATTCAATGCGGAAAACAACGCAGTTTCACCTAGTACACTAACCATAAAGTGGAACGATGGCGCCACGAATGAGGAAAAGTTAGAACGTATCATTACGCAAAAATGGTTGGCAATCTTCCCGGAAGGACAAGAGGCATGGAGCGAATTCCGTCGTACCGGATATCCACGTTTATTTCCAGTAGTTGTCAATAACAGCGGTGGACTGATCGACACCAAAATACAGATACGTCGTTTGCCGTTCCCACAGAACGAATACAATACCAACAAAGCTGAAGTACAAAACGCAATATCACTTTTGGGTGGCCCTGACAATGGCGGTACTCGCCTTTGGTGGGATGTTGCGAAAGGAAATTTCTAAAAAGAATTCCCTGAAATATTAAAAAAGCGGCTTAATCATAAGATTAAGCCGCTTTTTTAATATTGCGCTGATCCTATTTTGCACCTAGCCCATCGTCCCACCCTACGGTCCGGCACAAGCTACAGTTTTTAAAAAAAATCACGGCTATGAGAAATTTTCGGTCCTCACTGTAGCACCTATACAAAATTGCCCGTTCAGTCAAAAAACCAAATACGCTATTATGAAAAATCTGTCCGTCCTAGGTATTACCTCCCTACTCGCATGTACTATGCTATTTGTTGTTTGTAAATCCGAATCCCATCTCGAAAATCCCTATAAAGAAAAAACCGAAAAGGAATTGGAAACACTTTCAAATGAAAAATACAGTAAAATTATAGCGATGGCCAGCCCAAAAGAATGTTCCAATGCCGATGACTGGAAAATAATAGACATCGAGACCGTATGTGGCACCAGTCATATCCCCTACCACCGTTCCGTTGATAAGACCATCTTACAAAACATGATCCATGATTATAATAAGCTGATGGAAATATACCAGCCTATGATGGCGCCCAGAATCAATTGCATTCCCTATCGAAAACCGCTAGATGTCATCTGCAAAGAAGGACAGGCAACGATTAAATACGAATAAACTGATTCAAAACAAAAAACTTTACAAAGTAAAATTCATTGAGCGTAAAAAGATAGCATGTCAAACCGGTCACCCAAACAGGAAAAACCAGTTCAATGCAACGATGGAAAGCCATTTGTAGAAGTATTTAAATCGTAAAAATTAAATTTTTCGTATTTTAGCCATTCGAGAAGAATGGCTGAATTAAGTTTAATTACCCCGATAGAATACCTCAAAGGTGTAGGTCCCCAAAAGGCAGATGTGCTCAAGAAAGAGTTACAGGTATTTACCATTGGTGACCTGTTGACTCAATACCCTTTCCGTTATATCGACCGCACAGAATTCCATAAGATACGGAAGCTGCACCCTGATATGATGGCGGCACAGGTTTTGGGACGGCTGGTTTCACTACAGCTCGTGGGTGAGAAAAGAACTAAACGTCTCGTCGGCTCATTCAAGGACGAAACCGGCTCCATGGAGCTCGTCTGGTTCCAGTCTATTCCCTGGCTCCAAAAGTCTCTGAAAGTAGGTTCGGCCTATATCATTTATGGCAAACCCAGTGAATTTAATGGGCAGCTATCCATCACCCATCCTGAAATGGACCTGTACAACCCACAGGTCAAACAGGCCGGCAACATGAGCCTACAGCCAGTCTATTCCTCCACGGAGAAACTCAAAAAATTCAATTTGGATACCAAAGGCATCCAACGCTTGCAGCAAACAGCATTGGAGACCGTATTTCGGAGTATCGGTGAAACGATCCCCCAGGAAATAATGGCAAAACATCAACTGGTTTCCCACCAGCAGGCGCTAGCGTCCATTCATTTCCCGAGCAACCAAAAGGAATTGAACCAGGCCATCAAAAGGATCAAATTTGAGGAACTGTTTTTCATCCAGCTCAAACTGCTCAACAACAAACAACTGAACACGCAGAAATTCAGGGGGCAGCGTTTCAATAAAGTAGGCGAAAAATTCAACACTTTTTTCAATGAGCGCCTTCCATTCCCGTTGACAGGTGCACAGAAACGTGTTGTTAAAGAAATCCGTATCGATACCAATACCGGCGCGCAGATGAACCGTCTCGTGCAAGGCGATGTGGGCTCCGGCAAAACGGTGGTTGCCCTGATGAGTATGCTGCTCGCAGTTGACAATGGCTTCCAAGCCTGCATGATGGCACCCACCGAGATCTTGGCCACGCAACATTACCATGGACTCAAACAGCTCGTCGGTGATGATCTCGTCAGCATCAAGCTACTCACGGGATCGACCAGTACCAAAGAACGCAGGTTGATCCATCAGGCCCTCGAAGAGGGCACGCTCGACATCCTGATCGGTACCCATGCGCTGATTGAAGATAAGGTGCAATTCAAGAATCTCGGCTTCGTCGTTATTGATGAACAGCACCGTTTTGGTGTAGAACAGCGCGCCAAGCTCTGGCGCAAGAATGTCATCCCACCACATATGCTGGTCATGACAGCTACGCCCATTCCAAGGACACTGGCGATGACGATGTATGGTGATCTCGATATTTCGGTGATCGACGAACTTCCAGCGGGACGTAAACCTATTAAGACTGTACACTTCTTTGAAAGCTCCCGTCTGCGGATGTTTGGCTTTATGCGTGAAGAAATCGCTAAAGGCAGACAAGTATATCTGGTTTACCCCCTAATCAAAGAAAGTGAAAAACTGGATTTGATCTATCTAGAAGCAGGGCTAGAAAATTTGCAACGCGAATTTCCTCTCCCACAATATAAGATCAGTATTGTCCACGGCAAGATGCCCGTGAAGGATAAGGATTTTGAGATGCAGCGTTTTGTAAAACACGAAACACAGATCATGGTGGCAACAACTGTGATTGAAGTTGGTGTCAATGTGCCTAATGCCTCGGTCATGGTCATTGAAAACTCCGAACGATTTGGCCTCTCCCAACTCCATCAATTACGGGGACGTGTAGGCCGTGGAGCCGAGCAGTCCTTTTGTATCCTGATGTCGGGCAATAAGCTCAGCAAAGAAGGACGCCTCCGACTGGATACCATGGTACGCACCAATGATGGTTTTGAGATTGCCGAAGTTGACCTGGAATTACGCGGCCCTGGGGATATCTCCGGCACACAACAATCCGGTGTCCTCGACCTTAAGATGGCCAATCTGGCGACAGATCAGGCCCTATTGACCGAATGTAGAAGCACCGTCATTGCCATATTCAAAGAAGACCCTACGCTTCAGAGCGAAAAAAACTACCTGCTTAGAAGCTTTTTGGCCCAGAAATCAGACGGTATTGCCTGGGACAAAATATCTTGATCATCAGCCAGTCCTCACTGCCGCGTTCAAATTCAAAACAAGAAGTACTACATATTCGGCACAAACCAGATGATGGCAGCTTTAGCGCTCACAAGAATGCTCCATAAGCTGGCATTCAATAAACTATTTTGGCAATCCGAATCCCGATATCCTTCAGGGGAGACTATCAACAGGGTTCAGCGGTACTACCGCATATCGCATGCAAGCCTTTAGTGCTATTTCACTTCCCCATGGCCCTATCATCAAAAGACAAGTAAACAGATCGTCATAAATAACTTATGGGCCAACAGCACTCAATTCATTTGTATATAAAATCAAAATTATTTATTTTTGCATCATTATGAACATGATATAGAAAATATCCCCTTCTTTTACTAGGCAAAAGATGGCGACTGACCGCTTACTTATTTTGAGTTGCCCTGGTAAGCACATCACAAAAAACTTATTGGTTTTTCTTAAATTCACCTTTTTCAAAACAAAAATTAAAAGTGGAAGTATGATAAGAGGCAGACGATCGCTATGAACATAGCTGAACGCGCTCCATACGCTACAATATACTTAATAGTACAAAATGGCCAGAATTAAAATACACGATACAGCAATAAAACCCGAAACAGCCGTCTTGGTCAGTGTGATCACCCAAGGCGTGACTGAGGCAAAAGCAAGGGAATATCTGGAAGAACTTGAATTTCTCGTACAGACAGCCGGTGGAGAGACCAAAGGTATGTTTACACAGAAATTAGCTTTTCCGGATAGAGCGACATTTGTCGGTAGCGGAAAACTTGAGGAGATCAAAGCCTATGTCGAAGCCGAAGAGATCGACATTGTTGTCTTTGACGATGAGTTATCCCCATCCCAATTGCGTAACATCGAGAAAGAACTCCAACGCAAAGTCTTAGACCGTTCCAATCTAATCTTGGATATCTTTGCCCGACATGCGAAAACTGCACAGGCAAAAACCCAGGTGGAACTGGCCCAATTGCAATACCTCTTACCACGATTGACCCGCTTGTGGACTCACTTGGAGCGTCAACGCGGGGGTATCGGTATGCGTGGTCCCGGTGAATCGCAGATCGAAACCGATAGACGGATTATCTTGGACAAAATTTCGTTGTTCAAGGAGAGACTAAGAACGATCGACAAGCAGAATGAAACCCAGCGCAAAAACCGTGGCGAGATGATCCGCGTAGCTCTGGTAGGTTATACAAACGTTGGTAAATCAACGATCATGAATATGATCTCCAAATCTGACGTATTGATCGAGAACAAACTTTTTGCAACGCTTGACACTACGGTACGTAAGGTCGTTATCGACAATCTACCGTTCCTGTTGTCCGATACGGTAGGTTTTATCCGCAAATTACCGCATCACCTGGTGGAATGTTTCAAATCTACATTGGATGAAGTCAGAGAAGCAGATGTGCTGATCCATGTGGTAGATATCTCACACCCTAACTTTGAAGACCATATTCAGGCGGTGAATGAGACATTGAAAGATCTGAAAGCTTTAGATAAGCCCGTTATTACAGTGTTCAACAAAATTGACCTGTACAAACCGGCTATTGAAGAGGGACACGATGGTGAAGAGGTAGAGATTACATTGGATGATTTCCGCAATTCATGGATGGCGAAAAACTCCGATCCGGCGATCTTCCTGTCTGCGACAAACAAGACAAATATCGAAGAGTTCAAACAGAAACTTTACGATATCATCGTGAAGATGCACAATGAACGTTATCCATACAACAACCTGTTGTATTAATTTGACAAACATGACGGCGGATCGTTACTGACGATCCGTCTTCTTAAAAAAATAAGCAATGAATAAAGTGGTGCAGTTCCAAGATTGGGGACTTGTAGACTATCAGGAAGCCTGGGACAGACAAGAGTCCATCTTCAAGGGTGTATTAGACGTCAAACACGACAATCGGGTCAATGCGACCACGACAGACACGCCAAACTACCTGATTTTCACAGCCCACCCCCATGTCTATACCTTAGGAAAAAGCGGACACGAAGAATACCTGCTCCTGGATGAGAAAGGCCTGGAAGAAAAAGAAGCGAAGTTCTATAAAATCAACCGTGGCGGTGATATCACCTACCATGGACCTGGTCAGATTGTAGGATATCCGATTCTGGATCTCGACAACTTTTTTACCGATATCCACCTTTATTTAAGGACATTGGAAGAAGCGATTATTCTGACCTGCGCCGATTATGGTGTTCCGGCGGGGAGATACCCCGGATTTACGGGGGTCTGGATCGAGCCAGACAAGCCCACGGCCCGCAAGATCTGCGCGATGGGCGTGCGTGCCTCACGCTGGGTCACCATGCATGGCTTCGCCTTTAACGTCAATACAGACCTGGATTATTTCAGCAATATCATCCCATGTGGTATCGACGACAAAGACGTGACCTCATTGAAGCGGGAACTGGGTCAAGAAGTCGATATGGATGAAGTGAAGGAAAAACTTCGCGGACACATCGCCAGACTTTTTGAAATGGAAGTAATCTAGCATTAGAAATCATAGAAACGAACAAGGACCTGCTCAACACAGGTCCTTGTTTGTTGATGGTATCCTTAAAAACAGAGAACCTCCGTAGATTATGTTTCTTTATTTAGCGCCTTACTCTGGTCGGCTAACAATAGTACATACAGTCATAGCTAAACAGTTTGCCATCTTTAAAGGTAATGATCAGTTGACCTGCATCGCCATTTTGAAGACGGTATACATGCGGCTCCTCGATCATATTTGCAGAGACCATATCGCCAAAATGATTGATAAAATCCCTTTCAGTGTAATTGGCGTCCATACGCTCATTGCCTACCACTAAAATCTCACCATCCGTAAAGTATAGCTTATAGACCGTTCCTACGATCTTCTTTTTGTAATTTTCCTCGAATGCCACGATCATATTCGGGGTTTTATAAAAGTAGTGCGGTTCCCAGCCACATTCGGGCATATCCGGGATATCCGCAACACGTTGCATCTTCAATTGGTTCATTTGTGCATCCTTGATCTCTCCGTCCACGAGCGACAACCCTTTCCAGATAAAATGCAAGTTCAGCGCCTTCATTTTCTTTTCATACGCTTCAAAATCAGGCTTTTTATCCAGTTTACTGGCCAGCAGCAATTCAAAATCAATATCGACTTTCGGATTTTCCACCCCATAGGCGGTATAAGATTCCTTCCAATAGGAAAAGGCCTGTTTTAAGTTTTTCTCTTCCCGCCAGGCCAGCTCCCGCAATCTTCCTACCTGAACCAGTTCTTTTTCTTGATCCTTACCTTTTACCGCCAAATAATCTTTCAGCACTTTATCGTAGGTCAGGACGGAACCCAAAAATTTCAACTGAACATATTCAGGCTGTTCATGAAAATGATCGCCGATATACACCCAACCGTCGGTATATAAAGGGACATAATCAATGCACAGCAACTCATTGAGCGGTGCGCGGCGCACAGCGGTGCTTGTCGTTGACGGCGCTTTACGGACACGCAGTTCGGACACCTGCACATAATAGTGCGGGCACTGATACCCTTCGACGCCCCGATAAAAATATTTAGCGGGCTCGCCAGCAGATTTTTTCCCATCCATGAATTTCTTCAGTGGTTGTCGGTCGATAAAGCCGATATCGCCGTTGCTGACCTGCACCTTATACTGCATGTTAGTCGAGTCGAGCAGATAAATCGGTGCTTCAGTGCTAAATACCCCCAAAGGATCATTGTTATTTCCAGACTCCCGATAGAGATAGCCCCACTTGGATGTATACACAGGCCGTTCACCCGCTGGCTGCGCCATGCTTCGGTTCACAAAACAACTGTATAGGATACAGCACAGGAGTAATACTTTTCTAAACATATAGCTTTATTTCTTTAAATAGCGATGCAGATATCCATCAAAGTCGGCTAAATTCGCTGAAACCCATCCCTAAGAACAGCTCAACATGTTTAACATAACAATAGCATCTCTGATACTGAACAAAAATAGGCAAAAAGGAGGCCAAGGAAATCGCTATAATCAGCTATTTCGCGAACGAAGGGTTGATTTGTTCCAATTTCAATAACTAAGTGGCTTTACTAATGAAAAATAGTTTTCGTATCTTTGCATCAAGGCATAAGTTTCACAACCACTATTTTAAACAAGTAAAACATTATGACAACAACAGTATTTTCATTTGAGCACGCTTCTAGTTCTTCGGAAAGAAAAAAAATAATTGCTGTTTTAAAAGCTCTTGGGGTAAAGAATGTCTCCGTTGAAGAAAAAGAACTCTCATCGGAACTAACACAGTTGATTGAAGACGGAAGAAAGGATTTAAAAGAAGGAAAGACTATCATGGTAACTTCCAAAAATGTATGGGACAGTATCAAATAGAACTTTCTATGAAGGCGCAAAAAGATCTTGCCCAGATCAAAAAAAGAGGAAGTAAAATCGACATGACCAAGGTCGTAAAACTCCTCGAAGAACTAGAAAATCACCCTAAAGAAGGAATTGGCCTCCCGAAACCATTACGAAACCAAGGTAATTCTGACATTTGGAGTAGACGACTAAATCAAAAAGATAGAGTTGTCTATGAAATCATTGATCATAAAGTTTTGGTATTAGTACTAAGTTTTATTGGTCATTACGACGACAAGTAATAAAGTGCCAATTCCCCGCAAAACGCAATAGTAACAGAACCCTCTCAGCCAAATCATTAAGACAACATACTTCTTGCTCCAATTTCAAGTATCGAGCGACGGTACTATTGAAAGACAGTTTAGTGAACTTCCTTGAGAAAAAGCTTTTAAAGCGAACAACTGAAAAGTCAAACGAGGTTTACCTACAGGGCAATGAGTTTTATTTCCGATTCAGCAGTACCACCTGTCCCTCCAATGCAGAAATTGTCTTTTCCTGCGCTTTGATCGTCTGTTCAAGCGCGGCGACCAATTGTTTGGAAACTGACGAACCTTCGGAACTTGCAGCAGCAATCTGCGGTTCGGGGCTAACGGTTTCCGCGCTACGCATCATTTTGCCTTCACCCATCAATAACCAGGCAGGGCTAATATCCTGATGGCGGGTCAATATCGCAATCATTGCATCCGAACTCAGCGCCGTATTTTTCTGACCGCCCTTAAAATTGGCATAGGAAAGCCCCAGATCTTTAAAAAATTCAGTTTTACTGATGCCCTTTCTTTCAGCGATTAGCAATACGCGTTCTTTTACGTTCACAATTATTCTACTTTTAAGACGCTATTATTTTAAACCAAGCCACAACAAACTAAGTTTCCCGCTTGTGCAGAAGTTTATCTCCGCAAAAAACGAGACTCGCTAATTCCTATTGATTTCACAGCAATTGAATAACTTATTCCCATGAAAATAATAACCAATTAGCTTTCCGTCTTCGATAAGAAAACAAAAATTTCTCATTAGAATCTATTTATTCCGCAGCGATTCAATCTCTTGCTCAAATGAAGACAATAATCTCTCCAAAGACATAATTGTCTTCTCTTGAGATTTAATAGTCATATTTTGAGAAGCGATCAATTGTTTTAACGTATTAATCTCCCCATTAGTGATTCCCTCCAACTCAGATGTTAGATACGTTTCTTCACTATCCTTGGCTAAAACAGGCTTAAGCATCTCCCCCTCGCCTCTCAATAACCATTCTGAGGAATATTTGGGATATTTTTCAGCAAGATTGACTAACCATTTCGCTTGAACATCAGTATTATTCGCCAGTGCTCGTGTAAAAACACCCTTACTAGCCCCAATTGATGCTTCTAAAGCGGACACACTTATCCCCTCTTTTTCTGAAACAACCTTAATTCTCTTCAAAATAGAACTCATCTCTGAAAATTTTAATATTTTAAATTTGTTTTGATGAAATATAGTTCTTAAATTAGCTTTACAGAAGATAATTATAAACATATTATTTAACCAAAAAACATTCCTAGCATGAAAAATACGCAAAAGAAACTAAAAGCGAAACATTTTCGCTATTTAAGCAAGGAGTATATTGAAGATCCACTGATGTATCTCAACGATTTTTTTGAACAAGAGACATCTATTCGTTATCTCCTTATGGATATAAACCTGCTCATCAATGCTGCTTCAAATGCAAAAATGAACAGTCCCCACTCTCATTCAGGCTACAACACAAAAAAATTAATTGAACTGGTAGAATTAGCCTATGTCATTCTTAAAAAATGCAATTTGAAAAAGCTAAAAAATCCATTGGACTTTTTTAAATGTGATTCTGACTATTGGAATTATGTATCAGGGGAATGTATCAGTGTAAATGACATTGAATCGCCAGAAGATGAAATCAGCCGATTTTTCTCGCACCAATCGTTAGGGCAATGGTATGAAGCTTTAGATGAAATTTGGATAAATATTAGCGATAGAAATGGTGAATTTCTGGGAAATGTAGGTAAGGAAATCCTTGCGACCAGAGAATTATTACAAAGATTAGCTATATCGCTGCATAAAATATATGAAAATAAATCGCTTCCAGACAGTATTGCAAACAATCAAGAAGAGATTGAAAATAAAGAAAGTCAAGACCAAACGTCCTTGGAACAGACCGAAAGCTTAAAGACAAAGGAGGAACCCTCCGATGACCTATTGGAAAACGAAATATTGAACCCAAAGGAACGGATCATATTGCCCGCATGGCTTTCTCCCCAATCCTACTCCATTTCAGTACTCAAAAACTTCTTCGATAGAGACGACCTAAATGGTTGGAAAGAAGATATCCGATATTGGTACCGGACAGTCATTACCGAAAATGAATTTTGGTCCGCTAACAATGAAAACCATAAATTCTCTGGAGCAAATCTCCTCTATACCTATTCCTGCATTTACTCTTTATTGGAAATGCTGTCCAATAAACTTGAAGAGTCTCCTATTAGCTTAATAGATATAGAACCCTCCATCTCCATATTGCCAGAATGTCAATCAATTTTGATTAGGCATGAAAACAAGAAGATTATACTCTATTATATATCAGACGAAGAATTGGGACACCCATTATCATCGTTATTAGCGACTGTTAACACCTACAGTCAACAACAATGGGATGAGATCTTATATGATTGGATCAATTATGCACTCGATAAAAATCGATATACCGGAGACTATTCGGATTACAGTACACGAATCTATCAAACCATTATCAAAATAATAGAGCTCGCTTATTTAGTGGCCTTCTCAAACGAAATAGATCTTCTAAATCAAAATCAAATACCTCCACTAGAAACAGGAAGATAGCAGCTTCCTATTCAACCAATCATTTTGTCCCGCATCGTGGCGCGACAACTAACCTGTTTGACTTTCAAAAATAAAGACAACACCAAACCAATCAATTATGAACACAGAACTTACTCCAATCATCGAAGCTATCCTTCGCACTATTGTCGTTGATGAAATCTACCAATGGACCTATGCCCGCGACGGAAAGAAATATCAAATGCTACAGATCAATCTGCCTCCAAATCCCGGAATCCGGTTTGCTGATGCACGCGAACTCGTCAACGAAGCATTAAAAAGTTACCCCAACCTTTACTTCAACTTAAATTTCGTACATGAAATACAAAAGAAACTCGGACAGGGATTAGGCCGCACTTACCTGATTTGCCAACCTGAAAACCGTATCTACCACAATCCCGCACAGGAAATACCGCTCGTATTACCTAACGATCCTGCTGAACAGATTATTGAAAGATCCGGGCTGTATATAGATAAAGAGAAAACCAAAATCCGTTCCTTTATTGACGGCTACAACTTCTATATAGGACATGATAACCATGCACATGCCGCATTTATGCTACATCAAGCCATTGAGCTATCACTCAAAACGGCAGAAAGCCTACTAAAAGGCGATGAAAAGAAATCACATTCGCTAAAAGGTAATATTAGCTACCTGAAAACATTTGATTCTAAAATTGCCAAGCTCGCAGTCAAAGATCACGAAAAAAAAGCGCTAGACAAGATCGACGAAGCTTATATTGACTACAGATATAATCACGATTACACAATTGACAAAAGCTTATTAGAAACAGCTTATCAAATTGCTATTAATGCATTAAACTGGATCTACGATTATTCCAATCTTTTATTCGAAGAAATCAGAGAACAACTTAGCCCAAAACAAATTCAGTATAGGAAGATTGAAAAATTCAAAAGAAACATCGCTATTTACAATAGTAATCATTGCAACAGCAATTATCGTGACCTGATCTTAAATATTCTAGAGTTATACTGTACCCCCTCCTTAGTTGTCTGCTTCGGTTATCATTCGGATCAACATAAGTACAATAGCCTGCTCCAAAACAATAAAGAAGACCAGATAACGCATGCTTACTACCTCTTTATTGCGTATGATAGCCTAAATACAGACCTCGCCAACCTACAGCAACAGACAATCGACCTGCTGCCGAAAAATGTGTCGCTGACCTTGGTCACAGAAGAAACAATACCCTTTATCAAAAAACTTTCCAAAGGCCATCCCTTCTTTCTATCCCTCGTAAAAGTCGGTGATATCTGGTTTCAAAATGCAATAGTTGAAAATATCAAACCTGACAGTATTGTCGCCCCTCAACTCGACTTGGATTATGCACGTCAGCAATGGCACAACCGCTATAATAATGCCCGCTGCATCTACTATGCTTTTGAAGACAATTGGTCTTTCGGCGTCGAAGCTGGATATCATTCGCTATCACAAGTTTTAGAACAAACCTGTCTCGGTGTTATCAATACAATCCTTCAATACAAACCTCAATCAGTAGGTCTTCCCTTTTTAATGAATCTCTGCCGACTAATTGTTCCCGAAGCACACGCGACCTTTTGTCTCAACAACAGCGACCAGGTTAAACTGTTTAAGGAAGTTATCAAAGCTCAGCAGGAATTTAGACATAACGCCAACTATAAAGGAGACCCATGCGCCATTATAAGATTACAGGAGCTTACAAAGTTGTTTATCGAAAAATGTAACCAAGAGATGGAAGATTACTTTGGGAAAATAGCAAGTGCTATTCAGGTCGAGAAAATAGCGTAAGAAATAAAACCATTTCCAGTTATCTTACCAATTTAATACATTTAAATTATGAAAGAACTTCAACTAACCCTTTCCGAGCAAGATCAACTGGATGCATTGCTGTTCAGCATGTCCAAATCACCTCAAATAATTAAAGCACGTAAAAAATCACGTTTCATGTTTATGCTGCTTATGCTGATACTCGCCATCCCTTTTTTTTACTATGAACGTCAACTGGCAATTCTGATTATCGTAGTGAGCATAATCGCCTTTCTGTTTTTCCCAAAATATCTCGGGATATACTATAAGCGCCATTTCACCAAATATGTCAAAAGCCCTGAATTTCAAAATCGGATCGGCATTCTACACACAATTACCTTTGAAGATAATTATCTCCAGATCAAAAGCACACAAATGGAGTCCAAATATCAATACGATCAGTTTGAATATATCACTGAAACGGCCTTCGCATTTTTTATCAAACTAAAAATGGCCGATCAACTGTTTTTTCCAAAACAGCAGATCGAAGATACCGCCGAATTTAAAGCTTTCCTGACAGAGCTCAGCCAACGTCTTCATATCGCCTATCAGGAAGAACTAGACTGGAAATGGAAATAATGATCGAAAGACCTTATGTCCATCCGTAAACTAAGCCAATGCCCTGATATCCTTGATTTCCAATATATTTTTTACATCGTCCCGCTCCACGGCATGAATCATCGCCCGACCCACCTCATGTAGGGACAACACCGCCGAAGGGGCAAAGAACTTTATAATCTTGGCAACAAACGAGAATGGATTGGCATGATTCTGTCCCGCAACGGTGGTCATTCCACCTGGCCGGAAATTGTATTCCTTCCTAAACGGCAATTTCGCCAAATCATTCTCCGTTTTACCCTTCACTCTTGCCCACATCACCTTCCCTTGCTCGGTACTATCCGTACTCCCCCCGGACACGTAGATAAAGCTGATTTCGGGATTGATCTTCAAAAGCGATTTTGCAAATGCCAATGTCGTATCATAGGTGATATAGCGGTATTTGTCCTCCTTCATGCCAACGGAACTGACACCTGCGCAATAAAAACAGGCATCATAGCCCCGGATCTCCGCCTCAACTTCGGAAAGATCCGTGAAATCCTTAACCAAAAGTTCTTTTAACTTTGGATGTTGTATATCAGCAGTACGACGTGATATGCTCAATACCGCCTCTACTTTATTGTTTTGAAGACATTCCAATAAAATACCTTCTCCGACCATTCCGGTGGCCCCTGTTATTATAACTTTCATCGCAATTCAACTTATGTATCAAGCCCAAAGGGCTACAATTATTATTATTTATTCAGATCAATAGGATAGCACGGCATTATATCATGCGCAAGCGCTCTTCCTCCAGGTCAATCTGATAGAGCTGTGAACGGACGAGATCCTCATCAATCTCCGACTCACAGTTCAATTTTTCTAGATATTCGCGCTGCACATCCAACAATTCAATGAAAATCACCTTCGTGCGTTCATTCATCCACGAATCATCTGCAGCATTGACTTTTTCCTCCCAATGTCGCAAAATCCTCTCCATTGCCTCCCGATTATGTTCTTCTTTCTCGTATTTATCTTTGAGAAACTGATAGACATGCTGTTTTAAGCCTTGCTTCATCTGCTGTTTGGCAACTTCTTCGGGCGCCTCTGCAAGAACAGTATCAAAGAGCTTCGTTCGCTTGATCAGATAAGGTAAAGTGAGCCCCTGAACCAAAAGGGTTGAGAGAATAACGACAAAGGTGATAAATAGAATCAGATGCCGCTGCGGGATCACAGTACCATTCATGACCAAAGGAATGGAAAGCGCGGCTGCCAAGGAAACCACTCCCCGCATTCCTGTCCAGCCCAGTAAAAGTGGCATAAAGAAACGTTGTTTTGAAGACCGCGCCCTAGGTGCCACACTTGGACGAAAGATAAGCGTTGCAATCATTGCAGCATAGGCGCTGATCACGCGGGCAAGGATAAGGACTGCCGTCACCAAAAGACCGTAACCGATCGCCTCCCGTAACGAAGTTCCGTTCGCGCGCAAGCCTGCCACAATCTCGGGAAGATCAAGACCGATAATAAAAAATACAATCCCATTCAGGATAAACACAAAACTTTCCCAGACACTCAGCCCTCGCACACGACTGGTACTGTTCAGAAATTTAAGCCGCTGGTTGGACATCAACAGACTTCCCGCAACGACCGCCAGCACCCCAGAACTGTGAAACTGCTCGGCAATCCAATACATAAAATAGGGTTCGATCAAGGTCAATGCAATATCCGATGGCGCGTCTGTCGGTAAGCGTTTATGTGCCTGGATAAAAAACCAACCCAACAGAACACCGATACCAACCCCACCGACCAACATCCAAATAAAAGATACCGCTGCCTCCTGCCATACAAACTGCCCCATACCCACGGCAATCAGTGCAAAACGGACAATAATCAAAGAGGAAGCATCATTCAGCAGACTCTCCCCTTCCAAGATTGCAGAAGTAGATTTTGGAACTTTCACAAACTTCATGATGGCCCCCGTACTGACGGCATCTGGCGGGGAAACAATCCCGCCCAGTAGAAAACCCATTGCGAGCGTGAAACCCGGAATATAATGATTGGCAACCACCGCAACAGATAGTGCGGTGAAGAAAACCACCAAAAAGGCGAAACTTCCAATAATACGCCACCATTTCTTCATCTCCTTATACGAAATCGACCATGCAGCCTCACATAGCAAGGGTGGAAGGAAAATCAGAAAAATAACATCCGGATCGATCGTAACAACGGGTAATGTTGGAATAAAGCTGACAATCAAGCCCGCCAATACCAGTAAAATGGGATAAGCAACCCGAAGTTTCGTGGCCAGCATTTCGAGTAGAACGATGGCTGTAATCATGGCGATAAATAGCGGGAACAAGTTATGCATAGGCTGTCATAATTTATTGGTCTTGAGACATATCATTAACTCTTGTAAATATCTTAAATGGAAATTAAAAACCATCAACTCCCGATCATATTTTTTACTTTTTCATCTGTACCCTAGTTTTACCCCAATTCTGTACCTCAAATTCGGCCTGTACCCTTCTTAAATTAGCAAAAAGATTTATTACCATGTCGACTACAACACATCAATCGTATTCCATCAGACAGGTTGATCTCTCTGATCTCTCTTTACTAAAAATGGCTCAGTCCGAAGTGGCCAACAAAGATCTGCTGCACATGCCTTTTCTCCTGCTTGCGCAAAACGAAGAAATAGCAGCTGTTTCCTCTGCTACAGTATCCGAAAACAACAAGCTTACCGTCGAAATTTCTTATCGAACTGAAGTTTCCGAAGAATTATCAAAGGTATTTAAGCGCAAAGCGCAGGTTTATTTCGAACAACAGCTTTTAAATATGTTTGGCAGCGAAGAATCGCTAAAAAGGGGAATCCGTCATTTTCATGATTGGGTAAATCCAAAGGGAAACAGTAAATTAGTATAAGTATGGAGCAGCAACAATTGTATAAAAAAATTGCAAACATTGTAGAGAATCAGATCAAAAATGGCTCTTTGACCTACGGTGACCGTTTACCTTCTGTCCGTAGCGCACAGAAATTGTATAATGTGAGCTTAAATACGGCAAAGAGCGCCTACATGGAGCTCGAGAGCAGATCGCTAATTGAGTCTCGCCCCAAATCGGGATTTTTTGTCAGCCTGGCCGGGCAGCGCCGGATGTCCATACCGTCGATCTCAACATTTAAGATTGATGAAAAGAAGCAAGATCCCGCGGCATTGATTGATAAAGTTTTTCACTCGTTGGAGGATAAGGAAATTACGCGATTCTCTTTGGGACTGCCCAGCCCCTCTTTGCTCCCCATTCAGAAACTCAATAAATGTATCCTGGAAACGGTGCACGAGCTGCACGATTACGGCGATCAGTACGGACAGGTGCAGGGTAGTCCGACTCTACGTAAAGAGATTGCCAAATGGTCGCTCGTACTGGAGGGAAAAATAAGCGACGAAGATCTGATTATCACTTCGGGTGCCATGAACGCCATTTATAGCTGCCTCCGCGCAGTCACGAAGCCTGGTGATACCATTGCTGTGGAAAGTCCCCTCTATTTTGGCTTTATCCAAGCATTTCAGGTATTGGGATTGAAGACCATTGAGATACCGACACATCCCATTACAGGTATTGAACTGGACGCCCTTAAAAAAGTAATCCATAAAATCGATGTATGCTGCTTTGTTTCTAATTTCAGCAACCCCTTAGGTGCCCTGATGCCCGATGAACATAAAAAAGAACTTGTCAAGCTCCTTGCTTTCCATCATATTCCCTTGATCGAAGACGACCTTTATGGAAATATTTATTTCGGAAACTCAAGACCCAAGCCCTGTAAATACTTTGATGAAGAAGGTTTGGTCATGTGGTGCGGATCTGTCACCAAGGTATTGGCTCCAAGTTTTCGCATCGGATGGGTAGAACCCGGAAAGTATAAGGACAAGATTCTCAAACAACGGCTGATCCAGACCATCTCGCAGCCGGCTATTTACCAAGAGGCTGTCGCCAAATTTCTGCAGATCGGTCGTTATGACCACCACCTCAACACCTTTAGAAAGAAGTTGTACAGCAATTACATCAATTTTAGAAATAGTATCGAGGCCCATTTTCCCGAGAATACCAAGATGTCACAGCCCGAAGGTGGATTTGTGCTCTGGTTGGAAATGGATCCAAAAATTGATTCTACCGTACTATACGATTATGCGCTAAAACAAAAATTGAGCTTTGCTCCAGGTCGAATGTTTACCCAACATGATCAATTTAAAAACTGTATTCGCCTGAACTATGCCGTCGATTGGAACGAAAAGACAGCACATGATCTGATGCGATTGGGCCGCTTTTTTAAAGCCGTCATCTAATCGGCTAATCCCAGTCAACCTCATCATCGTGACTTGGTAAAATAGGCGGTGGCAGTTTATCGGATTTTTCTTCGGGGAATATCGTATGCTTACCTCCACGGATCAGGAGCGCATCGAAAATTTCACCAGTCATCAAGGTGCCACCGTTGGACATAAATTCGTCCTGCCCATCAGGGCTCGTCAGCCAGCACCTTACTGTACCCAGACATAAAATAACAGCATCTTTACAATCCTCCAATGTGAAAGTAATTCTACGGTCCGCTTTATGATCTCCTTTCCTTAGCTCCAATGTCTTGCTAGCATGATGAAATAGGGTATTCCGGTCATCCAGTGTAATTATCACACAATATATTTTTATGTCTATTTTAGCTAGCCTTTCGTGAATTAATTCAAATTTACGGAGACCTGCCAAATGAAGCTGAACCTGAACTTGTTGCTGGGCTTCATCAAAATGTGCGACTGGGTGATTCATAAAGAAATTGTTCCAGCTGACCCGTTTGGAGTACCGGAAACCTTTCAAGGGGAGTACTGATCCATATCCGAGCCGTAAGCTCCCGAGATCGTGCACCCGATCATTGCGAACAGCTTCATAAAGTATATTTTGTAATCGTATATAGGTACTACGTTCACAGGCACGAGGTTGAATGGATTTTAGAATCTGGTACAAACGACTGGCTAATCCACTGTTATAGGTAAAATCAAGTCCAGCTAGACGACTATTTTCACTCAGCACGTATGATACCATCTGCTTTACTCCTGTATTGCGGTTACCAGAAGATTTACTCATTTCATTAAGTTAAATTGGTATACTTTAAAAATACAATAATCGTATGAATTAAACAACAGCTCGTTTAACAACACATAAGACTATGATTGCTAAAGCGCACAAAGTCCCTTCAACTCCCTTCAACTCCCTTTAAATCCCCTCAAGTCCGTTCAAGTGCCAACAGTATTCGAGGAGGTTTCGCACATACTTCGTACCAACTCCGGGATTGCTTCGGAGTCGGTTCGACATTTGGTCGCCTCAGCTTCGGTCAATCATCGACAACAGGGCAAGCAACAGCCGAAGAACAGTCAAACCAAACCCGACGTTGTCCCGAAGCAGTAGCAATGCACACCCGAAGGGCCCCCGAACAACTATCGAACAACTATCGAACAAGGAGTAACAAATCAGCGAAAATGCTCTAACTGTCCCGTACCGGACCTCCTCCCAAATTGTATAAGGCGAAAAGTACTTTATAGGTGCTTTAGTGACACCTTATATATGCCTAGGGGCTGCTTTATCCAAGCAGCCCCTAGGCATATATTTTACAATACATAATGTAGACGCTTCCGACACGTCCCTTCTTACCTTTCGGACAGTTTCTAATTATTGAATTTTTTGGAAGAATTTTTTTGTCTTATAGAAGGCCAGTAGTCCAATGATACCAATCATCAACCAAAGAAAATCGACAATAAATAAATCACGTTGACCGTCAACAAATGTTTTCCAAAGCCAATTATGTGTCACCAGACCATTGGCTATCGGGACGATAAATGCAAGGATGCTTCCGACCAATAGTGTCTCGCGGTTTGTCCTTCTTATACTTCGACGAATGATATAGTAAAGTGACAGCACCAGCCATGCGTAAAAATACACCCGATAAATAAAGTCCTGATCAACTTTAGGACTGACTTTGATCGCAATAAATGTAATCGCCGTAACCGGGAGCATCGTCAAGCATATCGCTGTGAAAACATTAGCTGCCCAAAAGTTGAATTTGCGTTTTCTTGGAATAACATTGTTTTTATCACGTGCAACCACCCAGATCAGAATTCCTGAAATAATAACCAGACAGCCCATTACCCCTAAGATGAAATAGACCATTTTGAGCGGGTATCCACCATAGTCACCATAATGCAAACGGTAGATAATGCTGCGGACATAGTCCCCATAGCTCGCTCCTGTTAAGGGTGATTTCTCTTCTACAATCTTATTATCGGCCACCTTCACGGTCAATATTCCAGATCCGGCAAAGCTGCTGTTAAAATGCGGTTCAAGCTCCATAATAACATGCATATTTGAATCCGCATAGTTTTTTACGACAATACGCAGGAACTCGCTTTCTGGCCACTTTGTCTTTGCGATATCCAAGATAGGAGCAATTTTCACATCCTTGTTTAAAGATTTATAGCTATACACATAGTCCTCCTTGGCGGAAACACCAATGTCCTGATACATTCTCTGCTGGTCACTATCGTATAGCAATTTGCTGAAAGGCAATGCCAAAACTGAATTAACAATCAGAAATGTACCTGTAACGGCAAAAATAAACTGAAAAGGGAACCCAATCACCCCCAGGGCGGTGTGCATATCTGTCCAGACAGTCTTCCATTTGCTGAATGGCCTAAACACAAAGAAGTTCGACACTAATTTGTCCCAATGCAATAATAGCCCTGTTATCAATGCAAATAAAAAGATAAAGGCTGTAATTCCGGCAACGAGGTATCCAAATGGCGCTATTCCTATGCTAATGGGTACTTGATTGAGTTGGGCCAGAAAATGTAATCGAAATAAAAACTCGCCCATATCATAGTTCTGCGCATAATCTCCTACCTTTTGATTGACAAAATTATAGGTAAAATTTTTCGAGTCATCATCTCCTCCTCTCCGTCTCCGGCCTTTCTTTTTTTCAGCTTTCTGTTCAGGCGTTATCTTGGATAGATTTTCCTTATTGAGTATCGTGTCGTTTGACGCTGTGTACCCCACATAAGCAGAAGTTCCTTCCCGGTGCATATAGAAGTTGATATCACGCCCATGAAGGTTGGCTTCTCCTTTTAGAGAATCCAGAAGCTTGTCAAAGCTCTGATGGTTTTCCTTGTATGTTTTGTATGACGCATTATTTTGCCAGGCTGCAATCTCATTTCTAAAAAATGCGAAAGAACCTGCAAAAAATATCACGTACAGAAGCGCACAGATGATAATGCCACTGATGGTATGGGTATTAAAATAGATATTGTAATTTCTGTTGTTCATGATTGATTACATCTTTAACAAATAAGGCAACAAAAAAACCGCAGCCAAGAGTAAATAAATTCCCCATATTTTCCATCCGCTTTTGGAAAGAAAAGCCAGGAGCATCAGGACCGCCCAAAGTAGATAACCTGTGAATCCGGCAGTCATAACAACATCTTTTTTCTCAAAAAGGTTAGTCAACAATACATGAAAAGAGAGCATAACAACATAACCGCCGATAAATCCGGCCGTAATCTTCAGAAATCGTTGCAAGGGCGAACTCAGGTATTTTTTATTTGCTGGCATAAGGAATCAATTAGGATATCAAAAATTCAACACAGAGACTGACGGCATACAATCCTAGAACTTGGTAACTTGTTAAATAACGGTAAGGGTTCAGTAAAACGACAAGGCTCATCATGCACATGACATAGGCAAAAAAAGCAAAGAATCCAGCGCCAAGCCCCTGCAGATAGAGGATAACCCCAAATGGCAGCAGGAGCATCACAATGCTCAAAATACGCACAGACTGTGTCTGTGCGCAAAGCTTTTTCAACCACTCGGGCCTATGATGAAACTTCACCTTTTTACTGCTGTTGTAAAAAAGGTAAGCGCCAATAAGTATAATTATTAAAAGTGTGCTATACATCGTATAAATGATTTATATAGAATCGCTTGATTAAAACTTGTAGGTTATACCCATACGGAAATTACGTCTTGCTTCAACGATGTACGAATAATAATTTACGCTCCCGGCTATTTTTGCATTAGCAGCACCTGTAGAACCAGCTGTTAACAACTTACGATTATCTAGTAGATTGTTAACCATAAGGGAGATATTATATTTACCTTTTTGATAACTGATACCACCATCAGTACGTAGATAGTTCTTAAAATTACTCTCTTTTGTCGTTCCTACGGCACGGTCAAACATCCCTTGAACACTTCCAACAAAACCTACACCTTTTAGCACACCTTGTTGTAACCGATAGGATAACCAGGCATTTGCCGTATGTTTGGCCGTATTGGGTGTGATATTCCCAACATTTTCTTCTTTCGTATCTTTTGAAATTTTAGAGTCCGTCAATGCATAATTTGCATTGACATTTAATCCTCTTAAAATCTCTCCTGTGATATCAAACTCAATACCTTTAGATCTTGTTTCGCCTAACTGTGTCTGAAAAGATACCCCATTAACAACATGACTCGGATCAGGATCGGCAACTAAAGCATTCTTACGTGCAATAGTATAAGCACTAAGCGTAGAAATCCATTTTCCTCCCATCCATTCTTTCTTCACTCCCGCCTCTAAATCAACACCTCTTACTGGCTTAAAAGCATTACCTTCCCAATCCGTACCAGCTACAGGAACAAAAGACTGGTCAAATAATCCGTATATACTCGTGGATTTGTCAATGGAATAGCTTAATCCAACACGAGGAGTAAATGCTTTATCTGTTCTATCCGAAACAGCTGTCTTTCCAACAACTTCATTAATCGTATAGCGCAGGCCTAAAGATAATCTCAATTTTTCTTCCAAAAACGCCATTTCATCGTGCGCGTAAAAAGAAATATAGTTTGTTGAGGTAACGTAATTACTTCCTCCAGCGCGTACTTTCACACTTTTAGAACGATCTACTGTCGGAAGCAAATTCCCAGGTATACCATAAACAGGATTATATACATTCAATGGAGTCCAAGGGATCGGCGCAAACCCAGTACTATCTTTAGGCATTAGATCTCTGAAATCGCCCCAAAACTTTTTATTTCCATAATCAGCACCAACCAAAATTCGGTGGCGGACACTTCCCGTATACTCCTCGCCATTTAAAGAGATTTGGCCAAAACGATTTTCGCCATGCTCGTCAGCTATTGAATAAGTTCGGGGCATATCTCCCTTTGCTGTCATATAGGTAAGCCAAGTACTTGTCGCCTTCATATCGAAGTTAAAGTAGGCCATCTGCGCGTGTAATTTCCATCTATCATTCAGTTTGCGGTCTAAATAGATGTACGCACTGTGATCCCTTAGCTTACCCGGCTCCATAGAAGGATCACCATAGAAAAAATCATTGGAAATATCTGAATCAGCAAACCCTTTTGGCGAAAAAGTATAGTTACCATTAGCCAAATAAGTTGACCCTTGATAAGTATATTCGAATGTCAAATTAGTTAATGAATCCAATTTGTAAGTTACCACTGGCGCAATCACTACACGATTACTATAGTTGTATTTTGTAAAATAGTCCTTTTGTTGTGCAGCCATATTTAAGCGGTACAACAATTTACCATCTTTACTCAACTTGCCATCAAAATCAACCGCGGCACGGTATGTACTAAAGCTCCCCATATTGAATGTCGCCGAGCCTTTCGTATTTCCTGTCGGTTTTTTGGTCACAACATTATAGAATCCCCCCGGTTCACCATTGGCCAACATAAAGCCAGCTGGACCTTTTACAAATTCAATACGCTCAATCATAGATGCGTCCTCAGCTGTAGGCCCCCATGATGCTTCGATATTCATACCATTACGGAAAGCAGGGATCTTGGATCCACGCATACGAATATTCGCATATTGATTGTCCCAGTGTCCTTGACGTGTTGCACCACTGATATTGCGTGTAATACCATCGACAATGTCAAAAACCTGCTGATCAGCCATGAGGTCAGATGAAATAACCTGAATATTTTGTGGTAACTCCAAGATCGGTGTTTTAAGACGCAATGATCCGGATATACTATCAAACTTATAATGCTCATAGTACTTACCGTACACGGCCACTTCATCGATCGATTCGGATTGGTCTTTCATAATGATGGGCCCTAAATGTGTTTCTTCGTCTTTTACGGTTACCTCCATGGAATGTTTACCATAGCCGAAAGCTTTGATTTCCAAGCGGTAAGTCTTGGCAGAAAGTCTATCAAAGAGAAAGCGACCCTCACTATCGGTACTGGTAGTCACTCCTGTATTCGATAGTTTAATTGTTGCACCCGAAATAGGTTCGGATTTTTCATTGACAAGAATACCGTCAATCTTCAATTTGCTCTGCGCCTGCGCCACAGAAAAAACTGAGCTGATCATCGGAATAGCTAGAAAGGATAAAGTTTTATTCATGCGTATTTCACTGGTAGATATGTAATAAAGAATGGATTCATTTTGAATGTGAGATTTAAAATGAATCCATCTAAGTTGTAGGTATCAAAGTTTTATTTTACTGCAAAAAAGGTTGTACTTCCCTGCCAAGACGATGCATAGGGTTTTCCCTCGTGCTCACCTGCCTTTTCGACAAATGTACTTGCTTCAAGTACATAAGCACCAGCCCAAAGGGCATCGAATGTAACCACACCATTGGCATCAGCTACAAATTCTTTTCCCCAACCTGTGGACGAGAAAACAGATACCTTGGCATTTGGAACAACTTTTCCTTCGCTGGTTATCTTCGCTTGAAGACTAGCTCCTTTTTTTGCATTTGCTGAATTGAGCAACTCAACCTGTAACGGATTTTTTAATGCGCTATAGTCCAATTTGCTCGATTTGCCAATGACAACGGGCATTAGTGAGGAAAACTCATATTTTGTCTGGCCGCCTAAATCTTTAGGTGCCTTTACGATCGATAAAAAGTAAGTTCCTTGTTCGGTCGGTTGGAATGAACCACTGAAATGGTCGCCTTTATTGGTCAATTGTACTTTAACAGGGGCTTTTCCCGGAACATACAATAACAAGGTGAAATCCTTTACATCAGAATACCATTTTTCAATCTGATCTCTTTCATTGGTAACATATTCACCATAATAGACTTTTACTTCATGCGACTGATTGACTGTACCATAAGGAGCGGATTCTATCCAAAGTGCATGAGCGGAACTGCTGTTACAGTAAAACAATACTGTAAGGAATGCAAAGAGTGATGTTAAAATTTTCATAATATGTTGATTGATGCGTATAGTTTTTCAACTTATTATGGAGAACCTTACAGGTAAAAAACGGCTAATGAATAAAACCATAAATTTCGTTACCTTGCAAGTTCTTCCATATCCTATATCGGAAGCAACTGGAGCAGCGAGCTGCTTCAGTCAACTAGAGACAGTTGCCGCTGTCTGTAGCTTTTCGCCATGTGATAGATTGCCGTCTATTGCATGGTGTTTTTGTCTTTAATCAAACCAGCAAATTTTTGTTAAATAATTTAGACTGATTAAAAACAAAGCAAATATAAAAGGAATTATTTGGATATCAACTATATTTTAATTTTTTCATTTCTAGAGTTTTCTTTGTTTTTTCAAGAAAAATCCACTGTAAAATAAAAACTTACAAGATCTTGATTAATTAAATCAGCCGGACGGTTTCTTTAGTTCATTCCATTAGGGCGCCCCATAGTGGATTGGTATCGGCAAAAAAGTGAAGTGATCGTTGATTTTATCAGGAGTCGTGGTTGAGTTTATTCGGACTGGTGATCGACTGCATGAGGAGCGGTTGCTTTATTAGAAGCAGCGCTTAGTTTAATTATCCAAGACAGGCCGTCGGTGATGAAACAGCTTGTTCATTTAAGATCTGGGTAATATCAAACAATTCCGTTTCCTGATAACGCGTAGCCACATGAAGTTTAATATTTTCACAATGGGGCTCAAATGTCGCATGAACAAGATCAACCGTATTATTTTCACCAGAGAGATGTGTTAAGATCAGATGTTTGAGACGATCGGTTTTATATTGATTGAATAATTCAACCGCAACACGATTGGAAAGATGTCCCCATCCGCTACTGATCCTATTCTTCAAAAAATAAGAATATCTTCCTGTATGCAACATATCCTCATCGTAATTGGATTCCAGCAAGAGAATATCCGAATGTTGGATCACATGTTGCACATTTTCACAGGGCCGTCCGATATCGGTTAGCACACCGATATTATGAACTCCATCAGAGACAAGGAAACTACAGGGTTCTTTTGCATCATGATACTTGGGGATCCCATAAATTTTAAGTCCTCCTATTTCGATCTCCTCGTTGGGCGCAATGATATTGACCAGGTGAGATGGTAAATGTAGTCTGGATCCTTCATAGCTTCCCTTCGTGATATATACGGGCAGATTGTATTTTTTTGCAAAAACTGACAATCCGCGGATATGATCGGAGTGTTCGTGTGTAATGAAAATTGCCTTAATCTGTGTCGGAATAATCCCGAGATTATACATCCGGAGATGAATATGCTTACTGTTGATACCAGCATCAATTAAGATAGCCGAATCATCTTTGGCGATATAATAACAGTTTCCATTACTTCCGGAGGCGATTGCACAATATTTCATTCGCGTACACTAATTATGAGTATATATATTCTACTGCAGCAAAGATACAAAAAACAAGAAGACTCAGTTGAACCCTAACATTCCGGCAAACTCAATGGAATATTGACTGCCAAGCCGCCGTCTGCAGTTTCTTTATATTTGGCATTCATATCCAAAGCGGTCTCCCACATGGTTTTGACAACGGTATCCAAGCTTACTTTGGCTTTGTCAGGATTTGACTGTAAAGCCAGCTGCGCTGCTGTAATGGCTTTTATCGCCCCCATGGTATTGCGTTCGATACAAGGGATCTGCACCAGTCCTCCGATCGGATCGCAGGTCAATCCGAGATGGTGTTCCATGGCGATCTCTGCTGCCATCAGCACCTGCCGTTGTGATCCGCCCAGTACTTCTGTCAACGCACCGGCAGCCATTGCCGAGGATACCCCAATTTCTGCCTGACAACCACCCATGGCGGCTGAAATAGTCGCATTCTTTTTAAAGATGGATCCGATCTCCGAAGCTGTTAGGATAAACTGCACAATTTTATTTTCCCGCATACCATCATGGAAAGTAATATAATACTGTAAAACGGCTGGTATAACCCCCGAAGCGCCATTGGTAGGAGCGGTAACAACACGTCCAAAAGATGCATTTTCTTCATTGACAGCAAGCGCAAAACAGCTTACCCAGTCCAGGATATATTGAAAATTCTGTCCACCTTCACGAATTGCCGTTATCCATGATTCATAATCTTGGTAGCTACGCCCCTGCATCAATTTTTTATTTAATTTTGCAGCCCTGCGTTCCACATTCAAGCCTCCGGGCAGTGTACCGCCAGTGTGACAGCCACGATAGATACACTCATAGATCGTCTTATAGATATTCAGAACCCCAGCAACAGTTTCACTTTCCTCCCGCCATGCACACTCATTTTCAAGCACAAGCTCTGATATCTTCAAGCCAGTTTTCATGGTCCAGTGCAGTAGCTCCTGCGCGGTATCCACCGGAAAAGGAAGATCCACTTCGGATAATACACTCTCAGTATCATTTTCCTGAACAACAAAGCCCCCACCAATTGAATAATAGGTTTCGGTAATGGCTTTACCACTTGACAGGAAAGCCTGAAAAGTAACGGCATTTGGATGGAAGGGTAAACTCTCCGTGTACAAAAACAGGAGGTCTTCCTGATAGGAGAATGGGATCGTGCGCTCACCTGCAACCTCCAGTTCGCCGACCGCTTTGATATGTGCCACCTTTGGTGTCACCTGATCTACATCGAAGGTAACGGGATCATCGCCACTCAGTCCAAGCAGAACAGCGATATCTGTACCGTGTCCGGCACCGGTCTTGGCTAAAGATCCATAAAGCAAAATCTTGACCTGATCGACCTCATTCAATACACCTTTTGTCTTGAGGACATGGGTAAATTGCTGGGCTGCACGCCAAGGACCTAAGGTATGCGAACTGGATGGTCCGATACCAATCTTAAACATATCAAAAACGGATATTTGTTCTTTGCTCATAATCTTTATTGTTGCGGTTAGCTCGCTTTTCATAGCTTTTGTGAAAACCGCATCTAAATTAGCACAAATAAGTGTACAATGTTACCTGTATTTGCATTATTATCAATTTGAAAACCAAGCTGACATTCTTTTAACAAGTATCCAACAAACATCTTACATTTTTTAGGGAAAAAGTAAGAAATGCTTCCCTATCTTTGTTGGCTACAATTTATAGAATGACGGGAAAAACATATTTATATTCTTTTTTTGCCTTTTTTATCTGTTTATTTTCGATCAGAACATATTCCCAACAAATACCTAAGCGAGAGTTTCGTGGTGTATGGGTTGCAACCATAGGTAATATAGATTGGCCTTCGGTCAGAGCGGGCAATAATGTTGCCCAGCAAAAGCAGGAATTTATAGACCTCCTGGACCAGCACCGTAGTGCGGGTCTAAATGCGATCATCCTACAGGTACGGCCTGCAGCGGATGCTTTTTATGGCAAAGGTCGTGAGCCCTGGAGCAGATACCTGACAGGAAAGCAAGGGTTAGCCCCGTCGCCATTTTATGATCCTTTAGAATTTGCCATTGAGGAAGCACATAAAAGAGGCATGGAACTGCACGCCTGGTTCAATCCCTATCGGGCCTCGACCACATTAAATCCCGCACATTTCTCAGAGGACCATATTACCAAACGTCACCCCGAATGGTTCTTTACATACGCAGGAAAAAAACTTTTCAACCCGGGGCTGCCCGATGTCCGTAAATATATCATCGATGTCATTATGGATGTTGTCAAGAATTACGATGTGGATGGTATTCATTTTGACGATTATTTTTACCCTTATCCCGATAGCCGGAGTACATCCGTCCCGGATCAGCTGACTTTTGCCCAGTATAATAATGGCATTGAAAATATTGAAGACTGGCGACGCAATAATGTGAACATGCTCGTGCGTGACCTCGGCATCGCCATAAAAAAAATAAAACCTTATGTCAAATATGGAATCAGTCCATGTGGTGTATGGGATAATAAGGAAAACAATAGTATTGGCTCGGAAACACGTGGGCTAAGTGCCTATCGTGAGCTCTATGCGGATGGTGTAAAATGGATGCAGGAAGGCTGGATCGACTATATCAATCCACAGATTTACTTTCCATTTAAAAACCGCGCAGCGGCATATGAGGTTCTGGTATCCTGGTGGCAACGGCATACCTATGGTCGGCATTTTTATGTGGGGCATGGAGCTTACCGTGTAACAGAAAATAAAACCGGATGGACCGACAAAAGTCAGATCCCCCGACAGGTACGCCACCTACGCGAAGAACATGATGTCGAAGGAAGTATCTATTTCAGTTCCAAATCACTCATGGACAATTTGGCCGGATTACAGGACTCCATGCGAAATGACCTGTATCGTAGCCCTGCTTTACCCCCGACGATGCCATGGCTGGACAGTATTCCTCCAAACGCTCCTTTCGGCTTGCTGGTAAAATCATCCGCCAACGGAAAAATGAATACACTTTTTTGGCAGAAACCGGATGTGGCCAGTGACGGTCAATCGGCCTATGGTTATGTCGTCTATCGCTTTGTCGTAGGTGAGCGCGTCAATATCAAAGATCCAAGCAAAATTATCTTTATCACATACGATGCCGATAAACTCCAATATACAGATGATGACATCAAACAGAATCAACGTTATAAATATGTCGTCACCGCAATAGACCGGCTGAAAAATGAGAGTCGTCCTTCTGACAGTCGGGAGGAAGATGAGGAGAGCTAATCTTCGTCTGTACGATTGGCATTGACAAAAAAATAAGAAGAGCCCTCCTGGATCGCTGTGCTGTTGACAGCAGCGCGATCCAGGAGGGCTCTTTTATTGGTGTGATTTTATAGCGACCTTATTTGCCCTGTCCGTACTTGAATTTTTTATTGATGGTAACAGGCAATTTTCCTTTAGGAACATTTTGTCCCAATATTGTTTTGGCAGCAGCTTTCTGCATAAAAGCATCATTTTGATAAGCGAGCAAAATTGTCTTCGCTTTCTTGGATGCTTCTACGCCATCTAATGCATATACATTTGTAAATAGGGTCAAGATGGATTTCTTTGCAAACTTCTTCATCAGGTCCTGCACATTTTCATTCAATAGCATTGTAGGACGTGGACGTAACCGCGTATCATGTACAGCGATGATATATTGCTTGTTTTTCTTGATTTCTTTCACAAGACGTTTCATATCATCTTTGCTCAAGCTGTCTGGCACAAAATAGTGTGTTTCGTTGGTCAATCCCGCTGCCAGTTCATTCTGGAATGTTTGATTGGCAGCGACACCGACATTGATAATCGCCGTAGGTAGATCCTTTTTAAAGGATTTTAATTTTTCGGTGCTGTTGAGGGCTGTAATAGCGGCATTGGACAATTCATCAATCAGCTGAACTGCAGACACTCTATGTAAATCGGCATACAGATTCTGCTGTGGGGTTGCTTGGTATTTGTCTAGGCCTAACCATAGCTTAGCAGCCAATACTCTTTTCACGCGCGCATCAATATCTGTCTGTGAAATCCGACCTTCTTCGATTGCTTTCAGAATAAGGTCAATCGCGCGTTTACTATTTTCGGATACCTCAAGGAGGTCATGTCCGGCAATGATTGCCTGAACATCGGCTTCACCATTCGGGAAGAATTTTTTAACGCCTTTCATGTCCATCGCGTCAGTCACTGTTAAGCCTTTAAAGCCAAGCTCATTCCGCAATAGGTCTGTAACAACTTTTTTAGAAATAGAAGATGGCATATTTGGGGTATCATCCAAGACAGGGATATTCATATGCGCGACCATAACTGCTGGAGCACCGGCTTTAATAAGTTCTTTGAAAGGGTACAGTTCCAGCGTATCCAATCTGGTTTTATCAAAAGGAAGCTTAGGCAGGTCATAGTGTGAATCTACATCTGTGTCACCGTGTCCCGGAAAGTGTTTAATGGAAGCCAAGATACCACCATCCACCATCCCGTCCATATACGCTTTTGCTTTTTTGGTGACATTATATTTATTATCGCCAAAAGAACGAATGCCGATGACCGGATTTTTCGGGTTGTTATTGATGTCCACATCTGGTGCAAAATTGAAATGCATACCGATACGGTGAAAATCCAGCGCAACCTCACGTCCCATACGATAAATCAACTGATTATCCTGCACAGCACCGAGTGTCATCTGATAAGGGAATGATAAAGTAGAATCCGGCATACGCATACCAAGCCCCCACTCTCCATCAAACGTTATCATTAACGGCACTTTAGATAAAGACTGATATCGATTGAACATGTCCGCATGACGCACGGGACCGCCCTGAAAAACCACAAGACCTCCCAGATGTTCATCTTGAACAACCTGTGCAACGGAATCAATATATTTCTGACCAAGATTGGTATGTGCCCTTACAAGGAACAACTGGGCCACTTTTTCCTTTGGTGTCAAGGTATTAAATACGGCATCTACCCAATCATGCTGGGAATTGATGTATTTTACAAAATCTTTCTTGTCCTGTGCCTTCGCAAATGATAGCGCACTGGCCAATGCCAATAGGCCCAGACTGAATTTTTTGAACATAAATTAGTTTGTATAATGTCTTAAATAGAATACTAATAACGTTATTATTTTGGATAATATGAAATTGTTTTTGCAACAATTTTATTAAAACATGCAACAAGACGCATTTTAAGCGCAATAAAGGGAAATATAATGATACAATACCTGAGAATTACTGCCGGATATACCTGTTGTCTATTATTGATTTTGTCGAAAAGCGGTTTCGGGACAAATCTGGTTATGGATTTGATTAAGTAATGAACGCCAGTTATAGCTAAGTTTCTATAATAAGCTTGAACAACCAGAATCTAAATACTAATTACTATATACGAGATACTAAAAGACAAGATGAGGTATCAGCTGTCAGCTTAAGCAAATAAGAAATATCCAAGAGTAAAAACAAGCTAAGTATCTGCAATAAGCTTGAACAGCCAAAATCTAAATACTCAATACTAACGACTAAATCAAATTATACTTTTTCTCCAGAAACAACGTCAATTCCATGACATGCTCCAATTCACCTATAGCCTCCTTTTTCCAAAATGAATCAATGATCAAGAGGAGAAACTGCGTTTCCAATTCAGGATTTTCATAACCCAGTTCTTCAAAAGCCCGATGGATAATCGGTTGTACCGGTTTCATAAACTGCTCATGTTGTTGTTTGGAAAAGGGATGATGGGACAGGCGTTCCTGCAATTTCCAGAATATGGGTTCAGCACTGACCAGTTTATTAGGAAGGTTGATCATGGTACGTAAGAAGTCTTTGGGTTCGCGATAAGTCATCATCCCACGGTGATGGGTCAGTACCTTGCGATATCCGGATTTGATCAAATAGACCAAGAGTGCATCTTTATTCCCAAAATGTTTGAATATCAAAGCCTCAGAAACGCCAGCGTTCTGCGCTATTGTTTTGGTAGACGTATTGGTATAGCCCTGGTCTGAAAAAAGCAGCAATGCTTCTTTCATAATACGCTCTTTTCTACTCAAAACACTTTCTTTCATATACTATGCCGTTCAGTTGATTTCTAATTCTACTGCAAATATATCTAATCTTTCCGTTCAGTTAGGATTATTGTAACTAAAATGATAGTAATTCGTATCAAATAGTCGCATAAATTTGACAAATAAAAAAATATAACCAACAACAGCGCCTAAAACCACGCAGACATCATCAACCAATGAAAATCAAGACCTGGACAATCGTTATTCTCTCGCTTAGTTTAATGCTGTTAAACATGAATGCTTTTGCCCAGCAATATATCTCAGGGAAGCTCACGGACAGCAACGGTTCAAAACCAATTTCGGGAGCCAGTGTCACGATCATTGCCTTAAAAGACTCCAGTAAACTGCAAACACCAACGGATATCCTGGGCAAGTTTACCAGTGTCGCACTTCCCAATGGGGATTATCTGATTTCGGTACAGCCAATGGGCTATACGGCAGATATCCGGAAGATCAAATTAGTAGGTAAAACTGTGGAGGTCAACTTTAAGCTCAATAGCTCGGAGATCGTGCTGGACGAAATCAGCATCTCACCGATGAGTGTACAGGTGCGGGGCGATACGTTAGAATTTGATGCCAAAAAATATGTTACACCAGATTTTGCAGATGCCGACGAACTGGTCAAACAGATACCGGGTGTAGAAATTGACGAAGATGGTAATGTAAAGGCGCAGGGGGAAGCCGTAAGTAAAATTATCATTGATGGTCGCGAGTTTTTCAGCACCGATCCAAAAGTGGCCCTTAAAAACTTACCCGCGGATGTCATTGCCAAAGTTCAGCTTATTGATGACAAAACCGAACAAGCGAAATTCAGTGGGTTTGATGATGGCAAACGCATGAAAGTGATCAATATTGTCACCAAACCGGATAAAAGGAAATCTTATTTTGGCAAAATCAGTGGTGGAGCTGGTCCGGATGAGAAGTATGCGATCAATACACAGGTCACCAAAATGAACCCAAAGCGCCAATATTCCATAGATATCAATACCAATAACGTCAATCAGCCCAATGGTTTTGCCCCACGAGGCAACACGCGGGGGCGTACAGGACAGGGCGTCACAACACGTTTCAATGCTGGATTCAACTATCTCGACCGTTTTTTTGCGGACCGGATGGATTTCAACGCCAATTATACCTACAACTATACCGACAATAATACCATCAGCCAAAACAAAACGGAATATACTGCAGGCAATAGAGCCAACCAGATCAACAATCAACAGCAATCTGGCAGCACCTACACAAACAATCACGCCTTCTCCCTGCGAGCGAACTGGAAAATAGATTCTATTCAAAAGCTGGACATACAACCCAATTTTTCCTACCAGAACAACAATAGACATAGCAGCTCGCTGGGTAGTACCTTATTAAACCTGAGCGAAATGCTCAACCAATCCAACAGGAACAACAGCAGTTTTGGCGAAAATTTCAACTGGGGTGGCGATCTGACTTATATGCGTAGGCTAAACAAACCGGGACGAACTATTAGTGTCAATTTTAATGGTTCTTTCAGCACAAACAAGGGGAATGCTGCAAACTATGCCCTGAATACCTATTATAGAAATGGGGAGTTTAGTCGAATTGACACTACAAACAATCGTAATTACTCAAATGGCGACAACAATGGCTTTCGCTCAAAAATTGCCTATACCGAGATGCTGGATAAATATTCCCGTCTGCAGGGTAATTACACCTTCCGAAATACGGCCCGTTATTCTGACCGTAAAACGTATGAATTCCTAGCGGAAACAGAACAATTGGGAGAATTGAAAAACCGTCTTTCGAATGAATTTCGTAATGACTTTGTTTACCACAGTGCTGGGGTATCCTATTTATTCAATAAAAAAGATAGTATACGATTTCAAATCGGATTGGACTACCAAACAGCCAATCAGTTAAATGACAAACTATTTCCAAACAAATTAAAAACAAAGAGTCATTTCAACAGTCTGCTGCCAAACTTAAATTTCCAGTATAATTTCAACAAGGAAACACGTATTGAATTGCGCTATAATGCCAAAACGAATACACCTGCTATTGAACAGTTACAAGATTTTATAGATAATCAGAACCCACTACGTATTACCTCGGGCAACCCAAACCTAAAACAGGAATATGACCACAACCTGGTTATGCAGTTTAGGTGTATCAATAAGGCTTCTGGCCGAAGCTTTACATCAGACTTTACAGCGGATTTTATTCAGGATAAGATTTCAAATACCATCTTTACAACCGATTCGGCATTTACCATTGAGAACGATGTCATACTGGGACCGGGAGGACAATATATCAAACCCGAAAATTTTGATGGTGTCTACAACCTAAAGTGGCACAATAGCCTTGGTTATCGTATAGACCCCTTAAAACTCAATGTCAACCTAAATAATAATCTATATTTCAATCAAAACTACACCTTGTTGAACCTGGAAAAAGTAGATGCAAAAACATATGGTATGAGTCAACGTGTCGGCGTGAACACAGCGTTCAGTAAGGAACTGATCATCGGATTGGATTATAATGGGAATTTATCCTATTCAAAAAATTCGGCAACTGAAAAATCCAATTATTCTGTTTATAAACATACCATCAGCAATTCCATTGCTTTGACATTATTGCAAAGCTGGACCTTAAATTCGACGTTCAATTATTTATATAACGGAAGTATTCTCAACGCACCCAGCACGACAAGTTTACTGTGGAATGTTTCCGTCGGCAAGAAGCTGTTCAAAAGGAGAAATGCAGAGATCAATCTAACGGTTTTTGATATTTTTAATGACAATAAAAACGTCAATCAACAGGTCAACGACCTTTGGGTACGTGTATCCCAATCCAATGCAATTACCCGATATGCTATCTTGAGTTTTACCTATCATATACGGGGTATGGGCGGGAAGGCTAATCGAATGCGAAAAGAATAAAAAATCTCCACGTGGAACACTGTCATCAATCCACTGTAAGCATATAGCCGACCCCTCGTATATTGGTAATTTTGATCCTTGGGTCCTGGCTTAAATACTTCCGTATACGGCTAATAAATACATCTAGGCTTCGTCCTGTAAAGTACTTATCGTGGCTCCAATAAGCACGCATGATCTCTTCTCTGGCGATCACCTTATCTTTCTGTTCGTAGAGCTTACGGAGGAGTTCACTTTCACGAAAAGACAACTTGAGCATTTCCTCCTGATAAATCAGCTGGTGCTTTAAACTGTCCAGTGTATAATCACCGATCATCAGCTTCTGTCCAAACAGCATTTTGGGGCTATTCTTTAACAGGGACTCGATCCGTACGACCAATTCTTCGATTTTAAACGGTTTTTTGACATAGTCATCTCCCCCGAGACGAAATCCCCGGACCACATCTTCTGTCTGCACTTTGGCTGTTAAGAAGATAATGGGAAGCAGGGTGTCCATCTCACGGATTTTTGCCGCCAAAGTGAACCCATCCATGACAGGCATCATCACATCCACGACCATTATATCCGGTTTCGCTATGCTAAAAGAATCCAAGGCCTCCTGCCCATTGTTGCAGTGTACGACATGAAAACCATTGGCTTCCAGACTATCTGCAACAATCATCGCCAGACTCGGCTCGTCCTCTACGTATAAAATATTAATCATAATCCCTATTGTTCAATAATAATGCTTTTTCTATACTAACGTTATGTTGAAGATAGCTTTCTTTAGGTTAATATGGTAACCTGATCATAAAAGTACTCCCTTTTTCCAGCTCACTCGCCACACTGATCTTGCCCTCATGGCGTTTGACAACCTGCTTGACATAAGCAAGCCCCAGTCCAAAACCTTTCACATCATGTAAGTTGCCCGAAGGTACTCTAAAAAACATATCGAAGATCTGCTGATGGTATTCAGCTGCAATACCTTTGCCATTATCCGTAATATGGATCTGAACATGCTCCTTAGCCCCTTTTATTTCAATTTTAATCTTAACATGCGGTCCAGCATATTTAATGGCATTCTCCAATAGATTATTGATAACATTTTTCAGATGGGACTCATCTCCTTTGATCAGGATTGATCCAGGATCAGCAAAGAGCTCCACCTCGACTGTTTTTGTTTTATTAAGCTGAGCCACTTCAATCGCACTTGCCACCATTGCGACAATATCAAAATCCGACCGTTGCAATACTATTCCCCGAGAGGCGTCAATATCCATCTGCAAGACCTTTTCAATCATGCCTGAGAGGTGTTCAAGTTCCTTTTTTGAAATATCGAGGTAACGGTCCATCTTTACCTTATCTTCCCGCACCCCGTATAATTGTATGGCTTCAATCGCTGCCATTACGGTGGATACGGGAGTTTTCAGTTCATGGGTCATATTGTCAACAAAGTTCTTTCGGAGCTCCGCCATCTTATTCTGGTTAAAAATGGTTTTCATCAGGTAAAAGAAGGTTCCTAACAAAAGACCAATCAACAGCAGCGAAATCAGTAATTGCCAGCTCAAGCTGTACAGCAGGTATTTCCAATCCTCCTGAAATTTGACAACGAGGAATTCATTCTTTAGGGGATTGACCATCATCGGTCTGGTCCAGGCCAGGTTCTTTTCCCGATATTCGCGGCGCACGTCCTTCACCTGTTCACGTGGAATCGTTACGATACTCAGCTCATAGGGTACCGAAATGCTTTTATTGCTCAGTGATTCTTTGAATTTATTGTCGATCTGGTCTAGATTCGTTTTGTTCATTTCAAAATCACGGAACAAAAAGGGCGGAATAATGGCATTCTGATGATCACGATCTTTGGAATACATTTTACCTTTTCGATCAGGATCGCCACGAAAAGCATGTTCTTTGCGTGGCTGGCGGGCGCGTACCCTTTGCAGAGCCTGATCAAGTTCTGTCTCTGGTAACGCGGGTAGAAGTTCTTTTTTCACATCGTTGAGCAGCTGATCTCTTTCGGTCTCAGGCCCATCCAATCGTTGATCACCATTTTCCGCCTGGTATACTTCCTGCACCGCATTAAAGAGCGAGCGTTCAGCTGTGGACAGAAAAAGATCCCGCCGATTGGTATAACTTCCGTAAAGCCAGATCCCCAGCACAACGGTGATTCCTGTGCCTATTAAAACGATCAAGCTGATCAGCAATTTAAATCTTCTACCCATAATGAAAACAAATTTAAATTACTAGATTTGCAATCGCTGTGGTAATTAACCATATTTAACAAAATATAACACTGATTAACAGTAAGCATTGATTACTTTTGCACTATTCAAAAATTAATATGATCAAAAACTTTAAGAGACGTAGTATACAATTTTTACTTCCACTTTTTACGTTGGCAGCTTTTGTCGGTTGTAATAAAGACATTTCACTTTCTTTGGATAACTCAAGAGATGAAACGATTGGCGTAGTACCAATTGATACTGTTTCCGTGAAAGTTTCCACTTACCAATTGGATCCTCTTCCAACTTCAAATACGGGGACGATTCTGGTAGGAAAAAATAGCAATGCTGTCACTGGTACTGTCAAATCAACTTCTTATATGCGTTTGGGAATTGGTACAATAAACAGTACCGCCATTCCAGATGATGCGGTATTGGATTCTGTGTCTTTGGTTCTAAGTCCGAACAAATACTATTCTGGTGATACAACCAAAGTTCAGAAAATCGCTGTTCATCGTGTTACGGAAGATATCACCCTTACACCAATTGATCCGACACAGCCAACGACTTCAAGACCACTTTATGTGACTGCAGCCAGTATATTCAGCAATAAAAAATTTGCTTATGAAAACACACCATTAGCAGAGCTTTCCTTTAACCCACGTGTCAAAGCAACAGATTCATTGTTCTTTAAATTCAATAGTACCATTAGCAATGAACTTTTCAGATTGATCAAAGATGGTGATAACAGGATTCAAAATAACACTAGTTTTCAAGAATATTTCAAAGGGTTAGCGCTTGTTCCAGATAATAACAATACAGCGATTATCGGCTTTAAAGACACTGTTTTCCTACAGGTGCATTATTCTTTTGAAAACAATGAGGGAAACAAGACAAGAGGCAAGCAGTTTTTTGCTATTGACAACAAAGCATACCAATATAACCAAATTGAGACAGATCGTTCCGCGACAAAGTTTTCTTCTATGACGCTATCAAATCCGCAGATTGATGTTGAAAAAACTGATGGAAATACATTCTTGGAAGGTTCAAGTGGTGTTGTAGCGAAAATTGAGTTTCCTACGTTATTATCATTGGTCAATGATCCAACAATTTCAATAAATAAGGTGGAACTTGTCATTGAAGCAGAAAATAATCCACTGGAAGGCTATGAGCAACCTAGTAATTTGGTCCTTATGGTCGCAAATAGTGAAGGGACGCCTGTTAGTGCCTTAGCATCATTAGAGACTGCAAACGCAATGCAAGTGGCCCGATTGATTAAAATTGGAGACGCAAATGGTAAATACACCTTTAATTTGATTGATTATTTAAATAAAATTAAAACAACAGCATATAAAAACACTTCATTATATCTATCTTTACCCCCATTGCCAGTACCAGTTGGAACTGTAGGTGGGACTTCAGTAGCAATACCTCCACAGCTATCAAGTACAGCGAATCGGTTGATATTGGCAAAAGATGGTAATGATCCAAGAATTAAATTAAACATCCTTTATACTAAATTTCAATAATTTATGAACAAGAAAAATTGGCTACTCGTATTGTCAGCTTTTGTAGTTACAGTTACATCATTCTCTTCTTGTAAAAAAAGCGACGACAACACTGAAGATAAATCTACTGAGTGGTTTCAAAAAGCAGCTTACAAAGGTCCACAAACTTCCTCTGCAGCAAGTTTTGTAATAAAGAACATCGCTTATGTAACTACAGGTCAATCAAACAATGCAGGTAGCAAGCCTGTTAACCTAAAAAATACCTATGCTTATGATCCAGCATCTAACACGTGGAGCGAAAAAGATCCATTAGCTGATAATAACGCAGAAAGTAGTGGTCGTCGTGGCGCAATTGCTTTTGCTATCGGAGATTTTGGCTATGTAGGTGGCGGTAATGATGGCGCAAACTTCTTGAAAGATTTCTATAAATTTGACCCTTCAGCAGACAAAGGAAAACAATGGACTAAAGTTGCTGATTTACCTATCGTATTAGCAAATGCTGTTGCATTTACTATCGGAGGAAAAGCCTATGTGGGTACAGGAGAGACAACGATTGCAAATGGTACTTCCTTTACCAATCAGTTTTTCAAATACGACCCAGATTTAAATAAATGGGAAGCAATTCCTGATGCTCCATTTACAGCTAAGAGAAAAGGTGCTTTTGTATTTGTATCGGGTAATGCTGCATATGTTGGCGGCGGAGTTTCCAATGGTGGTTACCCAGCAGATTTTTACAAATTTGATGGTAGCAAATGGACACAATTAGCAGATCTAAACAGAAACGATGGCACATATAGTTATGATATGACTCGTTCTAATGCTGCTGCTTTCGTTATCGGCAATAGTGGTTTCTTAGCTGGTGGATTAAAAGGGACTGCAACAAGTTCAGTTGTGAAATATAATATCAGCGGCGACTATTGGACAAGTGACAATACAGCCCTTGGTGGTGGTGCAAGACAAGATGCTGTTGCTTACACAATCGGATCAACTGGTTATGTTGCTACAGGTCTAAATGGTACAACTCGTTTTGATGATAACTGGAGCTTTGTTCCTGTTTATTAATAACAAAATATAAATCAATAGAAAAGGGATGGAACATATGTTTCATCCCTTTTTTTATAGTGTCTGTTTTTTTCTGGAAGTGTCTGTTTTCTATTGGTCAGCAAGAACCTTCAGTTGATTTTCATGGCTATGGATGCTTATAAGAGCATGAAGGTTTTATTGATTCTCGTTTTTTCATCAAGGTATCAATAAGCTCACAGCCCTAGGTTTATTGACGAGAAAGAAAAGTCAGTTGGTTTTCATAGCTGTTGGTACTTGAGAAAGTATGAAAGTTTTAGGACAAGATCTGTCGTTATTGGTTTCTGTCTGATCGCTTTCGTTATAGAGGCCAAGATGTAAGGTAGTCCCTTCGATATAGATTGGTGGCTACTTTTTAATGTTTGATGAATCCATGCGTCAACGTCCTGCGATGAATTGATACGAGTTTGTGTTTCTTAGGAGGTCTGTCAATGCATTCGTTTTGCGTGGACCAAATCGACTCACATTACAATCAATACCCTTCACATGATATTGACACTATTAGACTCCTAGTAAAAAGAAAAGCGATATCCCTGGATATCGCTTTTCTTTACATGTATTTTGCTTAACACGTTATTTTTCTATTGCTTTGATTTCATACAGTGTGTTCCACAACTTGCCAGTTACGAACAAGCGTTTATTGGCTTGATCATAGGCGATTCCATTCAGCTCATTATCATAAGCTGAAGTATGCTCATAGATTCCGACCAGATTAATCTTGCCCTCTACAGCACCTGTCTCTGGGTTGATAATTGCGAGAACATCCTTCTGATAGACATTTGCGTAGACTTTTCCATCAATATACTCCAATTCATTCAGTTGATCTACGGGACCATTCTCGTCATATACACCAATTGAGTTCAACTCTTTACCAGTAATGGCATCCAAGAAGAACAATTTATTAGAACCATCCGATTTGATCAAATGCTTGCCATCGTAGGTAATCCCCCAGCCCTCTTTACTATTTTCGTATTTAAATGAGCTCTCTTTTGTAAATGAATTTTTATCAAAGACGTATCCCTCACCCTGCTGCCAGGTTAGCATAAACAATTTATTACCGACTAATGTCATCCCTTCGGCGAAAGTTTTCTCATCGAATTTGATTTCTTTCAGGACCTTTCCAGTTGTCAGATCTACTTTTCTAAGATTAGACTCACCATATCGTCCATTTGATTCATACAATACACCATCGGCAAACTGAAGTCCTTGGGTAAATGCTGTGGTATCATGGGGGTATTTGTTGACAACCTGGAATCCATAGTTCTTTGCGCTTGCAGGAACCACATAGAACGTGCTGGATACGGAATCTGACTTACCACCGCTATAGACTGTTGCAGAAATATTGCGTGTACCATAGGCCATATTTTTGGTCTCTACAGTGATCGCTACAGTATCTGTAGAGGAGCCCACATGTTTGTCGTCCACAAAGTAAGCGACAGAATCCATGGTAATTGCGTCAAATTTCAATTTTAATTGCACTTGACTGCCCTTTAAAACGGCTTGGTTTGCACCAGGTGATGCAAATTCCAAAGCAGATTTTTTCGATTTACAGGAAGCAAAAGCAAGTGTTGCAATCGCAATAAAATACGTGATTTTTTTCATCTATATAATCTATTTTTAAAACTGATGAAACGATCGCATTTTTATAAAACAGTATGTTTGAATAAACCATGATCGTTTCATTTTTATAATATAAAAGTCTGATTCAAAACCAGAAATTTAGTAAACTAATGGCTTACACGCCCAAGATCTCTTATTTCAAATCGAATAGCGCAATACTATTCTCAACTATCCCAAAATGCATCTTTAATATAAGTAAGTTTTGAATGCGTGTTATTCGTTACAGCTATCACATCGAATCTCACCTCACCACTATATGCATGTTTTAATATATAGGCTTGCGCTGCCCGAATCAGTCGCCGTTGCTTGCGCACATCCACAAATTCATAAGGCTCACCAAAAGCTGTCGTCGACCGTGTTTTCACCTCTACGAATACCAGGGTATCCCCATCCATGACGATCAAATCTACTTCTAAATTCTTAAATCGCCAATTTCTTAACATTATTTTATAGCCCATCTTGATCAGGTATTCCATGGCCAACTGTTCGCCCTGTATTCCTATTTCGAGATGTTTCGCCATATTATCCGGATTACTTTACAATCGTATTTCCCAAAAATCCCCCCAAAAGACGCTCCGCTTCTTTGAGTTTTTGATACTTAAAGATAAGCACTTCCAGATTAGCAACATCCTGTTCTTGCTTCATTTCCTCACGAATATGATGCATTTCCGCGCCGATCTTTTGCTTTTTTATCCGATAGATAGCCTCTACAACCAATTGTTTAAGATGCTCATACTCCTGAGTCACATAGATCTTGCGTTTATCGTCATTCCAGTTTTCACTGAGCGAATATTTCGTTGCCACGCAATTGATCGCCAGTTCGGAAACTGCGGAATCAGCATGGGAATAAAATAATTTTGCATCGGGGATTTCGTAATTTTCAGCAGCATCCCGATAAGCTTTCAGAATAAATGCAGCGCCCTTATCTTTAAATTCGATATCGCTGATATTACCTAGCAAGACGCCTGCAACCGGAATATCGCCATCCCCTTCCCAGGTCGCCAGGTAATCGCCGTAGTTGATCAGGATACGGACGATCTCACGTTCCTGCAGGATCTCAGCGGTCAGCTGTGCAGGCTGCTCCGTTGCTTCCATTGCTGGCACACCTCCACGCTCATCATCTGTCATAAAGAAATCGGGCGGTGGACCATCCATTCCAAAAGGTGGCATCCCCGTATTTGCAGCGGTATTTTGTGCCTTGCGAGAGGCATCCTTATCGGCCTTTTTTGCCTTATTCAGCCTTATCTTGTTGAGCTCAGCAAGTAAAATACGCTCCTCAATATCCAATAAACTGCTACATTCCCGAATAAAAACAGAGACTTTAATCTCATCTGGGATCAAAGCAATACTTTCAACAACATCACGTATTACCTCTGCCCTTTTGATGGGATCGTTGTTGGCATCGCGAAGTAAAATATTGGTCTTATAGAAGATAAAATCCTGCTGATGAGATTTCACATAATCCTTAAAGGCTGTGGCTCCATAGGTTTGCACATAGGAATCAGGGTCATTCCCATCCGGGAAGAGCAACACCTTTACATTTAACCCTTCTTCCAGCAACATATCGGTACCACGCAATGAGGCTTTTATACCAGCTTCATCCCCATCATAGAGTATGGTTACATTTTTGGTAAATCTGGAAATCAATTTAATCTGACCTGTGGTCAAGGAGGTTCCCGAAGAAGAAACCACATTTTCAACACCGGCCTGATGTACAGATAGAACATCCGCATAACCCTCGACGAGATAGCAGTTGTCCTCTTCCATAATTGCCTTTTTGGCAAAATTCAACCCATAGAGTACATCTGACTTATGATAGATCTCACTTTCAGGTGAGTTTACATATTTGGCGACCTTCTTATCCGTTTTTAGTGTACGTCCACCAAATCCGATAATACGTCCGGTTAGATTATGGATCGGGAACATGACACGCCCTCTAAAGCGATCGTAGAGCGATTTATCGTCACGCTCAATAGCCAGTCCACTTGCAGCCAGGTAATCCGGATGGAAGCCGGCCTCCTGGGCCTTATCCACCAATGCCGTCCACTCTTCGGGCGAATAACCCAGTTCGAATTTCTTGATGATATCCTCGCGGTATCCCCGCTCTTTGAAATAGTTGAGTCCGATGACTTGCCCCATTTCACTTTTCCAGAGCTGTTCTACGAAAAATTTCCCGGCCCAGGCACTCAAGACATAGAGACTTTCTCTTTTATCCTGCGCAGCGAGCTGTGCTGGAGACCGCTCAACTTCCTCAATCTCAATGGAATATTTATCAGCCAGGTAACGAATCGCTTCGGGATAGGAAAACTTTTCCAGTTCCATCACAAATTTGAGTGAATCCCCCCCAACACCACAGCCAAAACATTTGTAGATACCTTTTGAAACAGAAACGTGGAATGAAGGTGTTTTTTCGTGGTGAAATGGACAGTTTCCGATCAACGAGGTACCACGCTTCTTTAAATCAACGAAGTCACCCACCACTTCCTCTATCCGTGCCGTTTCCAGTACTTTGTCAATAACTTCTTGCTTTATCAAAATCGTGCTCCTATTTTTAATGTAAAATTAGTATAAATCTGATAGATTTTAGTCCCAATCCAATTATTTATACCAACCCTTTACTGTCTAATCAAACTGCTCAAAAAGAGATTTAACCCCAGCTAATCCACCCACTTTAGTTCTTATACCTTCAAAATGAGTCGGACAGAGGCTTCGATGGCCACCCTATACTACAATAACGTCCTGTTTTTACACTTTCGAAATGAAATATTGACTTTTATCGACAAAAAACCATTTCGAATTCTTTACATTTGTTGTTCAATTTATAGCTGATTAAGATAATCAAAATGAGTAAAACTATCAAGAAAATATGCTGTATAGGAGCTGGTTACGTGGGTGGGCCAACCATGTCGGTTGTTGCGAAACAATGTCCTCATATTGAGATCACCATTGTTGATATGAATGCCGAGCGTATTGCAGCCTGGAATGATGAAAACCTAGAAAACCTTCCTGTTTATGAACCAGGGCTGCAAGAAATCGTGGCTGAAGCGAGGGGGCGCAATTTGTTTTTCTCAACCGATATCAACAAGGCTATTGATGAGGCTGATATGATTTTTATTTCGGTCAATACCCCAACCAAAAATTACGGAAAAGGAAAGGGGATGGCTGCGGATTTAAAATATATCGAGCTATGTGCTCGTCAGATCGCTTCAGTCGCCAAAGATGACAAGATTGTTGTCGAAAAATCCACTCTTCCGGTACGTACAGCAGCGGCATTGAAAAGTATCCTTGATAATACCGGTAACGGTGTGAATTTTCATATTTTATCCAATCCCGAATTCCTCGCCGAAGGGACGGCAATACAGGATTTGATCAATCCGGACCGTGTACTTATCGGCGGTGAAAATGAAGAAGCAATTGAAGCATTAGTGAATATTTATGCGTATTGGGTAGATCAAAGCAAAATCTTGACGACAAATCTATGGTCTTCCGAGCTTTCTAAATTGACCGCCAACGCTTTTCTGGCGCAACGGGTCTCTTCGATCAACTCGATCTCTGCTCTTTGTGAGAAAACGGGAGCCAATGTCGATGAGGTATCCAAAGCTATTGGTATGGACACACGTATCGGCTCTAAATTTTTAAAAGCATCGGTTGGCTTCGGCGGATCATGTTTTCAGAAAGACATTCTCAACCTCGTCTATATCGCACGCAGTTATGGGCTTACGGAAGTCGCTGAATACTGGGATCAGGTTATTTTAATGAATGATTATCAAAAGCAGCGTTTTGCTGACAATATCATCCAGACATTGTACAATACGGTATCAGGAAAAAAGATTGCTTTTTTGGGCTGGGCGTTTAAAAAAGATACCAATGATACCCGTGAGTCCGCGGCGATCTACGTTGCCGATTATCTGTTAAATGAACAGGCCGAAATTACAGTATACGATCCGAAAGTATCTGCGGAACGTATTTACGCTGACTTGGATTATCTGAACACGCGTTCATCGGAAGAAAATAGGCTCTTGGTCAAAGTTGTCAATACGCCTTATGAGGCCTGTGACGACGCACACGCTGTTGCCATATTAACAGAATGGGATGAATTCAAAAGCTATGACTGGAAGAAGATCAAGGATCAGATGAAGAAACCTGCCTTTGTATTTGATGGCCGGAAACTATTGAATCGAAAACAGCTTGAAGATCTCGATTTTAAATATTATGCGATAGGCGAATAACCACATCACGAGATAAAGAAGAACCCTCAGTAGCTATCTGTGCGTTAATACGGATATCACTGAGGGTTTTGTTTGTGCCTGTTAGCAACGCATAAGGAAAGAGAGATGAAACACAAGCGAAGCAACAGGACTTTTTATCTTAATTGTTTAACATGCCATAAAATTCATTCATGTAATACGATTCTTGTAAGGCATCCCTAAAGTTTTGCCATTGCTCTTCATCAAACGAGAAAACAATATCAGGATAGGGCGTCTTCATAATCAAGCGAAATTCACCATCCGGGAATGAACTGAAGAAAAGTTCGTCGCCATTACTCTTAATGATGTTCAGAAAATCGAAAAACTTGTTCTGTGTAAATGTCAGTACAAAACTTTGCTGCCAGATATAATATGTTCTGCACTTATGGCAAACACTAATGTGGGTATCTCCGCGTTGACTTAGAATCTTGGTATCACACATACTATCTACATTTATTTAGACTCATTATAAATAATATCCAAATGTAAGCATTGTTTTTAGAATAACAAGTATTAAAACAAAAAAAGGAGATATATTTTTATATATCTCCTTTTTTTGTTTTGTAGCGGATTAATTCAATCCTCTTTTTTTCAACAAATATTTTGGATCTGGGTCTGCACCTCTAAAGGTACGGTACATTTTTGCCGGATCATCTGTACCTCCTTTTTCGAGGACATTCTTACGGAATGAATCCGCTGTTGCTTTATCATACAAAGATTTCTCTTTGAAGGCTGCAAAAGCGTCTGAATCCAATACTTCCGACCAGATATAAGCATAGTATCCAGCTGAATAACCTCCAGCAAAGATATGCTGAAAATAAGTGCTTCTATAACGCGGGATAATTGCGTCAATAATACCTATTTTCTTCATGGCTGCTTTTTCAAATCCATTGACATCTTTCGAAATTTCCTTGGTTGTCGCATGGTAATCCATATCCAACAATGCTGCTGAAAGGTATTCCACCGTTGCAAAGCCTTGATCAAAAGTACCTGCTTTTTCCATTTTTTGGATCAATGAATCCGGCATAGCCTCTTTGGTCTTAAAATGTTTTGCATAGGTTTTCAATACCTCGGGATCTGCGGCCCAATTTTCCATAATCTGTGATGGCAATTCGACAAAGTCACGTGGTACGGAAGTACCGGCCATTGATCTGTATCTGACATTGGAAAGTAGTCCATGTAAAGCATGTCCAAATTCATGAAATAGCGTAGTCGCCTCATCAAATGTCAGCAATGCAGGGTTTTTACCAACAGGTTTTGTGAAATTACATACAATAGAGATTACCGGAGCAACACGTTTACCATCTTTTGTAGATTGATCGCGGTAAGATGTCATCCAGGCACCACCACGTTTAGATTCACGTGGAAAGAAGTCTGCATACAAAAGTCCCAGATGTGAACCATCTTTGTCTTTCACTTCGTATACCTCGACTTCTTTATGATAAGTCGGCACATTGTTAAGGGCAACGAATGTCAAACCATATAGTTTGTTTGCTACAGCAAAAGCGCCTTCACGTACTGTTGGTAAGCTCAAATAAGGTTTGATCTCATCTTCGTCCAGTGCAAAGCGTTTTTTGCGGATAATCTCTGTATAATATCTCCAATCGTAAGGTGCAACCGCAAAAGTACCACCCTCCGCTTTAATTTCGTTTGCGATATCGGCTTCTTCACCTTTTGCTTTCGCCAAAGCCGGTGTCCATAACTTATTCAATAAAGCATACACATTTTCAGGTGTCTTAGCCATAGATTCCTCCAAGACATAGGCCGCATGCGATTTATAGCCCAATAGCTTCGCTTTTTGAAGACGAAGGTTGACGATTTTCTGAATGATTTCCTTGTTATCATTTGTGTTATCGTGGTTACCGCGCATTTGATATGCTTCCCAGATCTGTTTTCTCAGTTCCCGATTTTTGGCATATTGCAGGAAAGGCATGATCGAAGGATTCTGTAAGGTAAATACCCATTTATCCTTTTTACCTTTGGCAACAGCTTCCTCGGCAGCCGCAGTTTTTAACGATTCAGGCAGGCCTTCCAATTGACTCGCCGAATCAACCACCAGTTGGTAGGCATTGGTTTCCGCCAATAGGTTCTGTCCGAACTGTGTTGTCAATGTCGAAAGTTCGGCATTGATCTTTTTCATTTTCTCTTTATCCGCATCTTTTAGATTTGCACCAGAACGCACGAAGCTCTTATAAGTTTCCTCTAGGAGCTTGTTGTCTTGGGCGTCCAGGCCAAGTGTATTACGGCTATTCCAAACTTCCTTGATTTTATCAAATAATTTGGAATTCATCGAAATTTCATCCGAATGGCTAGACAATATTGGGGCTAGATCTTTTGCGATCGCCTGAATGCTATCGTTAGTATTTGCACTATTGAGGTTATGAAATACAGTAGATACATTGTTTAGCAAGCTTCCAGCATTTTCAAGGGCTACTATCGTATTTTGGAAAGTCGCTTTATCGGAGTTATTGACTATGGAGTCAATTTCCAAATTATGTACTTTTATTGCCTCTTCAAAGGCAGGCCTGAAATGTTCGGTTTTGATCTTGTCAAATGGTGGAACATTAAAGGGTGTTTCATAGGCTAACAAAAGAGGATTATCTGTCATCATTTTTTTTTCCTCACAACCAACAATCGCAGTTGCCACTATCATTAAAAATGGCAAAAGTTGTCTTTTCTTCATATCGTCTGATTATTCCTGATTTTTTTCCAAAGATAATAAAATTAGGCAAATACGGGAGTCCCGGTTCTTTGCATCGCAAGCGGCTGAAAAAACGTCATCCTATTGTAAAACAAAAACTTATTCGTAACCTTGTTAAAAATAATCTGTCAATTTGGGTAAAAATATTTAAATGAGCGCTATTAACCGTTTCTTTTGGAGATGTGCAGGTGCACATCAAGAAACTCTTGAAAAGTATCCGGAGGAGCATAGTAAGTACACAGCCATAGGTGCTACTATTTTTTTTACCGGATTGTTTGCCAGCCTTTCTGGCGGCTATGCCATGTATTTTGTGTTTAGTGGGGGAACACTAGACTGGTTCCTGGCGATCGTATTCGGGATCATTTGGGGCTTGGCGATTTTCAACATGGACCGCTATATCGTACTGAGTATCAATAAATCAAAAAGTGGCTGGATGCAACTCTTGCAGGCACTACCCCGTATTCTCTTGGCTATTTTAATTGGTTTAGTTATTTCTCGGCCTTTGGAACTGAAAATTTTTGACAAAGAGATCCGTGAGAATTTACGTGTACGTTTCCTCGCTGACCAACGCGCAAAAATTGATACCCTGAACAGTACTTTCAATAAAAAATACAGCAACGAGGTCAATCAACTAAAAGCGATAAGCATAGAGCGTGATTCATTGGAATCAGGCATCAAGACCGATCGCACCAAATTGAATTATGAAATCTACGGGAATAAAACCACGGAGACATCGGGTGTGATGGGTTATGGTCCTTATGCTAAAATGAAGGAAGAAGAACTCAAAAAGAAAGAAGCTTATCTGGATACCCTACGTAATAAGATAGCGGCACAACAAAATGCTATCCGTCAAAAGCAAAAATTTGAAGGAATACTGGATCAAAAGGTTTTGTCAAATGCCTCGCTGGACAGTGCTGTCAACGTCGTGGGTTTTGCGGATCGCAATTCAGCGCTAGGTAATCTACGCTATGATGCCAATGGAAAGGTCAATGAATCCAATGCGAATGCGGTATTCTTTATCGCGCTACTCTTTGTGTTTTTAGAATGTCTTCCTGTCATTGTCAAACTGTTGGCTGGACGTGATCCTTATGACAATGAAATCCAAAATCTAAGAACCCTACATGATTACGAATCAGACACGAATCTCGTTGTCGAGAAAGAAGCTGTTGACCGTCTAAAGGATACTTACGTCGATGTTTCGATCAATAAACGCATGAAAGAGCTGTAGGGAGATATTAGTATTGAGTAGTTAGTAGTGAGACTTTGGTGGGTACATGCCTTCGGCTTATGTCATATAGGTTGGTTTGCTTTATCTGTTAGTATTGAGATATGAGTATTTAGACTTTAGTGAGTTCAAGCCTTAGGCTTACGACCTTAGATTGAGGATTGAAGAGCTTATCTGCAAGAAGCCTAACGCTTTTATGACCAACTCTTCAATCTTTGTTGTTATGCATGGAGAACCTGTCGGACAGGAGGACTTCATTATTCGTCCTCATCCAGAAATTTAGCGTCGATCTGTTTATTTGCTTTTGCTCCCAATCGTTTCAGCTTCTCCACTTTCCCGATGACATTTCCGGCCCCCGTGGACAGCTTTTTAGTCGCATCCTCATGGCTCTTCAGCGCGCGTTCCAACTGATTTTGAGCCTGCTCCATATCCGTTAGGAAGCTCACAAATTTATCGTACAAACTTCCTGCCTCTTTGGCGATTTCTATCACATTGCGTGTCTGACGCTCTTGCTTCCATATACTGGCGATGGTACGCAATGTCGCTAGCAGCGTCGAAGGGCTAACGATAACGACCTTGCGATCCCAAGCATCACTGAATAAATCTGGTTTTTCTGAGACAGACATACTCAATGCAGATTCAATCGGCATAAACAACAAGACAAATTCGGGCGATTCTATCCCATACAACTCATGATAGTTTTTGGCGGAGAGTTCCTTCACGTGATTTTCAACAGACTGTACATGTTGTTTCGCGAAAATCGCTCGGTCTTCATCAGTATCCGCATTTACCCAACGCTCGTAAGCGATCAAGGAGACTTTAGAATCCACAATAAGATGTTTATCTTCGGGAAGGTCAATAATCGCATCGGGCTGCATTCTCCGGCCTTCAGCATCCATTAAGGAAACCTGCAACCTAAACTCACGATCTTTCATCAGTCCCGAACGTTCCAAGACTCTTTCCAAAATCACTTCACCCCAATTACCCTGCTTTTTCGTATCTCCTTTTAATGCTTTGGTAAGGCTATTGGCTTCATCTTTAATCTTGAGACTTTGTTCGACCAACTGCAACACGACACCTTTCAGGGAATTTCGTTCGGCCGCTTCCTGATTATAATTTTTATCTACCTTCTCTTCAAACAGCTTGATTTTCTCCTTGAGCGGATCTAGGATCAGTCCGAGTGAGCGGTGGTTTGTTTCGGTAAATTTCTGCGTTTTCTCTTCCAATATTTTATTGGCGATAACCTGAAATTCATTGTTAAACTGTCTTTTTATTTCGGCAATTTCATTTTTTTGCTCCTGAAATTTATCCATTTGGGCCTCATAGAATGAACGTGTGCTTTCCAGCGAACGCTCAGCAACCAATACACTCTCCCGCTCCTTGTCCAATTCATCTCTTAGCATTAAACGTTCTTCCAGCAAACTTTGTTCTCGTTGTTGCGAACGTGCCAGTTCTATTTTCAATGCTTCCACTTCGTTATTCTGCCCCGCATCCACAGTAGGAGCGCCATTTCTTTTCAACACCAATATGATCAAAATGACCAACAACAAGACAATTCCTGCAAAGAAAAATATTTCCATGATTTATATTTTACGAGAATAGCAGCTTCTTACCTGTCGTGACAGAACATCTGCTATCAAATTTGATTAATGTTAAGTTTGCGTGCCAACAGCAGTATGCAACAATCTTTTTGACCGGTTATACTACTGACTGATGAGTTTATGCCGCTGCAATTGGATAATGCTTTCATCAATCCAATAACGCTTTAATTTAGACATTGCATTAAGACACAAGCAAGATATTGCTTTATTCTGATTTACTGCAACTTCTGATGGGTTTTCCACCATAAATCAGGCATTTCCCCTGATACGGCCATTTGGTAATCTTCATAACGGCATGGCACAAGGTAGTACCTTTCGTTGACAGATTTTGATCCAAAATAAGGTACTTGTATCCACCAGCGGTCTGATTTTTTGCTTTTCACAAAAACCAATTCATGTTCTTCATTTTCAAGTGTGGTACGATAGATAATATAGGACGATTTGGGGTATAAAGGTGTATCCTGCTTGCGATTATAATAACCGTCGATAAAACACCAGATCATTTGAGAAACCAACATTGCGGTCTGTTCCATGGGATCAAATGTTGGGTTCAATTCATAGAAACCGATAGAAGTACATTTGTCCGACATACCTGCATAACGTGCAAGCTGACAGGCTTCGTCTCCGTACAATCCATTTGGAATCGCATTGGCATTGCCTGGTGCCTCTGATGCCCGTATGGCGCCAATATCGAAACTGATCAGGTCAGCAGCCCGGATAAGTGGTTCAGACTGATCCATTTTACCTGCGATCATCCCTACGCGGGTTGCATTGAAAAACAATTTGTCGTACATATTGATGGACTCTTTACTGACGAGGTAGGTCTGATAAGCAATGGAATTCAGGTTAAATAGATAATCGGGCTGATGCAAAATAATGTGATTGACATAAGACCGAGAATTGAGGCTGACATTTTCAGCTTCTTCCTGATTGAGATCAAAACGCGAATCCACGATAGCCAATTCGATCTTCCGTTCCAAATTCTGGTAGCCCAGGTATTGTGCATAGGTCAGATCCTGTCCTCCACCGATAATAATCGGGAGAATATTCGTCTTTACTAATTCTTCTACTACCGATTTCAAGGCCACGTAGGTATCCTGGATGGTATTACCTGCTTTTATATTCCCCAGATCGACAATATTCATCTTATAATCCCCTTGATACAAGGCATAAAGGTGTTTGCGTACCGCATCCGGAGCTTTATCCGTTCCGTTATTATTGACCGATGCCCGATCCTCCTGTACACCGATAATAGCTAATTGAGGTAGTTCATTTTCCTCCCAAGTGGGAAAATCTGTTTCATAAGCCTGAATCACATTCCCTAATTGGGAATTTAAGAAACCATGCTCTGGAGAGATACTTGCAATTGAAATCGGACTAAAGAATACGGACAATGATGACATAAGCTATAATTTGTTTAAAACATCTTATTTTTTCGGGATGCAACTCACACAAATATCCATTTATTAACTAACTTTTGAAAACATTATTTTTAACAGTATCTTTATCAAGTGATATTAATAACAGGAGGAACAGGTTTTTTAGGATCTACATTGATCAAACAATTGATCGATCAAGGAGTTGACGTCATTGCAACCAAGAGAGTTCAATCGACTATTCCAGCCAGCTTGTTATCTTCTTCGTTGATTCAGTGGATTGATGCAGACATCAACGATTATTTTGAACTGGAAGACGCGCTGGAAGGTGTAACAAAGGTGTATCACTGTGCGGCACTGGTCTCCTATCAGAAGAAAGATGCTAAATCACTCTTTAAGGTCAATGTAGAAGGAACAGCAAATATTGTCAACCTTTGCCTGGAGAAAAACATTCGTCTACTTCATGTTAGTTCTATCGCCGCATTGGGCACCAACAAAGACAACTTACCGGTATCTGAAAAAGACCATTGGGAGCATAGCCCCACAACCTCCAACTATTCAGTGTCTAAATATCAGGCGGAAATGGAGGTTTGGCGCGGCATTACAGAGGGCCTTGATGCCGTTATCGTAAACCCTTCGGTAATATTGGGAGCTGCAGCCAAAGACAAAGGATCTGGAGCCATATTTTCAATGATCAATAAGGGATTGAAGTTTTATCCGAAAGGGAGTGTCGGCATCGTCGATGTGGAGGATGTCGCGTCGATTATGATCCAATTGATGGAAAAAGGTGAAATTACCGCTGAACGCTATATTATCAATCACCTCAACATTCCCAATAAAGATCTGCTTAGTGTGGCCAGTGTCCTGATGAACAAGCCCGAACCTACGATTGAAGTCTCCGAGACTCTTCTTCAGATCGCATCCACTGTTTCCAGCATGCTCGCTGTCTTCAAGAAATCAGGATCTTCCCTGACTAAGGAAACAGCGTCAGCGTCAAGCGCCAAATTACAGTACTCCAATGCGAAGGTACAGTCACTCTTGAGCTACAGTTACCGTCCATTGGAACAGACATTAAAAGAAATTGCAAATTTGTACTGCAAACAGTAAAAACAATATAAAATATTAAACAACCGAACCCTGAACCCGTCATGAGCTTACCAAACTATCCGATTCAAAATAAAGCCTGCGTGTTTATGATTGTTTCATTTGCTAAACAGTATCCCGATGAAACCATCAAAAGCTCCAATTGCTTAACAAGGAAATGAACAGTTTGCCCGTGATCGCTTCATCGCCATTAAAAAACAAATAATTAAGATGAAAAACTATTACATCATTGATTTTGATAGTACATTTACCCAAGTAGAAGCGCTCGATGAGCTCGCCCGGATCTCACTCGAAAATCATCCTGACCGCGAATCTATCTACAATGAAATTGAACGATACACCAATCTTGCCATGGAGGGAAAACTCTCTTTTCGTGAAGCTTTGGCCGGTCGTGTGAAATTGCTAAACGCGAACAAAAGCCACCTGGATAAATTGGTATCTCACCTCAAGAAAAAGGTTTCAACGTCTTTCTCACGTAATCGTGAATTTTTCAAAAAACATTCGGATACGGCCTGGATTGTTTCTGGTGGATTTAAGGAATTTATCACCCCCGTGGTGACTCCTTATCATATCAAAACCGAAAATATCTACGCAAACACATTTAGATTCGATGCGGAAGGCAATATCATCGGCTTTGATGAGGATAATCCGCTATCCACTGAAGGCGGAAAAGTACAGCTCTTAAAACAACTGAATATCGAAGGCCGACTTTTTGGTATTGGCGATGGTTATTCGGATTTCCAGTTGAAAGAGTCGGGTTTAATCGAAAAGTTTTTTGCCTTCACGGAGAACATCCAACGTAAAAGCGTCACTGAAAAAGCGGATTTTATCACGCCTAGCTTTGATGAATTCTTATATGTAAATGATCTACCACGCGCGATCTCTTACCCTAAAAACCGTATCCTTTGTCTCATTGTCGGTGATGTTCCGGAGATTGCTGCCCATATTCTGAAAAGAGATGGTTTCTCGATCCGTACGAAAGAGACTTTCGAAGAGAAATATGTAAAAGATGTTGGCATGCTTTTGCTAGGCGACAATATTGACATCACTGATGAACAGCTTCAACAGGCAGATAAATTAAAAACAATCGGTTATCTGGGCGACATCAAGGGGCATATCAATAAAGATATCTGCAATGCCAAAGGAATTGTCGTATTTGATGATAAGAAAAGTAAAAAGAAAAATTCGGAATTTATACCACGTCGTATGGCCGAATTTATCAACAATGGTGACACTTATCTCAGCCGCAATTTTCCGAATCTGGTATTACCGAAAGTAAAACAGGTGACAAGATTGCTGCATATCCATAAAAACGTACCGGGTATCATGGCCCAAATCAATAAGGTCTATGCACAAAACAACATCAATATCGTTGCACAGTTTTTAATGACCAGGAGCGATATTGGCTATGCCGTTACAGATATTCAGGGCGAATATGATAAAGATCTATTGAAGCAATTGAAGCAGATTGACAATACGATCAAATTTAGAATATTATATTAACAATCAACCAGCTGATCTATGCGGTAGAGTCTGGATGATACTTCCCGTCTGCCTAATTTTAGGTCGCTGATAAAATATGGATAAAGGAGCAAGGATAACAGACTATTAGCTGAACAATCAGGCGTCTTTCATCTTTGCTCTTTCATCGCTAATAATAAGATCATTTTACGTAAAACATTATGTCTCTACATCAAGATGCCGAGTTAAAGAAAGCTGTCCTTGAGCTGCCACAAAAAGAAAAAGACAAATTACTTGTCCGTCTGATCAGTAAGGACAAAATGTTGATGAAACAATTGCATTTTCAATTATTAGAGAACGAGTATGATCTGGAGGAACGTATTGATAAATTGCGGAAGCAATTAGCTCAATTGTTTGACATCGGAACAAGTCAGATTGGCAATACACCGCATCACAGCAATTTTATCGGGCTGAGCAAGCTGGTCAAACAAGCAAGCGGTTTGGTAAACGAGCATGAGAAAGTCACCAAAGATAAAACCAGTGAAGCTGAATTCCGTTTTTATATCCTACAAAGGGTCATAGGCGACTATGAACGACTATTTGATTCATCTTATCAATCGGCAGCCCATAAATTGCATAAATATATCACGGGTCGTATTAAACATGCTGTCAGTAAATATGATAAACTTCATGAGGACTTTCAGTTCGATTATCGGGAAGATTTTCAAAACGCACTACATGCTTTTGGTAATACAACATTAAAAAGCTATATTAGTGAACAGCGAATTGAGCTTGACCTGAATTAATTATGAGAAACAGCAAAAACCGTGTTAAAATTGGATCCTATCGTGTCACTGCCTACGAGCAATATAAATTACTCTATTTGGCGATCCTTTTGATCTTATTGGCCTTTGCCTATACATTCCACTTAGCAAAATAGTTCATTGCGGAATCTCCATTGCTAGTCTTCAGTGACGGGCAGCATAATTGGTCGTTTGCCAAAATACTTTCGCCCACAATTCATAGAACATATCCCTCTTGTCCTAGCACCAAAAGTTATCTTTTCGATAAGTTTTTTACCAAAAAATTTAGCACAACATACCATATACTTACGAGGAATTAATTAAATTCGCAATTATTCGAAATTTTTGCTCGTGGGAATTCAAGAAATACTAGAAAAATACAGCCAAAGCGAATCAGTCCAGTCGCTTACAAAGGCCATGCAGTCCAAAAATCCAAAGATTCAACTGAAAGGTCTTATCGGTTCTTCGGATGCATTTATTGCCGTCTCATCCTACAAATTGCAGGAGCGTCCAATGGTCTTTATCTTGCCAACGCACGAAGATGCCTCCTACTTTTTAAGTGACCTGGAAAACTTACTGGACAAACAGGTACTTTTTTTCCCTTCTTCTTACCGAAAAGCTTTTGACTTCACACAGACGGATTCGGCAAATGTACTACAGCGTGCAGAAACATTAAGTTCGCTCAATCATACATCGGAATTACCAAAGATGGTGGTCACTTACCCCGAAGCAATTGCTGAAAAGGTAATCAATCGTACCGATCTGGAGAAAAACACGCTGGAGATTACAGAAAACACTGCTTTAAGTATTGATTTTATCAATGAGTTTTTGATCGAATATGATTTCGAACGTGTAGATTTTGTCTATGAACCCGGACAATTTGCAATACGAGGTGGTATCGTAGATATCTTTTCTTTCTCGAATGACCTTCCCTACCGCATCGAATTCTTTGGCGATGATATCGAAAGCATTCGAACATTTGACATTGAATCTCAGCTCTCGGTCAATAAAATCCATAAGGTTACCATTGTTCCGAATGTTCAGGCCAAGTTCCTGACCTCGCAGCACATTTCCTTATTGGAATATATCGATCAGGGGGCTTCCATCTGGATTAAAGACGCGCAGTTTACACTGGATATTGTCAAGGACGGGTTGAAAAAAGCGAAACAACTTTGGGCCAGTCTGACCGATAAACAGAAAAAAGATAATCCGGAATGGCATAATCCAGAGTATGAATTTACCGATGAGAAAAACCTCAATGCCCTATTTTTTGATTTCCCGATCATTGAATTTGGAAAACAGTTTTTCTATAAGGGGGAAGTCACGATCAAGTTTGATATTCATCCACAACCATCTTTTAATAAAGACTTTAATCTGCTGATCCATAACTTTAAGGAAAATGAGAGCCATCGGATCCAGAATCTGATCTTTTCGGATTCAACGAAACAGGTTGAACGGATCTATACGATATTGGAGGATCTTGACAAAGCGGCTACGTTTATCCCTATTCATAAAGCATTGCGTGAAGGCTTTAGGGACGACAGCTTGAAATTGGCTTGTTATACGGATCATCAGATATTTGACAGGTATTACAAATACAAACGGAAAAAAGCATACGAACGTTCGCAGGCGATTACACTGAAAGATTTACGGGATCTCAAACCCGGGGATTTTATCACCCATATTGATCATGGTGTGGGCCGATATGGCGGTCTTGAAAAGGTCGATGTCAACGGCAAATCACAGGAGATGATCCGGCTGATCTACGCAGACAACGATTTGCTTTATGTCAATATCAACTCGTTAAACCGGATTTCAAAATATTCCGGCAAGGAGGGTACAGTTCCGAAGATGAACAAGCTCGGTACGGATGCCTGGGATAAATTAAAGAAAACGACCAAGAAGAAGGTCAAGGACATTGCCCGTGACCTGATTATGCTCTATGCAAAACGGAAGGCTCAGCATGGGAATGCCTTCTCTCCGGACAGCTATTTGCAGAATGAACTGGAAGCGTCGTTTATCTATGAGGATACGCCAGATCAGGAAAAGGCTACCGCAGATGTAAAAAAAGATATGGAGTCGCCACATCCAATGGACCGGTTGATCTGTGGTGATGTTGGATTTGGAAAGACAGAAGTTGCCATCCGGGCAGCATTTAAAGCCGTTGCTGATAGCAAACAGGTTGCTGTGTTAGTTCCAACAACCATCTTAGCATTACAGCATCACCGTACTTTTACCGAACGTCTGAAAGGACTTCCATGCAATATCGACTACATCAACCGTTTCAAAACGACCAAGCAGATCAAGGACACTTTGGCGCGTCTTGCGGAGGGAAAAATAGATATCATCATCGGCACGCATCGCCTGGTGAGCAAGGATGTCAAGTTCAAGGACCTGGGTTTGATGATTATTGATGAGGAGCAGAAATTTGGTGTTGCCGCTAAAGAGAAGTTAAAGGCTATGCGTGCCAATGTGGACTCGTTGACCTTGACAGCAACCCCTATCCCAAGGACCTTGCATTTCTCCTTGATGGGAGCGCGGGATCTAAGCATTATATCGACTCCTCCACCCAATCGTCAACCGGTACAGACCGAGCTTCACGTATTTAATGAATCATTGATTGGTGAAGCAGTCAGTTATGAACTCGATCGGGGTGGACAGGTTTTCTTTATCCATAACCGTGTGGCTGACCTTCCTCAATTGGGCAATTTAATCCGCAAGCTGGTACCCGGAGCACGTGTTGGTGTGGCTCATGGTCAACTTGAAGGAGATGAATTGGAAGATGTGATGCTCAAATTCATCAACCATGACTTTGACGTACTTATCGCAACGACAATTATTGAAGCAGGTCTGGATATCCCGAATGCCAATACCATTATTATCAATCATGCACATATGTTTGGTTTGAGTGACCTTCACCAAATGCGGGGCCGTGTAGGTCGTTCGAATAAAAAAGCCTTCTGTTACTTATTGAGTCCTCCATTATCAACATTGACATCGGAGGCATACAAACGACTTTCGGCGATAGAGGAATTCTCAGAGCTAGGTTCGGGATTCAATGTTGCCATGCGGGACTTAGATATCCGGGGTTCAGGAAATTTACTGGGCGGAGAGCAATCAGGCTTTATTGCTGAAATAGGTTTTGAAATGTATCACAAAATCTTGGATGAAGCCATCCAGGAACTGAAAGACGATGAGTTCTCGGAGGTATTTGCGGATGAACAAGAGCGCAAATATGTTAATTTTACACAAATAGACACCGATCTTGAAGTATTAATCCCCGATGAGTACGTAACGAATATCACCGAACGCTATAATCTCTATACGGAGCTTTCCAAACTCGAAAATGAACAACAGCTGGCGGCATTTGAGAAAGAACTCGAAGACCGCTTTGGCCCGATCCCGCACGAAGTATTCGAACTATTCAATACTTTACGCCTGCAATGGTTTGGAAAAACAATTGGGTTCGAGAAGATATCCTATAAAAAGAATACACTAAAAGGGTATTTTGTCAATAACCCAAAATCGAGCTATTTTGAATCGGATCAGTTTGGTCGGGTACTGTCTTTTGTGCAGTCTCACCCTGAAATCAGCAATCTCAAAGAAGTAAAAGGGCAACTTCGCCTTGCGCTAAGTAATGTAAATACAATAAGCTACGCGCTAAACCTACTCAAACAGATGTTATCGTAACACTCTTGGCACTCAGCTATAAATAAAATCTACACAATAAGTAGATTTTATTTATATTTGGGTATACAAGAAACCTTCCTATAGCAATCTGCGCCAAGTGCAATGAAAGGATATTGAAGGCTCTTATTGGCTATCAGGAACAGGCATATATGTGATGTGTCTATTGAAGCTAAAAAAAGGACACTTATCAATAAAAATTAGCATGGCATCCAATACCGAAACGATACTCGTCCATGAAGGACAACACTTTAATTCAACCGCTGCTGTAACGGCTCCTATCTTTCAGACATCAACTTATATTGCGGACAGTGATCCCGCGGAATACATCAAGGCAGCGACCGAACCCAAACATCCTTACTTTTATCACCGTCATGGCAATCCAACCAATAGCCAAGTTGCTGCGGTCGTCGCCAAACTGGAGAAAACAGAAGATGCACTCGTATTTGCTACGGGTATGGCCGCTATCAGTACTGCCATATTAGCTATTGTGAAATCCGGTGACCATATCGTTGCCCAGCTTGCCCATTACTCAGGAACAGCTATTTTTTTTAAAGAATTTCTGGCCGACTATGGCATCAGCGTCACAGCCGTGGACCAAACGGATACCGCAGCCTTTGCCCATGCTATTCAGGAAAACACCAAACTCATCTATATCGAAACTCCTTCCAATCCGAATTTAAATATTACGGATCTAAAGGCAGTTGGTGAATTGGCCAAGCAACATGATATTTTGAGTATGGTTGACAATACCTTTGCCTCCCCCATAAACCAGACACCGCGGGACTTTGGGATTGATATCGTTGTTCATAGCGCTACGAAATATCTGGGTGGGCATAGTGATCTAACGGCTGGCATTGTCTGTGGAAGCCATGACTATATTGCAAAAGTCTGGAAACGCAGTGTTGCTCTGGGGGCATCTTTGGCACCATTGGATTCTTGGCTCCTGCTCCGCGGACTGAAAACGCTAAGTCTACGTGTCAAACAAATCAATTCAAATGCATTAGAACTCGCCAGCTTCCTTGATCGGCATCCCAAAATTAAGAACGTAAGTTATCCGGGGCTTTCAAGCCACCCCCAGCATGAATTGGCGGCCCGCCAGATGCGCGGCTTTTCAGGAATGATCTGTATTGAAGTTGATGGAACAGATGAAGAGCAGGCCTTCAAGAATGCACAGGCATTAATTAACAATCTGGAAATATTTATCAATGCAGCTAGTTTAGGCGGTGTTGAATCACTTATCGTTCATCCGGCCAGTATGTGGGGCGGACACCACACGCAAGCGCAGAAAAAAGCCTCTGGTATTACTTTGGGCATGCTGCGCATCTCAGTTGGGATTGAGAATATAGCAGATTTGATTGAAGACCTAGAACAAGCGTTGGGGAAACTTGATTAAATTTGGGCACCACCCCGCTTTAATCCCATAAAAGAGAGCGGACAGTCTATAACAACTGCCCGCTCTCTTCTGTTTTATCCGTTTATTAGCTAAAGTACGCGCGTACCATTCGCAATTTCTACCTGGATGACTGAAAGTTCCTTATCAAATTTTTGTTGATATTCTTTCTCCAAGGTTGGCAAAATTGATGCAACGGCACCCTCTTTAACAATATTGATTGTGCAGCCACCAAAGCCGCCGCCCATCATCCGGGCACCAATGACCTCGGGGAATAGTTTGACATAATCAACCAGATAATCCAATTCAGGACAACTCACCTCATATACTTTGCTCAAGCCCTCATGACTCTGAAAAATATATTTTCCCAACTGTTCGATATCACCTGAACGTAATGCTTCGCAGGACTTCTCTACCCGTTCATTTTCACGGACAACAAAACTTGCTTTGGCATAGATATCTGCATCTTTATCTTTAACCAGTTCATCCAGCATGTCTACTGTAACATCTCTCAGATTTTTAACTTGAGGATATTGCTCTCTTACCCATGATGATGCCTGCTCACATTGCTCTCTACGTGTATTGTAAGCCGTTGAAGCAAGGGAGTGTTTCACGTTTGTATTCAATAGGACCACTTCATAACCTTTGAGGTCAAGTGGCACGTATTCAAATCCCAAGGAGCGACAATCCAGCTTAATGACATTTTTTTCTTTACCAAAGGCCGACGCAAATTGATCCATGATACCACACATCACACCGGCATAGGTATGCTCAGCTTTTTGTGCAATTTGCGGGATATCAATCTGTTCTACATTTAATTCAAACAGTTCACTAAGAGCTAAAGTAACAGCACATTCTACTGCTGCTGAAGAAGATAAGCCAGCACCCAATGGCACATCACCATCAATATAAAGATTAAACCCACCCAATGCGGCACCTCTTTTTTGGTATTGATCCACTACACCGAGAATATAATTCGGCCAATGCTTTTCTGAAATAGCGATATCCGCTAATTTTACTTCATGGCTTTCTTGATAGTCTTCAGCATACAAAACAATATTATTGTCCGTCCGTCTGCTGACAGCAACATAAATAGCCTTGTCAATAGCTGCAGGTAATACAAATCCATCGTTATAATCGGTATGTTCACCGATAATATTAATTCGGCCCGGAGAGGAAACCACAATGGGTTCTTCCTGATATAAGCTTTTAAATTTATTTACTATAGTTTCTTTTGCAATCATTCTTACTTAGATTTATAATGTTTGGTAGCACAATTCCGCAATTGTTCAGCGGCGACTTCAGGTGTAATATCCCGCTGTGGATTAGCGAGCATCTCGTATCCAACCATAAATTTTTTGACTGTTGCCGAGCGCAATAAGGGCGGATAGAAATGCATATGCCAATGCCATTCAGGATGGTCTCCATCATTGACTGGAGCTTGGTGCATACCCGCGGAATAAGGAAAAGATGTTTTGAAAAGGTTATCGTAACGTGTGGTCAATAACTTGAGTATTGCAGCAAGATCTTCCTTCTCCTTTTCGTCAAATCCGACTATATTTTGCACAGATCTTTTGCTGACAATCATGGCTTCATAAGGCCAAGCGGCCCAAAAAGGCACCAAAGAGACAAAAGAATCATTTTCATCAATAATGCGCTCTTCTTTTTTTAGTTCGGCTTTAATATAATCGGCTAATAGCGTACGCTGGTATTTGTCGAAGTACTTTTGCTGTTGCACACACTCCTTTTGAATCTCTACTGGTAAATGATTTTGTGACCAGATCTGTCCATGTGGATGTGGGTTACTACAACCCATGATAGCGCCTTTATTTTCAAAAATCTGGATATAGCGAATCCATTCCACCTTGGAAAGGTCCTCAAATTCCTTCTGCCAGAGATCAACTACAGCCTTTATAGCCGATTGTTCCATTTCGGGCAAGGTGAGGTCATGGCGTGGTGTAAATGCAATAACTTTACAGATTCCTTTTTCAGTCTCTGCAATAAACAATTCGTCCTCATTAAATTCCTGTTGGCTAGTATCTTTCAATAATGCCGAAAAATCGTTGACGAAAACAAAGCTTTCTTTATAATCTGGATTGATATCCCCATCTGCCCGTTTATTGGTTGGGCATAGATAGCATTTGGGATCATAAGCCGGTCTATCATCGCCAGGCAGATCTTCTACCTGTCCTTGCCATGGTCGCTTGCTGCGATGTGGAGACACAAGTACTTTTTCCCCGGTAAGAATATTAACGCGTGTGTGGGGAGAGTCCCCAAAGTTTAAAGTTGATTGCATGTTATGTATAACTGGTGTACAGAATACACAATATTAGCTTTTTTAAGTAAAAAGTTAAAATTAAAAAGTAAAATTATCTAAAGATGAATCCTTTAAAGCTATGTTAAAAAATATCGGAATCACTGACATCTCCCGTGACAGCTAGTTATCTCCCAAATTAAGTAAGCCAAAGATCGGAACGACCAAAGCCTCCATACAGCAGATTAAGCCTTAAATTTTGGATCTTGCCCTTTAATCAACTCAAAGATTGTAATTTCAGGCAGGATACCAACACGACCGGGATATCCTAAGAATCCATAACCGACATTGACATATAAACGCTTATTTTCTTGTGCACGGTAGAGTCCAGCCCATTCTTTATAAATATATTGTACAGGGCTCCATTGCAACATTTCAGCGCGTACACCGAACTGCATACCATGGGTATGGCCTGCAAACATCACATCGACATCAGTATCCAATACCTGTGCGCGCCAATGAGAAGGGTCATGGGACAATAATAACTTAACGGACTGTTCCTCGGTTCCCGTCAAAGCCTTTTTAATATCGCCATGTTTTGGGAAACGACCTGTTCCCCAGTTCTGTACCCCAACGATACAGAGCTCCTCACCATCTACTTTGATCTTGCGGTTTTCATCCATTAATAGATCCCAGCCCATCACTTTATGGACATCAATCACATCCTTTAAATTCTTCCGCTTTGCAGGAGAATCTTCTTTTCCATAATAATAATCCCCATAATCATGGTTACCCAATGTTGAGAATACGCCTAAATCCGACTTCACCCGCGCAAAAATATCTTGGTATTCGCGCATTTCAGAAGCTTGTGAGTTCACAATATCACCCGTAAAGAATGTTACATCAGCTTTTTCTTTCAGTAACATATCGATTCCACCGTTTACAGCAGTCTTGTTATAGAAGGATCCCGAGTGTACATCTGATATCTGTGCGATGGTCATGCCGTGGAAAGCTTTCGGAAGATTAGGTAAATATAAAGGTACACGTCTCACGCGGTAATCGTACGCGCCAGAAATAATACCCCAGCTTAATGGAATCAACGGTGAGGCCCCAATTAAAATACCCGCTTTGGTCAAAAATTCGGATCGACTAATGCCTTTGACCGGGTTTTCGGGCAACGAACTGCCAGCGTCTGTCACAACATCCTCAACGGATTTTTTCTTGCTGAACAAGCGTTTGACCCAGACTCCGCCACGACGGATATCATCAATCAATAAGATCAAAAAGAAGAATATCTTTGAAGCTGCTGTAAGAAAGAACCCAACCAAAATAACAGATCGTACAATCAATGGAATGTTATATTGGGCGGATATAAAAACACCTAATAATAATAGGGCCGAATACGACCACCATAACACGGCAAATATTTTTGTTTTGGGAAATTTAATCTTCGTAGCACGAAGGGCAAAAAAGATATAAAAATCTAGAATGAGTAAAACACATGCATTTACTAACAACATCATTAATTCGTTTTAATTTTTGGCATTGACTGCCAATTGCTTCAGAGATGCTATCCATTTGGGATCGTCATTGAGACTTTCGACCAAACAGACCTCCTCTCCACCTAAATCCTTGAATTCATTAGCATATTCCACGCCAATTTCATCGATAGTCTCTATACAGTCGGCCACAAATGCCGGACTGAAGACCAATAATTTTTTATAGCCTTTACTTGCGAGGTCATGCAACAGATCGGAAGTATAGGGTTGAATCCACGGTTCTTTGCCCAGACGGGATTGGAAGCACAGGGAGTATTGTTCTTTTTGCAAGCCTAGTTTTTCAACAATAGTCCGCGTCGTCGCATAACACTGAGAAACATAACAATATGCGTTGACATTTGTTTTGCAGGAGTCACAACCCGATTCAGGGCATTTTAGTTTGCCAGTGGGATCCACCTTACCCAGCTGCCTGACAGGAAGGCCATGGTAGCTAAACACAAAGTGGTCGAAATGTGTAAGATCGTGTTTTCGAGCATGGTCTGCAAATGTCTCAGCCATTAAGTCATCCGTGCAGAAATTGCTTACAAAACTAATTTCAGGTAAATAATTCCATTTGCGGATCAATTCCATTACACGGTCTATTACCGAGCCTGATGTGGCTGATGCATATTGTGGGAATAATGGAATAACGCGAACGGATTCGAGCAGCATCCCCTCCATGTTGCTCAGTGCAGCCTCTATGGATGGGTTTTGGTAACGCATGGCAAGCTCCACATGATACTCCTCCCCTAGCGCTTCCTGCAATAGGTCTCGTTGCAATATACTGTAATGCATCAAGGGAGAGCCAGTTTCCTTGTCCCAGATTGTTTCGTAAATTTTTGCTGATTTTGGAGCGCGGGTACGAGCAATAATTCCTTTTACCAATAATGTCCGTTGAAAATAAGGAATATCTATGACGCGGGGATCCATTAGGAATTCGGTCAAATATTTTTTTACGTCTGGAGTAGTTGGACTATCGGGTGTACCTAATTGTACTAAAAGAATACCTTTTTTGGCTTTATTGCTCATAGCCTACAAAAATAAACAAAAAAGCATGTACTGCAGATTCGCTCGCGATAATATGAAATATCTATGACGGGTAAACTAGGTTAGAGTGCTTCCAGACTCGCTTTTACATCTTTCATCAGCCACATTGGTGTTGAGGTTGCTCCACATATACCAATACGGTCACCGGTCCTAAAAACTGACGCATCCAGTTCGGCAGAGTCAGAGATAAAGTAACTTTCAGGATTGGCTTTTTGGCATACTTCAAACAAAACTTTTCCATTAGAAGACTTTTTACCGGACACAAAAACAATTTTATCATATTGTCGAGCAAAGGCACCAAGATCCTCATATCTGTTAGACACTTGTCTACAGATAGTATCATTGGCTTTGACCTCATACCCTCTCTTGATCAACTCCTCTTTGATGGCGTAGAATTTATCTACACTTTTTGTTGTCTGACTATAGAGCGTAAATGAAGCCGGCAGCTCAGCATCATCCAACTCAGCTATATCCTGAAATACGAGTGCTTCGTTATTTGTCTGTCCCTGTAGACCGATGACTTCCGCATGCCCATGTTTTCCAAAGATCAAGATCTTTTCCTCCTGATCAAAAGAGGTTTTGATCCGATTCTGCAACTTGAGTACGACTGGACAGGAAGCATCAATTAGGGTAATATTGTTTTCTAACGCTGTACGATAGGTTTCGGGGGCTTCACCATGCGCACGGATCAGTACCTTCTCGTTTTGTAATGTTGGCAGTGCAGCATGATCGATAATACGCAGTCCTTTGGCTTTCAATCGGGCTACTTCTTCGTCATTGTGTACGATATCACCAAGACAATAGAGGTAACCATCCTCTTCTAAAATCTCCTCTGCCATATCTATAGCGTATACCACTCCAAAGCAAAAGCCGGAATCCTTATCGATGTCTACTGTTAGATTTAATGCCATAACATTACAAAGTTACATATTCGTATCGAATATATTTATTTAATAGATTTGTTTACAGTTGATTTTTTATTTCTGTTCATTATCAATTGCCTATGAACTTATTACATTTTCCACGGCAAAAAGATTGCCAGTGACGGAGGGAGGCACAACTTGCGGGTTCAGCAGAGTTAAACTGAGACTTGTTTCAAGACCATGAGTAACGCTAATTAACACACTATGGTGAATAAATTGTTTTTTATATAAACCTAATTATATTGCATATAAAAAGCAATTTATCTAAGTTTGCAAAAAAATTAAAATAATGGCAACTAACAGAACTTTTACGATGATTAAACCTGACGCAGTAGCGAACGGTCACATCGGTGCAATCTTAAACGATATTATTGCTGGTGGTTTCAAAATCATTGCAATGAAATACATTCAATTATCAAAAGAAACTGCTGGCGCATTTTACGCAGTGCACAAAGAACGTCCTTTCTACGGTGAATTGGTAGAATTCATGACTTCAGGTCCTATCGTTGCTGCAATCTTAGAAAAAGACAACGCTGTTGAAGATTTCCGTACATTAATCGGTGCTACTAATCCAGCTGACGCAGCTGAAGGTACAATCCGTAACAAATATGCTAAATCTATCGATGCTAACGCTATCCACGGATCTGATTCTGATGAAAATGCGGCTATCGAAGGTAACTTCTTCTTCTCTCAATTTGAAAGATTTTAGTCATTAGCAATGCTATATAAAAAAGGCGTTGTACAGCTGTACAACGCCTTTTTTATATATTATCGATTTACTATCTCCACATAAATCCACCAATCCTAAAAAAACGGAGGAATTTATTGATCGCTGTTAGTGCTGGCTTCTTAATCTTCCACTTTAATCCACTTATCCCTGTTGGCGCAGCATCAAAGTCCTGTACTGTAGCATTACCTGTTCTCATATGTGTCGGCGGCTGCATTTTATGTTTCTCAACAACCAATATGCTGTCGTAATAATGTAAGGAGTTGACCGAACGTGTGAATTCATTGACTTTCAGCCCACGTTGTTCTGAATGATGGGCATTGATGTAATCAATAAAATTCTTACTGTATTCGATAAAAGTGCCATTCCGCTTATGCCCACCACCATAAAAAACTTGGTAAGAGGTATGCAAGTCTTCGCATAGATAGACACCATCCTCTTTTACATGTCCAAATAATTCTTCAAATGTAATAATCTGTTGCAGCATGGTATGTCCACCATCATCTATCAAGATATCTATTGGCGGGATCGATTCTTTTACTTTACGTAGAAATTTACGATCTGACTGAGATCCGATAAATATTTCTACGTTCTCCTCTTCTAGTTCTTTACAATTGGGGTTGATGTCTACCCCATAGATTTTTGCTTTGTCGCCAAAATATTTCTTCCACATCTGAAGGCTTCCACCCTGAAAGACACCTATTTCCAGCACAACAATCTCTTTATCTTTAAATCGACGGAAATGGCGGTCATATACGTCGAAATAATGCATCCATTTGTTTATCAGCTTCGCATTGTTATTTCGGAAATATTCCTCTAATTCGTTCATATTAGACACAAATAAATGGTTTAGACAATTTGTGTTTTGAAGCTAATTAAATATAATCGAAAAGTCAAGTTTTTTCGACGGAAAAACTTATGAAATACCTACGTATAGACCTTATACTTAGGCATTCCCTATCTGGGAAGATCTAAGTCAGAAAAGAACAGATCACTTGTATAAAAAAATAAACAAGAAGTTGTCAAAAAAGAGAAAGGACCCCGCTGGAGAATTTAACTACTGAAATGAGGCTTTGAGAGGAAACGAATAAAAAGATAGGGTATCCATTTCTTTTGGACACCCCTACTGACATTGGATTGTAGAATAAACTAGAAATTTCTTTTCCCTAGATATTCATCTTCTTTAGCCGTCATCTTTGCTTTATCAGCCGGCTTTTTATCTGGATATCCACAAAGGTGCATAACACCGTGGATAATGACGCGATGCAACTCATCACGTTCATCAACCTTAAATTTTTGTGCATTCTCCTGGATACGTTCCACGCTGATAAAAATATCTCCAGCAATGGTATCCTCATCTTCTGATGAATCAAAAGTCACAATGTCGGTATACGTATCGTGATTCAGGTATTCTTTATTGATTTCCAAAAGATAAGCGTCCGAACAGAGGATAAAACTTAGCTCGCCTACGCGCTTAAATCCCTCACCTTTAATCGCATCAGCGATCCATTGACGAATCTTACCTTTTTCTTTTAATTTGAAATCTATGTCTTCTGTAAAAAATAATATGCTTTTCATCTGTAACTATGTATTAAGTAAGCCCGCTACGCTCTGTTTTGATTCCATCGCCTAAATGGACTATATGATCATAAAATCGACATTCCTCCATCAATAAACGAGTTATCTAACGCTAACGGCCCATACGATAAAATTCGTATTTAAAAGTTCCGACCTTCCATATAGCTCTGCAAGATAATTGTCGCTGAGACTGTATCTACCAGGCCTTTCTGTTGACGGTCCTTTTTCTTCTTTCCACTTTGAGCGATGGCAGCAGAGGCCATTTTAGAAGTAAACCGTTCATCAATTTCCACAACCGGAATTGTGGGGTAGGTCTTTTTCAATTTGCGCATAAACCCGACCACATGCGAAGCTGACTCCGAATCCGATCCGTCCAGTTGTTTGGGTTTACCAACAACGAATGTTTCGATCTGTTCCGTTTGGAGGTAATCCGTTAGAAAAGTCCAAATATCCTGTGGGTGAACTGTTGTCAGTGCCGTAGCAATAATTTGCATCGGATCCGTAACCGCAACCCCAATTCGTTTTGTACCGTAATCAAATGCCATTAACCTCATGGAAAATCGTTTTTTACAAAAGTACAATTTAGATTTGAGTATCAAGATATGCGTATTGAGATTCTGCTTCTACCTGGCATAGGCCCATAAAGTGTCATCATTTTTTTATTTTTTATTGTGTAAAACTTCAATTCACTAAAAAAGCTATAACTTTGATAGACTATTTAAAAGATAAATGAGAAAAACAGTTATTGCCAGCCTTTTTGTTGCATTTTGCCTATATGGTCACGCGCAGAGCAATTATGAGCAACAAATTTTGGCCCAGCGCAAGGAAAAGGCTTTGGAATTAGCCAAAGAACAATTTGGCCCATTGAAAGCCGATCAAGTAGCATCTTTAGATTACTTTCCTATTAGCCCTAACTATAAAGCTAAAGCAAAAATAGAGGTCTTATTTGATGAACCTGTATTTCGTATGCCCACCTATGACGGCACCAGCAATGAATACAAACGCTATGCGATTGTGACATTTCAATTGAATGGGGCTGAAAGGACATTAAATATTTACCAAAGTGTGGCCTTATTTCAAAATCCTGCCTACAAAAAACATTTATTTTTACCATTTTTAGATCAGACAAACGGTCAGGAGAGTTATAGTGGTGGACGGTATATCGACCTGTCCACAGATGACATCAAAGGCAGTACCATTGAGATAGATTTTAATAAGGCTTACAATCCTTATTGCGCCTACAGCAACGGCTATCGATGTCCAGTTCCCCCAGTAGAAAACAATTTAGAAACAAAAATTATGGCAGGAGAAAAAGCCTTTCATAAAGCGAAGAATGAACGACCGGTCAACCTGAATGCCGGGCAGGAATTTACAGAAGCTGACAAGAAGATTATTCTATCAGGGAATGAAAACACACTTCTTCGTGTATTGCAAACTACCGATGAAAAAGATTTAAAGGTATTGAAAGCGACAAGCAGTGATGTTAAGTACAATGACCCACTGTTAGAAACACTTTCAAAGCGGATGTTTGCAACCGTTCGGGATCCAAATCATCCAGGGGTAGGAATAGCGGCACCTCAAATTGGGATCAATAAAAACCTGATCTGGGTACAACGGTTTGACAAACCGGAGCAACCTTTCGAGTTTTATGTAAACCCAAAAATCCTGTGGCGTTCAAAGCTAAAACGGAAGGGTGCGGAAGGCTGTCTATCCATCCCTAATCGCAAAGAAGACGTTTTGCGGAGCTACGCGATCCGTTTACAATACATCAATAAGGAGGGAAAAGTTATTGAAGAAAATATTGAAGGGTTTACCGCAGTAATCTTCCAGCATGAAACGGATCACCTCTTCGGCATATTATTTCCTGACCGCCTGGAAGAGCAGGAAAAAAACAGCTATGTACCATTGAATGATAAGATCGATTTTTCCATCTTGCCAAAGACTTTGACTCCATAGCAAAAGATTTATCGGACCTGGCTGAAAAATGCCTGTCCTCCTGGAAATCATAAATGTATCTATAAAAAGAGCCCCCATGAATTACTACATGGGGGCTCAATATTATGGAATCTACTTGAGTTAGATCAATCCTTTTTCTGCCAATAGTTCAGCAACTTGAACAGCATTTGTTGCTGCACCTTTACGCAAGTTGTCTGCTACTACCCACATATTTAACGTATTCGGTTGCGATTCATCACGACGGATACGTCCTACAAAAACCTCATCTCTACCATGAGCATCTTTTGGCATCGGGTATTGAAGATTAGCAGGATCATCAACAACGATACAACCGCTTTGAGCAGCTAATGCAGCACGTACATCATTTAGATCAAAGTCATTTTCAAATTCAATGTTCAATGATTCGGAGTGTCCGCCCATCACTGGAATACGCACAGTTGTTGCAGTCACCTTGATTGAATCGTCACGCATGATTTTGTTTGTTTCCAAAATCATTTTCATTTCCTCTTTGGTGTAGCCATTTTCCTGGAATACATCGATATGTGGAATGACATTCAAATCAATCTGATAAGGATAAGCTTTTTCGCCTTCTTTACCTGCGCGCTCGTCCATCAACTGGTTAACAGCTTTTACTCCTGTGCCTGTTACGGACTGATAAGTCGAAACTACGACACGCTTAATTTTATATTTATCGTGTAATGGTTTTAACGCCACTACCATTTGAATAGTTGAGCAATTTGGATTTGCGATGATCTTGTCATCAGCAGATAGCACATCGCCATTTACTTCTGGAACGACCAATTTCTTCGTCGGATCCATACGCCACGCTGAAGAATTGTCAATAACTGTAATCCCAGCTTCTGCAAATTTTGGTGCAAATTCTTTAGACGTATCACCTCCTGCGGAGAACAATGCAACATCAGGTTTCAAAGCAATAGCCTCAGATGGTGTAACCACCTTATACTTCTTTCCCTTGAATTCAATTTCCTTACCCTTGCTACGCTCTGAAGCTACTGGAATCAATTCTGTTACTGGGAAATTTCGCGCCGCCAACACGGTTAGCATCTCAGTACCTACAAGGCCTGTTGCGCCGACTACTGCCACTTTCATTTTTGTCTGTGTTTAAATTGTGTATATAAAATTTGTTATTTGATTTGTTTTTAGTTGATTCTTGAAGAATGAATTCTTCAAATTTAAAAAATATTCCCCAATTACAATATTAAAATAACAAAATATAGCTTATTCTGCTAAAAAAGTCACAACGACTCCGTTTTTTCAGCCTTGATCAAAAAAATATTGAGCACAAACCGCAATATTTGACCTAAAAAAATTGAAGTAACGATAATTCAAAAAAAATAAAAATTTTCGCTGCTCGTTCAAAAAAACAGAACAAACGATTGAAACGGTTTAAAATCTCATAAAAACAGCGCCAAGAGTCTATAAATTAACATTTTTAGAAGACTGTCCTTTGCATCAAACAGTTGCTAGATACTGAAAAGCCGTTATATTTGCATCATGAAAGAAAGCATTATTATCATTGGTGCAAACGGCCAAATCGGTACTGAATTGGCAATCGCTCTGCGTAAAAAATTTGGTGCAGAAAATGTTGTCACCACAGACATCAGAGAACCACAAATAAAAAGCCCCGACGAGAATTTTGAAATTGCAAATGTGCTTGACAAAAATGGTCTTGACATATTGTTTCAAAAATATAAACCTACTCAAGTATATTTATTGGCAGCCATGCTTTCGGCAACAGGAGAGAAATATCCTGAAAAAGCATGGGAGCTTAATATGAATGGATTGCTCAACGTGCTTGACCTAGCTGTTACATATAAAGTTTCAAGAATATTCTGGCCAAGTTCCATTGCCGTCTTCGGACCACACTCACCGAAAGTAAATACGGAGCAATACTGTGTTATGGATCCAAATACGATCTATGGAATCAGTAAGCTTGCAGGTGAACGTCTTATCGAATGGTATCAGGAGCACCGCGGATTGGATATCCGTAGCGTAAGATATCCAGGTATTATCTCGTGGAAGACAGAACCGGGAGGTGGAACGACAGATTATGCTGTTGATATATTCTATGAGGCGCTCAAAACAGGTACTTACGAATGTTTCTTATCCGAGAATACAGCATTACCGATGTTATATATGGAAGATGCCATCCGCGGAACACTTGAGCTGATGGACGCGCCACAGGAAAGTCTGAGCATCCGCCACGCCTATAACCTTGGTGGTATTACTTTTACTCCAAAAGAACTCGCACAAGAAATTAAAAAAATTCTTCCTAATTTTGCAATCTCTTACGTAGAGAATGACCCAAGACAACAGATTGCCGATTCATGGCCTGCAAGTCTGGATGATTCATACGCAAGTAAAGACTGGAACTGGAAGCCAGAATTTGACATCCAGAAGATGACAGTCGATATGATTGAGAATCTTAAAAACAAAATATAACAATGGGAAGAGCTTTCGAATTCAGAAAAGAGCGGAAATTCAAACGCTGGGCTAAGATGGCCGTGCAATTTACACGTTTAGGTAAAGAGATCGCTATGGCGGTTAAAGAAAGCGGCCCTCACCCTGAAACCAACTCGAGACTTCGCACAGCAATACATAATGCTAAGGCTGTAAATATGCCTAAAGATCGTATCGAAGCAGCTATAAAACGTGCTTCAGAGAAAGATTCAAAAGGCTACGAAGAATATGTATATGAGGGTTATGGCCCACATGGTGTTCCGGTTTTGATCGAAACAGCAACAGACAATACCAACCGTACCGTAGGAAATATCCGCAGCTATTTTACCAAAGCCGGGGGTTCATTGGGAAAAACAGGATCCTTGGATTTTATTTTCAATCGCAAGTCTATTTTCCGTTTTGCAGCTACAGACGAATTGGATCTTGAAGAATTGGAACTGGAGCTTATCGATGGTGGTTTGGAAGAATTATACGTTGAAGCTGATGAAGAAGGCAATGATGTTGCTGTCGTTCAGACTTCTTTTGAAGATTTCGGTAATATGCAAAAATTGCTGGAAGAGAAAGGTATCGAAGTAAGCTCGGCAAAGTTGGAGCGTATTGCTTTATCACACTCTGACATTACTGAAGAACAAGCGGCAGATGTATTAAAGATGATTGATAAAATCGAAGAGGATGATGATGTTCAGGCGGTATACCATAATATGGCATAAGCTGTTTATCTCACAAAATATCTAAAAAGAGCGCATGTCGCTCTTTTTTTATAGCAAGGCCTCTCAGCGCCGTCAGAAAAATTACTACATTTGTAATAGACTATATCAAACTCGTAACAGGATGACTTTTGAAGAATTTTTCACGAAAAAGAAAATTGATTTAAAAGCTTTAAAAGCTGCAGATGAACCTTTATTTGAAGAGTTCAGAGCACACTATTCTGCTATGGGCGAGAAAAGCTTTGATCATAGCAAGAAGTTTTGGTTCAACAAGCTTCGTAAAAGCTACCATCTGGCGGAAGAAGAAGTGGTGGTTATCAAAAAACCGATCCAAACAGATCCTGTTGAGACGACTCCAGCCGCAACAGATGCCACTGCCGCAAAACCTGCCGGTTTCAAACCTCGGTTTAAGGCAACAACTCCTGCTGAACCTGCTGAGCAGAAAGAGGAACCTACAACAGAACCTGCAAATTCTACCGCAGGATTTAAGCCGCGCTTTAAACCAGGGATCACTAAAAACACAGCGACTTCAGCCGAGGAGACGTCCGCACCTACAGATTTGTCGAACGACACTGCGCCAGAAACGGCTAAACCGACAGGGTTTAAACCACGGTTCAAGCCGGGTGTGACGAAGGTAGCTGAAGGTGAGCCTGCCAATCCATCCATTGAACCACAACAGGAGAATACCGCTGCAACGGATACAACCGCAGCAAACAAACCCGCAGGTTTCAAGCCTAGGTTTAAGTCCGGTGTAACGAAAACAGAAAATGCGGATTCTTCACAAACAAAGCCCGCGATAGTAGAGCACACTGTTGACAAGCAGCAAAAGGAACCCGGTGAGCAGGAAACAGCAATAGCTAAACCAACGGGGTTCACTCCTCGCTTTAAAGCCGGTGTGACGAAAACAACTGATGCGACAACATCTTCAGCAGCTGTACATAGCACTGCTACAGAAGATACAGCCTCACAAACGGAGGCCTCGACAAGTTCGGCAACAGAAGCACCGAAGCCTACAGGATTTAAGCCAAGATTTAAAGCTGGTGTAACCAAGACAGCAAGTACTGATTCTCCATCGACAGTAGTTCCCTCAGCAGAGGATACAAGCGAAGAGCAGGCAGCTGCCCCTGCTCCACAAGCAACACCAACTGACAGCAACACGGCCAATCCGACTGATGAACTGCAACAGAACGATAATACAACACAGGAACAAACTGCAACGAGCAAACCTACAGGATTCAAACCTCGCTTTAAAGCGGGTTTAACAAAAATTGATAAAAAGGAAGAATAATTTTCACTACATTTAAACTGATTTTTTTTCAACTAGTTTAATAACTCCGATTAAAACCAAAGACCAATGTTAAAGGAAGAAAGACAAGCATTTATTATACATCAGATCAATCTACATAACAAAGTTTTATCTTCAGATTTAAGTGTCCAACTTAATGTATCCGAAGATACGATCAGACGTGACTTGAACGAGCTTGCAGAAAATGGCAAAGTTTTAAAAGTCTACGGTGGAGCGCTTTCCAAATCTTTTCAGTTTCCTTTTCAGGACGGAAATGTCTACGCTAAAGAAGCGAAGAAAGAAATTGCCAAGAAGGCGAGCTCATTGATCTCAAATGGTATGACTGTATTGGTCGGCGGGGGAACGACCTTGATTGAACTGGCGCGAACAATCCCTGACCACCTTCAATGTACATTCTTCACGATCAGCCCATTAGTTGCATTGGAACTAGCTGAAAAGCCAAATCTTGAAGTGATCTTGGTTGGCGGAAAGCTTTCACGTAATACAAACATTGTATCAGGTGCACAGGTAGCCAATGAATTGGCAGACCTAAAAGTAGATCTTTGCTTGCTGGGAACCAATTCACTCTCTGTAGAAGATGGGGTAACGGATTCAGACTGGGAAGTTGTTCAGATCAAACGTGCAATGATCAAATGCTCTAAGAAGGTTGCTATTCTCAGTATTGCGGAAAAACTTAATTCCGTTCAAAAAATGAAAGTGGTACCCCTACGTGATATTTCCTATTTGATTACTGATATCAATCCGACTGATGTTTCCTTAAAAGAATTTGCGAATACAATTGCAATACTTTAATATTGCCGCTCATTTAATTTAGCATGTCATCGCAAACGGGAAATGACTCTTTAAAATCAAAAACAACAAAAGGATTGCTATGGGGTGGTATGGCCAGTATCATCCAGCAGTTTTTGGGCTTCGGCTTCGGCATTCTACTAAATCGTAAACTAACAGCAGAAGATTACGGTTTAGTAGCCATGATTACCATATTCTCTGTTCTTGCCTCAGCATTTCAAGAGAGCGGATTTGTGTATGGGATTGTCAATAAAAAAGAAGTTCAACATAAAGACTACAATGCCGTATTCTGGACAAGTGTTGGAATAGGTACATTTATTTATATTGTATTATTCTTTTCAGCTCCTCTCATTGCCCTGTACTACAACCAGCCGGTACTTGTTGAACTCAGTCGATTCACCTTTCTATCCTTCTGGTTAGGAAGTTTCGGGATTGCACATAACGCCTACCTTTTCCGCAATTTAAAGATCAAGGAAAGAGTGATCACCGGGACTTTGGCCCTTATATTATCAAATACAATTGGTATATATTTAGCCTATAAAGGTTATGCCTATTGGGCATTTGCAGTCCAGATCGTTTCCTATAGTGGTTTTAATATGCTTGGCTTTTGGTATTTCTCCAAATTCAAGCCCTCATTTACCTTTGATTTCAGTCCTATCCGCGATATTCTAGGGTTTAGCAGTAAAATACTGGTTACCAATATTTTTATCAATATTAATAAAAATATATATGCGGCAATTTTGGGAAAACATTATACAACCGAAGAACTAGGATATACTGTTCAACCAAATAAATGGAGCCAAATGGCGCAGTCTATTTTAACCAATATGGTTAATAACGTCACACAACCTATCCTACGTGAGATAGAAGACGATAAGGACAGGCAGGTTCGTGTATTCCGCAAGCTCATCTCCTTTACTGCTTTTTTGGCTTTTCCAATGTTATTTGGTTTAACCACAGTTGCACAAGACTTCATTACGATTACAATAACCGAAAAATGGCAGCAAAGTGCTATCTTTCTTCAAATTTTCTGTATTGGAGCGGCTTTCGATTCTGTAAGCAATGTCTTCTCCAGCTTGATTATCAGCAAGGGTAAGTCCCAGATCTATATGCGAAATATCGTTGTTTTTGGTTTACTTCAAATCGCTATTTTAGTCTTTGGCAAATCGCTTGGCATTGAAATGCTCATCGCCTTAACCTCCGGATTAAATGCCTTATGGATATTTGTCTGGTACGCTTCAGCTAAACCCTATATGACCTATTCATTCCGTTATCTAATTCAGGATGTTTTTTCATATGCTGTATTAGCGGGCATCAGCTGTTTAGCAGCACACTACGCCACCGCATCCATTGCCAACCTTTACCTTCGGTTTGCAAGTACTATCGCTGTCGCTGTATGTGCATATATTATCGTCAATAGAATCTTTAAGCCAAGCATTCTACTTGAGTTATTCAGCTATTTCATCACAGTTATCCGAAAAAAATAGATGGCCAAGATTCTCACCATAATCGTTTCTTATAATTTTGAACCTTGGATTCACAAATGCATACCCAGTTTGTTAGCATCAAGCCATCAAACGGATATCCTTGTTATAGACAATAACTCAAGGGATCATACTACCCGTATCATCAAAGAAACTTATCCTGCTGTCAGACTGATAGAAAGCCCCGAAAACCTCGGTTTTGGGAAAGCCAACAACATTGGATTGACTATCGCTCTAGAGGAAGATTATGACTACGCATTTTTGATCAATCAGGACGCTTGGATAGATCAGAACTGTATCGCCAACCTGATCAAGGTAAACACCACAAACATTGGAATTATTTCCCCCATCCACTACGATGGTACGGAGGAAAAACTCGACCATGGGTTCTCAGTCTATACGAAGCATACGCAGCTTGAAAATTCCTATCGAACCTGCTCATTCGTCAATGCTGCTTTTTGGTTGATACCAAAAGCCGTTATCAAAAAAGTCGGCGGTTTTTCTCCAATTTTCTTCCATTATGGAGAAGATAAAGATTATGCCAACCGCATCCATTATTATGGATTGAAATTTGTATTAGCCGAAGATGCCAAGGCTTATCACGACAGACAGCAGCGCCAGGTAGATCGCAAAGCTTTTCTAAAGAGCGAATTCGTCTATCATCTGACGGAGTATTGCAATATCAATTATACGTTTACAAAAGCTTTCTCAATGGCGATATTAGCGAGCGTAAAGAAAATGCTGTCTTCTTTAGGTAAAGGTCGTATTTTTGAAACAGGAAGTTATTTCAATATTGCTTTTAGACTATTGGGTAAGACCATGAAAGTCCGTGATACCCGCCAGGCTAATAAAAAAGCTTTTAACAAAATTTTTTGATAGATGAACAGTCTTGCTCCAGTCTTACTCTTTGTGTATAATCGTCCCGCACATACGCTAAAGACACTTGCAGCACTTGAGAGAAACAAGTATGCTGACCAGACGATTCTCTATATTTATTCGGATGCGGCAAAAGATGAGCGCGCGATTGAGGCTGTAGAAGAGGTACGTCGGATTATAAAAAAAACCTGGTATTTTAAACAGATCAAAATTGTCGAGCGGGACAAAAATTGGGGCCTGGCTGCGAATGTCATTGACGGTGTTACCAAAGTCGTGCAAGAACATGGACAGATTATAGTCTTAGAAGATGATCTTGAAACATCAACATTTGCCCTCGATTACTTTAATAAAGCACTAGACCGCTATAAAGAGGACGAACAGGTCATGCAGATCAGTGGCTACGGCTATCCGGTAAAAAATCTGAATGAGCTTCCTGAAACGTTTTTCTTTCGGGTCGCCAATAGCTGGGGTTGGGCAACATGGGATCGTGCTTGGCAACATTTCAACCCCAACATAGATGAGCTTGTTTCCGATTTTTCGGAGGAACAGATTCATCAGTTCAGTATTGAAGGAAAAGAGAACTTTTGGAAGCAGGTACAGGAGCTTCGCACGGGAAAGATCAACTCCTGGGCAATACGTTGGTACGCTTCGGTATTCAAAAAAAATGGACTAGTTTTGTATCCGAGGAATTCGATGACACAGAATATAGGTAACGATGGTTCCGGCACTCATACAGCTGCAGAATCAACCTATCAGGTCACTTTAGCAGATCATCCTGTACATGCTTTCCCTACCGAAATAGCGGAGAATGTACAAGGGTATGAAGCTATCAAATATTTCTACGCACATCGGAAAGGTTCTTTATTCAATCGAGGCATCCGATTCCTCAAGAAAAAAATTAACAAATTCAATAAATAGACATGTCTGCTCATCCAAAATTTTCAATCATCACTGTCGTTTACAATAATGTGCGGGATATTGAGCATACCATCACATCTGTTGTTAACCAGACTTACGACAATATTGAATATATCGTCATTGACGGGGAATCATCCGATGGCACCTTAGCCGTTATTCAAAAATATCAGGATAAAATTGCAGTCTTATTATCTGAAAAAGACAAAGGAATTTACGATGCGATGAACAAAGGCCTTGCTTTGGCTACGGGCGACTATGTTCTCTTTTTGAATTCCGGCGATGAAATATACGATCTCAACAGCATCGAAAACCTAGCAAAGCTCAGTGATGATGCCGATATCCTCTATGGTGAAACGATACTGATAGATGACAATAGGGCTTTTATTGGTGAACGAAGACATAAGGTCCCTGCAAATTTCGACTGGAAGAGTTTTCGTTATGGCATGAATATCTGTCATCAGGCCATCTATATCAAACGGAGTATTGCAGAACCGTATGATCTCAATTATAAGCTATGCGCGGATATAGATTGGGTCATTCGCTGTGCTAAAAAGGCAAATAAATCTGTTAATGCCCATCAATATGTAGCGCGCTATCTCGTGGGCGGGATGTCAAAACAGAAACATAAGGAGTCGCTAAAAGAACGCTTCGCCATCTTCAAACACTATTACGGCACCATTCCCAATTTATTCAATCATGGGATCATCGCTTTAAAAGTGATCTGGTACCGCATTAATTACGGAAAACCCCAAGACTAATGCTAAATCCTGAAATCCTCACTGAACTTGTAACAGTTAAAATGCCTTTCGGCAAATATCAAGGCTACACGTTATGCAATCTTCCGGAGCCTTATTTGGTCTGGTACAATCAAAAAGGGTTCCCTAAAGGCAAATTAGGTCAACAACTGGCCACACTTTATGAGATCAAGCTAAACGGCCTGGAGTATCTTCTGGAACCTTTGAAGAAAAGGTGACGAAGGTCATTTCCTTCCATTTATTATTTTTTGTAGCTTTGCAGTGAATTTATTTTTGCATTAAACGCCGTTTGCAGCGGTATCAATGAATATCATGACACAATATCAAACATTGCTGTACTATTGTTACAGCCCTATCGAAAACGCAGAACAGTTTGCGACTGATCACCTTGAATTTTGTAGATCACTTGACTTAGTAGGACGTATTATCGTCGCTGATGAAGGCTTGAATGGTACTGTTTCGGGTACGACTGAGGCTTGTCAGCAATATATGGATGCAATTTATGCGGATGGTCGTTTTAACAAAACAGAATTTAAAATCGATCATGTTGAAGAACCTTCTTTCATCAAAATGCACTGTCGCTACAAAGCTGAAATCGTGCACTCTGGCCTAAGAGATCCGAAAGAAATCGATCCAAACCGTCAAACAGGTGTGCATCTGGAACCAAAAGATTTCTTGGCGATGAAAGACCAAGAAGATGTCGTTGTATTAGATGTGCGTTCAAACTACGAGCATAATGTAGGTCACTTTAAAAATGCGGTGACTTTGGACATTGACAACTTCCGCGAGTTTCCAGAAAAAATCAAAGAGCTTGAACAATATAGAGGGAAAAAAATATTGACCTATTGTACTGGTGGGATCAAATGTGAAAAAGCTTCTGCCCTATTGTTAAAAGAGGGATTTGAGGATGTCTACCAATTGCATGGTGGAATCATTAAATATGGCAAAGAAGCAGGTGGTGAAGATTTCGAAGGACAGTGTTATGTCTTTGACAATCGTGTTACAGTAGATGTTAACTCGGTCAATCCATCTGTCGTATCAACCTGTTTCAATTGTGGCAAACAGACAACCAAGATGATCAATTGCGCTAATCCTGTCTGTAATGAACATTTCACGCAATGCGATGACTGTGGTGAGGAAATGGACGGCTGTTGTTCGGTTGCCTGCAAAGAAAGCCCGAATAAACGGGAGTATGATGGTACAGGATACTATGTAAAGGTACCTCAACCAGTCAACGTAGATAAAATCAGTAAGAGAAAACATAAGAATTTTCCACCTAAAGTAACGGTAGAAGATTAATTCAATACAACATAAAAAAAGTCGGTACCTGATCGGGTACCGACTTTTTTTATGTTGTAAGATTGCTTTACTTCGTAAACATTCCTGCGATCGAGTCAAGGATATTTCCTTTGGATTGACCATCGTTACTTTTGTCAAAGAAGCTGCCGGCCAAACCGCCCAACATATCAGTCATACTACCGCCTGTGGAAGCCTGTTGTGTTTCTTGTGCAGGCTCTTCCTGTCCACCTCCTAGAAATGAACCGAGAATCCCCCCTAGCATACCACCCCCGGCACCTTGCTGTCCACCACCACCCAAAACAGATCCGATCAGGTCACCAATACCACCGCCACTAGACGCCTGTTTTTGTTGACCTAAATAACTCATGACAATAGGCGCTAACGTTGCTAAAACACCTGTTACTTGCGCTGAACTGATGCCAGCTTTATCAGCAATATTCTGCGTCACCACCTCTGTATTTTGCCCAAACATATGGTTGACAATCTTGTTCCCGTCGTCAGATCCACTCTGACCAAATAAATCACCTATCTTATCGAAGATACCTCCACCGCTATGTTGATCGATCGCTTTGTCGATGTTTTCCGATTGGCCTTTATTTTTCGCATTATAGTTCAATGCTGCGATCATTAAAGGAACAGCCGCCGCAACAATCCATTTCGCTTTGGATTCACTGACGCCTGTCATTTTAGAAATGGCTTCTATTGCTTTCGAGCCAACTCCTCCTGTAACTAAGTCTGTTAAGTTCATAAGTCTTCGTTTATAGTTATTATGAAGATAACGATTTTTTATGAGGAGTTTAGAAAATATATGCCAACAATAGAAAGCCCTGTGGAGTCTTCACTACACAGGGCTTTTATACGATCAATTTCTCTTTTATTGTTCAATCTTCGTAGATAATTCGTTTTCGATTTCAGTCAGCGTAGAAGCTTTTGTCATCTCAATATTATTCTGGGATCGAGCTGAAGTCCATCTCGCCAGAGATGTATTATATACCCCACCCAAACTCACAAAATACCCCACATCAGATGTATTATATTTCAGGAAAATATTATTAGTCCCTGCCATAAAAAACGGCTGCGCCTTTAATGACAATGGATCTATCACATCATAATAATCGTTGTTGGTAATCCGATACCCTCTGGTACCATCGGTTAATGCACCTCCACCAGAAATATACATAACATCTACAGGTTTGATTGCTTCTGTAACTGTTGTTGTGTTAAATACCGCAATACCAAAGGCATTACCACTATTCGCCATCAGACCGCCCGTTTTATTACCAATGCCGTCAAAACCATCTTTGGTAACATAATCATAATTCAGGATCCATTTCGCATTTGAAATATCCGTAGAGCTCGAACCATTAATCAATTTATATTTTCCACCAATGTAGAAATACTGGCCCTTTGTAACAGTTCCAGAGGTAATATTTAGTTTATAGGTTCGCATTCCCCCTGTGGCCCAACCTTTTACCGGAACCCCAGTCGGAGTCGACGCATTAGCATTATTACTAACGATAACTGAATAAGGTGTCTTTGTAAAGTCGATATCTTCTATTGCCAAAAGTTGAATATATTCGTAATTTCCATCACTACCTTTTACATCACTGGCAAATCCGGAAATAGCTACAGGTGTATGTTCAATCACTGAACTTAGCTCCTGAATATCTGATTCTCTACGTAAAACCTCATAAGGGACAAGATTACCGTCAGCACCTTGTTTATTAAAAATCACGCCAAAATAATTCGCTAAAACACTTAGTTTCTTTTTTGCAAATTTGGCGGATGATTTGGTTACCATACTTAAATTTCCGAAACCGTCATTAAGGGTCTTCTGTCCCTCTAAAATATCTCCAGCTGCCGGTAAAGGGTTAAAACCGCCTTTAACAATCGCGACTAAAGTGCTTTCATATTTATCGGGATTTGCTAAAATATCTTTTGCCGTAACACGATTATTGGGAATTGGTCTATCGGAAGCAATTTTCACGATATTTGATTCCAAAACATTCTTTAATTGAAGAACCCCATCTTCCCTGGTCAACTCACTACCTACGATATCGATTTCTAAAGAATCCCCAATTATATAATTTTCAGCCGTCTTTCCTAGGGCTATCGTTATTCCCCGAAGTTGATTCAAACGCCTACGATCTTGAATTACTAAGTAGCCTTCCGGGAAGTTGCCTTCTCGATGATCTGAAACTACGACACCTGCAATCGTCGTGGAGCCATCCAAATTGTCTTGACTTATTTGTACTGATTGCCCTTTGTAGATACTCCTAACATCAAAAATACCTATATATGAACTTATTACCCCTCCCGGGTAATTCCCATCTTTGCTACATGAACCGAGGGACAAAACTCCCATTACGCTCACTATTGTGTAAAGAATATATTTCTTCATTGTCTGCTAATTAAAATTTCTGGAAAAATTACCTTATGGTTTTTGCCACCAAACCTTTGTACTAATCGCATCTCCGCCTTGCGATTGAACAGCGACCTTATAATTCGTTGGATTTGCTGACTGAACATAAATTGGATAGTTTAATCTGGCCGGCATTTCTCCATTATTTTTCAAGCCTGTCCCTTTCGGCAATTTAGGGTAGCCTGTTCTTCTAAATTCAAACCATTGTTGGCAATCCACAAATAATAAGGCATAATACTTTTGTAGATGAATCATCTCCATCTTTTTTTCAAAAGAGTCACTGTCGTCCCAATTTATATCACCATTATTTAAATAGTCTTCAATAGACTCTGTGTAAGTCGGAAGCCAAGTTGTGATTCCTTTCATAACCCCGTCTTTGTAAAGATCCCCAGGTTTATCATTATAGAAACCTTTTAACGCCAATTCCGCCTTAATAAACTGCAATTCAGCGCAATTCATAATCATGCCAGTCAATGGTTCATTCATCATTGTTCGCACGGCGATACTATTTACTGTTTGGTCGTAAGAATAGAAATACGATTGCTTCTCCCATCCTTCTCCAGGAGCGTAACCACTTGGAACTCCGACGAAATTACCGCTCACGGGTGCCACCCCCAAACGATTTACTCCATTTGAACCGTATGTAGGAATATTTATCCTAGGGTCATTCCATGCAACCAAATTATCGATAAAGAAGCTACCCAGGGAAGGAGTTCTAAAATCTTGCGCTCGCACATCCATAAATGGCGAAACAAATGGGATTGTCCCAGTCCATTTAAGCACTGCTGAATCATCATTACTAGCCATAATCGGGTAGGTTGACGTATTATTAACCAAAATTTCGGAAATCTTAGCTTTCACAAAGCTAGCCACTTCAGCATCCTGTTTACCCGAAACTCTTAGTAATAGTCGTAAAAATAACGAGTTACCAAATTTTCGCCATTTACTGATATTACCAGCATATATGGGATCATATCCCCCCTTGATTGCTGTATTTTTAGCCAAAAGTGTATTAGCCGTATCAAGCTGTTTAAAAAGATCCATGTAGATATCCTTTTGTGCATCAAACTTCGGCTCGAGAATATCATCACTCTGTCCCCTTAATGCCTCGCTATAAGGAATATCACCATAAGTATCTGTTAGTATTGAAAATACCCAGGTCTTCATAATCAATGCGATTCCCCGATAGGACGCATTATCATTCATTCCACCATCCGCAAGCTTATAAATTTCATTAATATTATTCAGTTCGGGATATAAAGAATTCCATGGCCCATCAGCTACGGTATTTCTAATATCATAACGGAAGATTCGGTATTCCCCATCACCGATATTCACGGTGACCTGCATTAACTCATTATTAAATGAGCGATTTCTTGACATATTGGATGCCACAGCATCCCGAAAGGCGGCCTGCATAAATTGATATGGGTAGGCATTTGTACTATTATTGGGGTTTGTATTGATCTCTTGAAAGTTCTTATCACAAGATTGCAAAAAGACTGCCAATGAAAGGAAAAGGCCACCTAATCCAAAAAGTTTTATATATGATTTCATAACGATTTAATACTAAAATCCAACAACTAAATTAACACCATAAGTTCTTGTTGAGGGGAACTGAGCAATTTCAAATCCTTTTACAATATCTGTTCCTGACAATGTTCCAAATTCCGGATCAAAGTTTGGCCAATTGGACCAGATCACAAGATTTCTACCATATACCCCAACAGATGCTTTTTGTAACTTTAAACGATTGACAAAAGCTTTGGAAAAAGAGTAATCAAATCGGGCCTCTCTAAATTTGATAAAATTAGTCGAAAAGGTGCTACCCTCAGCATTATCCTGTCCATAATGAGAACGGTAGTACTCATCAATATCCGTCGCAATGACATCATTTTTTCGATAAGTTCCATCTGCATTTTGAACAACTCCATTCCCTATGATTCCACTATATCTTCCTGGAAGTGTATTTTTTGTTTTTCCTTGCTCAGCCAATTTGTAATGAGTCAATGAGTGGGAAACTCCTCCAAATTGTGCATCAAACAATAAGTTCAAGCGGAAACCTTTAAATTTAAATTCATGTCCTAAACTGGCTTTCCCTTTTGGAATGGTATTTCCTAGGTACACTACTTCATCTGTCAATAATGCTACACCGGTATTTGCATCATAGACAATCTGTCCATCTGGCGATCTTTGATAGCCAATTCCGTACAAATCTCCCATAGATCCGCCAACTTTCGCCACCAGTTGCCCACCAGCGACGGGACCAGTTTGAAGAATCATGGTTGAGTCGGCCAAAGACATGATTTTATTTTGATTCATCGAGAATGTTGCAAAGACCTTCCAGCTGAATCCATCCTTATTTTTGATTGGCATACCGTCTATTGCAAACTCGATCCCTCTATTACGTACTTCTCCAGCATTCACCATTTTAAATCGCGCCCCTGTTGCAGCATCAACGACACGCTGCAACTGTTGATTGGATGTATTACTCTGATAAACTGCCAAATCAAAGCCAAAACGATCTTTAAACATCCGAACCTCAGTTCCAAATTCTACCGAACGAGTTTTTAATGGTTGTAGATAAGGATTGACAATAACTGAAGGAATCTGCAATCCTCCTGGGTATTGCGGACCAGCAGTCTCATAAGAAAAATCAATCATATAAGGTTTATTCCCTCCATTTCCAACACCGGACACAGAACCTCTCAATTTCGCATAGTTAATAATGCGAGGTAATTTCCATACTTCGGTCGCAATAAAGCTCGCATTCAAAGATGGGTAGGTAAAGTATGTTTTTTTATCCGGCGCAAGAGCAGATGCTAATGTACTCGCCCAATCTATCCGGTAGGTACCATCTAGGTATAAAAAGTTTTTGTATGCTGCAGTAAACAAACCATAAAAACCATTTCTTTGTTCATGGCTCTTATAAGGCAAACTAAGAACCTGTCCTCTCGCATTGGCCATGGTGTAAACTCCCGGATAAGTCAACGAATCTGCGCGCATCTCATCTTTATTGTAGCGATTATCATTTGTGCTACCACCAACTGTTGCGGAAACCTTCCAATCCTTATTGACATCTTTATCATATTTCAATAAGAAATCTAAAGTCGTTTCATGTGAAAAAATTGACTGTGTACGATAGCTGCCGAAAGGCATTTTAGCGCCGGCATCATAAGGTCGTTTTTGTTCGCGATTTTCATAGGCCATATCCATTGAACTACGCAACATTAAATTCCAATTTTTGTTAAACTGATAGCTTGCTTGGACGTTTCCTGTTATTCCGTTCCTATTCATCCCATTGATAAATTCCCTTGATATGGCGAAGGGATTTTCAGGGTAAGAAGAAAATGGATATTTAATTTTTTGCCCTTCCGAACCTTGTACCCAATAATCTTTTAACCAATTCATATCTGCATTGGGTTGCCAGAAGATAAACCAATACATTAAAGATTGATTGCCATATCCTGCGCCCGGCAAATTATCAGACCATTTATTGGTATAGTTTACTTTTGCATTGATCTGTAATTTATCACTCACCTTGGAATTTACCGATAACGCGACAGTATTTCTTTTGTATCCCGTATTTGGAACAATCCACGTATTATTGACATTTGTTGCCGAAAATCTCGCGGAGGTCTTCTCTGTACCACCATCAATGCTTACTGAATTGGTAAATGTTTTTCCAACGTCAAAGAAAGTCTTCAAATTATCATAGGGACGCCAAAGAGTCCGTTCCGTCCCCACTTTTTGGGTAACGGGGTCATATTGATAGAAATACTGTCCATCGAATTTTGGACCATAAGCCGAACTTGTTCCAGACGTACTAGCTCCGTCCTCTGTCGTTCCATAAGAGTAATAATTTGAACCGGCCAATCCCTGTCCGTATTCGTACTGCAAGTCAGGCATCCTGTTAATCGCTTCTAGTGATGTATTTGAATTCACCGTAACACCAATCCCTTTTTTACCTTTCGCTCCAGACTTGGTCGTAATCATAATAGCCCCATTTGCACCACGTTGCCCGTACAGAGCAGCTGCACTGGCCCCCTTCAATACCGTCACATTCTCTATATCTTCAGGATTAATATCGTCAATACCTGAGCCATAATCAGCAGGCATATTATCTGACCCTGTTCCATAAGTATTTTCGCCCTGATTAGCTGTTTTACGCCCACTACCATCATTTACAACAACTCCATCTATTACAATCAATGCCCCTGGGTCTCCATTCAGATTGGCTTCCCCTCTCAAAATAATCTTAGTTGATCCTGTCGGCCCAGCATTCGAACGCATCAGATTGAGTCCAGCAACTTTACCTGATAAAGCATCACTCCAGTTATTGGAAAGTGCGTCCGTCAATTGTTCCCCCTTCACAACGGTTGTCGCATAACCCAACTCCCGTTCTTGTCTTTTAATCCCCAATGCTGTCACAACGACCTCTTCAAGCGCCGCAGAAGTTGGATTTAGCGCAATTTGTAGATTGCTTTGCGTCGCTTCGAATGTCTTTGTTTGCGCTTCATAACCGATTAGTTGAAAACGTATTTTCCCACCAACTTCTACATCGACCTCAAAATTACCGTTTCGATCGGTTGTCGCCTTTGCGATACCTCCTGAAAGAATAGAAACCGAAGCCAATGGCTCCTGTGTCTTGCTATCTACAACTTTTCCTTTAATTTTAATCTTCCCCTGATTAAAATTATGTGTGACTCCCTGACTGTTGTCCATTGGGACAGCTGCCGAAGCTACATCCAGATTGCAAGCAACTACCAGCGCTGCAAATAGCACTTTCGAGGATGAGTGCCTTAGATTAATTTGGATAGGGTTAATACTAAACATAGATATTAGTGTAAATTGTTAATTTGCAATTTGGGACAAAAGTATACTCTTAACAAAAAGTTTGTCTTAACTTAATGTTTTCTTTCTGTTAACAATTGTTTCGAATATAATTTCCTTTAAGAAACATTTTGCCCGATTTACATCATATAAAAATGCATAGAATTCATTATAGATAGGAATTTCACGCATTAGGTCTAAAAAAGCAAGCCTTTACTTTGGTTATTTATTATAATAGTATCGAAAATAATTAATATTCCTTAAAAAACGAAATAAATCGAAATTGTTTAAAACACATAACCGAAACAAGATTCTATCACCCAACCCCTTATGGGCTACCTAGAAAGGAAAAAGAAAATATAGTGGCGGCCAAAGTCAAACCTAGAAGAATTAATTTGGGATAGGGGAACTTACCATATTTTACACCTTATCATCTATACAAAGGTTATAAATACAGGGCCTTAATCGAAAACAGAATTTAAAAATCGGCTCATCAAAAAAAAGATTTGCCTCAATCCGCGACTAGTTTTTGGCTTTTGCCAAACACCAATTGGGGAACAAACCAAGATAAAGCTAAAATCTATCTCGTCGAAGCTGAACTCCCTAACGGGTTTCATACTACTTATGGACAACAATTTCCTTTCAAATTTGAGCTCAAAGGCTCAGCCGAAATAGCTACTAGGGACAGAAGATTATTAGAACATATCTTTGACTACCTTAAAGATACGCTTACAAAAAAAACACTACACAGAGGATGTAACAATAATATATTATAAAACAAAAAGAAAGCCCAAACTTTCGTTTGGGCTTTCTTTTATAATGAAGACTTTGATATTAGCGTTTCTCAAAGCTCCATTTCACATAGTTTATATTCTTATCGTCAGCAAGATACTTTTTCTCATAGTATGTTTTGATTGATAAAACATTATCAACCAAGTCCGAGTGATATAGATCTGTTGTCTCTTTATATTTCTTCAGGTTCTGTAGCTCTATTTGCTCAAGGGTATAGGCATAGAAGCCATCATTATCTGTCTTTAGATTCATCATACCTTCTGGCTTCATGACAATCTTGTAACGGTCTAAAAATTTAGGGCCTGTCAAGCGTTTCTTTTCGCGACTGTCCTGTGGCTGTGGATCTGGAAAGGTAATCCAAATTTCATCAATTTCATTTTCAGCAAAGTGTTCAAGAAGCGTTTCAATCTGTATCCGTAAAAATGCAACATTTTTTATACCATCTTCCAACGCAGTTTTTGCGCCACGCCAGATACGGTTGCCTTTAAAATCAATCCCGATAAAGTTCTTTTCCGGAAACAATCGCGCCAAATTAACTGTATATTCTCCTTTACCGCAGGCAAGTTCCAAAACAACTGGATTTGTATTTCCAAATTGCTTCTCAGCCCATTTTCCTTTATATTCTTTGCCGGCATCGAGCTGGATGACATTCTCAAAAGTCGCTACTTCGGCAAATTTACGTAGTTTATCCTTTCCCATTTTTTAATTAATATCCCGCAAAAATAACCTTATATTTGCAGGAATCAATAACTTATCGTGGAAAAAGACGCTAAAATTTACGTAGCAGGCCATCGAGGAATGGTCGGATCGGCAATATATCGCAAATTAATAGAACTGGGATACAGTAACATCGTGACTCGTACCTCTCAAGAATTAGATCTGCGTAATCAACAAGCAGTTGCTGACTTTTTCAACGAAGAAAAACCTGATTATGTTTTCCTGGCAGCCGCAAAGGTTGGTGGGATTATGGCGAACAATACCTATCGCGCAGATTTCATCTACGAAAATATGGCGATACAGAATAACGTTATTAAATCCTCTTACGACAATGAGGTTACAAAGTTGATGTTTTTAGGTTCAAGCTGCATATATCCTAAAATGGCGCCACAACCTTTAAACGAAGACTTATTGTTGACAGGTACCTTAGAGCCTACCAATGAGCCTTATGCCATCGCCAAAATAGCGGGTATTAAAATGGCGGAAGCTTTCCGTGATCAATATGGCTGTAACTATATATCAGTTATGCCAACCAATCTATATGGTATCAACGATAATTATCATCCACAAAACTCGCATGTTTTACCAGCCCTGATCCGTAGGTTTCATGAAGCAAAGGTAAATAACCTTGACGAAGTGGTTATTTGGGGTACGGGTACTCCTTTAAGGGAGTTTCTTTTTTCGGATGATCTAGCTGACGCCTGTGTATTTTTGATGAATAGCTATAATGAGAAACAGTTCGTCAATATCGGCATCGGTGAAGATTTAAGCATAAAGGATCTTGCTGAACTCATTAAGGACGTCATTGGATATACCGGCAAAATCTCATTTGATACAAGTAAGCCTGACGGAACGCCCCGTAAGTTAATGGACGTATCCAAATTACACGCCTTAGGCTGGAAGCATAAAATCAATCTTCGCGAGGGGATTAAATTAGCTTACGAGGATTTTTTGAGTAAAGAAGAGGTAACTTCCTAGTAGGTTTCACTATAGGAGGGAATACCATATTCATTGACTTCATCTTTTATGGTATCATCCCCTTCAATTTGTGAGCCTTTCTTTTTCTTCTTTTTGGGACGGATAAAATTGCTGAGTTTACCTATCAATCCACTAATTTTATCCTGATTGATCTGGCCGACAGCACGCTCCGATAACAGCAACATTAATGCTTTTTTCAGCATTCCTGAGTTTTTCAGAAACAGCCTGTTCATCACAAAAGGAACGCCTATGCGTAGGGTTTTTGTCAGCCAATCCGAATCCGGATTGTTACTTTTCGCAAATAATTGCTGAATGATATTGACTCCGGGAATATTATTTTTTAATGAATTGAAAAAGCGAATCGGAGCTTCGATCTTGTTATTAAATAAAGTAAACTGTGTTTTCAGGTAAGCCTCTTGTTCATTTTTGAGTTCCTTTAAACGAGCGATTTCAGTTTTAAGCTCCTGTAAATTGCGTATTTTCGTTTGCTTGTTATTCATTTGTAGTCCCTTCTCTATCAAATTTTTCTTCTTTTTTCAGATCCTCTTCTTCTTCTTCGATCTCATCATTCCATTTGGCCAAAAAACGACGTATAGAAAGATCCATAAACTTCGATTCCAGAGCAGGTTCAAAAATCCGGATTATAACGATAATCAACATAAAAATACCTGCTGTTGCCAAGAATCCCAACGAATTACTTCCCAACAGTTCACCTAGCCAAAATCCCAAAGCCAGACATAAGAAAAAGACAACAAACAAAGTGAATATCAATTTGGTCGCATCCACCACCAAACTGGCAATCAGGCGCGATGAACGCTCAATTGTCTTCAACTTAACGAGCTTAAACTGGGAATCTATGTACTCCTTTGTTTTCTGAAAAGTACCACTAAGTGAAAATTTTTCTTCTTCCATGCATCTTAAATTTATTAAGGCTATCTCAAAAGTTTTATACGAATTTCTATAGATTATTTATATTCAGCCTTTTGAAATAGCCTATAATTCTATGTATCTCCTCAAATTGCCCTTAAGGACAATTTGTCTTTTATGCATGCTCGATGATATCATCGTCTACAATTTCCTCGGCTTGGTTTATTTTACCTTTCAAGGTGGAGACAATTTTCTCTTTAAAATCATTCAATTGATCGAATTGTTCTTCAGCTCTCTCACGAATAGCATCACTCAAATCGCTTAATGAATCATTGATCTTATCTCTCGTATCTGATCCTTTGTCCGGAGCAAATAAAACTCCCAAAGCTGCACCTGCAGCAAGACCTGCCAATAACGCCAAAGCTACTTTACTTGTGTCATTCATTTCTTTTTCGTTTTAAAGTTCTAATTCTATTACACGATGAATCTAGTCTTCGATAATAATACAATTTATAAAGCAAATCGTTTGCCAAATACCGCGATTATCCATTATTAACTAGAATCTATATAATTACAATATAGTCATTTTTCAACAATTCGCTATCGATTTACAATAATTCACTAGCGCATTATTATTTATGATTTAATATTTAGTATCTTTAAATCAACCGATTATAGAATTTATGCTTAACAAAACCTATTGTAGTGCCGTCTATGGTATTGAGGCATGCACCATAACAGTTGAGGTAGTTGTTTCTACTGGACTACATTATTATATAGTCGGGCTTCCTGACAATGCTGTCAAAGAAAGCCTCAGACGTATTGAAAGCGCCATTACTTCCTGCCAACTTCACATGCCACGACAGAAAATTGTGGTCAACTTGGCACCAGCTGACATCAGAAAAGAAGGCTCTAGTTATGATTTATCGATCGCCATTGGTATACTCGCTTCCTCGGGGCAACTTACAAATGAGCTATTGGAACAGTATCTGATCTTGGGCGAACTATCTCTGGATGGTAGTATAAAACCTATCAGAGGTGTATTACCCATTGCCTTACAGGCATTAAATGACGGGTTTAAAGGAATTATACTTCCGCAGCAAAATGCACAGGAGGCCGCCATTGTTGCTGGCATCGATGTGATTGCCGTCGAAAACCTAACAGAGGTGGTACAGTTTCTTAATAACTCAAAAAGTATCCCTCCAACGAAAGTCGATATCCAATCTCTCTTTCACACTGAAACAAATAAGTATGATGTTGATTTTGCAGATGTTCGGGGACAGGAAAATATTAAGAGAGCATTAGAAATAGCCGCTGCTGGAGGGCATAATGTTATTCTAATAGGTCCCCCTGGCGCGGGGAAGACCATGTTAGCAAAAAGATTACCTACGGTATTACCGCCCCTCAATATGATCGAATCGCTTGAAACAACCAAAATTCATTCTGTTTCGGGAAACCTTAAAGCTAAAGACGCCTTACTAACGATACGGCCATTTCGTTCTCCTCACCATACCATCTCTGATGTAGCCATGGTGGGTGGAGGCTCCAATCCGCAACCCGGCGAGATTTCACTATCACATCATGGTGTACTATTTCTGGATGAACTTCCTGAATTTAAACGAAGTGTCCTTGAAGTCATGCGACAACCACTCGAATCCCGAAGTATCACCATATCAAGGGCAAAATTAACCATAGATTATCCTGCCAGCTTTATGTTGATTGCCGCGATGAACCCTTGCCCTTGTGGATACTTCAATCACCCCGAAAAAGAATGTATATGTGGCAGCAATACTGTTCAGCGTTATTTAAGTAAAATATCGGGTCCGTTATTAGATCGGATTGACCTTCATGTAGAAGTCACGCCTGTACTTTTCGATGAGCTGAGTGCCTCAGATTCTTCTGAAAATAGCCTGACAGTCCGCAATCGTGTCATCCAAACGAGGTTGATTCAAAAACAACGATTCGAATCTTATCCAGATGTTCATTGTAATGCACACATGAGCACCAAATTAACCAGAGATATCTGTCAGATCGGCGAACCGCAAAAGAAATTACTAAAGACAGCTATTGATCGCCTAAATCTTTCCGCTAGGGCTTATGATCGAATATTAAAAGTCGCCCGCACCATCGCCGATATGGAAAATAGTCCCACGATCGAAAACCACCATCTCGCTGAAGCGATCCAGTACAGAAATTTAGACCGGGAAACCTGGGGTGGGAAATTCTAGAATTGCGCTAAGCAATGTTTTATGACCCATGGGAAGCAGATGATCGTCAAGATCAACCCGGATAATGCGCCAAAGAAATGCGCATCATGGTTAATCCCGTCCTGTGCTTTTTTGGAAGCCCAGACGCAATAACCCAAAAACAGAAAGGCAAATAAATAAGCCGGCATTGGGATTATCATCATGACCCCAATAGTCATCTTCGGGTTAAAAAGGATATAACTGAATAAAACTGCACAGATAGCGCCCGAAGCACCCAAACTGTAATAACCGTGATTATTTTTATGTTGTATAATTGTTGGAATATCACTCAGCACCAGACTACCTAAATAAATGACAGCAAAGAGAAGATGCCCGTAGGGACTTGCCTGCGCCAATAACTGCTCCAATCCAAATGCGAAATAATAAAAAGTGATCATATTAAACAGCAGGTGCCCCCAGTCTTTATGGATAAAACCACTGGTTAATATTGTATACAAGCGCTGCTTGCGAGCGATACTATATGGATGGAGCATTAACTTACCATAAAGCTGCTCATGAGAAAAGGTATAGATACTCGTTACAAGCGTAAAAAAGAAAATAACACTTGCTACAGGAGTTTGTTGTAAATAAAAAGTAAGCATTACTAGAAACGGTCTTCTAAAAGTAAAACATATAGCTCTTTGGGGCCATGAGCGCCCAAAACCAGCCTTTTCTCAATATCTGCAGTACGTGAGGGGCCTGTAATTGTTGATATCATCGTTGGAATTTCCTGGCCATAACGTTTCTGCATATAAGCTAAGGCATCTTTCACATCCCATACCAATTGAGAAGCTTTGGCGACAACGATGTGAATTGGAGGATAGATACTCAGGCGACGGCCAGAAGCATTTGCATTACTCACCATAATACTGCCATTACGCGCAATCAACGCTTCACAGGAGGTAATACTCGCATTGGCAGACTCAAAGTCTTTCTCCGTTTTGAAAAAAGGGAAACCATAGGGACTCAGCAGATTTTGGATCCCTTGCTCCCAGGCATAGATATTTTTTATATTGTTTACCTCTGTTAATGTAATCAAATTTTCGATGAGGCCAATCTCACCATCGCAATAAAGAAACTTGCCGCCAGCGGCTGTCAATTCACGAACAAAAACAAGATCAACCAATTCATCCTCTTCTTTATAAAGGGGTGTTTCTTTGAAATTAGGGTGTGGATTATCGTTTTTTTGAAGTAATGCCTGACGTATGCGTTTTAACATTACCTCCTTCGCTGTCGCGTTCTTCACGTTCATGGCTCAATAGCAATATAAATACAGCGCTAGAGTTTTTCTAGCGCTGTAAAATCTAAATTAGTTTAAACTATTCGATGATGGATTATCCAATCGCTGTTCATCTTTTGAAGTTGCCTCCTCAGGGTGAACATCCAATGGCAAATCGGTCTGTGGTACACCGCCACCGTCAGCACCATTGACAAACTCATCATAAGTTGTCTTGGTATCGAAAGGACGCTTACCTAATATCTCTTCAAGGTCAGATTGGAAAAGGATCTCTTTTTCCAATAGCTTCTCTGCAATCTTAATCAGCCCCTCACGTTTGTCCAACAAAAGCTGTTTTGTACGTGCATAGACGTCTGTAATCAGATTACGAACTTCGGCATCAATCAGCTCTGCCGTTTTGTCAGAGTATGGTTTTTGGAAAGAAGCTTCTGAGCTATCACGGAAAGACACATTTCCTACCTTATCATTCATACCATAAATAGCAATCATTGCATAAGAAAGCTGCGTGATACGTTCCAGGTCATTTTGAGCACCTGTGGAAATTCTACCAAAAGTAATATCTTCTGCTACACGTCCGCCCATAGTCATACATAAGCTGTCTACCAGTTGTTCTGTTGTATATAAGAACTGTTCACGAGGAAGGTACTGTGCATATCCCAAAGCCGCTACCCCACGCGGAACGATAGAAACTTTTACCAAAGGATCTGCATGTTCCAAATACCAGCCGGCGATAGCGTGCCCTGCTTCGTGGTAAGCAACGATACGTTTCTCTTCAGGGGAAATGATTTTATTCTTTTTCTCAAGACCACCGATCACACGATCCACGGCATCCTGAAAATCTTGCATATCTATCTCAGGTTTGTTTTTACGTGCAGCAATCAGCGCCGCCTCGTTACAAACATTAGCGATCTCTGCACCAGCAAAACCTGGAGTCTGTGCCGATAATTTTTTGGCATCTACCTCTGCTGATAGCTTCAATGGTTTTAAGTGCACTTTAAAAATATGCTCACGACCGATCAAATCTGGTTTATCAATAGAAATCTGACGGTCGAAACGTCCTGGACGCAATAATGCGGTATCCAATACATCAATACGGTTTGTTGCTGCTAAGATAATAACACCTGAATCCGTACCGAAACCATCCATTTCCACCAATAACTGGTTCAATGTATTTTCACGTTCGTCGTTACCACCCATCATAGAATTTTTACCACGGGCACGACCGATCGCATCAATCTCATCAATAAAAATAATACATGGAGCTTTCTCTTTCGCTTGTTTGAACAAGTCACGGACACGTGAAGCACCCACACCGACAAACATCTCTACGAAGTCTGAACCAGATAGGGAGAAGAAAGGCACCTGTGCTTCACCGGCAACAGCTTTTGCCAATAAAGTCTTACCTGTTCCCGGAGGGCCTACCAGCAATGCTCCTTTTGGAATTTTACCCCCTAGATTCGTATACTTGCGCGGATTTTTCAAGAAATCCACAATTTCCATCACCTCTTGTTTTGCTTCTTCTAAACCTGCAACATCATTAAACGTGATATTGATTTGTGATTCTTTATCGAATAACTGTGCTTTGGATTTGCCGATATTAAATATCGCACCACCGCCACCACCAGCACCACCGCCCATACGGCGCATCAAGAAGATCCAGATCGCTGCTAATACTAACAACGGCAACATAAATGTCACAAACCAGCTCGCCCAAGGATTAGAACGATCGGCATATTTTAATTGTACTTTCGGTGTTCCGGGAGCCAGTTCAGCCTGCGATGCAGCTAATTTCTTCTCCAGAACCTCTGCTGAGGCATCCTTAAAGATATACTGCGGACCTGTTTCCTCTTGACCAGCAAGACTAGGGATTGGATCATTGCTCTTAGTTACGTCTTTAAAACTGGGATTATCTTTCCAGCCCTTTTTTAGATAGACTTCTACCTCGACAAGATCATTTTTCTTATATGCTTCCAAACGCTCAACAGCGCCAGTTTTTAACATGCGTGTTTCAAAATCACTATAGCTAATTTCCTTAGCCGGGTTTTCTCCAAAAACATATTGCAAGGCAAAAAAACCTAAAAACATGGCAATCATAAGCCACACAAAATTGAATTTTGGCGGTTTCGGGCTTACCTTACTACTTGGGATTTTTTTCATTATATCGTAATTATATTTTCTGTATAAATTATTGAATTGAGGCTGTTATTAAGCGCTTTGGAAATGCTGAACTTGTGCATCTCCCCACAAATCCTCGATTGCATAATGCGCTCTTTTTTCGGTCTTAAAGATATGTACAACCACATCCACAAAATCCAAAATCAACCACTCTCCATTTGATTGTCCTTCTTTATATTGGGGTTCTTGACCAAAAGCCTTATAGACTTCCTCCTCTACACTCTTGGCAATAGCGTTAACCTGAATGTTGGAGTCGGCATGGCAAATCACAAAATAATCAGAAACAGAACTGTGAAGATCTCTTAAATCCAAACGAACAATCTCGTTTGCTTTCTTTTCCTGCATACCATGAACGATAATTTCTGATAGACGTTGCGACAATTCTGAACTTTTATTTTTACTCATTAAAAAATATGATAGTTTTGACTTAATATTTATTTAATACTTTCAGTTTGCAAAATAACAATATTTCGGGACTTATCATCGGTCAAAATACAATATATCTTGACAAAGTTGCCTCTACAAACGATTATTTAAGAGAATTATTGTCAAATTTCAAGCCACTCGCAGAGGGCACTGCCATTTTAGCAGGAGAACAGTTTCAGGGAAAAGGGCAACGAGGAAGTACCTGGGTCAGCGAACCAGGGAAAAATCTGACCACATCAATTCTTTTAAAACCGTATTTCTTATCAATAGTACAACAATTTGCGCTCTCAGCGACAGTTGCAATCGCTGTAGTCAACTGGCTTAAAAGCAAGACTGAGCAGGATGTGACCGTAAAATGGCCCAATGACATTTATGTTGGCAACAAAAAAATAGTAGGCATCCTTATTGAAAATAAATTAAAGGGAAATAAAATTGAAGCGTCTATTGTCGGAATCGGCATTAATATTAACCAAGTCAATTTTGACACAGCGACAACAATTACTTCCCTAGCTGTTCTTACAAACAAAACCGATTATGTCATAAAGCATCTGGCCGTCGAACTTTTTGAAAGTATCCAAAAGGAATACAACAACCTCTTCAACCAATCCTGGCAGCCTATATTGGACCGCTATAATGAGTCACTATTTTGGAGAGACCAGGAACGCCCATTTTTAGTTGCAGGCGAAAAAAAAACTGGGATCATTAAGGCAGTGGGAATTGATGGTCAACTACAAGTGCTTATTGACAACAAATTGCAGAAGTTTAACATCAAAGAGATAAGCCATCTTATATCCTAATCTTTACACTAAATACAGATAAACCATTTTAGAATATGCTAAATTTGTAACGTGGATAAATTAAACCTTTATCAACTTTAGTTATCAAAGGTGTATAACGAACTGCAATAATTATTTAGGAAAATGAAAAAATTAGTATTGTTAATAACTGCAGTAATTTTCGCAGTTACTGGAGCCTTCGCTCAAATTCACAAACCTGTAAAATGGACTGTAGCCAGCAAGAAACTGAACAACAACGAAGCTGTTGTCTATGTCAAAGGAACAATCCAAAACGGATGGCACATTTATTCTCAAAATGTAAAAGATGGTGGACCTATTCCAACTTCTTTTAATTTTACAAAAGCTGCTGAATACGCATTAGTTGGTAAAACTGCTGAGCCAAAACCAAAAGTAAAACACGAAGAGGTGTTTAAAATGGACGTTGGTTACTTTACAAATGAAGTGATCTTTCAACAAAAAGTAAAGTTGAATAAAGGTACAGCAACAGTTAAAGGTACCGTCGAATGGCAAGCTTGTGATGCATCACAATGTCTTCCTCCTGACGAATATGCTTTTGCTGTGACAATCAAATAGTAAAAATGATCATACACGGATAAAATAATAAGGCGATTCTCATCGCCTTTTTTTATTTTTGAAGCTGACATCAGAAACAGATACTCATGTTAAAAAACACATTTATTCTACTTTTAATTGCTTTTTTCAGCCTCTCTCTTACGACGACGACTTTTGCCTTTGAGCAAGATAGTTTAACGAGTACAGAAGGACTTCAATTTGAATCTTCACCTGACACAACTCCCATTGTGGAGGCTGTGCCGGACGACCTGGCTTTTTCAGACGCTCCGGATACAACCCTGAGTCAAGATAGCAGCAAATTGGATAAGGCAGCAACAAATATTCCCGCTGGTAATTCCGAAACTGGGAAGAAATCCCTTTGGAGTATTTTTATCGCTGGATTAATTGGCGGTTTTGCCGCACTCTTAATGCCATGTATATTCCCGATGTTACCACTTACAGTGAGCTACTTCACCAAACAATCTGGTACGCGCGCGAGCGGCATTAGCAAAGCGCTATTGTATGGCCTTTTTATCATTGTGATCTATGTGGCGCTCGGAATGATTATCACAATTGCTTTTGGTTCGGATGCGCTTAACGCCTTATCGACCAATGGGGTATTCAATTTCCTGTTTTTTTTATTGCTCGTTGTTTTTGCGGCATCATTCTTTGGTGCTTTCGAAATCACATTACCAAGTTCTTTTGTTAATAAAATGGATGCCAAATCAGATAAAGGGGGCCTTATTGGACTTTTCTTTATGGCATTCAGCCTTTCGCTTGTATCCTTTTCCTGTACAGGTCCGATCATCGGTACCTTGCTTGTTGAGGCCGCATCAAAAGGCGAGCGCTTAGGCCCAGCCATTGGTATGTTGGGGTTTTCTATTGCATTAGCGATTCCTTTTGGTCTATTCGCTATGTTTCCTTCGATGTTAAAGTCATTGCCCAAATCGGGAGGATGGCTCAATTCGGTAAAAGTAGTTCTTGGATTTTTAGAGCTTGCCTTGGCCTTAAAGTTTTTGTCCAATGTAGACCTAGCTTATCACTGGAATTGGTTAGATCGTGAGGTATTCCTATCCTTGTGGATTGCTATATTCGGTCTCATGGGCTTATATCTTATTGGAAAGATCAAGTTTTCACATGACAGCGAACTAAAATTCCTTTCTGTACCGAGAACCTTACTGGCAATCATTGTGTTCTCTTTTGTTGTCTATATGGTCCCTGGTCTATGGGGCGCACCATTGAAATCTATCTCCGCTTTCTTACCCCCTTCTGCGACACAGGACTTCGACCTTTCGGCTGGAGTAGCAAGCGCACCTGCTCACAGTGATGGTAAAGTAAAAAAATATGCTGAAATCTTCCATGAGCGTGGTACCCCAAAAGGGTTTGATCCATACTACGATTATGATCAAGCTTTGGAAACTGCAAAAGAGCTGAACAAACCTGTATTAATAGATTTTACAGGATGGAACTGTGTCAATTGCCGAGAGATGGAGGCAAATGTATGGACGGATCCCGGTGTTGCCAAACTATTAAAAGAAGAATTTGTTATGGCCGAACTGTTTGTTGATGATAAAACAGAATTACCGGCAAACGAACAATTTGTTTCCAAATATAGTGGCAAGAAAATTAAAACAATCGGTAATAAAAACAGTGATTTTCAGGCATCGACGTTCAATAGCAATTCACAACCTTTATATGTGATCGTGGATGCCTCAGGTAAAGTATTAGTACCTCAATCTGGTGCAAATAGAAATATTGAACAATACAAGGCTTTTTTACAAAGCGGAATTGACGCTTTTAAAGCTAAAAAATAAGCCTGCTGATATAACAACCGGGAATAGCTCATTTAACATGTAAAAGGCTATTGTAAAGTTTACATGAAGTTTGCTACTCGATTAGATTAATTGCACAGCAGAAGGCAATTATTTAAGCACTTTTAAGCGATTCAGAACTTTTTATAACGGAAATATAATTGTATATAAGCACAAAAATAGCTAAGTTTGAGTACGTATGAGTAACATTAAAAAAATTGCTGTTTTGACATCTGGAGGAGATGCTCCAGGAATGAATGCCGGTATTCGCGCGGTAGTGAGAGCGGGTATCTTTAACAATCTTGAGGTATTTGGTGTACGCAGGGGCTATGATGGTTTGGTAAATGGAGAAATTTTCCCCATGGATGCCAAATCTGTGGCCAATATCATACAACGTGGCGGCACAATCCTAAAAACTGCGCGCAGTGAGGCTTTCAAGACCATAGAAGGCCGTAAACAAGCTTATGATAACTTACGTAGCCATGAAATTGACGCTATGGTCGTCATCGGTGGTGACGGAACATTTACAGGTGCTTCAAAATTCATTGACGAGTTTGACTTTCCAATTATCGGTCTACCAGGTACAATCGACAATGATCTGGCAGGAACTGATTTCACCATTGGCTATGATACAGCAATAAACACTGTTATTCAGGCGGTAGATAAGATCCGTGATACTGCTGAGTCTCATGATCGTGTTTTTATTATTGAGGTTATGGGACGTGACTCTGGCTTGATCGCCATCCGTTCTGGTATAAGTACAGGAGCTGAAGCGGTATTGGTTCCGGAATTTGAAGTGGATTACGATGCAATCATGAAAAGATTGGATAAGAGCCGTAAGAACAAATCTTCGCGTATTATTATCGTTGCTGAAGGGGACAAAGAAGGTGGAATGATCGTATCGGAAAAAATAAAAGAAAATTTCCCGCATTATGATGTAAGGCTTTCTATTTTAGGTCACATCCAACGTGGTGGTAGCCCAACATGTATGGACCGTGTACTTGCAAGCAGACTTGGTGTCGCTGCAGTAGAAGCACTTGTTGCAGGCCGTAGAGGTGAAATGGCTGGACTAATCTGTAGTGAAATTAGATTCACTCCTTTTAAGAGCGCTATTAAACATAACGTCAAACTTAATGAGGATCTACTTCGTATCATTGAGATACTTTCTCTATAAAAAGACAGGTTTCCAAATTGGGATATAAGAAAACGAAGCTGCCCAAAAAGTAGAAGTACTTCTTCTAAAAGTTGAATATCAAAAAACCAACTGTAGGAGATACAAATAAAACTAAAGAAAAAACGGTGTGTCCCACAAGCTTGGATACACCGTTTTTTTATGAGTTCTCAATACTATACCCCTGTCTCAATATCCTTTTTTTATCTTCTTTTGATACGGCTATTTCAGCAAGTTATTTAGATACTCTTCATTGACAACAGGTAATTGAATGGTCTGTCCAACCTTAGCCATTGAATCGGCAAAATGATTGGTATTTAGAATTGCCTGCTCATAGGCTTTGACAACTTGATCGGAAATATGTAAGGACTTTGGATCCTTGATATGAACCTTATACTGGTTGTCCGTTAATGTTACATGATGATAGAAACGATAGGCGGCAGCCTTCAACAAGCCTAGTTCCTGTTGCGATAATTCATCTATCCGTGCATTCGGGGGTAATGTCACATCGATAAACGCTGTTCCTTTAGCCAGTGTGTCGATGGAATGATCCAAAGGAATTGCACTGAGTGCTTCCAGATTAACCACCGGGACGCCATTTTCTTTCTTCGAATTACAGGCAACAGCACATATAGCCAAAGCCATCACCACAATCAGTCTCTTTCTCATTTTATTATTTTCTGAGTGTACTACTACACCCGGTTTGATTACTTATGAAAACCCGAGTAGTTATTCTCGCTGGTCAAGATTATTTCTTGCTCGATTTCATCCCTACAGATCACCCAAATTCGATCGCTTGACGGATATAAATCGACAATCGCGAAAAATTTATCCTTCATGTTTCTTGCTTGATCGGATCCTTCCAAAGCATTCATACGATCCTCAACAGCTTAAAAGGGAAACCCAAGTCAATTTCTTAAGCAAAGGTAAAGAAAAGATACGTAGGACAGCCCCTAACAAAAAGACACTTATTTGAAATCTCTCATATATAAAAGATTTCAAATAAGTGTCTTTGTATAGCGCAGTCTTAGACTGTAAGATCAGACTATTTCAACAATTCTGCTAATTTAGCTTCCAAAGCTTCTCCTCTTAGATTTGAAGCGACAATTTTGCCTGAAGGATCAATTAAGAAGTTTTGCGGAATTCCACGCACCTCATATAATTTAACAGGAGCAGATTTCCAACCTTGTAAATCGGAGACATGCGGCCATTGCTGCAAATTATCATCATGGATCGCTTTCATCCAAGCATCTTTCTTACCTGGATTGTCCAAGGAAACACCAAAAACTGTAAATCCTTTATCTTTAAACTTATTGAATGCCGCAACAACATTCGGGTTTTCATGACGACAAGGACCACACCAGCTTGCCCAGAAATCCAACAAGACATATTTTCCTCTCAACGAAGATAAAGAAACATTGTTACCGGTCGTATCAGGCAATGTAAAATCCGGAGCTACAGAACCTACGGCAACAGCTTTCAATTTTTGAATACGTTCTGCCAGTTCTTTTCCTTTTTCAGAATTTTTTAATTCCGGAGACAGTTTATCAAATGAAGCTACATATTCATTCACATTTTCGCCACTTACATTTTCCGCAAGCAGATCCAATGTATACCAGCTTTTTGGGTTCTTATTGATAAATTCAGCGTCAGCTTTCTCCATCTTTTCAGAAATCTCACCAGCTTGTTTTTGCAATCCCTCAATAAATTTTGGGTCTTGTTTTTGAGCTTCAGATGCTGCAAAATATTGTTGATTTAATGCCTCGTATGCATCTGTATGAGGTTTTACAAAAGTTTTGTATTGGGTAAAATCATCATTGATTGCTGTACCTGTTACCGAAGCATCTTTAAATCCTTTGGATGCATCAACCTTGATCACACCTTTGGATAAATACAATTGTGCTGTTTCAGGTTGCTTTTGAGCACCTCTTAGTTCTCCGAAAGAAAGTCCTTCAGGAGAATAAATCATTACACCTTTAGTTGGTGAAGCTACCTGACCATTGAATTTAAACTCACCTTTAACGACAGCTGCTGAATCCAACTGACGTGTACCATTATTAGGATACTGCAAAAATACTTTGGCTTTGTCAGAAGCTGCATTCACTTTTCCTGTTACCGTATAGCTTTCTTGTGCCATCAATAAGGCTGGTAAAAAGCTTAAACCCATTAATATTCCCTTTTTCATAATTATATACTTCCCATAAATGTAAAACATTTCCTTTGCACTGACATGCTATTTAACATTATTTAGCAAAGTTGTTACCAACGTCCCGAAGCACCACCGCCACCGAAATCGCCGCCGCCAAATCCACCGAATCCACCTCCAGATCCACCACCGAATCCGCCGTCACCGCCTCGACCGCCACCACCAAGACCATTAAGCAATGTCCACCAGAAAATATCGGACGAGCCACGACCATTCATCACACGGCCACCGCCCTTTCCTCCTCCACCTCGGTTTGAAAACATCACAACAAGAAAAATCACTACAATGATGACAAATATAATTGATCCCGATCCACCACCACTAGGCTGTTTAGGATCAGCTTTATATTCTCCTTTTGCATACGAAATCAGGGAATTCGTAGCTTTGTCAACTCCACCATAATAATCACCCTGACGAAATGCCGGCTTGATATCATTCTCAATAATACGATAGGCTATCGCATCAGGAACAGCTCCTTCAATCCCGTAACCAGTTTGAATGGTAACAGCCCGGTCGCCCAATGCCGCCAATAATAAAATACCATTACTGTATTTTTTGTTCCCGACACCCCACTTCTTCGCCAGCCGAACCGCATAATCTGAGATATCATACCCTCCGGTAGAGTTCATCACAACAACGGCAATCTGTGTGGAAGTAGAATCTTCAAATGCCAACAGCTTTTGCTCCAATTGCTGCTTTTGACTGGCTGTCAATGTGTTTGTATAATCAGTGACCAGTTTATTGGGTGTCTCTGGAAAATCCTGCCCTATTGCAGTCATGAAAGTCAGTGCCCACAGCACCATCATCATCACTGGAATCCGAACCCGAGAAAATAATTTCGACATAAGTTTTATTTTTTATTGACTAGCGATCACCGAAAACAATATCATTTGGAAGTTCATTGATATCATCATGTTCCCTAGGAAAGAATTTCGCTAATTGTTTGCCCGCATGTTCAATTCCCTTCACGAGGCCTTCAACAATTTTATCCATACGGAATTCTTCGACCATAAGATCTTTGGTACAATTCCAAAAGTCGCTTTCCACCCGTTGATTGATACCCTTATCACCAATGATAGAAAATTTATGATCCTCCAATGCGATGTAAATAAGCACGCCATTTTTTAGCACGGTTTTATGCATGCCCAATTTGGAAAAATAGTACGTTGCACGATCGTGAACCTCATCGGGACAATGATTTTCTATCACAACACGGATTTCTCCCGATGTCTCGTTTTCAGCCACATTTATGGCATGAACGACTCTTTCTTGTTCCTCAGCATTTAAAGCCATAATATATCTTCATTTATGTTCGCATTGGCGCGTTCGTCTATCTGACTAGGCCTTCTGGCAAACACTTACCTATAAAACATTCTGTATAAAAAATGGATGAAGGGCCCATACGCAAGCCGCATCATCCATTATATCGTGTATTTCTAACAAAGGTATTATTAGAATGATACGGTGGGCGCTTTGTCTGAGCCAGGAGCAGCAGTAAACGTTCCTTTGGCTTTAAATCCAAACATACCAGCCATTAAATTATTTGGGAAGCTACGTACAGTCGTATTAAATTGCTGTACAGCCTCGTTATATGATCTGCGTTCGGTCGAGATACGGTTTTCCGTACCTTCCAATTGAGCCTGTAATTCCAAGAAGTTTTGATTTGCCTTCAAATCTGGGTATGCCTCTACCGAAGCCAATAGGCGGCTCAAAGAACCACTGAATTGATCTTGAACTTTTTGGAACTTCGCAATATTCTCTTCTGTTAAGTCATCTGCATTAATTGTAACAGATGTTGCCTTAGCTCTCGCTTCAACTACTGCCGTCAATGTGCTCTCCTCGTGTTTTGCTGCACCTTTGACAGTATTCACCAAGTTTGGCACCAAATCAGCGCGGCGCTGGTACGCATTTTCAACCTGTGCCCATTTCCCTTTGACGTTCTCATCTTGAGAAACCATCGTATTGTAACCACATGAGTTTAATGACACTAATGCAAATAAACCACATAGGGCTACTAAAAATCTTTTCATTTTCATTGTTCAAAGAATTAAATACTATTCAAATTATACGGTTACACTATCAAAGCATATACCAAGCTCTTACTAAGATAAGAATATTTTTATTTCCAAATCGGCAAACAGCCAATATTCCGTAACTTTGTCGCGGTTTTGGGATAAAAACCCAGCCCTTTATCTTATGCAAAAAGAAATTGAGATTGCTATCCTTCCCGAAAAAATCGAAGATGAGCAATATATTCTACAACAAGGTGTAAAAGCCCTAAGACTGAAACCACAACAGGTCAAAGGTTATAAAATCCGTAAACGTTCTATCGATGCCCGCAGTAAGCAGGTGGTCTATCGGGCAAGGGTCATTTATTATATCGACGAATTCCCGCTACCGGAGATCTATGAAAACCACTTTAAGTCTGTCCAGGATGGCAAACCGGTCATTATCGTTGGTGCTGGCCCTGCTGGCTTATTCGCGGCAATTCGCTGTATTGAACGCGGGCTCAGACCGATTGTCATCGAAAGAGGAAAAAAAGTACAGGACCGAAGACGTGATCTTGCGAAACTGAATCGCGAAGGTGTTGTAAACCCTGAATCCAACTACTGTTTTGGAGAAGGTGGTGCAGGAACTTATTCAGACGGGAAGCTCTATACTCGCTCCAATAAAAGGGGGGATGTAGACAAAGTTCTCAAACTTTTTGTATCTCATGGAGCGACAACAGACATCTTAGTGAATGCTCGCCCCCATATCGGTACAAACAAGCTTCCTCATATTATTGAGGCGATGCGGGAAAGTGTGATCGAATTTGGCGGTGAATTTCTTTTCGACCAACGTGTAGATAATATTTTGGAATCCTTTGGTCAGGTTCGTGGTGTAAAATTAGCCAGTGGGGAGGAAATCAAAGCTGATCATGTTATCGTGGCCACTGGCCACTCCGCAAGGGATATTTTTGAACTGTTTCATCGCAACAACTGGCTGGTCGAAGCAAAAGCCTTTGCTTTAGGCGTCCGCATAGAACACCCACAGGCTATTATCGATCAGGCGCAATACCATTGCCAAGTCAGAAGTGAGCATTTACCTCCAGCCTATTATAGTCTGGTCGAACAGGTTAATGATCGCGGTGTATTCTCATTCTGTATGTGCCCCGGTGGCGTCATCGCTCCCTGTGCAACAGACCATGATGAAATCGTGGTCAACGGATGGTCCCCTTCCAAACGTAATAATCCACATGCCAATTCAGGCACCGTCATCCAGATCAACCTCGAAGATGTACCTAATGCCCTAAATGATCCCTTTGCTTTACTTGATTTTCAGAAGCAAATTGAACGCAAAGCTTTCGAGGTGGGTGGAGGAAGTCTTGTTGCCCCCGCACAACGAATGGTTGACTTCGTTGAGGGACGGGTCTCGATGGACCTACCGGAGAATTCGTACAAACCTGGGACATCTTCGGCAGACTTGAGGGAGGTTTTACCGACTTTTGTGCATGAAGCCCTTCGTGGTGCCTTACCAATATTTGGAAAGAAGATGAAAGGGTATTATACAAATGATGCAATTTTAGTCGGTGTAGAATCGAGGACATCTTCACCCATACGTATACCTCGAAACAAAGAAAACCTGCAACATCCTCAGGTCAAAGGACTTTACCCTTGCGGGGAGGGAGCTGGCTATGCAGGGGGTATTATTTCGGCGGCTATAGATGGAATTAATTGTGTCGATGCAATTGATTTAAGTTAAGATTTTTTACTTTTTCTCTTGCAGAATAAGAAGAAATGCCTTACTTTTGTAGCATCAACGCGAAAGTAGCTCAGTTGGTAGAGCACAACCTTGCCAAGGTTGGGGTCGCGAGTTCGAATCTCGTCTTTCGCTCTAAATAAAAAACGCTTCCAAAATTTGGAAGCGTTTTTTATTTGTGCTCAACTTACTTTTCCGTGTGTCCTAAACTCATAATTGATACATTGAAAAAAGACAGCAGTCCGACCAATACAACAATAAGACCAGCAATAATAAAAGCTGTTGCCACTCCGATTGCGTCTGCGATAAAGCCTGTAAAAAGAAGTCCTATCATACTCGGTAAAATGGCTATGCTAAAATAAAGCGAGAAAACACGCCCCAACATTTCTACTGGAACTTGCTCTTGAATAATTGTCATAAATGATGCCGAGAAGATAGACATTGAGACTCCACCTAAACCTGTCATGATGACAAATGGAATAAACCAGGTCGAGGGAAACCAACCCGATAGCGCAAAGGTTATCCCCAATACAATATGCATGCTGTTCACTAATACTACTTTTGATAGGGATACTTTTGCAAGTCCCAAGAAACTGCCTCCAACAAGCATACCAATCCCCCAAATAATCTCAATAATACTCATCTCCCACTTGCCACCGCTATAATGACCAATTGTCAGCAAGGGAAACATAATGGCAACAGGCATAATACAGAAAGTCGCCACCATGGCATATAGGAACAACATTTTTAGTCCTTTATTATGATAGATAGCACGCATTCCCTGTTTAAGATCATCCAAAACAGCAGCAATAGAAGGTTTCACATCAGAACGGGACAGGTGTGGGATAGTCACAAAAAGTAAAGATGTAATAGCTACTGCGGCACCGATGACATCCAGGTACAAGACACTCGAAATAGGAAAATAGCTAATAGCCAATGTTCCCAATGCAGGACCAGCAATACTACTTACTGACTGTAGCATCTGATTAATACCTGAAACACGTAATAATTTGTCTTCCGGAACGAGAAGTGGCGCAATTGCCTGCATGGCTGGCGAGTGAAATGCTGAACCGATCGAACGACAGGCCATTAACAGATAAATCAGAAACATATTGGTACCATCACTCTTGAGTACAAAGGTCATTCCTAATGTACAGAGTGCGATAAAGCCATCTGCAAAGATCATGACTTTCTTTCTATCCCATCGATCAATATAAACACCAGCAAATGGCCCGATGATCGCTTGCGGTAATAATCCTGCGATAGCAGCAAAAGCCAATATTTCAGCAGACTTATGCGTCAAACTCAACCATATCATGATCGAAAAGTTGACAGCTGAACTAGACAGCAAAGAGATAAATTGCCCAGTCCATATATAACTATAGGTACGAAACCAGTTATTTTTTTCCATAAAATTTTATATAAAATACAACAGGTGTATGATCAAGAATGACCAACACATTAAAATAAAACGTTTATTACGTATGCTAGACCCGCGAAAAAAAATAGAAGGAAGTTCTTTCCTGAATATCAAATCAGTTAAAGATGACTTTTTGATATCTCAGTATGAAACAAACCATTCGTTTCGCGAACGGATGCGTTCTATTAAGATTTTAAAAACGTAAATGAGCTATAAAACCCAAGGTTTATAAGCGTAAGTTGTATATAAAGACATGTACATAGCACTACAAAAGTAAAAGAAAAAGGCCAAAAAAAAGGAATATTTATAAAAAAATAAGGCGTTTACCGAATTAGTAAACGCCTTATCATGTTATAGTTTGTGTGATTTTGTTTAGTTCGTTCTTAAACTTTCTTCCACCAATTCTTCCACATATCTCCGAACAACCTCATTTGAAAAACGAGTTGTTACGTCAAATGCGAATGCATGTACGAGAAGAATACGTGCTGACTCCTCACCAATTCCACGTGCTCTCAAATAAAACAAAGCTTCATTATCAAACTGACCGATCGTACATCCATGTGAACATTTCACATCATCTGCAAAAATCTCCAGTTGGGGCTTTGTATAAACCGCTGAACTATCGGACATCAACATATTATTGTTCTGTTGGAAAGCATTGGTTTTTTGTGCATCCTCTCGAACAAAGATTTTTCCGTTAAAAACAGCTGTAGATTTATCTTGTGTGATATTTTTATACCATTCGTATGATTCACAATGTGGTTTAAGATGATCTACGACAGTGTGATTATCGACCAATTGATCTCCTGCGGTCAGATTAATACCGTACAAATGACTTTCTACATTTTCTGCATCCAGACGCACATTAATATTGTTACGGATAAAAGATGCACCTGGGAAATTACAGTTGTAGTTATTGTAAAGACTGTATTTCTCTTGGTATACTTCCGTATGATTAAAGTAACGGCTTACAGATTGAGCCACTTGAAGATAGTAATGTTGAACTTTAGCATTCTCTTTTACGACAATCTCTGAAACTTTATTATGCACATTGCTTGCGGCACCATCTGCAGTGATAAAGCTTTCGATCAATTCAAGTTCAGCATTAGCTTCAACAACAACCAAATTCCGTGTTTGTGCAAAGAAATCTTCTGTTCCTGTAGCGACGTGAATAATCTGTATAGGCTTATCAAGTACAACACCTTTTTTCAAATGGATGAATACACCATTGGTAAAAGCAGCTGTGTTAAGCGCCACCATGATATTATCAGATTTATCGGCGTACTTCGCAAAATGCGCTTGAAATGCAGGCTCAGCAACAGCGTCATCCATTGGAATAACAACAAGTCCTTTTACCTTTTCCAGATCGCTCACTGCCAATACATACTGGCCATTAACCAGAATAATACGGTACGCATCCAAATTTGGGATCTCTCCCGCACTAAAATCCAAGCCCTCGATATCCACATCTACATCAAGCGCATAGGGCTTATTGATAATACTGTGGATGTTTGTATATTTCCATTCTTCATTCTTAACTGTGGGAAAGCCTGCTGCTTCGAAACGTTCGAATGCTTGTTGACGTGCCTCTGTAAAGAAAGCAGGTTCGTCTGAAACACCTTGCTCTTTAAAAGCTCCCAACACTTGTTGAAGTAATGATTCTGAAACTAATGTACTCATGTTATTTTTTAATCAAATCGCCAAAATTCTCTTCCACTCCTATTTTACCGGTGTAAAAGATTAAGCGTTTTGTGTATCATATTCTTTTAACCAATCGTATCCTTTTTCTTCCAGCTCTAAAGCTAATTCTTTAGGGCCTGATTTCACGATACGACCATTGTATAATACGTGAACAAAATCTGGAATGATATAATCCAATAAACGTTGGTAGTGTGTGATGACAATAAAAGCATTGTCTTTAGAACGCAACTCGTTCACACCATTTGCAACAATGCGAAGTGCATCGATATCCAAGCCTGAATCTGTCTCATCCAAAATTGACAATTTAGGATTCAACATCGCCAATTGAAAAATCTCGTTACGTTTTTTCTCACCACCAGAGAATCCTTCATTCAACGAACGGTTAGCTAAGTTGGCTGAAAATTCAACCAGCTTTTGCTTGTCTTTTACCATTTGTAAGAACTCTTTCGCTTCCATCGGAGGCAAACCTTTATATTCACGGATATCATTCACTGCTGTTTTCAGGAAATTGATATTCGATACACCAGGGATTTCAACAGGGTACTGGAATGCCAGGAACAGACCCTCACGGGCACGGTCTTCTGGAGAAAGATCCAATAGATCCACCCCATCCAATAAAGCAGAACCTTCACTCACTTCGTATGATTCACGTCCAGCCAATACATTACCTAAAGTACTTTTTCCAGCTCCATTAGGTCCCATAATAGCGTGGACTTCCCCTGCTTTAACTTCTAGGTTTAATCCCTTTAATATTTGTTTGTCTTCTACAGACGCATGTAAATTTTTAATGCTTAACATTTTATTCTTATTGAGTATTGAACGATAGGCCAGTATTAGCTAGCTTGTTCAATTATTTTTTATCTATCCTACTGAACCTTCTAAAGAAATCGCCAATAATTTCTGTGCCTCAACAGCAAATTCCATTGGCAGCTGATTTAACACCTCTTTGGCATAACCATTAACAATTAATCCCACCGCTTTTTCAGAGTCTATACCACGTTGGTTCAAATAAAACACTTGATCCTCACCAATTTTTGACGTAGTTGCTTCGTGCTCTAATTTTGCTGTCTTATTCCGGTTTTCGATATATGGGAAAGTATGTGCACCACATCTATCACCGATCAATAAGGAATCACATTGGGTAAAGTTTCGGGAGTTATCTGCATTAGGTCCGATTTTCACCAAACCTCTGTAGCTATTATGGCTTTTTCCAGCAGAAATTCCTTTTGAAACAATTTTAGACTTCGTGTTTTTACCTAAGTGGATCATTTTTGTACCAGTATCAGCAACTTGGTAGTTACGGGTCATCGCAACGGAATAAAATTCACCGATTGAATTATCTCCTTTTAGAATTACCCCCGGATACTTCCAGGTAATTGCAGATCCAGTCTCTACCTGAGTCCACGAAATCTTGCTGTTATCCCCTCTACAAATACCACGTTTCGTCACAAAGTTAAAAATACCACCTTTACCATCTTTGTCACCAGGATACCAGTTCTGCACAGTAGAGTATTTAATCTCCGCGTCACGTTCAGCGATCAATTCCACCACAGCAGCATGCAGTTGATTTTCATCACGCATCGGTGCAGTACAACCTTCCAGATAGGACACATAAGCGCCTTCATCCGCAACGATTAATGTACGTTCGAACTGACCTGTATTTTGCGCATTAATACGGAAGTAAGTTGATAACTCCATTGGACACCGCACTCCTTTTGGAACATAGACAAATGATCCATCTGAAAAAACAGCAGAGTTTAATGCCGCGTAGATATTATCTGTTTGAGGAACTACTGTTCCCAAGTATTTCTTGACGAGATCAGGATGTTCTTGCACAGCCTCACCAAATGAACAGAAGATTACTCCTTGTTCTTTCAGTTTCTCGCGAAAAGTTGTTTTTACCGATACAGAATCAAAAACAGCATCGACAGCAACCACACCTGCCAAAATCTTTTGCTCATCCAAAGGAATACCCAACTTTTCAAAAGTAGCAATCAACTCAGGATCAACTTCATCCATGGAATTTACTTGTGGTTTTGCTTTAGGGGCAGCATAATAAGATAGATCTTGAAAATCAATCTCTGGAGCTCTGAAATTTTGCCAAGTAGGCATCTTTAACGTCAAAAAATGACGAAAAGCTTTCAATCTCCACTCCAATAACCATTCAGGTTCATTCTTTTTTGCCGAAATAAAACGCACCGTATCCTCTGTAAGGCCTTTGGCAGCAATTTCCATTTCGATATCTGTCGTGAACCCGTATTTATATTCTTCGAGCTCCAGCTCTTTTAATAAATCGTCGTCTTTAGTACTCATATTGCGCTCTCACGGTTTAACTAATTCGGGAGGGGTCTAGCCTCCGCAACTATCGAACTGCAAAGTTACAATTTCAAAGCCAATAAAATACATTTTATGTACCCTCAAACAGGTATTTTTAATAAAAAAATGACATTTATCACTCCATTTCATTGAAATGCGCACATTTCAAACGATTATGACAGTCAAATGATTTTAAATCAATTAAACTTATAATATAGACTGAATCATATAGTCAAAATCTATTAATCATCAATAATTTTGTATATTTTTAAATTTCCAAATATAATTTTGTATATTTACAAATACTATTGATTATTAAGACTCTAAGATATGCCGTTTGCACCAGACAAAACAGATTTAAAAATTCTTAAGCTATTACAAGAGAATGGCCGCATTACCAATTTGCAATTAGCATCAAGTATTGGGCTTTCTCCTGCACCAACGTTGGAACGTGTAAGAAAACTTGAAAATTCGGGCTTCATCAAGAGTTATCATGCTTTTGTTGACGAAGAAAAACTAGGACTTGGTATCAAATCCTTTATACAGATCTCATTGGACTTCCATACACACAATGCAATTCCCGAATTTGTTGCTGCCGTAAAAATGATCCCTGAGGTCACCGAATGTCATCACGTCACCGGAAATTGCGACTTTATCCTCAAAGTCTATGTGAAAGATATAAAGGCCTATGAAGGCGTTATCATGGAGAAGATTGCCAAGATTCCATTTGTAAAAACATTCCAGACAATGATGATCATGTCTACCAGTAAAAAGGAACCGATCATTCCATTGGAATACTAAAAAAATATTTATGAAAACATCATCCGGGCACCAAAGGCTCATAGTCTTACTCACTCAAGTTCACGCCACAATACGTATCAACGAAACATGGATGATGTTTTCTAAAAAATAATAACAGCCCTAAGACAAGCGCCAGTCAATCGGAGCCTTACCATGTTCCACCAAATATTTATTTGCCTTTGAAAAGTGTTTGCTCCCAAAAAAACCCCTATACACAGAAAGTGGTGACGGATGCACCGATGTCAAAATAAGATGTCTCCGGGCATCAATTAATACACTCTTCTTCTGCGCATAGCTCCCCCAAAGCAGAAAAACCACATGCTCACACTGTTCCGAAATAGCATGTATGATACTATCAGTAAAAACTTCCCAACCCCTTTTTTGATGTGATCCGGCTAAATGTGCCTGCACAGTCAACGTTGCATTGAGTAATAATACCCCCTGTTTGGCCCAGGACGTCAGATCTCCAGAGCGAGGTTCTACAAATCCTTCAATATCGTCTTGTAATTCCTTAAAAATATTTTTTAGCGAGGGAGGTAAAGCAATCCCTTCTGGCACAGAAAAAGACAAACCATGTGCCTGACCATCGTTATGATACGGATCCTGTCCCAGAATAACGACCTTAACATCTTGGATCGGTGTAAGCTTAAAAGCATTCATCACCAGATCAGCAGGCGGAAACACCTTTGTCCGCTGACGTTCCTCTTGCACAAAGGCAGACAATTGTTTCATATAGGGCTGACTGAACAAAGGTTTCAGCACCGATGCCCAAGAATCATCATATAGCTTTTCCATAAACCAAACTTAGATAAAGTTGTAGGTAATGACAAATTTTTTCACTTGCATCTGTTCACAAAGCATTTATAACGGCAGCATGATCGGCTACCCTAAGGGATCTTTGGTAGTCATCATCTACGTTAAAAACATAATTTTACAAAATAACCACTTGAACGAGTTGCTTAAACGACGAAATTAACGGATATTTGCAGAATTAAATTGAACACAAATATTTTTTAAACAAAGATTTATGTCAAATCTCGTTAGAATCATCATTTGCAGTGCATTGCTGATTGGAACAGTTGCCTTATTTTGGACTGGAAATTGGGGATGGGGAATTCTAGGCATCTTGATCACTATCCTAGGTTTTGTCACTGTATTTTTTCATGAATACATGCTCATCGCGCAATGGTATATGCGCAAACAAGATATGGCTAGCGCCGAAAAATGGTTGAGGAAAATCACGAATTATGAAAAACAATTGATCCCACAACAACACGGTTATTACAATATGTTGATTGGATTGATTGAATCTCAACGTGCTCCGATGCAATCGGAAAAATATTTCAAAAAAGCACTGGCGCTTGGGCTCCACATGGACCACAATATTGCATTGGCAAAATTGAGCTTAGCGGGTGTTGCCATGGCAAAACGCAATAAGCGCGAAGCAGAAAAACTACTTCAAGAAGCAAAAAAAGCAGACAAGAATAAATTGTTGGCTGACCAGATCAAAATGATGAAAGATCAGATGGGCATGCTGGACAAACAACAAATCCGATACAACCGATAGGTTGAGGCAAATTGCTAAAGACTAAAAAAAGCGCTGTGATCTATGAAGATTACAGCGCTTTTTCTATTTTAACCTTTAACCGCTCCGATCAACTATTTATTCAGCAAAATAGGGACATCCAAAAATTTACCTTCCTCCTCACTACTCTCAAAAACAAGCTTAATACTATTGGGTTTATCTGTCTTCTTCCAGTCTTTCACGATTACCTGAATATCTACAGGTTTATCCTCCTCAAGCAAGTAATGCAAATAGTTCTGTTTGTCCTCAAATCTTATCTGGACATTTCCCATCTGAATCGAAGAGAAAAAGTGAGGCTGTTTCTTCTGATCCAAAATCTGTGTGGAGAATGTATTCATTTTAAACTCCCGAGGATCTTTACTATAGGATATTGCGAACAAATTAATAATCAACTCATTTGTAGTCTTATCAACATGATATTCCTTTACATCAAACTGAATATCATCAACCACCAGCAACGAATCTGCCGACTGGGCCTTTATGCTACCGCCTACAAAGCAAAGAAAAAGCAGGGTGGCAGCGCAACGAAAAAATACTTTCATATATTATACTATTTAAAAAGCCACGCTAACCGTGGCTTTCCATATTAAAAATCTATTTAAATAAAATTATGCGCGCAAACGATCAGCTGAGCGAATCAATTTTTCATCCCGTCGCACTCCACCTAATGCTAGTGCACAGAAAATAATTGATATCGGCAATAAAAAGAAACCTACCCCAATATTACCTGCTCCCAAAAATTGATTAACGGTAGTGAGATGTGTACTTGCTGAAGAGTAAAGCCAAATCGCGAAAAAGATAATCGCAACAATCTCCACCCATATCAGCAGAAGCTGTACCTTACGCTGTTTAAATTTGAAGATCGTGAAGATCGGGAGCAATCCCAATAGGGCTGTAACGATGGTTTGTAGGATATAACCAAAACCACCTTCATGCACCGGCTGCCCAGCAGCAACACCATAAACACCCGTCACCTTCACATTCTTTCCCAAACCGACTAAATCACTGTAATTTACATAAGGGAATAAAAACAAGCCGAATATAACTAATCCTGCCACTAATAAATAAACAGTTTGGATACGTTGAATCATATTTTAATTTTTGTATATCAACAAATATAATAAGCTTTCTTTCTATTTAGAAATCAGAACAATCGAAAGGGCTATTTTGTTGCAACTTTTGGTAGATAAAACATGTCCTATGATCTTTATGTCACTTGTATTTACTCCAGACTCATTCCTTACGACAGCAGAAACTCCACTATACTGTGTGCTAATCCAATACCTGTCCCGATTCACTATTCCACTATTGATCCGAGCTACCTCATGGAGTTCTTTTCAGAAAGCACTATCTTTGCACAAATTTAAAAGATCATGCTATACATATATGGAGCAACAGCACATGCAAAAACTGCGGTAGATGTTGCAGAGGATTTAGATATCGAAATCGGTGGCCTTATTGACAAATCTTTGTTGATAGAGGATGTATTTGACTATGAGGTCCAACTCCATCATCAGGTTAAAGATGCTGCAGAAAATTTCTTTGTTGCCGTTAAAAACCCTGGGCTCCGCGAAAGAATTGTCTCTGAAAATCCAGAATGGAATTTTCAATCCTTAATCCACCCTAACGCCTATGTTTCAAAAAGAGCTGAAATCGGCGAAGGTTGTATCATTCTTCCCGGAGCAACGATAGCCCCAGATGTACAGATTGGCAATCATTGTATCATTTCGGGTTCGGCGGTCATTGAAAGCAACACCATCATTGAGGACTTTGTGAACGTTGGACCAAATGTCTCCATTGGAGCCAATGTACTCGTAGGTCGAGGATCAGAAATCAAAGCGAATACACATATTGAAGACGAAGAAACCATCCCCAAAGAGAGTGTCGTTTAACGACTAAATTCCTGCGGAATGGAACTGTAGATCGTATAGCTTTTTATAATAACCATCAAAAGACAAAAGCTCTTGATGTGTTCCGATTTCCTTAATTTCACCTTTATCCAATACGATGATCTTGTCTGCCTTTTGAATGGTGGACAAGCGGTGGGCAATGACAATGGATGTCCGTCCCCGCATTAAATTGTCAATTGCGCTCTGGATCATTTCCTCTGTTTCAGTATCAACGGAAGAAGTCGCTTCATCCAAGACCAGAATTCTCGGATCATGTACCAATGCCCGAATAAAGGAAATTAATTGCGCCTGCCCTGCTGACAGTGTAGCTCCCCTTTCCCTGACATCATAATCGTATCCACCCGGAAGTCGCATAATAAAATCATGTGCTCCTACTTCTTTCGCTGCCTCGATGACCTGTTCCCTCGAAATTGAAGGATCTCCTAATGTAATATTATTGATGACAGTATCTGAGAACAGAAACACATCTTGTAATACCGTTGCAATGGTATTTCTTAAATAATCAAGATCATAATCGCGAATATTTACACCATCTAGTAAGATCTCACCCTTATTTACTTCGTAAAATCGGCTTAGGATGTTAATAGTCGATGATTTTCCGGCTCCAGTAGCTCCAACTAAAGCCAATGTTTCACCAGGTTGTACGCTAAAATTCACATCTCTTAACACCCAATTCTCATCGTTGTAGGCAAACCAAACATGCTTAAAAGCAATTTCTCCTTTGATATGATCAGGTTTCAAAGTACCCAAATTAGGCGTCATCTCGTCTGTATCCAGAACCTCAAAAATACGTTCAGCACTAACCATACCCATTTGAAGTGTATTGAATTTATCGATAAGCTCACGAATAGGCCGAAAAATCATGTTGATATACATGATAAAGGCAACGACCACACCCGGTGAAATCACGTCACCCATAATCTGTTTTGCTCCAAACCAGACCAACAGACCAAGTGAAATAGCCATGATGATTTCCAGAACAGGGAAAAAGATAGAGAAGTACCAGTTCGTACGGATATGAGCATTCCTATGCTGTGCATTGATCTCCTTAAATTTATCCATCTCCTGCTTTTCGCGTGCAAAATATTGGATAATCCCAACTCCTGTGATATGTTCCTGCAAAAACGTATTTAAATTAGACACCCATTTCCTGACATCTATAAAGGCGGCTTTCATCGCTTCTTTAAATACATAGGTTGCGGCGACCATCAAAGGCATAGGAATAAGCACGATCAGTGTCAATTTCCAATCCGAATAGAACATGACCCCCAATATCACGGCCAATTGCAATAGATCACCAATAATTTGAATCAATCCCTCAGAGAAGATATTGGAAAGTGTTTCCAGATCAGATATCGTCCGTGTAATTAGCTTTCCTAAGGCTGTCCGATCAAAATACTTAAGACGTAACTGCACAATATGATTAAAGACCTGGATGCGAATATCCTTGATAACAGACTGCCCCAGGGTATTTGTCATCAGGGTATGATAATAACGGATTAAGGTCTGCACGATGACCAATGCCAGCATCGCAATCAGCATATAAGACAATCCGCCAGTGTCAAAATTCAAGATATAATTGTCCAAAGTATGCTGGATGAGCATAGGTAGGGCAGGAGCTACAGCCGCCAATAGTATGGTTAAAACGACCGATATCCAAAATGCAACATGATAGGGTCGCATATAGCGACTCATGCGCCGCAACAAATTGACATCGTATGTTTTACCTGTTATTTTATCTTGACTCACGTTAATATTTATATATAAGGGTATGCAACTTCTGTTAAATACAATCCATGCGCAGGGACAGAAACACCTGCCTTGCCACGACTTTTGCTCTTGATCACTTCTTGCATAAAGGACGTTGGTTTACCCTTCAGTCCGATCTCCAACGAAGTTCCTACAATTGCACGAACCATATTGCGCAAAAAACGATCAGCGGTAATATGAAAAACGAGATCATGCTCGTTATGCCATAACCATTCTGCTCTACGAATATCACAAATATTTGTAAAGACTTGCGTATGAGACTTGCTAAAACATTCAAAATCTTGCCTACCCAACAAAAACCGGGCAGCTTCGTTCATTTTATCGACATCAGGACGGTCGCGCATGAAACAAGAATAGGGATAGATAAATGGATCCTTATGGAAATGAAGGTGGTACTCATAAGATCTATGCGTCGCATCGAATCGGGCATGTGCATCATCGGCAACTTCAATCAATCTTTTAACCGCAACATCAAAAGGTAATAGGGCATTAAGTGAATGAATAAAACGCTCTGGTTTGGCTAATATCCCTACAGGAGCTGCATCAAAATGAGCATACAATTGCTTTGCATGTACACCGGTATCTGTTCTTCCTGCTCCAATAGTCTCGATAGGCTCCCGTAACAGGGTCTCCAAAGCACCATTCAGTACTTCCTGTACAGAAATCGCATTGTTTTGAACCTGCCAGCCATGATATGATTGCCCAAAGTAGGCTATTTCTAAAAAAAAACGTCTTTTGTCCATTATACGATACAAAGGTACATTTTTCCAAATGAGCTACATTTCCCCGAAGGACTATTTTGCTCATTTTCGTCAATATTTAATCCTCACATGACAAAACTTAAGCCGCTTTTAGATTTAACTTAGCACCTTGAGCCCACATCAACTCCGCATTAAGTCCACCTTTTCAAGTGCGCTCAGCATGAAAACGTTGCGCTGATAGGTCGGATAAAGTCCAACCTTGATACCTGGTTGACCCTAAGAAAAATAAAAGGAACCTACAGTATGTCTATCAGATTTTCAAAAGCCATACCACGGGAAGCTTTTAATAATACGGTAGCTCCGATAATCGGTTTTTCTTGCAAGGCAGTCTTCGCTTCTATTGTCGTTTCATAAAACTCGGCATCATCATTTCTATGTTCAAAAAATGCCTTTCCGACAAAGATCTTACGATCAGCGAACATACTCTTTACATTATCCACGATTTTCCGATGTTCTTCAAAAGATTCGGCTCCAAGTTCAAACATATCCCCCAAGATAACCGCCTTCTTATCGGCCTCAATAATCCGAATATTATCCAGAGCAGCAGCCATACTCGTTGCATTGGCATTATAGTAATCACAGATCACTGTATTTTGAGCTGTCTTCATGATCTGCGAGCGATTGTTAGTCGGTGTATAACCTTCGATACCCGAATTGATCTCCTGTGGAGAGATATTGAAATGTAGGCCCACTGCAATAGCGGCTAAAAAGTTTTCTGTATTGTATGAACCTGTAAGTTGCGTATCGATCACATAGGTCTGCGGATCTTCTTTTGTCTTCCAGGAAATCTGCAACAACGGGTTTGCTTTCATCAATTTACCGATGACATCATTACTCTCAGAAAATCCATAAGTCACAATTTCAGCAATTTGACGAGCTGCAGCCATTTCGCCAAGATGTGGGTTATCCCCCTGCAAAAAAAGTGTTCCTTGATGATCCTGAAGCCAATCGTATAATTCCCCTTTAGTTTTCTTAACACCTTCAAAAGAACCAAATCCCTCCAGATGTGCCTTACCCACATTGGAGATCAGTCCATGTGTTGGTTCAGCGATGGCGCATAAAAAGGCTATTTCTCCGAGATGATTTGCCCCCATTTCTATAATGGCAACTTCCACAGTTGCATCAATGGCCAACAAGGTCAAAGGAACACCAATATGATTATTTAGGTTCCCCTTTGTGGCATATGTCTTATATTTCTGAGAGACAACCGAATATAATAATTCCTTTGTTGTTGTCTTTCCATTCGTTCCTGTTACACCGATAACGGGAATATTTAGCCGTTTCCGATGATGATTTGCCAGCCCTTGCAGTGTTGTCAACACATCTTCAACCAAGATATACTGTTCCCCTTTTTTATAAATTTCCTCATCAATGACAACATACTTCGCTCCGATTTCAAGAGCCTGTTCCGCAAAGGTATTTCCGTTAAAATTTGCGCCTTTCAGTGCAAAGAATATACTATCCTTCTCAATTTTACGCGTATCTGTTGTAATATTTGGATACTGTTTATAAATCTGATATAGCGATTGAATGTCCATGTTTAGAAATTTGATGAGCAAATATAACCATTCTGCCTGATTTCAGATAAATCGGGAAGCACATCTAAAATAATTGGATCCCAAATACAATCCCCGATAACGTTTGCGCATTTATTTTAATCAATTTCCTTTAACTAAGGCTTTAATATTGGTAATTTCATTGACCAATTAAACAGTTTGAAATGCGGACGACCAAACTTTCAACTCTTTTACAATTTTTCTTTCCTTTCGCTTCAACAGCGAAAGTTATGATGCTTTGTAATCGCAAAAACGGTACTGTAGTAAAATGGAATACAAGCTTATAAATTATATATATGAAAGCTTTTTTAGACGATAATTTTTTATTAAACAACAAAACAGCAGAAGAGCTGTACCACAATTATTCAAAAAATCTACCCATCATTGATTACCATAACCACCTGATTCCAGAGCAAATAGCTAACGATATCAAGTTTGACAACATCAGTCAAGCCTGGCTTCATGGAGACCATTACAAGTGGCGGGCTATGCGGGCAAATGGGGTCAATGAGCGCTATATTACTGGAGATGCATCGGATGAAGAAAAATTCATCAAATGGGCCGAAACTGTTCCTTATACATTACGGAATCCGCTTCACCATTGGACCCATCTTGAGCTGCAACGCTATTTTGGTATAACGGATTTGCTTTCTCCCAAAACCGCATCCCAAATATATGCAGACACTCAAGCCAAACTACAACAAGACAGTCATTCCGTACGCGGGCTGCTTCGGATGATGAATGTAGAGGTCGTCTGTACAACTGATGACCCGATCGATAGTCTCCAATATCATCAACAGTTTGCCCAAGAAAAGGAATCTTTCAAAATGCTTCCGGCATTCCGTCCAGATAAAGCCATGAATACGGACAACATCGTAGCGCTCAATCAGTATATTGACGAACTTGAAAGAGTAAGCAATCGGCAAATCAGTGATTTGCAAGACTACCTGAATGCATTGAAATCGAGACATGATTTCTTCGCTGCCAATGGTTGTAAGGTTTCTGACCACGGGTTAGAGCAAATTTATGCGGAGGATTATACGGAACAGGAGATTAAGGATATATTCGATAAGATCAGAAGTAAAAAAGAAATTAGTCCTATCGAGAATCTAAAATTCAAATCGGCCATGTTGATCTATTTTGCCGAATGGGATTATGAAAAGGGCTGGGTACAACAGTATCATATTGGCCCACTGCGCAACAACAATGCCCGCATGCACCGTTTGATCGGCCCAGATACGGGCTGGGACTCAATCGGTGATTTCAGTCAGGGACGCGCTTTGTCAAAATTTTTGAATAAATTAGATAATGAGAATAAACTGACCAAGACAATCTTATATAATCTGAATCCGGCAGACAATGAACTCTTTGCGACAATGATCGGGAATTTCAATGATGGTTCTGTAAAAGGGAAAATACAGTTTGGTTCAGCTTGGTGGTTTTTGGATCAAAAAGATGGCATGACAAAACAGATCAATACCTTATCAAATATGGGCCTGTTAAGTCGATTTGTTGGTATGTTGACTGATTCTAGAAGCTTCCTTTCCTTTCCACGGCATGAATATTTTAGGCGATTACTCTGTAACATCTTCGGACAGGATATCGAAAATGGTGAGATCCCGAATGATACCCAGTGGGTGGGAAAAATTGTACAGGATATCAGCTATAATAATGCAAAAGAATATTTTGATTTTTAATGAAAATGCAAGGTAAAGTATTAAGTTTCGGCGAATTGTTACTGCGGATCTGTCCAGACATCGAGCAGGATTGGATTGAACAGCATCAACTACCTTTTTATATCGGAGGAGCAGAATTAAATGTGGCTACGGCATTGGCACTTTGGGGAGTGCCATCGTCTTATCTATCAGCCATTCCTCAAAATGCAATCTGTGAAGCAATTGATCTCTATTTAAAACGAAAAAATATAGACACCTCTCCCATGCAATGGACAGGAGATAGGCTAGGAATTTATTACCTACCTAAAGGAAAAGACCTGAAAAACGCAGGTGTAATCTATGACCGGGCCAACTCCTCATTTGCTAGCCTAAAAGTAGGCAGTATAGACTGGGATCAGGCATTTTCGGATGTTCAATGGTTCCATTTCTCTGCGATCTGTCCTGCGATCAGTGCAGACATTGCCGACCTCTGCCTTGAAGCTGTTAATGTGGCGCAAGAAAAAGGGATTTTTGTGTCTTTAGATCTTAATTATCGTTCAAAGCTCTGGAAATATGGTAAGGATCCCAAAGACATTATGCCAGAGATCGCAAAACACTGTAATCTAATTATGGGCAACATCTGGGCTGCACATCAAATGCTTGGCACGCAGCTCGACAGTAAGTTCATCACACAGTCAGCGGGATACGAAGAAGAGGAATTATTACGGCAAGCAGAGCAAACAAGCAAGGAGATCATAGCGAACAACCCGCTGTGTCAATATGTTGCCAATACCTTCCGATTCGACTATGAATCCAAAGGAATAAAATATTATACCACCCTATTTAATCAGGGTAATTTAATTGAATCATCGGAATTCCGCTCGGCAGAGATTTTGGATAAAGTAGGTAGTGGAGACTGTTTTATGGCGGGCCTGATCTATGGCTTGTATTCCAACCTTTCGCCAACGGAGACCCTGGAGTTTGCAACACTCGCTGCATTTGACAAACTGTTTATTCCCAGCGATGCCACAACAAGTACTGTTGAAGATATAAAAAATAGAATGATAGCATGAGTTTGAAAGAGAAAGTATTAGAAAAGATTATTGAACAGGGGATGCTCCCTTTGTTCTTCCATCATGATAAAGAAGAGAGCATTGATATTCTCCGCACTTTATATCAAGCAGGCATACGTGTTTTTGAATTTACGAACCGTGGGCCTGAAGCACTAAGTGTATTCGAAAGCTTGCTCGCCGTGAGAGACCTTGAGATGCCAGATCTTTATCTGGGTATAGGTACCATTAAATCCGTCGAAGACGCAACACAATTTCTCCAAATCGGTGCAGATTTTATCGTTGCACCACTGGTCAATCCTGCTGTTGGAGCACTCGTACATGAACAAGATAAACTTTGGATTCCGGGTTGTATGACACCGACTGAGATTTATACTGCTCAACAGCAAAAAGCCGCACTCATCAAATTGTTTCCGGCAAATATCTTGGGGCCAGCCTTTATGTCATCTATACGCGATCTCTTTAAGGGTCAAAAATTTATGCCTACGGGGGGTGTAGAAATCGAAATGGAAAATTTAAAAGCATGGTTCAAGTCAGGAGTATGTGCTGTTGGTATGGGCAGCAAACTAATCGATCCAAAAAATACTGATCAATTAGCTGAAAACACAAAGCTGGCACTCGAGTTCGTGTCGAAAGCACGATAAACTTAAAAAAACAAACTTTATAAACCTATTATGATGAATACGGAGAAAAAGGGAAATTACCGTTGGGTAATCTGCTCCCTACTATTTTTTGCTACTACGATCAATTATTTAGACCGTCAGGTACTCTCTTTGACCTGGAAAGATTTTATTAGCCCCGAATTCCATTGGACAAATACAGACTACGGTAATATTACAGCTTTATTTTCGATTTTTTACGCCATCAGTATGCTTTTTGCAGGTCGGTTTGTAGACTGGATGGATACAAAAAAAGGATTTTTATGGGCTATTGGAATTTGGTCTATTGGCGCCATATTGCACGCTTTTTGTGGCATCGCGACTTCCGGCATTGTCGCTGGTGAATGGTTTGTAGGCTTTGAAGGCGCAAAAGAAGCGATTTCTCATGTTAACAATGCGGGTCTTGTCATTAGCGTCAGTGTCAACTTATTTATCTTTGCCCGCTTTATCCTCGCCGTTGGAGAGGCCGGGAACTTTCCTGCGGCAATCAAAGCTACCGCCGAGTACTTCCCAAAGAAAGATCGAGCGCTGTCGACAAGTATCTTCAACTCAGGTGCAACAATAGGTGCCCTGGCTGCACCTTTGACCATCCCTGTTATCGCCGCACATTGGGGCTGGGAAATGTCATTCATCATTATTGGTGCCCTAGGATTCGTTTGGATGGGTTTCTGGATCTTTCTTTATAAAAAACCAGATGAAAATCCGAAAGTAAATGCTGCAGAATTAGCCTATATCAATCAGGATGATCACGAGCAGCAGCCGGAACTACAGGGGAATACAAAAGTTCCAAGAACAACAATTTCTGAATGCCTTAAATACAAACAAACTTGGGCCTTTGTCTTCGGAAAATTTATGACAGACGGTGTTTGGTGGTTTTTCCTATTTTGGATGCCAGCCTACCTCTCCGCTGTATACGATATAAAATCGTCCGATACTGAAGGACAGCTGGCTATATTCGTGCTCTATTCAATTACAATGCTTTCCATTTATGGCGGCTGGTTACCGACCTATTTCGTTGAGAAGAAAGGTATGAATGCCTATGAAGGTCGTATGAAAGCCATGCTTTTATTCGCTTTTGTTCCATTAGTGGTTCTCCTGGCCCAACCCTTGGGACATATATCCTACTGGATACCTGTAATCTTGATCGGTTTTGCAGGCGCAGCGCACCAATCATGGTCCGCTAATATTTTTTCGACAATCGGAGATGCATTCCCAAAACGCTCCATTGCAACGGTTACTGGAATCGGTGGACTTGCGGGTGGCGTTGGTGCTTTTATCATCAATAAAACATCAGGATGGTTATTCGATTATGCCAAGGAAACGCAAATGACCTTTATGGGCTTTAAAGGCGAGGAAGCAGGATATTTTATCATCTTCTCTTTTTGCTCGATTGCCTATTTGATTGCATGGATCGTAATGAAAATACTAGTACCTAAACTAATTTTAATAAAAAATTAACATATATTGTAAAATTTATATTATATTAGCAATATCATTACAAATATCAATCTAAACCATTTTTTAAAAACAATGAGCTTAAACTTAGAAGGTATCTTCTACGAGGAGAAAGACATTCCCGCAGAATTTACACTGGACGAACAGGTCGATCAAAGAGAGTTCCTTTCCAATGGAGAAATGATTTCTTGGACGGGTCAAGTAAACGAGGTATTTTCACCGATTTGTGTGAAGACTAAGGATGGCTTGAAACGTAAGCGCATCGGCAGCTTTCCTGTTTGTACAGAAAAAGAGTCCATCGAAGCCCTTGACGCCGCTGTAAAAGCATACGACAACGGACGTGGAGAATGGCCAACAATGAGTGTTGCCGATCGTATTACCTGTGTTGAAAATTTCACACAAAAGATGATTGCCAAGAAGGACATTGTTGTCAAGCTTATTATGTGGGAAATCGGCAAGTCTTATGCAGACTCTGTAAAGGAATTTGACCGCACAGTAGAATATATCTATGCGACAATCGATGCACTAAAAGATATAGACCGCGATTCATCACGTTTTCAAATTGAACAGGGTATCATTGCACAGATCAGAAGATCTCCTTTAGGTGTTGTCTTATGTATGGGACCATTCAACTACCCATTAAATGAAACTTTTACAACATTGATCCCTGCATTGATCATGGGGAACACGATGTTGTTCAAACCACCTAAACACGGAACGCTATTACATTACCCTTTATTAGAAGCCTTCAGAACAAGTTTTCCAAAAGGTGTAGTTAATACTATCTATGGTCGAGGCAACAAGATCGTACCTAGCTTGATGCAATCCGGCAAGATCAATGTATTGACCTTAATCGGTTCAAGCCGTGTAGCTGACGAACTTAAAAAGTTACATCCAAAAGTGAATAGATTGCGTGCAATTTTAGGATTGGATGCCAAAAATGCAGCAATTATTACAAAAGATGCGGATTTAAATCTAGCTGTCTCCGAAACTGTATTGGGTTCATTATCTTTCAACGGACAACGTTGTACAGCATTGAAGATAATCTATGTACACCGCAGCTTAGCTCAGGAATTTTTAAAACGTCTCTCTGCCGAAGTGAGCAAACTTAAATATGGAATGCCATGGGAGAAAGGAGTATCCTTAACACCACTTCCAGAAGTTAATAAACCTGCTTATCTGACTGAATGTATCGAAGATGCGAAAGCTTATGGTGCAAAAGTAGTGAACGAGAACGGCGGTCAGGTTGCCGAATCGTTTTTCTATCCTGCTATTGTCTATCCGGTAAATTCACAGATGAAGCTTTATAGAGAAGAACAGTTTGGACCTGTCATCCCTGTTGTGCCTTTTGATGATCTGGAAGAGCCTATCGAATACCTCATCGGTTCATCTCATGGACAGCAGGTGAGCATTTTCAGCAATAACGCGGCGGTAGTCTCATCTTTAATCGACCCATTGGTTAATCAGGTTAGCCGTGTCAATATCAATTGCCAATGTCAGCGCGGTCCAGATACCTTCCCATTCACAGGAAGAAAAGATAGCGCCGAGGGAACATTATCTGTGGTAGATGCATTACGCTCGTTCTCCATCCGTTCATTGGTCGCAGCCAAATTTACCGAGGAAAACAAAAAACTCTTAAATGAGATTGTTAGCGAAAATGAGTCCAACTTCCTGAGTACAAAGTATATTTTTTAGTAGTTAGTATAAACCAAAAGAGGGCGTCCATTTAATTGAACTGCCCTCTTTTTTGTTACCACATATTTTATTAAGCTTTCTATTGAGCCCGGTCTTTCTCTTCGTTGCTCGTATCCTTTTTACGATAATTGTTTTTAAGATTACCAAATTTATACGAGTAGGTCAATCGTACTACCCTGCGATCTTGACGCTGCCTGATCTTAGAATCAAATTCGCCAAAAGTAGTGAGTAAATTCTGATTGCCTGTATTGAACAAATCACTAACAGCTAGTTTTAATGAGCTTCGTTGATCCTTAAATGTTTTGGTCGCACCGACTTCCATATCCCATCGCCCTTCTAGATCATATACACTGTATTTAAAAGGTGAGAAATAGCGTAAATTAACATTGGTGGTAAGGCTCTTACTTAATTTTAGATTATGCATAGAATTCGCTTGAAGCAGAAATGATTTCCGTTTGACCGGAATACCTGAAATCATACCATCGAAATCAAAATAGATTCCAGTGATGTTATTGTTCATACTCCAGATCTTCGACACAGTCACAGGAATATTGAGGTTTAAATAGGAATTCAGGTTCCGCCCTAAATTCTCCCGAATGACCCAGGTTTCACCTTTGACCGAATCCTGTCCCATACTTTCTACAATCGCATCTTTTACATCATTAACTCCCAGTGTCACATTATAACGTTGCAATAGTGTATAGTTTAATGTGAACTCATTGGAAAATTGAGGATTCAAATAAGGATTTCCGCGCTCAAAGGTCAACTTGTCAATATAATAGTCAAATGGATTCAATTGTCGATAATTAGGACGCGTCACTTTTCTGGTGTAACCTAATGAGAGTATATGGTTTTCATTGAGCGAATAGGTCAAATTAGCGTTGGGGAAAAGTTGAAAATAATCACGTTTCACACGTTTACTTGTCGTAAGAGAATTACCGTCCGAAATCGTATATTCTCCCCTCACACCGGCCTTAAGGCTCCACTTTCCGATACTGGTATTATAATCCAGATAGCCCGCAACGATTTGCTCTTTGTATACAAAATGGTTTGTCCGTGTCGGATCATTTATCCACAGAGAGTCTTTCTGCTGGGCGTCTTTTTGTAGCTTTTCGAAAAGGAGGTCATTGTCAGACTTTACATTCGAATATTTAACCCCCATCTCAAGCTTTGACTTTTTTGATAAGGGATGTTCATAATCGAATTTTGCAACATAGATATCAATACCAATTGGCATTCCACTACGTTCATTTTCCTGTGGACCAACTGGTTTACCAGCGAGATCTGCATATTGATTGAGATAAGTAACACGTTTATTGCTCCTAAACTTACTCCAGTCTAGATCAACAGTCAGTTTCCGTCCATTAGAGTCTATCTTAAACTCGTTATTGAAATTAGCCGAATAACGGTCAAACAATTCTTTGAAAGAAGAGGAAGAGCTTAATATCGTATCATAAACAGATACAGCTGTACCAATGTTGGTTTTACTATTATTGTCATTGTATTCGGTATTATTAGATCCATTGAATTGAAGGGTCAATGTGTTTCTTGAAGATGTCTTTTGTTCAACACCGAAACGGTAAGAATGATTGCGCTCATCCTCATCCAATGTTGATTTTTGATTGAAATATTTCTTCTGACCACCATTCTGTATGACACGATCGATATACAACTTACGATGAGATTTCTCATCAGAATAGGCATATGATCCAAACAGCGTGGTATTATTCCTTTTGTAATTCAATGAAAGGGAACTATTTCCCCTGAATTTTTCACCGTGCCCCGCCGTCAGATTAAAGGCTCCGTTAAACCCCTCCATCCGATTCTTTTTAAGGACAATATTAATCGTTCCCACAGCTCCCTCGGCATCATCTTTTGCGGCTCTGGTCGTAATCACCTCCACAGATTTAATTTGATTGCCATCTGTACTTTTCAGAAAATTAAGCAACTGTTCACCAGACATGTAAGTCTGTCGTCCATCAATGGTAACCGCTACTCCCGATTGCCCCATCAACTGCAAATTATTATTGTTGTCGAGACTCACACCAGGTGCCCGTTGGACAATATCCAATGCATTATTGCCTGCTGCTAATGGAGAATTCTCTACGTTTAGAATCAACTTGCCAGGTTTACTCTCGACCATTGGGCGCTTCCCTTCCACGGTGACTTCCTGCAATTTTCGGCTATCAGCACTCAGCTGAATCACCGAAAGTGAATGATCGGACTTATCGATAACAAATGAACCGCTTCGATTTGAAGCATAACCGATCATCTTTGCCTCGACTAGATAGTTTCCCGGCCTCACATCTGTAAATTGGTATTCTCCCGATTCATTGGTGACTACAGCCTTTAAGACAACAGCAGAATTGATTTTCATCAGATAAGCAGTTGCTAAAGGTAGGGGCACATTATCTGCGGATTGCACTTTCCCCGTAACCTTCACCTGCGCATGCACAAAGGAGACAATCAGCAAATTTAACAGTAAGAAGTAAAAACACTTTTTCATTGGGATAATCATTTTTTTAAGGCAATGAAGCTCCTATGAGGCAAATTTTCATCTGACTTTACAGATTGAATAAGCTCATGCAGGTTTCATAATGGTATTGGCTTGTATAATTTGTTTTCCGCTCCACTGGAGCGGAAAACTTTTAAAGATTTATTTCTTCTTTATCTGAACAGACACACCGTCTTTTTTCGCATTGATGATCGTATCCCTACGAATTACAATGGATGTATCAGCAATAACAATATGATTGCTATCCGAATCATCAGTTTCTTCTTCCTCAGATTCCTTTTCTGGCAAGGCACATTTTACGCCGAGCGAAGTCACTACAAATTCGACATCTCTTACATCCCTTAAATCTTTATTGTATCGGTCACGGCAATCATAAAATGAGATGTCACGTAATTTATCCTCCAGGTTATCATTGATCACCAACTTGGTGCCTACAGGCAAGAACAACGTAACATTTACCTCTTGATCCCTGTAACGCTCACCCTCACTCAACTGGAATGCATTATCAAAAATCAGGGCAGTTGAATCTTGTTTAAGGGTATAATTGATTTTGGCAGCCCTGTCTGTAGCCATTTTATAAGTGTTTCCTTTGGCAGAATATTCATAGCGTACATATGGAGCCTGCAATGAATCAATGCGTTCGATCCGGATCCGAATATCGCGTTTCAGATACGACGAAAAATTATCGCTTTTTATGCCGACACCGCTTTTAACGCCATTTTTTAAACGGATTACCCGAATATCATTTTCACTTAAAAAATACATGGATTGTTTTTGCAAAGGCTTTTCTTCGACAATAGTACTCGATTCTCTAAATTCTTTTGCTATCGAAGTAGAATAGTAGATAATCGCTCCTATAGATGCCAACCACACTAGGAAGAGCGTTGTTGTCAGATAATTATTCATTGGCTTCTTTTCAAAAAGAACACGTAGAAGCAAGTAAAATAATCCGGCAAGAGGAACGAATATAGACAAAAAGCCAGCTATCAAAGCAAAAGGTACATCGTTAGGTTCCATTAAATAGAATGGCCCAGAGTCATCCATTACATCAGGAATCACATTCACAATAGCTAATGCAAAGAATATTAATCCGATAATCAATCCAATGAGCGTTGCCCCAACAAGGATGACAAAAAAGACACCAATTGCTTTTACAATGATTTGCAATAGTTTTGTCACCCCATCTCCTGTCCGATCCAGTCCGCGTGAAAACGTATCCCGCACACCACTCATTTCCTCATCAAAAGAGCGCTTAAAATTCTGGATATTCGGTGCTTCGCCTCGCATCTCCATTTTATCCGCCCTGGTCATAGCGGGTGGCATTACAATCCAAAGAATGACATAGACCAACAGCCCCGATCCTCCGATGATGACAAACAATGCAAAAAGTAGTCTAACCCATTTGGCCTCAATACCAAAAAAATGACCTAGACCGCTACAGACACCACTGAAAACGCGATCATCGGGATCACGCATCAGCTTTTTGCCGACTTTAAAACCATCGGAATTTGTCTCACGGCGAAAAGAAGCATAGTCGTCCTGATCCTCCGATTCGAAATCACTCACCCTGCCCATCTGATCAATAACAGCGTTTACATCTTCCATATTGAGGACCTCTTTACTTCCTGCCTGGATCTTCTCTGTAAACATCTCAGAAATACGGTTCTCAATATCCTCTAAAATCTCGCGGCTATCCTCCGATTGACCAAAATGCTTCTGTATATCAATCATGTACGACCGCAGTACCTCATAGGCATCCTCCTCAATATGGAAGACGATGCTATTTATATTGATAATTATTGTCTTATTCATCGCTATTGTCTTTAACTGGTTTAGTTGAATCATTGTTTCTACCTACCAATGACGTGTTTACAGCAAACACTAATTCATTCCAGGTAACATCCAATCTTGAAAGGACATCGAGCCCTTCTTGGGTAATTTCATAATATTTTCTAGGCGGACCTGAAGTCGATTCCTTCCATATATAACTCAACAAGCCATTATTTTTTAGACGTGTTAAAAGCGGATATAAGGTTCCTTCCACAACCAACAATTGGGCTTTCTTCAGTTCGCTGATAATATCGGAGGCATAAATTTCTCCTCGAGAAATTATGGATAGGATACAATATTCAAGTATCCCCTTCCTCATTTGGATTTGTGTATTTTCAGCTATCATAACAATACAAAGATATATGTATTTTATGGTACCATGCAATACATAGTACCATATAAAACAAAATAAATATAATAATCAACTGATTATCAGTATAATAATTTTTTAAAATTATTTAAATTTCATTTCTGTCAAGAAATTTTTGGATATTTATCCCCATGATTAAAATCCTATTGGACTATAAATGGTGTTTTATTTGGGCCATCGTAGTTATTGTTTTATGTACGCTACCTGGAAATAATTTTGATGCAGTTCCTAGCTACCCAGGCATGGATAAACTTGTTCATGCAGGCATGTTTTTCGTTTTCTGCACACTCCTATATAATGGTGTTATACAACAATTTAGAGGAAAACCAACACGTTGGCTCCCAATTTTTATTGTGTCTTTTCTGGGTGTTTTATTTGCAGGATTAACCGAATTACTACAACTCTATATTTTTACTTACCGTAGTGGTGATTGGTGGGATTTATTTGCTGATTCTGTAGGTATTGGTATGGCGGGGTTTGCCTATCTATTGAATTATGTCAATAGAAGGGTCTAGGATATCTCCTTAAAGCAAACATAGGCTTTCTTCGCTTCTTAGCGCCAGATCAACCATTACTTTATCGTGAGCTGTCTTAGGAAACTATTGAGCACGAGCCAAAGTCGCTACCGACACTTTACACCCTAGGGATTCCTGTAGCATAAGTGCTGCGGAAACGATTGTCGCGCCGGTTGTTAGAACGTCATCAACAAGTAAAACATGTTCTCCCAACGGTTGTGAAAACTGTCTACAGACAAATACATCTTCTACATTTTCATACCGTGATAGACGGTCTTTACCTGTCTGCGTCATTGTCGCCCGTTGGCGTTTCAGAACGTCTTCCCGCAAAGGAATATTCATTGCTCGAGACAGGCCCCGTCCAAAATATGCCGATTGGTTATATCCTCTTTTCCTGTGTTTACTCGCATGTAAAGGAATTGGAACAATAGCTGATAAACCCCGATATAGCTCTGATTCAAGCAGTTTGAGGCCATACTGATAACCAAGATATTCAGCCAAAAAGGGTTGGTTATTGTATTTAACCTGGTAAATTAAACGCTCCACACGGCTCCCTTTTTGTAGGAGCATAAAAGAACAGGCCTCTTCGATAGGGACTTTCCCCCAAAGCTGCCTGGCAGTATCGTTATCCGAGTAAGTATGAAAATTGGTATAAGGCAAATGGAAATCACAGGCAATACAGATATATTTTTCCTGATATTTAAGCGCACAACCACAGCACGCACATTCCTTGGGAAAGAATATGGCGACAAAATCACCCAGAATATTTCGTAGATCAAATTGCATACAGGTAACTCCCTCAGTTAAAGATACCAACAATCTTGTAAACTACGCCTCTGAAGTCTCCTTATCCTTGTCTTTTATTGCCAATTGTCCACAAGCGGCATCAATATCTTTTCCTCGGCTTCTTCTTACATTGGTAATGATTCCTTGGCTTTTGAGGTAGTTGGCAAATACATCGATCTTATCAGCTTCCGCATTCAGGAAGTCAGCAAGAGCAATTGGGTTGTACTCAATCAAATTTACTTTACAAGGCACATGCTTACAGAATCGAGCAAGTTCCTTTGCGTCCTCCAATTCGTCATTGAAATTATTGAAAACAATATACTCAAATGTTATTGGGCTCTTCGTCTTCGCATAAAAGTATTTCAGTGCTTCCGCCAATGCAGCTAAGGAATTCTGCTCATTGATCGGCATAATCTCATTCCGCTTTTTATCATTGGCTGCATGTAACGAAAGGGCCAGGTTAAAACGCACCTGATCATCACCCAATTTTTTGATCATTTTCGCAATACCGGCAGTAGATACGGTGATTCGCTTGGCAGCCATATTAAGACCATCTGGAGCTGTGATACGCTCAACAGACTTCATCATATTGGCATAGTTCAACAGCGGTTCACCCATGCCCATATAGACAATATTCGTTAGCGGCTGATTGTAATTTTCCTCAGCTTGTTTACTTATTAACACCACTTGATCATAAATTTCATCTGCATTAAGATTACGTTTTCGATCCATGTAACCCGTCGCGCAAAATTTACAGGTCAGACTACAGCCCACCTGCGAGCTCACACAGGCTGTCATACGTTCAGGTGCGGGAATAAGTACACCTTCTATGATATTACCATCATAAAGCCTAAAGCTACTTTTTATCGTCTTGTCTGAACTGATTTGCGACTCTTTAACTTTGACAGCATTAATCGTAAAATTTTCTTTCAGCTTTTCGCGTAGGGGCTTGCTCAAATTACTCATTTGATCAAAATCTACACAGGATTTTTCCCATAGCCACTCGTAAATCTGCTTTGCACGAAAGCCTTGCTCACCCAACGCGGTCAGTTGATCTTTGATCTGACTCAAAGACAAACTCCTGATATCTATTATTTTACTTTTTTCAATCACGGTACAAAGATAAGAATAATTAAGTGACAAAAAATCCCGTTCTAAAGAAAATAGAACGGGACAACTGTTATGTATGTGTTTTAAAATAGGTAGATTCGCTATCCTTTAGCCATGTATGGCTTCTTTATTTCCGTAAGACTGGATCAGTTTACCCTCAAAATCCAACCATTCCTTCCAACGTTTGTCCACATCCACATCTACGGAATACTTCCTTGCAAAATTCAGGAAAGTTGTGTAATGGTTTGCTTCGGACACCATCAAATCGTAATAAAACTGAGCAAGATCCTTATCTTGAATATTTTGTGATAAAACTCTAAACCGTTCACAACTACGCGCTTCGATCATCGCAGCAAATAGTAATCTGTCTATAAAAGCCATATTTCGGCTACCATCTTTTTTGGAGAATTTCATCAGCTGACCGACATAGTCGTCTTTCCGCTCACGCCCCAATGTATAGCCTCGTTCTTTGATGATATCAATAACCATTTTGAAATGCTCCATTTCTTCAATGGCTATAGCTGTCAATTCATGAACCAAATCCTCATGCTCTGAGTTGTTTGTGATCAAGGATATTGCATTTGAAGCGGCTTTCTGTTCACACCAAGCATGATCTGTCAGAATCTCCTCCAAATTTCCTTCAGCGATATTTGCCCATCGCGGATCTGTCAACAACTTAAGTCCAAGCATTCTACTATCTAAAATAATCTACTGACAAAGGTAGGCAATATCTCTGCTTAAAAAAAATGATAATGTGCTCTTTTAACTATCTTTATTAATTACCGACCTAATTTTAGGTGCTATTTTTTCGCCATAGATCTCAATGGACCGCAACATTTCTTTATGTCCGGGTGCGCCAACGTCCATATGTGCCGAGAAACGGGTCAATCCAAATTTCTCATGGATCTCCAAAATTTTGTCAACTGCATATTCTGCATCACCAACGATAAGATGCCCTCGAGACGATCTGCCAAAGTCATATTGTGTCTTTTGATAGGGTGGCCATCCGCGACTTGCTCCGATCCGATTCATCTGTGCCGAGTAGATCGGATAATAATAGTCCGCAATCTGCGCACTGTTATCACCAAAAAAGGCATGCATGTGAACACCGACTTGAAATTTTGACATATCGTGTCCATTATCTTCATAAGCTTGGCGATACATTTCAAACAAATGGTCAAAACTTTCATACATCCCCCCAATAATCGCGAACATGACAGGTAAACCCAATTTTCCGGCACGGATAACAGATGAAGTGGTTCCTCCCACTGCAACCCAGATTGGCAAAAATCCATTCTTTGGTCGTGGAAAAATTTCTTGATTGATCAAAGGAGCTCTAAAATTTCCACGCCAAGTTACCGGATTCTGTTTATTCAATCGTAGTAGTAGTTCCAGTTTCTCCTCAAATAAATCTGCATAATCCTTCAAATCATATCCAAATAGTGGAAATGACTCAATAAACGAGCCCCTACCTGCCATAAGCTCTGCCCGACCATCGGACAACAGATCGACTGTTGCAAAATCTTGAAACAATTTGACAGGGTCAGCAGAGCTCAATACCGAGACAGCACTACCTAGCTTGATATTTTTGGTCACTGTGGAAGCCGCCGCCAGTATAATTTCGGGAGCAGCGACAGCATAATCTTCTCTATGATGCTCGCCGATACCAAAGAAATCCAACCCAACCTGATCCATTAGTTTGATTTCCTCAATAATTTCTTTCATTCTATCCTGTGCAGCCTGGATCTGACCTGTAGCTGGATCTATCCTGGAGTCACCAAACATTCCTATTCCTAATTCCATGTGTCTTCTCTATTTAAAAACTAATTCAAAAATAGTGGGTCTTTTTATCAATTTATTTGATCTAGGATAAGAAATTCTAAAAAAGAGACAGGGTTGTCTTAACCACTTTATCTGCATTGCCACTAAAATGGTGTCCGCCTGAAAGATATTTCCTGTTAAAGTTTTTCAATCGAATCTTCTCTACCGGAAATTCGGCCTCATCATCTCCCAAAACAATGCTCGTTTTAACCCCTTCTATCCGATTAATCTCGGCAACAACGTCGAGACTACGTTTGGTACTACTCCGCCCCAAGATATCGGCGATATGAATCTCCAAATCTGTCGAGACCGAAGGCTCCAAAAGTACAATGCTTCTCACATTTTTCTTTACTAAGGGATCAATACGGTTTATGATAAAAGGCACTGCATCTGCTCCAAAAGAATACCCCACAATAAAAAGCTGCTGGTTCTGTCTTGCCAAAATAAGGTTTTTGAGGGTATTCGAAATATCCGCGGCGATATCCTTGGCGGTCTTTTTCTTCCAAAAATAGTTCTTGGAGTCAATAGCAGCCACAGCATAACCCGCATCAGCAATCAACTGACATATCTTATTTGAAAAAGAATTGAATCCACCATCTCCACTCAAGTAAAGCACCAGAGGTAATACTGCCTTATTATTCCAATATTTCATTTCGATCAAACGTTGTTGGGCGATTGCATGAAATGCCATGCAACCAATGATAAATAAAACGGTCAACTTCTTCATAGGATCAGTAATGCTTGCTGAATAAGGCTCCAAAGTATATTAATCATTAGGTTTCATCACCTTAACTAATGCAACAGGAAGCTGTATCAGATCAAAATCATTATCAAAGATAAGATATTTGTTTTCCCAAAAGGTCGCATACTTCTCTTTAAAATCGCGCAAACTATGATAATGTTTGAAGTTTCCCAACCGTGTGGAAGCAAATTTCATAATCTTTTCTGCTGGACTATCTGTTGTTTCCAACCCAGTCATGGGAACCATTCCCATATTCAAATAGCTATAATTTTGGGCTTTTGCGTAGCTAATCATCTCAACTATTAGTGCATCCATACTGCCGCCTGGTGCTTCCACTGACTTTCGGATCATATCATAAGTGCATTCATCCTTGGCATAATCAGGAATAATATTCAGGAACGCCACGATTTTGTCACTATCATTTTTAAGGACAATAATATCCTGCTCGACGAGCGTTTCGGCATTGAACATCCCCTGGGAAAAGACCATTTCTTTTTTATCAAATTCCTTCAGCCATTCATCAGAAATAGCCTTAAGCTCTTCCAAGGTCTCTAGTTGCTGCGGAGCTTTCAATACTGCTGTGGTAAACCCTTTTTTCTGAATTGCATTAAGTCCATTACGCAGTGATTTGCGGTCTTTTCCTTCCAGTGTAAATGTCTCTAATTCCAAAACAGCTTCTTGACCAATTGTTATCTTCTGTTTGCGAAGCGATGAGAAATGAACCAGACTATTTTCATCAACCCGATAATAAATAGCCTTTAATCCATTTGCATAACAATACCGATCAAACTCTTCAACCAGTTCTTCTTTATCTCCTTGTTCGCAGACCGGCTCATCCAATACTATTGCAAACTCATTTGCTAGTCGATAAGCTGTAAAACCCTCAGAAATCTCAGAGAAAAAAAGATATTTGTCCTTCCCCAATTTGAAAAAATCCATCGGTGACTGTCCAAATTCGTCCAACAGCTGTTGTGCCCGTTCTAGTTCAGACTTACTCGAATCCTCGTCGCTGATCAAGCGCGGGCGAGCCAGCGCATAGATGAGTAGAAACCAGCAAAAAATCCCCAAAACTTGCGTAATCCGCATGAATTCCTGTCCAAAATTGGTGTGTGGCATCAGATCATCATCAGCGAATAACAGGAAACTTCTTATGGTATGATAAATGGACTGTCGCCAAGTAAACTCAACACCAAAATGCTGTTTATCAATAAAGTAAAAGCTTAATATTTCAAATAAACAGACCCCAATTAATCCGACGGCAAAGGTTACGAATCCGATCCTTACCCAACGAATATTACTTTTAATCCGATACTGCTTGTAACTAATCCCCAAAAAGATCAGGGTCAATAGGGCCACTGATGCTTCTTCATAATCCAATGCTTTAAACACATGTCCAAATAAAGAAAGCGCACTGAACACAACAGCTATCCAAAATGCCACTCGAAAACCTTTGATCAAATAGGCTGAGGTAACCAACAAACCTACTCCTAAAACAAATACCATAAACTTAGATGCATGGATAGCTTCGAGAGGTAAATAAAATCGGTCTAGCTTCATGCGATCTGCCAATGGTGGCGTCAGTACCGAAACAATGTTGACCATACCCAAAAAGAAAATCAGCAAGGCTGGTCCTACACGTGCTAAAAGCTGCCTACCCCGCCAAGCAAAAGCAATCAATCCTAACAATAGCGGCAGCCAGAATTCGAATACCCGATAAAGAATGGTTATGCCCAAACCTTCGGCCTGACCGTAGCCGTATGCTTTGAAGATATATAGCATAGTTAACTCCACTGCCCCCAATCCGCGCAAAAAAGGGGATACAATCATCAAAACCACTGAAACCGTATAGGCAATAGCTGCCGCCTCAAAGGAATGATCCAAGCCCAGAGCATACATACTGACAAAAGCATGTGCTATCCCACAGCACTCCACGACGATTGAAGCCAATACCGTCCCTAAGAGATATTTCATCTTCACCTCTCCAGAAAATATCTCGTCAATATTGGAGGCAACTGCCGGAAATTTTAATTCCACCCATCGATAGATCCCTTTATGTGTACGAAAGGACCATACCAACCAGAATACAACGGCCAAAAGCACACCCAAAATCAGTAATGAAATCCAAGCATCCCCAAAATTTTTATTGTCCCAAATGGTATATAATATCACGGGTACACCGATCAGAAATACGGTTAGCAGTCCCACATACCCATAGAGAGCACCAGCCTGATGAATCTGTGTCGTATTTAGATTCCTCTTTCGCAACTGCGTGGTGGTATAGGCGAGTGAGCTAATACCACCTGCTGGGAGGAATACACTGAGCAGGTTTCTTTTTAAGAATAGATCTATGGCCATTTTCAAACTGATCGAAAGACCAATGGCTTTGAAACTCTGCACATACATCAGACCTTGCAATAGGACATAGAGCAGGGTTATACCAATGCCGACCGAAACCCAAGTCAGATCTGCCGCCTTTAATTGGGGAATAATGGCGGCCAGCTCTTTTCTTTCATTTCTAAAAAAAACAAACGCTAACAAAATGACCAAAACAGCTATTAGCTCCTTCCAATAGGACTTTGGCGAAAAATGTCGAATGCGTTGAACAATAGTTTTGCCCATATTATCGTTTATTGTATAATAACCAACCGTATTATAAACACGAAATAAAGCTAATCGTTTGAAAATGATAAATTGTTAAGTTTTCATCAATTCTTTTGACATTAATCTGTAATTTTCGCCCATGAAAGAGAAAAGGGTTTTGTTTATCGGACTGGTATGGCCAGAGCCAACATCATCAGCTGCCGGCTTTCGGATGATGCAACTGATCGAGACATTCCTGGATCGTTCTTATCAAATTACATTTGCTTCCGCGGCGGCGAAGTCTCCCTATAGTGCAGCATTAAAACCGCTAGGTGTCGATGAACAATCCATTGTATTGAACAGTGACAGTTTTGATGGATTTATTGCAGCGCTACAACCTGACATTGTTGTCTTTGACCGCTTTATGGTGGAGGAACAATATGGTTGGCGGGTGGCGCAGCAATGTCCTGATGCTCTACGGATACTTGACACTGAGGATCTCCATTTCTTAAGACAAGCGCGACAAACTTGTATTAAAAACAAAGACGATTTTTCCTTTGAGGAATTATTTACCGACACTGCAAAAAGAGAAATTGCTTCAATACTACGATGCGATTTATCATTAATCATCTCGGAGTCCGAAATGAAAATTCTAACAGAAGTTTTCCGCATTTCACCGGATATTCTATATTATCTCCCTTTTCTTGAAAATGAGATTACTGCTACCGATATTAACGCATGGAAACCATTCGAAGAGCGAAAAGACCTGCTGTTTATTGGCAACTTCATCCATGAGCCCAACTGGCATACCGTGCAATATCTAAAGACAACGATTTGGCCAATTCTTCGGAAAATGCTTCCGAAAGTAGAATTACATATTTACGGAGCGTATCCTACCCAAAAAGTACTTCAGCTGCATAACCCCCGAGAGAATTTTCATATCAAGGGAAGAGCAGATTCTGCAAAGCTCACCATGTCCAATTACAGACTACTGGTTGCTCCAATCCAATTTGGCGCTGGTGTAAAGGGCAAATTTATAGATGCTATGCAAACAGGAACTCCTTCCATCACAACATCCATTGGCGCTGAGGCTATGAGAGGTAACCTAGCCTGGGATGGCTTTATCGAAGATGAGCCTGAGACATTCTGTCAAAAAACAGTGGAACTCTATAACGATGAGGTCGCCTGGAAAATAGCACAGACCAATGGCATTCGTATTATCAACGAGCGTTATGAAAAACGAAAATATCAAGCAGATTTCATGACCAATCTATCTTTACTTAAAGTACAGCTTGATAAACATCGACAGCAGAATTTTATTAGCCAGATACTCCTGCATCATACTCTACAAAGTACAAAATATATGTCGTTGTGGATTGCTGAAAAAAACAAGTAATAATTTAATTAACCTCCCGCCACCAAGGGGAATATACGGTATCCAGTTTATTCAGATAGACAAGTTCTCCAATCTTTGGGGTAATAAGTTTACTATGCTCCTTTTGAGCAGTCTCATAAAACTTCTCCATGGGCTCCTTCCATCCATGCATAGCCAATGCAAATTTTGAGGAGTGAACAGGTAGCGTGACCTTAGCTTGTAGATCTTTGGTTTCAAGGCCCCATTCTTCGGGTAAAGAGTGAATATAATGCCAAGCATCATTGTACTGCCCGTTCTCCAAAATAGCCAGGTCGAATGGCCCAAACCGTTCACCGATGGTCTTAAAGTGTCTTCCATAGCCACTATCACCTCCTAAAAATAAATTATATTTTGAAGTCTTCAGCACAAAGGAAGTCCAAAGGGTGTTGTTTCGAGTGACTCTGCGTCCGGAAAAATGTCTAGCGGGGGTAAAAGTTACCTGAAAATCAGGCAAAAGATTTATCTGATCATACCAATCGCCTTCGACAATCTGTTCTGGCCTATAACCCCAGGATTCGAAATGTGCGCCTACTCCCAAGCCACAGATGACCTGACCTACCTTCTCATGCAGTTTGATTATGGTCTCATAATCAAGATGATCATAATGATCATGGGAAATAAATAGATAATCTATTTTGGGGAAGTCTGCCACTGTATAATCCACAGCAACTTTAAATGCTTTGTTACTCCCCGGAACGGGCGAAGCGTTCTCGCTGAATACAGGGTCTACAAGCAATAATTTACCATCAATCTTCAGGAGATAGGATGAGTGCCCAAACCATACCAGAATATCTTGAGATGGCAGATTTTTCAGATCACATTTCATGGCTGGTAATACACCCAATGGCTTCAGCCCTGGCTTTTTATTAAAAAGAAAATCCCACATTAAAGCGACGACGTTTACATCACTCTTCAAGGAAGGTGTCACCTCAAGATTATGAAATACACCATTTCTGAAATTAGGCGATTGCTTCATCCGCTCCAATCGCGCACCTTTAAAGCTTCCACCAAACATCGGATGGACAAAGTAATAGAGCAACCCACTGACTAGGACAATCAATAGCATCCCTAAAATAATCCATCCAACGTTTTTCATTTTAGAAACTATTCTTCCACATCATGGATTCGACAGGACGGATAGTCTTGCCATTATATTTTGCATTACCCTTTGTATTGTAAAACGTCTCTATCTCACCTTCTACAGCAAAATAAATCAATTGACCGATTGGCATACCAGCATAAACTCTGACGGGTTGTGCAACAGATATCTCCAATGTCCATGTATTACAAAAGCCCACATCACCTTTACCAGCTGTTGCATGGATGTCAATTCCCAAACGACCAGTACTCGATTTTCCTTCCAAAAAAGGAACATGTTTGTGCGTTTCTGTATATTCCTGGGTGACGCCTAAATAAAGGGTATTAGGTTCCAATACAAAACCCTCCTCTGGAATTTCAAAATGATTAATTTCATTATGTTTTTTGGCATCCAAAACGCGATCTGCGTAAGTTGCCAAATATTTACCCAAATGCACATCGTAGGAATTTGTTCCTAAGCACTTACGATCAAATGGTTGAATGACAATGCTGCCATTTTCAATCTCTTCAAGAATTCTTTTATCCGATAAAATCATGTGTATCAAGATAGCAAGAGCATCAGGCCATGCTATATAAATTCAAAAATACGGTTCTCACACAAATTTTTACGCTATTTTTTATTTAAAGTGCTCGTTTTTATTGATAATTCGCTCTGTCGGGTTCGGATAAGCCTCATTTGATCATTTCAAAGACGAGCGGCAGCCCGCTTTTCAAATGCTATTAACGCTAATCTCAGCAATCCGCTCAAATTGATTTTGTCCTCTTCTTTTCATACATGCTAATCAACTTTTCAAATCGCTCGGCATTGAGTGTGCGATAATTTGCGATTTGTTTTTTAAATTTGGGTATGAGTCTAGTGTATTTACGTGAAATAGATAGCCAAACCAAATTTGCCATTTGGCGGATTGAAGAATCGGATGATGATTTATTGTCCAAACTGCAGTTGGATGAGCGTGAGAAGGCCAAATTAGGTTCTTTTAATAAGGGGAAGCGGCGCTTACATTGGCTTGCTACGCGTGTGTTGTTGCGGACCTTACTAAATACTTCACGCTATATTGACTGCCCTTCCGATGCCAACGGTAAACCTTACCTTGCCAATTTCCCGCAGAAGATATCACTTTCGCACTCTTTTGACTATGCCGCAGCAATGATAAGTACAGAAGGAGAAGTAGGGATAGATATGGAAATCATCAAGACGAAAGTTGAACGGATCCAGCATAAGTTTCTCAAACCCGTTGAACTTGCCTTTATTACACAGGACGATACACGATACGAGCAGTTGTATGCCTGCTGGTGCGCCAAAGAGGCAATCTATAAACTTCAGGGGAATTCAGGAGTTTCATTCTTAAACAACATGACCATACAACCCTTCGAATACCAAAAACAAGGTGTCTTGAAACTCGAACTGGACAGCAACCATACCCACCAGACCTTTGAGGTACATTATGAAAAATTCAATGAATATATGCTTGCATATGCCATTGGATAAGGTCGCTTAAAAAAATAATTTTTCTCAATTTCAGCGAATTAGCAGTGTAAGCGCACTTTTTTTTTGTGCTTATTGAAAAAGCTTCTATATTTGCAGCATCACAAAGGAAATGGCCCGTTCGTCTAGGGGTTAGGACGCAAGATTTTCATTCTTGAAACAGGGGTTCGATTCCCCTACGGGCTACTAAAAAACAAAAAATCCTGCAACAAAATTAGCAGGATTTTTTGTTTTTACAACCTACATGCAGTAGCACTCAAGCCTTATCAAATAGATTGAACAAAGAAGTCTATAATTATTGGTCTCAAACAAATAAGCTAATTTGTGTCTCACGGAACAATAGCACACCACAGAGTATATTAAGAGATAAAAAAGCCACTCCAAATATGGAGTGGCTTTTATTTACCCTAGATAATAAAACAAATGCCATATATCACTACAGACCTTTTACATATACTTCGGCGATAGCAGATGAAGGCGGACGGTTACTCTCGGTAACGATACATTTCAAATAACGTGCTTTCGTCGTCGGAATATTGGTCATAAGTGTATGTTTTGGATTAATTGTACCAAAGTCAACTTTACCTACCGGAATATAGGTTTTATTATCGGCGCTGACTTCAAATAATACTGTTTTCAGATCATTGTTTGCCCGCCGGACGAGCTCAATCGCCATCATTTCATGCTCTTTACCCAAATCAATGATTAAGAAATGTGGTAATGGCGGTTCTCCCCCCATCCATACGTTATGCCAAAAGGTCTCCGTTTTACCGTCCAGAATGTTCTCTTTTTCACCGCCGCCGATCCATTCGGATGAAGCCTGAATAACCTTCCATCCTGTACGGGCGATATCTGGCGGTTGGAACGAAACGGGTATCAATATGGTTGACGCTTCTGGATTAATACTATTTTTTGAAACAGATTTGATCCGTAAAGGCAAGGCATATTCTCCAAATAAATTTGTGGTTCCACTAACAAGCCCCTTTTTGATGATCGTAAAATCAAAGGTCGCCTTATTTTTCTTAGCATTGACTTTATAGGGCATATCCGACAATTGATATGCCGTCTTCGGAAGTAATTTCAGTTTCTTATCATCAGAAACTGTTCCATTATAAGTATCCAGAATCTGTGGATCGATTTCAATTTCATATGCAAGATCCCATTGATTAGGATAATTTGTTATAACCGAGGTCTGCCCCTTTATTTGTTCCGATCCCGTTGGTGTTAATTTAATCTGCTCAAGTTGCAAACCCGGTGAAGTGAATGCTAAAAAAGGGTCTTTAACATTGGGAATAAGCAAAGTTGTAACCATCTCTGGTTTCAAGGAATGCAATATGCCACCCTCAGCTTCAATTCGGCAAGGAAGGACATACATTTCCCTATACTTCCCCTGTAATGATTTTATCCGTTCACTATCAAACACAATTGCTATATCATGTAAATAATCTTTCTTCTCAAAAGTCAAAGTTACTTTGTCAATTTTATAGCAGTCCGCAGGAAGCAGTCTATAATTTGTCCCTTCTCGAGCATTATAATCAGTCAGATATGCTTCATCAATCTTCAAGTTCACCTTTGCTTCCTTCTGCCCAATTCCAGCTTTAACAACAGTCACATTGTAATCAAACTTTCCCCAATCAAATACAGTTATTTTATTTTCTTTAAAGTCTTTGAAATAAATGGTATCGTCGACCATATTATTCATTCGATCATCCTTCTGACATCCAAGAATCAGGGCAAATGCCAATAGGAAGACACAATAGGAAATACAAGTTTTCATCTTCTTCAGTATTAGTAAATTTGCACTACCATCCATAGTTCTGTGTAATGTTGACCATCTCGCTCAATTGCTTTTGATGTATCGGAAAGAAATAATGCTTTGGCTGAAAAACTCTTCTTCCAGGAAAAACATCCTTCGTCCTTTCCCATGAGGCTTCATAGGTTGTGGCAGCAACATTACGCGTATAATAAGGTTCGTTCATTTCCTGTTCTGCGATCATCCAAGTTCTTAGATCCGGATAGCGATGCCCCTCAAAGGCCATTTCTACCATCCGTTCTTTGCGGAGCAGTATACGAAGCAACTCCTTATTTCCTAATACTTCAGGATAAGCGACCTCCATTTTATTCAAACCACTACGCTCACGAACGAGATTGACATAGCGCAATGCTTCCGCTTCATCTCGGTTTGGTTTTTCATTACATGCTTCCGCATAATTGAGGTATATCTCTGCAAGGCGATAATAGGGCCAAGCAAACTGCCCCCAGTTTCCCGACTCGATATCATTTGTCGGGTCACTCATTCTTCGCCAAAGGTACCCGGATTTTACACAGTCACCCGTTGTGGTATAGGTCGATGTTCCGCCATCAAAAAAAGTAACCTTCTTCATGCCATGTAATGTATTGATCCAGTACATTCCATTAGCCAAAATAGAGGCGTAGAAGCGGGCATCACGTCCCACACAACTGTTATGAGCTTTGAAGTTCCCAAAATTGTCCAATGGGTGGACATAGTTATCTGTAAATCCCATTTCTTGATACCCCGATTTTTCATCGATAATCGGCTGGCCATTGACACTATACCCTGTTACCGGATATCGTCCAGAACTTGCCATGGGATAACCATCTACCAATTTCAATGATGGCGCATATCCACCCCAACCCGTTGTCACTACCCGGGGAGGGGCTGTACGGACATTATAATTAAAGCCATCGTCTGACCAGCGTCCCCAAATAATTTCTGAATTCCATTTCTCGAAATAAATACCCATATAAGACTTTATAGCTCGACGAAAGGAATTTGTCTCTTTATTGTCTTGATACAGTGCATACAGATTTAAATCAATCACATCTTTGGCCGCTTTCGCCGCCAGCTCCCATTTAGTGAGATCGGTAGTCTGAGGAAACAAGAATTCTCCGCTTTTATTCTTCATTCCAACATATAATTTTGCACCATTGAATAAGGGACGTGCCATATACAATAACAGTTCCGATTTTGCAGCCATGACAGCACCTTTTGTCAAGCGGCCATACCATGCCTGATCTGTAATCTCCAGAGGCAACACCGCTGTTGACTTATCAAATTCGGAGAGAATAAAATCTACATTGGCTTGCAACGACATTCGATCCACTGACTTGGCGTCGATCTTATCATCAGCAGTTCGATCACCCCAAATAAATACTGGTCCATAGCGTCTTAACAGCAAGTAATAAAAATATGCGCGTAAGAATCTCGCTTCTGCCTTCATAATGTTTTTGGTTGATTCATCTAATTCCACGTTTTTACCAATATTATTGATAAAAACGGTCGCCTGGTTGATACCTTGATAATTATGTACCCAAGTCGCATACTCATCTGTGGTAACACCCCAGCCTCCATTTGCGAAGTTGAGCCAAGGCACCCAAGCGACCCAAGAGAACAGCGCTTCATCACTCAGCGGGACATTCCCTCCCTCACTATTAAACAGATCATGCTCAACGGGTAGATAACCATATACCTGGGCTAGATATCTCTCGGTTGTAATACGCTTCATAAACGTCTCATCGAGGGTTTTTTGATTGGCCAGATCGACATCTAAATACTTGCTGCATGCCCCAAAGAAAAATGGCACCAAAAGACAAGACAGGAGGTAAATATATTTTTTCATCATTTTTTCAGTTAAAATATCACACTTAGACCAATATTAAATACGCGCATTTGCGGGTAACTGCTTCCAGACACTGTTTCCAGTTCAGGATCCCATAACTTGAATTTACTGAACGTAAAGACATTCACTCCTTGTGCATACAGACGCAGGGAGGATAACTTCCATTTTTCAATCCATTGTTTGGGCAATGTATAGCCAAACTCCAAATTCTTTAAGCGGATAAAACTCATGTCCCGCTGCCACCATGTTGATGCCTGGGAATTATTAGCAATGTTAAGCGACAGGCGTGGGTAGAGCGCATTTGGATTGGGATTATCAGCACTCCAGCGGTTATCCGCGACATCTGCATAAATTTGTCCCGAATTCCAGATATTGCCTGTCTGTCCGTACAATGGTCCTCCCGCAATAATCCGGGTAATATCCCCGACACCGTGAAAAAATGCCGCAATATCGAATCCTCTCCAAGATACACTCGTTCCAAAACCATACGTCAACTGTGGCATATCGGTATCACCAATAGCGACCATATCTTCAACAGATATCTGCCCATCGCCGTTGATATCCCGGTACTTCAAATCTCCTGGACGTGGAGGGCTAAATTTTTGCTCCGGACTATGTGCAATTTCCTCCTCCGACTGAAACAAACCCATCGCGATTAGACCACGCTGCTGCCCCCAACGTTGTCCTATATCTGATTGATAAGCCCATACTGGCGTAGGTTTATCATCAAAGATTTTCTTGTTGCGATTATAAGTGATATTACCCCGAACCTGAAGGCCGAAATCTCCTTGATGATGGTTAAATTCCAAAGAACCTTCTATCCCTTTATTTTCCATTTTACCAATATTCACTAAAGGCTTTATATTAACACCGACAATAGAAGGAACACTCTCCTGTGGGATATAAATTCCTTCACGCTTCTCTGCAAAATAATCCGCCTGGATCGTCAACTTATTGAACATGGTTAATTCCACGCCAATATTGCGCTTCAAAGCACTTTCCCAGGCCACTAACGGATTTCCAGGATAGCCAGTAGCAATCCCTGTCAATGATTTCTGTCCACCTATACCAAAGATATATCCTCCGCGGTCTTCCATCTCCGAATTATAGGCAAACCGACGTCGGCCATCGATCTTATCACTACCAATCCTACCTATGGATCCCCGTACTTTTAGAAAATTAATCACTGGTAATAATGATTTAAAGAAAGCCTCATTACTCATCACATAGCCCATCGCCAATGATGGAAAAAAACCGAAACGCTTCTTGGGTGCAAAATTTTCCGAACCATTATAACCAAAGTTTCCCTCAATAAAATAGCGGTCCTGATACGAATAAGTCAGACGTGAAGCAATCCCCGTATTTCGATAAGGGAGCGCAGCGATATAATTTTTCTCAGGAAAATTATTCGTTCGTTCACGCATAGAAAATAAAAACAACCCTCCTAAGCGATGTTTGTCAGCGAACAGCCGATCGTACATTAGTGAACTTTCAAAGTTAATCGCCCGTTCGCCAGAATGCCAATCTTTTAGTTCAAAATAGTCACTTCCTGCTCCATTGTCCTTCAAAATCAGGTTTCCATCACTATCCCGTGCATTGTTCTTATCCACATAATAGGTGACTGGATTCTTCCGCCGGTCCAAAGACGTAGAGTTCTTCGCATCCCAGGAAAATTTGACATTGGCTCTCAGCCCAGGTGTTATTAATTCAGAGAAATCTTGCGTTACACCAACTAAAGATTGTGCATTATTCCAAAAATCTTTCGAATATCCTGTTGTGTTCAGAAAATAATATGGGCTCATGGTGTAGACGCCGTTCGAAAATTGCGTTGGAATTGCGACTGGTGTTGTATGTAAAATAACATCATACATAGTTCCTAGATCCAATCCCAAGCGATTCTTTGTTTCAAACTGATTGGAAAGATTTAAATTGACTTCGGTCGAAGGTGAAAGCCTAATGTCTACATTTGACCGGAAATTGATTCGGTCGAAATTCACAGAAGGATCATAGTTGGATGTCTTTCGAGGTTGAAAAATCCCATTTTCTTTCATATAGGAACCCGACACATAATACTTGATAAAATCTCCACCTCCAGTTACATTCATATTGAGCCTGCCATTGGACGTTCTTTTCTTAAATATTTCCTGCATCCAATCCACATTAGGGTATACATCCGGATCTAACTTATTTATATGCTTGTTGATCTCCTCTGGCGATAGTGGTGCCACACCAGATTGTTCATAATTAAGATCGTGATAATAGTCCAACCATTGCGCAGCATTGGCCAGTTTTGGTAGTCGTATGGGTTCCAGCATACCACGTTCGAAGCGGGCATTGATGGTTGGTTTGGCACTTTTCTTCCCTCTTTTCGTGGTGATGATCACAATGCCATTGGCACCTCTTACCCCGTAGACAGCGGTGGCTGTCGCATCTTTTAAAACGGAAAATGATTCCACATCCTCAGGGTCAACTAAATCCATGGGACGTTCGATTCCATCGACCAAGATCAATGGACTGTTACTTCCAGCGAAACTACTGACTCCCCGTATCCAAAATGATGTCGCCGATCCAGGTTCACCGGAGCCTTGTACAGTAACGACTCCCGCCATTTGTCCAGCCAATGAACTACTGATTTTCGCAACGGGGCTTTTTAACTGTTGTGGTGAGACACTACTAATAGCACCGATTACACTGATTTTACGCTGTTTTCCGTAAGCAACAACAACAGCTTCCTCTAGATCACTCACCGCAGCTTCCAATGTTACGTTTACTTGATTTGAATTTCCGATAGGCTGTTCGATAGGCTGATACCCAACCAAAGAAAATGAGAGAATCTTGTGTTGATCTTCTACTTCCAAGCTATATCGTCCCTGCGCATCGGTCTTTGTTGCTACACTTGTCCCTTTAACCGCAACGGTGACGCTCTCCAATGCATTCCCCTTTGCATCTGAAACGACCCCAGCAATCTTTTTTTTCTGTACCCGCGTGACACTTTGTCCCTGGTTAGACGATGCTGGTTTTGCAACGATCAATACCGTATTCAGATTTAGCTCATAAGCGAGATTTCTTTCGCTCAAAAACTCTTGCAGGACCTCCTTAAAGTTTCTATTTTTTGCTTTAATGGTCACCCGCTTCTGTTTATCGATTAATTTATTATTGTACAAAAATTCGTACCCCGTTTGTTTTTGAATCTCATCCAGGACATCCACCAAATGTCCATTTTTTATATCCAAGGTTACTTGTTGACCAAAGCTAGCTGCATGGACATGCACCATGGAGATGATGAGGATTAGTATACATACTTTCATCCTGATAAATGCTTTTACAAAGAATTTCTGTTTAAAAAAGCAACTTTTGCTATTCCTTTTATACATTTGTATAAGTTTGGTGTTAAATGGTTTATAACTCAATTAGGTCTATTTAATTGCTAAGCATCGATCGGGAGTGTTACGAGCACTTCCGATTACTTTTAGCTTCATCTCGTATTCTCACATAACAAGGACCCTCCCATCCTGAATTTTAAATTTATAATTGGATGTCTTTTCGAGCTGCTTGAGTAAATCTGAAAGCTTCTTGGTTCTTTTCATCATAGCAGTAAATGTATCTGTTGAAGTAGATTGTATCGTGATCTCCTTGATATCATACCATTCTTTTACTTTTTGAAGCACTGTTTCTATATCATCTTCTGTAAAGCGGAAAAAGCCATCGCGCCAAGCCAAGATCTCTTTTAGATCAGCCTGCTTCAACACAATCTGCTGTTGTTGTGGATCTGACTCCGCTTGCATGCCCGGGGCTAGAATTTTATGCGTGCTGCCCAAGCTGACCTCTACTTTACCTTTGATCAAAGTCGTCAGAGTTTTGGTTTTGGTTAAATCGGATGACACATTAAACTGCGTTCCCAGGACTTTAATCCGTGTTTGCTTTGTTTCTACGATAAAGGGCTTCGCGGGATCATGGGCGACATCAAAATAGGCCTCACCATCTAAGAAAACTAATCTATTGGCGGTCTCAAAATGTACGGGGTAAGTTAAACTGGATCCTGAATTCAAATGTACCTTTGTCCCGTCAATCAGTTGTAGTGTCAAAGCACTCCCTTTGGGGCTATGAAATGTCCGTTTTTCAGAACCACGCTCACCATGTTTCAGTTGATATAGCAACGTTCCATCGCTGTCTCTAACAATAGTCAGATTACCCTTGTCCAACGACTCGGGATTATCGGCAGAAATCGAATATTGCTCACCTGTAGACAGGGTAAGTATGGGTGCATTCCCATCAGGGAGAGCGATCTCATTCATTAAAACCTGTTTGGGATGTGTTACTGGCGCCGTTTCGCGCTTTACAAAGTATACGATCGAAAAACAAAAAAGAACAACCGCAGCAGCTAAACTACCCCACTTGACATAGTTTATTCTATTTCTTCCGCTGTCTGCTGATTCTTCTTTATTTTCTTGAATACGATGGGAAAGCTGCTCGGCCACACTATCCCTGTCAAATAGTTCTGAACGAACTGGGATCTCCTCCTCCATACGCTCAAAGAGAGATAAAAACTGGGATTCATCCAGATCATCCAATTGATCTAACATCTCTTTTAACTCAGTCCGCGAGATTGTATTTCGGAAATAATTGGTCAGCAAATAGCGTAGTCTTTCTTCTTGCATGGTCAAATTGGTTCGTACTTTCTAAGTTTATTTTAGACAGTACACCACAAAAGCAAAAAAGGACTACATGAAATATTCTTTTTTTAAAAAAAATAAAAAAATAGGGAAAGTAACCGATTTCTTCCAGATCGGACCTGTTTCAGGGATTTCGACGCTCTGGCAAGATGATTTTTTACCGTGTTTTTAGAAAGGTTCAGTTCCTCAGCAATTTGTTGACAGGGAACTCCATCTACCCTGCTCAAGGTAAATATAAGTTTTTGTTGAGCCGGTAACTGGGAAAGGTAACCCTCAATTTCTTCGGACAGCTCTTTTCGTTCGACCATTCGATCAGCGGTCTCGGATTGGCTTTCGATGTGATATGCTAATAGTTCAAAAGCAGCATGTGAACGCTTAATACTCCTTAGTTTGTTAAAGCACTCTCTTTTGGCCAAAACATATAGAAATGGCCAAAGATCTACATCCTGTTTTATGCTCATACGATTGGTCCACAGCTTAACAAACACCTCCTGCACAATATCTTCGCTCCAACCCGTATCCTTCAACAAATGAAAGGAAACATCAAAGATTCGATCTGCATACAGCTGGTAAAACTGTAGCAAAGCGGCCTCACTTCCCATAGCGAGATCCTGAATCAAATTAGCTTCATAAAATTCTTTTCTCATAACCCAAGTCCCAACGCTTCAGTATATTGGTCGTTTTTCTTTTCCGGCAAAAATCAGTTTATTGAGACAATTTAGCAATTATTTCAACAGCACTGCCTTTTTTTATTTAAAGTTTTATTTTCTCATAAAAATAAATTACTTGCGCATCAGCTTATATTATATATATATTATTTTTTTGTCTCGCCCAAGTCCTACAACTTCATTTTTTTTATTAAACTTATTGATATACAGATCTTAACCTAAATATATCAAACTAATAAATAGCACTGGGAGCAGCCTTTTCCTGCAATTCTTTATATTGTAAAATCTTCTGCAATACCTCAGGATTTTCGATAACTTTTGGTGCAAATTTCGAACTCTTCATGTAGGTGAGTATGGATTGCAACATCTGATTTGCAACAGGTCGCTGATCCAAATCAGTCGCAAGATCAAATGAGGCTACCATCAGTTTACCATTCCCCACTGCCCCCTCAAATAGTGAGGCTAATTTTCTATTGTTTGCAAAATTATCTATCATCTCTACAAGGGTTTCGCCACCTTTGATCTGATCCATCAACATTGTTGTCGATTTAATCTGTAAGTCCCACCACTGCCAGTCGGTATATCCCTCTGTCGGAAAATCAGCGAATACAGTGTGTTTTGGATCACAGAGCAATCCCATTGTCCCAGCCTGCTTCGGAAAATGTACCGGGCTCCAAAATACCGGAACAAACTTGCCTTCAATACCTGTAATTTTTTTCCAATCAGGATTTAAAAGGACTTTTTTACCTGCCTGCAACAACCGCAAAGCTTCATCCAGCTCCCTTGTATAGCTTACATCAGCAAAATCAATTTGATTTTCTTTAGGATACACCCATATATTCCAATGATTTTCATAGCTTGTGCCTTTGAGATTAATATAAACTGTCAACTTTTTGGCTTGTTGTATCGCCTTCAGTGACACTTCAAAGCGGCCTACATTCCCGTTGTACCCCTGACCTACGACTATTTGAAAGTGACCATTTGCAACAGTTTTCGTACCATCTTTCATAGACCACTCGACCAACTGATCGCTTAATGCAGCAGCTCCATAATTGCTGATGTCTAAAATCCCCTCAAATACTTCATCATTGGTATATACGGCTTTGGAAAACTGGAGCAGGGGAACTACCGGTGCGCAAAACTGTCTAAATTCAGCTGCTGAAAGAATGTTCTTACTATCCCAAAAGGCATCCAATAGCCCCACCAAAGCCGTACCCTGGCCCGGGAAATCATGGAGGTCCAATAGTTGGTAACCGCTGATGCCCGGTGTTTTTAAGGCCCGTTCCAGCTCTTCTTTATAGAGAATTGCTGCCAACTTGCCTGACGACATGGTATATGCCTTCGCTTTATGCAATAAACCCTTGCGTTTCAGATCTTCGGCTACAGCAATAAAGTTTAACGGCTTTAAAACGCCTGTATACTTTTTGATCTCTGCCAAATTGGGATAAACAGCATATTGTCCGATCTCATGAGTAACCACAGGAATCGAAACGCCATCCAATGAAGCGCTGTAATTTTTATTAAAGACAGGAGGTTCACTATTAAAGACCCCCTGCCCTCTCACCCATCCTTTTGCCGTCCACTGCGTAATCAGAAAATCGTCAAAAGGTTCGCCGACAATTCCATGTCCTTGTTGAAAAGTAAATGATGTCGCCGTATATAGATGTCTCTTATCTTTCTCTTTCAGGTTTTTTACCAGTGAGTTAAGGGCATCAAAGTCGCCACTCAGCTCATTTCCCATACTCCAAAAACAAAACGATGGATGATTGCCATATTGCCTGATCATCTTATCAGCTTCCTCATATAAAAAACGTAGCACTGTATCATCCTTACCAGCATTATTTTCCCAGATAGGCAATTCGACCTGAAGATAGAACCCCATTTCATCAGCTACAGCAAAAGCAGCTTCCGGAGGGCACCAAGAATGGAACCGTAAATGATTGAGTCCCCATTCCTTTGCAGTCAAAAATACCTTCTTCCATCCCGCCTTGTCCATTGGGGGATGCCCCGTCAACGGAAAAATGCTGCATTCCAATGTCCCCCGAAGAAACAGAGGCTGCCCATTGATTTTCATCACTGTTCCCTGCTTTGACAATTCACGCATACCAAACGATGTACTCATCATATTGACTCCCTCACCCGATTGGCACACCACTTCGACGTCATAGAGATTTGGTGAAAATTCGCTCCATGACCGGATATTCGCGCCCAGATCATAGCTCAATTGTAGAGTGGAATCACCAGGGGCTAATAAAACCTCCTTTTCTATTGTCGGAAGATACTTGCTCTCACCCTTAAATCTGGTTCTTACCCGGAGTGTACTATTGGTATTTCTTTGTGTTTTATTTGAAAGGACTATCTTTAGGTCTACACGTTTTGCTGTCAAAATTGGAAAAGTACTTACTTGCTTGATATGAACTCGATCCATTGCTTCAATGTACATCGAACCGATCATTCCGTTCCACATAATCTGGGTATGATCCGTATAGGCATGTGCCATATCATCGACACTGATCGCCAGTTTCTTGCGGTTATCAATGCGGATAGTCAGACGATGCTTTTTCCCAGTCTTTAAAAAAGAACTTAAATCAAATTCATGTGAACCTACCAGACTGCGCTGTTTTTGCGGAATTTCTACTCCGTCAACCCAGACATTGGACTCCCATATAATCCGCTCCAGTTTCAGGATCATTTCTTTACCCGCCCAGCCTTTCGGAATAAATAGCTCCTTGCTGTACCAAGCTGCCCCCACATACCGATGTTTCCTTGTCAGATGTGAAAGTTGGGGTTTTGTAAGCGCCGGTGTTAAGCTATTCGCGGTTCCCAGTCCTGCATCGTCAGTTGTCCCAGGTAATTTAATGGGTGTTGTGAAAGACCTATTAGTCCAACCGTTCTTCACCCCCACATCCTCGGGGTCAAGTTGTACACTCCATTGTCCGGCAAGATTGAGCTGATGCCCTGCAACTGCCAAAACGCAGTAGCTCTGTAGAAGAGCAAGCAATAAAATGAGATAACGATGCATGTCTGAATTTAATTATTTAGGGTGACTTCCGCTATAAAAGAGCGTAGTATTGATAAACAACCCTGATGATTGGGCTCTAATTGCCTCACCTGTGCAAGATATTCCTTAGCCAGATCCGAATCTCCTTTACCTAAGTAACCCAACCCCATTACATATAAACAATGAATCCTATTTTTATGGTCGAGATCATCCTCCCAGATATCCATATCAGGCAATGAAACCGCAAAATAATCGATTTTAAAAGGTTTGTCCAAATAGGTTTTACCATGATCAATTAGACTTTGGAAACATTGTTCAGCTTTTTCTTCTTGTTTGAGCTCAAGCCAAGCCAATCCTTGAAAAAAGATCTTGTCCGGTTGTGGATCATTATAAAAAAGAGCCTGTTGGGGTTCCTGAGCTCCCTGTGTAGCTTTGATGAGATAGGCTGTTGCCTCCTCCTCATTTCCCAACGAACCGTATCCAACACCTTTGTAGTAATAAATATCGTTTTCCTCCATTGTAATCAGTTTACCCTCACCAAGATTATGTGGATAGCTGTCAATAGCTGTTAACAGGGCTAAGGCTCCCTTCGGATCATTGGCTTTTAATCTTTCTTTTGCCAGTTCCAGATGACAGATTGTATATTGACGGGACACCTTCCCCTCTCCGCCTTCCCAAGGTTTAAACTGTCGGGAAGCCAATAATTGCCTAGCCTCTTCGTATCGTCCCAGAAGATTGAAAAGTGTAATCCGTTCCAAGAAAAGATCATCTCGACTAACGACAAGATCTGCATAGCGATCCAATAGCGTCAATCTTTCCGCGTAATTGTATCCTTGTTTCTTATAGAGCTGGTGAAGTTCCATCAGCAGCCGTGCATCTGTCTCATCCAATGCAAATGCTTTTTCAAGCAAAGCAACAGCCTCCTCTTTTCGCCCCATTCGATTATAATAGGCCAGAGCCAGATTCCGGAAAACGGTAGGGAATTGTTGATCCAATTGTATTGCTTGCTCCCAGCAGTCTACCGCATCTTGATGTTGTCTCTTGCCGTACCATAGATTCCCCAGGTAGTAATATGCTTTTGCATCGTCATTATTGTGCAGGATTGCATCCTGAAGTATAACGATCTCTTCCAACCGATTTGGGAAGCAATAAGTCGGGTCCATGATACGAGCTTTGTTATAATAGGCTTTTGCTTGATCATTTTTTCCGATACAGGCGTTAAAATAACCCAGTGCATAATATATCATTGGATATACCGTTTGCGGATCATCGATTGTTTTTTCCAATAACTGGATGGCTTCCTCATACAGACCAGCTTGAGCAAAGTCCAACGCATATTCCACCACACTCTGTACATTGACTTTACATAAATCTAGAATAGGCGATAATATAGTCTCGTCCTTTGTCAGCAAGTACCATTCAAATTGACAACCCATATTAAATGGATCTATTTCCAGAGAATCTTTAATGTACCCCAACGCTTCATCTCCCCGCCCCAGTTTTCTTAAAATCGAAGTTTTTAATTGCCGGGCTTTATGATGCTTCCAATTTCGGTTTATTGAACGTTCTATTTTTTCCAGAGCAACGTCCCACTGTCCACGCGTTGCATCTATCTGTGCAAGACCAAAATAACCTGCATCCTGCCAGGCAGCATTCCAGGTTGCCTTGTAAAAAGCGGCATAGGCAACTTCCAGTTCACCGGATAATTGTAAAGCTAAGCCTAGATTATAATAGGCCTCGCCATCGTAAGGATTTGGATTACGTTCGGTAAGTCGCGCAATTGCGGTTCGGAAGTAAGGGATGGATTCAGCGATCTTTCCATTTCTCAATAGAAGAGCACCCATTGCATTGTTACATCGTACATCATGCGGATCCCGTCGCAATGCCTCAAGATAGTAATCCACAGGGCAGTAGGTTGCGTGCCGATATTGTTCAAGATGCTGTCCTGTCAGGAACAATTCCTCCACAGATTGAACATCCTCTGGTGTTGAAGCGGCTTGAGCCGGTTCTGGGATATCCGTAATATCTTTTTGTTTTTCCAATTGATAATGCAGCATTTCATTTTGATCACTATCATAAACCGATAGAATCAAATCAAATGGATCACTCTGCAAATCGGAAACAGTTTGTTTATAAATATCTCGGGGAGAACAATGGATCTTTTCCTCGAGATATATTCTCCCTTGCTTATCCCTCAGAACAATATTAAGTCCTTCAAATGCAGCTGTTGCATATAGAATAATGTCAGCACGCTGCTGATGGACCTCCATATTGAGGACAAGATCTTTCGTTGCATTCTTCACATGACCAACAGCCGCGTAGGGCATAAAATATTGTGACCATGATTTCACCTCATAAGGCTGTAACCAAGCAAAATCAGGTTGATTGTCGGTGTAAACACCAGCCATTAATTCGATATATGGACCATTTTCGTCTGTCAGATTCCGATCCCAAGCTAAACCAAAATCACCGTTACCCCATGTCCACTGTTTCTTTCCCGGAGAAATGTGGTGGTCTGCAACGTGCAACATCCCCGCATTGGTGTCTCCCGCTTCGTAACCTCCCACAAAATTATATTTTGATTGGATGGCCATATAGGATGTCGGAACAGGAATATTTTTGTATTGTGCTATATCAACTCCAGCTGAATAATCGTATTTATAATAGGTTCCTGTCGCGATCGGAAATGTTGAAACTTCTCTTTTGCCATGATCAAAAACTGCATTTACATCAGGTGGAAAAACAGAGTAATAGTCATCATTAACGACAACAGCTGGATTGGCCCACCAGAGGAAAGTTTGCGGTAAGGCCGTGCGATTATAGACCTGCACTTTTATTTCAATAAAGGCTTTGTCGGGATAAAGTGTAAATCCCTGCATGGCCTTCATGCGAAACATGCGTTCGATTTCATTGCACCATACGGTCACACTGCCATCTGTATTATGTTCAACTAAATATTCTGTTGGCATAAAGGTTGTTGGCCGGTGATGCTGAGGCCAGTTGAATTCTATCCCACCAGAAATCCAAGGGCCTGTAAGTCCCACCAGAGCTGGCTTTATCACCTCATTGTAATAAACAAAATGCCGTTCTCTGACTTTATCATAGGCCATGTGGATCCTTCCGCCGAGTTCAGGCAAAATCATCACTTTGATATATTCGTTTTCAATAAATAGTGCCTGATAGATCTTATCCTGTTTCTCATCACTAATTTTTTCAATAATGGGATAAGGATATACCACACCTGAGCTCCCTTGGTATACACGTTTTTCAGCAAAAATCGGATTTTTTTCCATCGTACCAACCTCGTAGGTTGGTATCGCCACAGGTTCCTCCCAAACTTTTACTATGCCGCGCTGATCGACTGTAGATTTAATCAGGTAACGTGTCAATTCTGTCATGTTCTAAAGAGCTATTAGGTTATATACTGTAAGTTGATTTAATTATAAAAATGGATTCCCATATGCAAAAATCAGGGTGTTATGGCTTCATCAGACCATTCCTGTTCAATTTCCTCGAGGCTTTTGCCTTTGGTCTCTTTCAATTGCCCCCACAAAAAGACATAGCCAATCAAGCAGACTATTCCATACAGCCAAAATGTACCCGCCGCTCCCAAGCTTTGGTTCAACATTGGAAAGGTATAGGTAAGTACGAAACATGCTATCCATAATAGCGAGGTAGCTATAGCCATAGCTTGAGCTCTAACTGCCGTAGGGAAAATTTCAGCGATGATAACCCAAGTCACCGGCGCTAATGTCATCGCATAAACCGCAATTCCAGCTAATACCAGAAGAAGTACAAAGATGCCGCTGCAATTGAAATAGTAGCAAGCACCTAAAGCCGCATAAATACCAAAAAGTCCCGCAGCACCAAACAACATTAATGCGCGACGCCCGACCCTATCGACCATATACATTCCTACGAAGGTAAAGATGACATTGATCACACCGGTTATAATAATATTGAAGAGCATCCCCGAAACCGTGTATCCCGCAGCTGTAAAAATCTCTTGCGCATAGTTAAAGATCACGTTGATGCCACACCATTGCTGAAAAACTGCGATAAAACTTCCGAGCAGCAACAACTGCAATAATTTCCCCCTAAATAGATTTCTTTTCTTTAGTTTATTATGGTTTTTATTGGCAGCGTCAATGGTAGCCATGTTTTCGTTAGCATAATAATCACCACCCATCCGCAAAAAGATACGTCTGGCCTCTTCATGTTTTCCTTTGTTGTATAGCCATCTGGGACTTTCCGGGATCAGGAAAAGCAGTAATAAAAAAATAACTGCTGGAATCGCTCCTGCCCAAAACATCCACCGCCAGCCCTGCTGTCCATTCCATGTTGTAGCGATAATCTCATCAGGTAACACAGGTTTTGCAATTAGCCAATTGACAATCTGTGCAGCGAGTATACCCAATACAATCGTCAGTTGGTTGATCGAAACAAATTTTCCACGACTCTCCGCAGGTGCTATCTCAGCAATATACATCGGTGCCAAATTGGAAGCTACACCTATACCTATTCCGCCGAGCACCCGATAAATAATAAAGATGTTAAGGTCAGCAGCCATACCCGTCCCTACCGCAGAAATAATAAATAGAATTGCGGCGGTATAGATCAATGGTTTTCTTCCATAACGATCTGCCAAGCCTCCTGAAAGTAATACGCCGACAAAGCTGCCTACAATCGCTGACGACATCGCCCAACCTTGAAGTGCTGGGTAAGATTCCAAATGAAAATATGCCTCATAGAAAGGCTTCGCCCCTCCAATGACAACCCAATCGTAGCCAAAAAGAAACCCACCAATAGCGGCCACAAAAGTGATTAACAGCAAATACGTCGTCGCGGTCTTTTGCATAAGAATTTACATATTTAGATTTATTGACGTAAAATTACAGGAATACTGCATGAGAATCATGTAAGTGAGCACGATAAACATGTAAAATATTATTATTTTTACAGCATATACCAAATTTCCTAACTTATGATTCGAGATACGGATGTAATTGCAGAAGGATTCAAAGGAGAGAAGGCTATTGTGCTTCCTTATTCCGTGTGCAACTATCAAGCACTGAATAATATCACTTCAAAATTGCACATCACACATATCGGCTACTATCCGACAGCAAAAAAGCATTACCGCGATCGACAGGAAGGCTGTACAGAATATATTTTGATCTATTGTGAGAAAGGGCGCGGTTGGATCAAACAGGATGAAATGCTATATAATCTCTCTAGGAACGACCTTTATATCATTCCAAAAAATACAACGCATTCCTATGGATCCAAAGCCAATGATCCCTGGAGTATTTATTGGATTCACTTTCAGGGCACGGAGGCTTCCCTTTTTGAAAACATAATCGGGCAGATCATTCATATCAATGATACTGACTCAAATAAACATACTGATCGTTTTCAGCTGTTCGAAAGTATCTACAAAAATTTGGAAATGGGCTATAGTCCGGAAAATTTAGAATACACGAGCTTCTGCCTTCAATATTTTTTGGCATCTATCAAATATTCAGCGCAATACGAAGAGAGCAATCGAATTAAACATGATAATATCATTCAGGATATCATCATGTTTATGAAGGACAATCTGGAGAGCAACATTAGTTTAGATGAAATTTCAGCACATTTTAATTATTCAAAATCCCACTTAATTAATCTCTTCAAGCAGAAAACATCCTATCCACCCATGGTATACTACAATCAATTACGCATGCAAAGGGCCTGCTCCTATTTACAATTTACATTACTGAAAATTAAAGAGATCGCTTTCAAATTGAATTTCTATGATCCATTTCATTTTTCCAAAGCTTTTACCAAAGAAATGAAGATGTCCCCCCAAGATTACCGGAAAAAGTATCAGAAATAGATCGATTAAATTTCATAAGGCCTCCTGTTAGAGGTTGCTCTCTTCACAAAAAACAACTTTCTCTGAAAGACCATATTTCAGGTAAAACAGATGCAACAATTTCTTATAGCCCCATTTAGCATGGGTCTATTTCAGATAGCTTCCTGTCTAAAGTCTACCCTCAGGTAAAAGAAAACGATTTATAGCGCTGATACCTCGCTTTACCCCACAGGTAGAACTACTTTTAAAGTGGAAATTTGGGTGATCTTTTTTCAAGAAAAGCGGAAACTCCTTCTTTGAAGTCGTCTGTGCCGAACAAATGTCCAAATGCGTCCATCTCCACCTTGCTACCATCCCGCTTTTTATCTCCGGCGGCATTGATGGCATCGATGGCATTGGCAACCGCAACGCGTGATCGTGTAAATATTTTTTGTAGGATTTCTTCTGCTCTAGCGATTAGCTTTTCCTGCGGAACCACTTCGTTAACCATTCCCATTTCGTAGGCTTTCTGTGCATCAATCATATCGCCGGTCAGGATCATCTGCATCGCTCGTCCCTTTCCTATTAACGCAGGCAGGCGCTGTGTACCTCCATAACCAGGTATTAATCCCAGTGAAACCTCTGGGAGTCCCATTTTTGCGTTTTCAGAAGCGATACGCATATGACAGGCCAATGCCATCTCAAGTCCGCCCCCTAACGCATAACCATTAATAGCGGCTATAACAGGTTTTGGAGCTGCCTCAATAAGATCTGTAAATATGATATGGCCGCGCTCGCTCAACCAACGCGCCTGAACGACAGACAGGTCGGTAAACTCCTTGATATCTGCACCAGCGACAAAAGCTTTGTGTCCAGCTCCTGTCAAAATAATACCGCGCACATGATTATCCGCATTAAAGTGCCTAAAAATCTCCTGTAACTCATCGAGCGTCTCCTGATTCAAGGCATTCATCTGAGACTCGCGATCGATTATAATATAGCCAATGCTATCTTTAACCTCATATTTTAAGTTCGAATATTGGATCATAAAGCTAAAAATTAAAATGTATGGATGCTGTGAAGGTATCTGAAGGAACTCCTTCTCCACCTTTGTAGCTCAATCTCTTTTTATACTCTAATCTAAGCAATTTAAATATATTATCCACACCTACCAAACCTTCAACATAGGGTCTATCGCGGTCCGCTTTAGTTTGAATGATACCGTCTTTATCCGCTTCAAATTGAATATTTTCAGGGGTAACAAAAGGATTATTCACGTCGCTTAATTTTCCATAGAAAGCCTTGAAGCCAGTAACTTCACGCCATTTCAGTCTTTTAAATAAAGGGATTCTATTGAAGAAAAAACCGTTCCAATTGTGATAATAGGTCAATTTTAAAAACTGATCCGATGCAAATTCCGAAGTGGCCATCAAATCAAAATTTACCAAAGGCCCAGATTTATCTCTAGTGACTTCGGGAAGCTCTAATAGGGTATATGGCAAATGTTTTCCCCAGATCCTTCCACCTGAAAACTGAAGATCGGCCTGACCAGCCGGAGATAGAAATAATCTTTTGAACACACTAAATCGCAAAGCATCATAACTATAATCTGCTCCCCAAAAGCCTTTCAAGCCCTTGTTATATTGAAGAGTAAAAATTGGATATTTGTTTTCTACCGTTCCACGATCCAGATTATGATATGTAAAATCTTCATTTGGAGCCCAGCGCAAAATGACTTGTAGATCGTTGGTATTTACGCGACGGATAGTGTCTGGATTAGGTAAACTATTGACATAAAATAAATCGCCCCTAGGTTGTCTACGGGTATGTGTAAATGCTGTTCCAATACTAACATGGTTACCAAATTCGATCAGATGATCAAGGCGATAAATATCATTGAATTGCCACTTATTTGGTCTGTTCTTTCCAAAGGACCTGAAAAATCCGTCCCCTTTTAAGAAACCTAAATTGCGCCCCGGCTCCATGACATCATGCTGTACCGTAAAGCGCAGGTAGTTCGCAGGAAATTGGACAATGCGCTCTCCATTTAATGTAAATGCTGTACTCAGATAATATTTTATTGCCTTGTCTTTATCTCCATAGGCGGTATAGCCCTCTATAAATGCTTTCTCGGAAAATAAACGCGTTGTCCGACCACTCAATCGAATACGATTGCCTTCATAGTTATTACGACTATAGAGATACTCTAATGGTCCAAACTCAACCTTCCCTGCATTATAATATCCCTTGGCCAATAAATAGCCTAATGCAACTAACTGATTGAAAGAACGCATGTTTTGAACGGAGTCAACTTTCTGATAGGCTCCCAATTCTGCCTTGCTTAATGGTGTAGGTCTGACTTGAACTATTGGGACTTTTGTTGCAGACTGCAGCAGGTACTTTTTTTCAACAGGGACACCAACAAAATTCTCATTTGAGATTGAATCTGTCCTATGCCCAAGATACTGCGTTTCGCGCCGCCCATATAAAACGTCGGATTTACTTCCTCCAAACAACATTTTTAAATCAGCATGTACCGGAAGCATACTACCATTTTTAAATTCGCTGTACCCCAGATCAATCTGTACATCATTGATCCAGTTGATATTTGCAGTCTTTCCAATATTCAGTGTCGCCTGATGAACAGCATAACGTGTATCATCTGATATCAAAAGTACACCGTAGAACAATAAATCAATCTTAGACTTACCCTCAAAATGAAGTTCGATATAGTCTTTACCCGCTATTTGAATGGTATCCTGTATACGATATTTGTAAAAGGCTGTTGCGCCAGTGGCTATTGGACTCAATATACCCTTATTCGTAACCTGTATGGTATTGTCATATAGATCGACATCTCGAAGTATTGTTTGAAAACGGGTCTGCCAATTGTCGTTATTAAAAAAACGGGGATTTAGTTCGGTTTGATTATGGCTGATAACGATCTTCTTGCTTCGGTTAGGATCATATGAAGAATAAACATTCGCATAATTTTCTTCCAAATAGAATGGTGCGATCGTCACCCCTCTAAATACAGCTGAATCTATATTCTCAAAAAGAAACCGAAACGGCTTTGGAAATTTCTTTGCTTTATCTTCGGGGTTCACAAACCCAAATTGCGTCTTCTCATATTCGTCAAAACGAATTTCAGGGATACGGCTATAATGATTTTGCGAGCGATGGGCAATTACCTGCTCTATTAAAGCAATCGCAGGATCTTTCGGCTTCTTATTTTTTCTATTAATAACAACCATATCCAAGGTATTATCTTTCGCCGTTAACCGGACAGTCATCAAAGAATCACGCCCACGACGGACATCAACTGTCCTTCGTTCATAAGCCACAGCCCCAAATACCAATTGCTTGTATTGCTTTTTATCCAGAATCTTAAAATAACCAAGCGTATCGCTGACGCCACCGCCATCCTCCCCAACCCAGTTGATGGAGACGCGACTAATCCCCTTCCCTGTCTGTGCGTCAACAATCTTTCCACGAATAAATTCTTGCGCAATTGCTTCTCCTCCCATCAGTAGGAATAGCAACACACTCAAAAAGCTTATTGAAAAATATTTAACACACACTTTAAACACCATCTGCAAACTGATAGGATTTCTTTTTTACAATATACAATTTGTATTCAAGAGTTATATCAATAAATATAAAAAAAGCATAGCGAAATCGCTATGCTTTATTAAACAACAAGTATTTTAACAGAAACTTTATATTAATTTTAAAAGACAGTCCGGATATACGCCGATAAGAATTGTCAATCCCACTGCAAGTAGTAGAACAAATGAATAGTTCCACTGCACATTTACACAGGATTCTTCACTATCTCTAAAGTACATTGCAACCACCACTTTTAAATAATAGTAAACTGCTATAGCAGCATTAATCACCGCCAAAATCAGTAATACAATGTGGTAATCCTCCATAACCGAAGAGAACATCATAAACTTACCAATAAATCCTGCGGTTAAAGGAATACCTGCAAGTGAAAGCATAGCCACTGTCATAGCAAATGCTAACATTGGATTTCGTTTTCCTAGTCCGTTGAACGCCTCAAAATGTTCGGATCCCGTTGTCTTCTTTACAAGGATCAGCCCTGTAAATGCTACAATTGTTGCCAGTGAATAGGCCAGCCCATAAGCAAAGATACTATTCGCTGAACTCGCTCCGACGGCGATAATTGCAAACAACATATAACCCGCATGAGAGATACTGGAATAAGCCAGCATGCGCTTGAAAGAAGATTGCATTAAAGCCGAAATATTTCCGATAAACAATGTGATAATCGCTATAATCAAGAATACAGGCTCCCAGAAATCTTGTAAAGGAAGTAGACTGTAACTAAATAAGCGTAATAAACCTGCAAAAGAAGCCACTTTGACCACAGTACTCATATAACTTGTAATCAGAATAGGCGCTCCATCATACACATCTGGCGTCCAAAAGTGAAATGGTGCTGCCCCAACTTTGAATGTCAGCCCAACGATAAGCAATAGGATACCACCATAAAATAAGGGTGAAATCGCATGCGGATTATTCACAACATAGGCTTTTATCTCATCCAAATCGAACGAACCTGTGGCTCCGTATAATAACGCAATACCAAACAGTAAAAATCCGGTCGAAAATGCGCCCATTAAAAAGTATTTCAGTGCGGCCTCATTTGACGCTTTATCCCGTTTACGGATACCGACTAAAATATAAAGCGCCACGGACATGATTTCTATACCCAAAAAGAGCATGGAGAAATTGTGATAGCTATTTACCAAAACAGCCCCCGTCAACGAAAATATCAGTAATGAATAATACTCTGCAACCTGCCCTCCTTCATCAAAATACCCTTTTGAGATAATAAATATGCACAAAGTAACGACGATGCATAAAACCGAAAAAGCAATCGCGTAATGATCGAAATGAACCATCCCACTGAAAAGAGGCCCGTTGTCAGTTGCCCAATCGTTCAATAAAAAACCAATCGCTACTAAGAATCCAAGGATGGAAACCGGCAAAAGCAAGGTTTTCGCTTTGAACAAGCCAAGATAAAGAACAACTAATGCTAATATTGAAAGTGTAATTATAGCTCCCATACAAATTGATATATCTATTTATCTGCCTAAAAATGTGCTTAAAACTTCCACTGAACCCGCAGAAAGATTCAATAGGAAATTCGGGAATATACCGATATAAAGAATCAAGAAGGAGATCAAACTCAATACAACGAGTTCTCCCCCTTTTACATCTTCAAACTGCATGGTTTTGTCCGTAGTTTCCCCCAACATCGTCTGCTGATAAAGGCGAAGCGTATAGACAGCCCCTAATATTAACGTTAGTCCGCCGAAAACTGCAAACCAGAATCCATATTGAAATACACCTTTCAATAACAGAAACTCACCTATAAAACCGTTGGTTAGGGGCAGCCCAACTGCACCCATACAGATAATCATAAAAAAGATCGCTAGTTTCGGAGCCTTACTCGCAATTCCACCAAGTTCTGAAAGACTGCGTGTTTGTGTACGTTGCTGCACTATATCCAGTACATAAAAAAGTCCAATGACCGAAATACCGTGATTTAACATTTGTATCGTTGCGCCACTTAGACCATTTGTATTCCAAGTGAAGACCCCCGCACTGATCAATCCAACGTGCGCAATAGAGGAGTACGCGATCAACCGTTTAGCATCGTCCTGCTTAATGGCGATGATAGAGGCATAAACAATTCCAATGACACATAAGATCATTGCAAATTGCCCATACAAAGCGACCCCTGTAGGAACTACGGGCAATAACCAACGCATTAAACCATATACCCCCATTTTCAACATAATACCAGCTAACAACATGGTTCCGGCCGCCGGTGCATTTGTATATGTATTCGGCTGCCAAGTGTGAAACGGAAAGATGGGAATCTTTATCGCAAATGCGATAAAAAATGCCCAGAATAACCAACGTTGTGTGTTATCCCCAAGCTCCAAAGCGATAAAAGAAGTCCATTCAAAATCGTGGTTTGGTACCTGTTGATAGAGATAAAGAATTCCAATCAACATCAAAAGGCTTCCCAAAAAAGTATAAATGAAAAACTTTAGATTAACCCGAATACGGTCACCTTCGCCCCATAGTGCGCAAATAAAATAAATCGGAATCAAAGCGATTTCCCAACCCACATAGAACGTAAAAGCATCCAATGCCATAAACACAAGCAGTAATCCAGCTTGCATAAAAGCCATCAATGCATAAAAATTGCCCTTATAGTCTTTAGAAAAAGTTGTCGCAATAATGAAAGGCATCAATCCATTGGTCAACAGTATCAGCGGCAAGCTAATCCCGTCTATCCCAAGATGAAAATGAATATGCAAAGCAGAAATCCACTCCCAATTTTTTTCGAATTGCATTCCTCCATTTGGATCAAATTGACAAAGGAATGGGATAGTCAATGCGAGCGATACTATTGATAAAATCAATGCTATTGACTTGGCGGCATTGGTCTTTAATAAAGCTAAAATCAATGCGCTGATTAACGGCAATAAAATAAGTAAGAAAAGGTTATCCATCGATTATACTAAATATTAAAGACTCAAAAATCCATAAACGAAAATAGCAATCACTCCAATTACCATCATCAATAAATAAAACCCAACATTTCCATTTTGAAGCAAGCGAAGTACTTTTCCTGTATCGAATGTTGCTTTACCGGCTCCATTAACAATACCATCAATACCACGTTGATCCACGACCTGACCAAAGAAAGTCGATAGCCAGTTGATCGGGCGTACAACGACCGCATCATAAAGTTCATCCACATAAAATTTATGGTAGGAAAGATTTGCCAGAAAGCCTCGCGGAGCTTCATCTCCAGCAGGCATTTGCTGACGCTTCACATAAACGTTGTATGCTAGGCCAACCATAATTAATACACCAACTACAGAAACCGCCATTAACATATATTCGGTGCTATGCTCCAAATGATGTGCAGCAGGAATCAATGCTTTCCCCTCAGCAAACACCGGCGCAAGAAAATTCTCCAACCAATGATTTCCACCTAGCGCTGCGGGTAAATTGATCGCTCCAACAACAACAGAAAGCACCGCTAATACCATTAAAGGGATTGTCATACTTTTTGGTGATTCGTGTAGGTGATGCTTTTGTTCGTCGGTGCCTCTAAATGAGCCAGAGAATGTCATGAATAGCATTCTGAACATATAGAAAGCCGTCATTAACGCTCCCAAAAATCCGAAGCCCCATAAGAGTGGATTGGCAGCAAATGCATTGGCTAATATTTCATCTTTAGAGAAAAATCCGGAAAATGGTGGGATACCTGCAATTGCTATCGTTCCAATTAGCATAGTGATATAAGTAATTGGCATTGCTTTCTTTAATCCACCCATCTTTCGCATATCCTGTTCATCACTCATACCATGAATAACTGACCCTGCACCGAGAAATAATAAGGCTTTAAAGAACGCATGAGTCAATACGTGAAAAAATGCACCGGTAAATGCTCCCACGCCTAGACCAAGAAACATATAACCTAATTGAGAAACTGTAGAATAAGCCAGTACTTTCTTAATATCATTTTGCGTTATTGCGATTGCAGCGGCCAACAAGGCAGTACAAATCGCTATAATGGAAATAAGCTGCAATGTAATCGGCGAGAGTACAAACAATACATTGGATCGAGCGATCATATAGATCCCCGCTGTCACCATAGTCGCTGCGTGTATCAAGGCCGATACAGGTGTAGGACCAGCCATCGCGTCTGGCAACCAGGTAAATAATGGGATTTGTGCAGATTTACCTGTTGCGGCGATAAATAGCAATATGGTGATACTCACCACGGCGATGTCACCAACAGCAAAATTCTTTGCCCCTGCAAATACCGTAGAAAATTCAAGTGATCCGAAAGTCCCCAGGATCAAAAATACCGCTAACAAGAATCCTAAATCACCAATTCTATTCATCACAAATGCCTTTTTCGCAGCATTTGCATAAGACGTATTTTTATACCAAAATCCGATGAGTAGATAAGAACAGAGTCCGACACCTTCCCAACCGATAAACATGACAAGGTAATTAGAGCCCAACACCAAGAGCAGCATGAAAAAGATAAATAGATTCAAGTAGGCGAAAAACTTACCGAATCCGTGATCATGATGCATATACCCAATAGAATAAATATGGATCAAAAAGCCGATACCTGTCACGATCAACAACATAATCGCACTCAATGGATCTACTAAAAAGGACAAACTTATTTTGAGATGCCCCACTGATATCCAGTCAAATAGATGTTGTTCGATAACTCCTGCCTGTCCTGCCTGTCTTGATTGATATACTTCAGAAAAAAGGATGCAACTGCAGATAAAAGAAATAAGAACCACGGCACTGCCCAAAGCACCAATCATACCTTTGGAAAATGCATTTCTGCCCAATCCATTTACTATAAACCCGATCAAGGGCAAAAGGGGAATCAACCAAATTAATTCACTCATCGTATTTATTTCTTAAGTTCTACCAACGAAGTTTATTTAAGGAATCGATATCCACAGACTTCGTATTCCGATATACCATAATAATAATAGCCAGACCGACGGCTACTTCCGCGGCTGCAAGTGCCATAATAAAGAAGACAAACACCTGTCCTGATGAATCGCCATGCTGCACCGAAAAAGCTGCTAATAGCAGGTTGACAGCGTTAAGCATCAATTCAATAGACATCATAATAATAATTACATTACGACGGATCAATACGCCGATCACACCAATAGCAAAAATAATAGTGCAAAAAATCAAATAATGATTTATCGGTACGCCTTGCAACTGTTGAACAACTGTTTCCATTAGATTTGTTTAGGTTCTTTCTTAGCTAATAAAATCGCTCCTATCATGGCTGTCAATAATAATAAAGAGGACAACTCAAAAGGAAGCAAAAATTCGTTAAACAATACCTTGCCCAGATTTTTCACCAATCCAATTTCGGGATTAATGACAGTCAAGGGGTTGGAGATCTCAAACACACGATATACTCCAAAAAAGGTAACCAAAAGACAACAACCGGCAATTACCCCCATAAATTTGACCAGATTGGATTTCATCGGTTCGGTATCCTTATTTAAATTGAGCAGCATGAGCACAAATAAAAAGAGTACCATGATCGCCCCCATATAGACAATAAAATTGACCACAGCCAAAAACTGGGCATTCAATAAAATGTAATGCACTGTAAATGTGAAAAAAGTAATGACCAGGTACAATACACTATGCACAGGGTTCTTTGTAAAGATGGTCATCAGCGCAAAGAAAATAGACAAGAAGGCTACTAAATAAAATACTGTCATAATTTCTTGAATTAGCTCTTTAATTTGGTAATATCATAGGTCGGCTCGACCAGCTTATCCTTCCCATATATAAAATCCTTACGCAGGTAATCTGCTGTCACATGTGGACCATCCAAATAAATAGCTTCTTTTGGACAGGCTTCTTCACAAAGACCGCAGAAAATACAACGCAACATATTAATTTCATAAACTGATGCGTACTTTTCTTCGCGATAAAGATGTTCTTCACCTTTTTTACGCTCAGCAGCAGTCATTGTAATGGCCTCCGCAGGACATGACAACGCACATAATCCACATGCGGTACAGCGTTCTCGTCCTTCCTCATCACGCTTCAGCGAGTGTTGCCCCCTAAAATTCTTCGAGTAAGGTCTTATTTCCTCAGGATATTTAACAGTAGGAATTTTCTTAAAAAAATGTCTCAATGTAATCCGTAAACCCCTGATAATTGCCGGAAAATAGATTCTTTCCGAAAAGGTCATTGGTTTTTGTTCGATTACTTTCTTACGATTGCTTAGTTGCATAAAAATCCTTTCTTATGATGAGAAATAAGTATCTTTTATCAATGTAAATACACCTGTAAGTACAATATTGGCAATAGCCAACGGAATCAGCATCTTCCAGCCCAGATTCATCAATTGATCATAACGGAACCGTGGTAAAGTCCAGCGTACCCACATAAAGAAAAAGATAAATCCAAATATTTTAAGGAAGAATACGATGACACCAATAATTGTGATCCAATTTGCTGACAGCCCTAGGTCATTCATAAAAGGGAAATTATACCCTCCAAAGTAAAGAGATGCCATCAATGCCGAAGAAACAAACATATTAATGTATTCGGAGAACATATAGAGCCCCAATTTCATGGAAGAATACTCTGTATGATAACCGCCAACCAATTCAGTCTCACATTCTGGTAAATCAAAGGGAACACGGTTACACTCCGCAAATGCACAAACCATGAAAATAATAAATCCAAGTGGTTGTGCCCAGATATTCCAATTGACAAAACCAGATTGTTGGGCTACAATTTCTTTAAGGGAGAGACTTTGTGTCACCATCAATAACGCGATAATGGAAAGGCCCATAGCTATTTCATAGCTAATACTTTGTGATGCCGCACGAATTGCGCCCATTAAAGAAAATTTATTATTGGATGCCCATCCGCCCAACATGATGCCATATACCCCTAAAGCGATCACACCAAACATGTACAATATACCGACATTGACATCTGCAACCTGTAGAGAGACTACACGATCTCCAATCTGCAGTTCCTGCCCCCAAGGGATAACAGCCGAACTGATACAGGCGGTAATGATTGCGATGGTCGGTCCGACAATAAAAAGCACCTTATGTGCGCCAGCGGGAATAATCTCTTCCTTAAAGAAGAACTTTCCACCATCACACAATGGTTGCAAGATCCCAAATATACCAGCCCGATCAGGACCATATCGATCCTGCATAAAACCTGCTATTTTACGTTCTGCTAGCGTTGAATACATCGCAATCACCAAGGTAATCACGAAGATCACAGACACCAATATCAATTTTTCTATAACAAAAGACCACTCCATGATTCCTGCTTATTTCAATTTTTCTGTTCTAGCCAACTGTTCGCGATTTTGCTGTTGAAGTATCGGATTCTCCTTCACGACTTTTGGCGGGTTAAATAGTTCATAATGATTGGCCGAGATAACAGATTGCGAATTAATTTCTGTTGGTTCATCCAAGATCCAATCACTTGTTTTTTTCTGATCAAAGCGACAGGTATTACAGATAAATTCTTCTACCTCACCAAATTCATCTTTCCGAGCAGTTACACGGATAACCTCTTCTCCTTTATACCATAAAGTCACTTTACCGGAACATGTCGGACAATCACGGTGCGCATCTACCGGCTTTGTAAACCATACCCGGTTTTTGAAACGGAACGTTTTATCGGTGAGTGCCCCAACTGGACATACATCAATAACATTTCCCGAAAAATCATTGTCAATGATATTTTCGATATAAGTAGATATTTCAGAGTGATCTCCACGGCCCAAAATACCATGCACGCGTTGATCTGTCAATTGGTTAGCCACATAAACACAACGATAGCATAGGATACAGCGATTCATGTGCAATTGGATTTTGTCACCTAGATCAATTTGTTCAAACGTTCTTCGATCAAATTCATATCGTGTATCGGCGCTGCCATGTTCATACCCTAGATCTTGTAATTTACACTCACCAGCTTGGTCGCATATCGGACAATCCAGTGGATGATTGATCAAAAGAATCTCAACAACACCCTTTCTAGCCTCTACTACTTCTGGTGAAGTGATATTTTGTACCTCCATGCCATCCATAACAGTAGTCCGGCAGGATGCCACCAATTTTGGCATTGGCCGAGGATCCTTCTCAGACCCTTTCGAAACCTTCACTAAACAAGTACGACACTTTCCGCCACTCCCTTCCAATTTTGAGTAATAGCACATTGCTGGCGGAACGATGTCGCCACCAATTTGCCTTGCTGCATTCAATATGGTTGTCCCTGGTGATACCTCCACTGGTATACCGTCGATTGTGACCTTAAACTTTACATCTTCCGCTTCTGCCATGATATTTATAATTTATCGTTACAGCTTTTATTATGATACAATTGGTTGCAATGGATCTGCGTAATGTGCCAATCCATAATTTCTTGTTTGTGATTCTTCAGGATGTAGTATATGCCATTCAAACTCATCCCGAAAGTGCCTGATCGCAGCAGCTACTGGCCAAGCGGCAGCATCACCCAATGGACAGATTGTATTTCCCTCGATCTTGCGCTGTACATCCCAAAGCAAGTCAATATCGGACATCGATCCATGCCCACTTTCAATTTTATGCAACACTTTTTCCATCCATCCGGTTCCCTCACGACATGGCGAACATTGCCCACAACTTTCATGATGATAGAACCGAGCAAAATTCCAAGTGTTGCGGACCACGCATTGATCCTCATCAAATACGATAAAACCACCCGAGCCAAGCATTGTTCCTGTTTGAAAGCCCCCATCAGACAACGACTCATAAGTCATCAAACGACTGTTTCCTGCGGCCGTTTTCAGGATAAGGTTTGCTGGAAGAATCGGTACCGAAGAACCTCCGGCCACAACAGCTTTCATCCGTTTTCCGTTAGCTATACCACCACAGTATTCATCCGAATAGATAAATTCTTCTACCGGTAGCCCCAGTTCAATTTCATATACCCCAGGTTTAACGATATTACCACTGGCCGAAATCAATTTAGTCCCTGTACTACGCTCGACACCGATCTTTGCGTACTCTTCTCCGCCCAAGTTAATAATGGGAACGGTTGCCGCAATAGACTCTACGTTATTTACTACAGTCGGACAGTTATATAATCCTGCTATAGCAGGGAACGGTGGTTTAATACGCGGATTCCCGCGCTTCCCTTCCAAAGATTCCAACAAAGCGGTCTCTTCCCCACAGATATATGCACCACCACCCGGTTGGACATATATCTCCAGATCATAGCCTGAACCCAATATATTTTTACCTAAAAACCCCTTCTCCTTTGCTTCAGCAATAGCACGTTCCAAGATTCTGATCTGTGGCATCATTTCCCCTCTCACATAGATGTATGAAGTATGTGCACCCAACGCAAAACTGGCAACAATCATCCCTTCAATCAACGCATGTGGGATATAAGTCATTAAATAGCGATCCTTAAATGTACCCGGTTCAGACTCATCAGCATTACAAACCAAATAACGTGGCACCCCTTCCGGCTTGGCCAAAAAAGACCATTTCATTCCCGTAGGGAATCCAGCGCCACCTCTTCCACGTAATCCAGATTTTTTCACTTCCTCGACCACATCCTCAGGAGACATCGTTTTTATTGCCTTCTCAACAGCAGCATACCCTCCTTTTTGACGATATACTTCAAAGGTATTAATGCCAGGAACATCGATATGTGTCAGCAAAAGTTTACGTGCCATATTATTCCGTTTTAGCTTTTAAATTATCAATCAATTCATCCACCTTGTCTTCATTCAAATTCTCATAGAATGTATACTCAGGACCAATTTGTAGAACCGGACCAAAACCACAGGCAGCCAGACATTCAACACCACGCCAGGAGAAAAGCCCATCTGCTGTTACCTGCCCCTCTTTTACCCCAAGTTTCTGTTCCAAATGTGTCATAATTCGTTCCGCCCCAACTAAGCAACAAGGACCAGTACGACAGATCTCCAGCACGTATTTACCTTTAGGCTCCAACAAAAACATCGTATAGAAAGTTGCAACCTCATAGACCTCAATAGGTAAAATATGGAGATAAACAGCCACCTGATCCATTGCATCGGCGCTAAGCCAACCAAATTCTGCTTGGACCAAATGCAAAATAGGCAATAGACCAGATTTTTGCTTCCCTTCCGGATAACGGCTCACTACTTCTCCAAACTTGGCCAATAGTTCTGGGGAAAACGTTACATTTTCATTATGTTGTTTTACACTAAGCATCTAATTCTCCTGCTATAACGTTAAGACTACTCATATTTAAAATCGCATCGGATATTAGCATTCCCGCACTCATAGGGGCAAACATCTGATAATTGACGAAAGAAGGCCGTCTAAAATGAAGACGATAAGGCGAGCGGCCACCATCGTGAATCAAATAAAATCCCAATTCGCCATTTGCACCCTCTACCGCATAATAGACTTCAGCTTTAGGTGTATCTACTTCCCCCATAACGATTTTAAAGTGATATATCAGTGCTTCCATATTGGTATAAACCTGCTCTTTTGGGGGCAGATAAAAATCGGGCACTTCCGCATGAAACACACCTTTGGGCTCTTTCTCGATTTTTTCCAGGGCTTGTTCAATGATGCGAAGTGATTGCCACATTTCCTCATTTCTGACCATAAATCGGTCATATACATCTCCTGTTGCTCCAACAGGCACATCAAAATCAAACTCCTCATACGAACAGTAGGGGTTTTGTACCCGCACATCATAGTCTACACCTGTTGCTCTTAGAATAGGTCCGGACCAACCATAATCCAATGCCTCCTCTGGAGTAACAGCAGCAACACCCGATGTTCGTTCAATAAAGATTCTGTTTCGCACAAACATCTCCTCAAATTCTCTCAGTACGGACGGATAGCGTTTTAGAAATTCACGAATTTTCTCAAAAGCAACTGTATTAAAGTCGCGCTCAAATCCACCGATACGCCCAATATTTGTTGTCAGGCGTGCTCCACAGATTTCTTCGAAGATCTCATAGATAAATTCGCGTTCTTGCATTACGTATAAGAATCCAGAAAAGGCTCCAGTATCAACACCCAAAATTCCATTACAAATGATATGATCAGCTATACGTGCTAGCTCCATCACAATAACACGCATATATTGTACACGCTTCGGGATTTCAATATTTAACAGTTTTTCAACTGTCATATGCCAGCCCATATTATTGATAGGCGCCGAACAATAATTTAAGCGATCCGTCAACGGAGTGATCTGATAAAAAGGCCTGTGTTCAGCAATTTTCTCAAAAGCACGATGAATATAGCCAATGGTGGAAACACCACTTACGATACGCTCCCCATCTATCTGCACTACATTCTGGAATACACCATGTGTAGCTGGGTGGGTAGGGCCAATATTCAGGGTGATTAGCTCATCCTGTGGATCGTTATCATCGAAAACGGGTTGATTAGGTGTTATCTTGCTTATAAACTCGCTCATATCATATAAATTAACGGCCGAAATACAAATCTTTTTTATCTACTCGATTTGGATCTTCCAAAGGATATTCTTTTCGCATTGGAAACACCTCCATATCGTCAACGTTCAGAATTCTTCTTAAATCCGGATGACCTATAAAGTTCACCCCAAAAAAATCAAATGTCTCACGTTCCATCCAATTTGCACCCTTCCAAACAACTGTTGCTGTCGGAATTTCGGGATTTGGACCGTACAAAAACACTTTTACGCGTATACGGATATTGTGGATCAAACTATGAATATGGTATACAACAGCAAATTCTTTCTCCAGATGAGGATAGTGCACAGCAGTAATATCAGTTAAATGAATAAACTGCAATTCCCTATCTGTCTTTAGAAAACTCAGCACATCGATTATATCATCCCCATTTACAAGGATAGTTAGTAAATCATGTGCATCTGGAATTTCTACAATCTTGTCAGGAAAATTTCCCTGGAGTTTCTCCAATAAAAAACTGTTCTCCATCCTCTATTTATTAGTATGTATACCGTATTTTTCTAATAGTGCCTTATATTCTGGTGTGTTTCGCCTATTTAACGATTCATTTTTTACAATATCCTGCAAACGCAATACACCATCCAAAATTGCTTCTGGACGCGGAGGACAACCGGGCACATAAACGTCCACGGGAATCACCTCATCTATCCCTTGCAATACAGAATAGGTGTCGAAGATCCCGCCGCTAGAAGCACAGGCCCCCACAGCGATCACCCAACGTGGCTCTGCCATTTGCACATAGACCTGCCTCAAGACAGGAGCCATCTTCTTTGCAATAGTTCCCATGACCAACAACATATCCGCCTGACGCGGAGAAAAACTTGGTCGTTCTGCACCGAATCTAGCCAAATCGTAGGTAGAACCCATAGTAGCCATAAATTCGATACCACAACAGGATGTCGCAAAAGGCAAGGGCCACAATGAATTTGCGCGCGCCAATCCGATCGCTTTATCCAAGCTTGTCGCAAAGAAACCTGCGCCTTCTACTCCCGGAGGAGCTTCTGCCAATTTTATATCACTCATGAAAAGACGATTTATAAGGTTTAAGTACAATCGGCCATTACAGCCAATGTTGCAGGACAATTTAGTCCCAGTTTAATGCTTTTTTCTTAATGACATAGATAAAGCCCAACAAGAGCATTCCCATGAAAATAAACATCTCGATCAAGCCTTGAAAGCCCATTTCTCTGAAGTTGACAGCCCATGGATACATGAAAATAACCTCAACATCAAAAATGACAAACAAGATTGCTACCAAAAAATATTTAATTGAAAAAGGCTGCCTAGCGTTCCCTATGACTTCAATACCGGATTCAAATGCTCCGAGCTTATTTTCCGTCCTGACCTTAGGCCCTATAAGATGTGTAATAATTATGGTACCTACTCCGAATCCTACCGCTACGATAAGCTGTATGAATATAGGTAAGTAGTCTATCGGCATACTATTGGCGTGCTCCATCTCAATCAAAATTTATATTGGTAACTGTCTTTAAATATAGAGATTCCAAGACTAAAATCAAAACAAAAAAGGCGCAGATAGTGATATCTGCGCCTAATTTAGAATGATTTTAGTTAAGCTTATTTGATAGCATCCAAATATGCTTTCGCTCCTTCATTGGTCGGATCGATCTCCAATACTTTCTGCAAATTTTGCTTTGCTTTTGGCATATCTTGCTTCATATAATGGTAAAGACCAATATAGGTATACGCATCAACTAAATAGCTTTTGTTTTTTTCTTGCGTACCACGTTGGTTGATCGTATCAATCAATTTTTGAAACATCGGTACGAAATCACCTTTTGGACTTTCCAAATTATCAGCAGTTAATGCGGAGAAAGCTTTATAATAAAGGGCATTGATCAAATATTTATCTTGCGCTTCTTTATTATCAGTTGTCTCAATCACCGTTAAGAACCCAATCGCCTTATTCAGTGTTGCAATTGCTTTATCTTTTTGTGCTTGATCAACAATTGCGCCTTCATCATTTTTACTAGCCGCTTCCTCTTTAGATCCTATTTGGAAATAAGCTTCACCTGCATAGTAGTTAGCATCGTATAAGTAGGTTGGATTGTCTTTATATTGCCCAACTAACTCAAATAGAGAAGCTGCAGTTTGTAGTTCTTGCTCTTGATACTTAGCAAATGCCAATTCAGCAACCTCACCCAATAACTCCTTATCACCATCAATTGCTTTTTTGATATCTGCAATTCCTTTTTGGATATTAGCCGTATTTTCAGGAGTCAAAATAGGAGCAGCAACCGTCGCAGTGCTATCCGCACCAGCCGCTGGGGCTGCAGGTTTCGGACTATTAGCAGCAATCTGAGCCATACCCAAATACATATAATCCAAAGGAATCACACGGTCTTTCTCCATCTTGCTGAACATTTGATTCAAATACTCCAATGCTTTCGAATAATCCTTCGTTTTTTGGAAAGCGATATATCCCAAATAACGATAGATCTTAGGATCAACTGATGGATTCTTTGCTAATTCCTCTGAAACAGTCTTTAGCTCATCATATTGACGTGAGTAAACCAAGAAATCGGCATAACGAATTTTTGCTTCCAATGTATTATCACCAGCTGCCTCCAAATATTTCTTATATTGGGCAACACCTTTCTTGTTTAACTCAAGGTATTTCTCATCCGTAGTTCCAGGCATTCTTGACCATTGGTAGTATGTTTCAGCTAACTCACGGTAAGTTGGCGCGTAAGCGGGAGTTTCGGCTGCGATAGCTTCCAATTGTGTTACAGCTTCGTCGTAAGCTTGCGCTCCACGAACGATAATTGCCTGACCAACTTTTGCTTTAACGGAGTTTTGATCAATATCCATCGCATCACCATAGCTGGTATACGCCAATGAACCTTCTCTCAAGCCACGATACGCATCACCCAAAGCTAAAGGAATCGCAATATCTTTTGTATTTTTTGCTTTCGCTTGTGTCAAATATTCTAAAGCTTTCGCATAATCTGGCTCCGGCGTTTCAATATATGCACGACCGATTTCCAATAATGGCTCGTAATCTTTTTTACCTAATTTTGCTGTTGCCAAAGCAAACTTGGATTCAGCGCCAGCTTTATCTTTTTTCAATAAGTCAACATAACCCAAACCTACATTGTTGATAGTCGCTTTTGGATCAGCAGTCAAACCTTGGTTGAAAATCGCAGCGGCAGAGTCCGCTCTGTCGTTTACCAAATAAACTTGACCCAAATAGAAATAATTATCTCCATTCTTAGGTTGCTTAGTCACTAATTGTTGAAGAATAGTTTTCGCTTTACCATAGTTTTCAGCCTCGATAGCTGCTCTAGCATCTTTCAAACTTTGTGCACTTACTGTGCCCACAGATCCAGCCAATAAAAGACTAAATAATAATTTACTGTTTGTCATAATCTATTTTTGTACTATTTATTATCTATTTAATATAACTCTCATCTCTAATAATGATCTCGCGCCCCGGCATTGTCACAGGGACTAACCCTGCTTTTAATACGATCCGTTGCCCGCGATCTCCTGTCAAAAAAGCACTAAAGCCCAAGCCTAGTCCCATGTTCGGTTGGTAATTCATGATGTAAACCGGTCTGATGAACGGATACACTCCGTCGGCTATGGTTGACTGTGATGGCTTATAAAAATGTGCCTTGTCTGCCCCCGCACTAACATTTTCGATGCTCAATGTACGAATTTTATCCAATAATTGCGAATTTTTTTCAACCGCTTTCAAGTACCAATTATAACCGATAACCCCCACTGCATTAGCATTTTCACTAATATACTTCATCACATCCTCACTATCTCTCATCGCTGAAACAGCCTTCGGATCAATCTTATCTATTTTAAAGTTGTCCTTCAAAAAGCGTAAGGTACTTGAATTAGCATTGTCAAAAATCAAACGTTGACCACTTAAGTTACCCTCCAACAAAGACTTAACGTTATTTTGGGACATTATAGTATCAGTACTGCTACGATTATTAATTAATACTACGGCATCGGAAGCCATCTGGAATATTTTAGGCTGAATCCCCCGCTTCTTAAAATAGTCATCTTCTTGGCTATTTAATTTCCTAGTTAATACAATCACATAGGCTGAGTCTGACAATAAAGCATTAACAGCTTTGATCTCTGGTCTGGCCATAATTTCAAGACTGGAATTCGGATAGGAACTTTCAAACACATCCGCAGATTCCTTAATGATCGGCAGTAATGTCTGATCAACCAACACGGGCAATTTACCAGTTAGAATATCCTCGCTCCCTTTATTACTTTTTGCTCGATCTTTGCAGGACAGCAACAATCCAACACTAAGGCTAAACATCACAAGAATTACACTATATTTTCTCATACGATACATCATATAATAAGACAATTAAAATAAAAGAATAGTTTAATTTTTGAAGAGAGTTTAATGAAATTTAAAAAGACCGCTAGCAGCTAATTAAAATTGTTTTGCCAAAGTCGGACAAACCGCATAAAAGAATAAAGGATCAGTACGACACCGAAGACTGTTTTGTAAGCTGAATTAATTTCAATGGGAAAATTGTCCCAAAAAATAATCAGCAGGCCCAAAACAAAATAAAAACCAAACATAAATAGTCCCAAAATAGACAGAAACCGCTTTAAAGGCGATTTCTGTCTATAATTAGAATTATTATTCGAATTAAAATCTGTCATTCTATTGTGTCTGAAGATTCAAACGAATTGGTAAGGTGTAAGCTACACGAACTGGACGACCATTTTGAATACCTGGTTTCCATTTTTTAGCTTTCTTCAACAACTTAACAGCTGCATCTCCTGTACCATATTTCAAATCGCGTTTTACACTGATATCCGTCAAACTACCATCTCTTTCAACGACAAAGGAAACTTCAACCACACCATTAACTCCACTTTCCTGTGCCGCTTGCGGATAATCATAGTTCGTAGAAACCCATTTCATAAACGCTGGCATGCCCCCAATTGGTTCAGGGTTAACCTCTACTGCAGTAAAGATTTTGTCTCCATTTGGATCTCCATTTGGATCTCCTTTTGAAACACCAGTGATTCCACCATCTTGTTTCTTGGAACCAAACTCACCACGTGCTACCGAAGTACCTGTTGGACTACCTTTCAAAGTAATACGTGCAGGAGTTTTATTTGGATCCTTCAACTCTTCCTGCGAAGCAACTTCTTCTACAACTTTATTTGCAGGAGCTACTTTTGGCTCAGGAAAACGAATCAAATCTTCTTTCGGCACATCCATTGCCACTTGCTGAGGTTTCTCTTCCGGTTCTTGTGGAAGTGGCTCCTCTTCTGGTGGTTCTGGTGGTTTGATCTCTTCAAGGTCTTCCAAGGTAACTTCTGTTACCGCTGGAGGTGCTTCAACAGGTTTCTTTGGAAAAAGCTTATTTCCATAAACACTAAGGAGACTGGCTATGACCACGATGCCGATAACGACAACAAGTCCTCTATTGGTCGCTTTAGGGGCAAGTTTACGCAGCTCATACGCTCCGTATTCCTTGTTACGTCCCTGAAAAACGACCTCAAGCCATTCTTTCTTAAAAATATCTAATTTTGACCCTATCATATTTTTATACTTTATCGTGCTATCTAATAATGATTAATCATTGTAGATATTATCACGTTTTAAAACCTCCACTTCTTCTGGACTGATTTTAGCAATCATGTAACGTTTGATATCCACGATTTTCATTTCGTCAAGAATATCAACTAGGTTACGTTGCGTGCTTTTATCACTCGGTCTAATGATAACGATCAAATCCTTGCCGCCAGCAACGCGTGGTACATAGGCTTTTTTCTCCATCAATACCTTGCGAATACCATCAGCTCCGAAACCAACTGTAGTTGGTCCTTCGATAGGATTTTTTACTTGTCCGTAAATCACAGAGACTTTGTTATCAGATCCCAATAAAACTGTCAATGAACGGTTATCAGCTGTCAATAAATCTGGCTGAGGCTCATCCTTAACTTTATTTTTATCTGGCATCGCCACGTCCATCGCTTGTGGTTTATTTAAAGATGTGGTTAACATGAAAAAGGTAATCAATAGGAAGGCCAAATCCACCATGGCTGTAAGGTCGACCTTACCACCATTCTTCTTGGACCGTACTTTCCCGCCTTTGCCTTTTTTACCACTATCCTGATTTAATTCTGCCATTTTTTGTTCTTATTAAATCGTCAATTATTTTTCCTCAGCACGCATGCCAGTGATGAAACTAAATTTATTTTGCTTTTGATTACGCAATGTTTCAATCACCTGGTTTACAGAAGGATATTTCTCGTTTGCATCAGCTTTGATCGCAATTTTCAAAGGTCCGGGGTGAACAAAGTTCTTATCCGAAGACTCTTTTTCTTTATTTACTTCCTCAGCAGCTAAACGTGCATTTTGAACCCAGTAATACAACTCATTCGAGGTGTTCTCTGTACTATCAATTGGAATACCAGTCTGTACACCTTTTTCAGTACGCTTGCTACCATCCAAAGCCAACAATCCTTTCAACTTAGACATTGGTACACCGAAGTTTTCCATCAGTTTGAAATGATCATAGTCTTCTTGTGAAAAGCCAATGCCATATTTTGCTGACATTCTTTCTAATGCTTTTACGCGAACTTGCTGATCTGTCGTTCCGAAGAAAACTTTTCCACCATCACCGATCGTAATCATACCCACATTAGAGTCAGGTAATTTATCTTTCGTAGTTGATGCTGGGGTATCCACCGTCAATGCTTCCGGTTGGCGCGCTGTCGCCGTTAATACGAAGAACGTAAGCAGCAAGAACGATACGTCACACATCGCTGTCATGTCGATTGACGTACTGGCTCTTTTTACTTTTGCTTTACCCATTTTAAATTCTTCTTTTTAAATTAAAAACTCAATCTTCTATCCTATGATGCTTTAGATTTTTGATTTCCATAAAATAAAATCAAAAATTTTCATCATAGTTCTTATTTGTGGTTTGCAGCGTATGTTTGTACGATTGAGAAACCAGCTTCGTCGATAGAGTAAGTTAATTTATCGATTTTTGCAGTAAAGATGTTATACAATACGATAGCGAATGTAGAAGTCGCGATACCTGTTGCTGTATTGATCAAGGCCTCAGAGATACCGTTCGCTAATTTAGCTGAATCTGGAGCGCCACCGGTTGCCAATGCCGAGAAGGCTTTGATCATACCTGTTACTGTACCTAATAGACCACATAATGTACCGATAGAAACTAATGTTGCGATTACGTTTAAGTTTTTCTCTAACATTGGCATTTCTAATGCTGTAGTTTCTTCGATTTCTTTTTGAATTGCAATAGCCGCTTTTTCAGTGTTTACTTCAGGGTCTGCTGATACTGCTTTGTATTTCAATAAACCAGCTTTTACTACGTTTGCAACTGAACCTTTTTGTTTGTCACACTCAGCGATAGCTGAATCGATGTTTCCACCATTAATCAAAGATTGGATTTTTCTAACAAAGTTTCCAACGTTTCCCGTACCAGAAGCTTTGTTAATAACGATAAAACGTTCTACGGAGAAAACCCATACCATCAAGAATAAACCAAGCAAAACAGGTACGATAGCCCCAGCGTGGTAAACCATTCCTAAATAGTTACCAGGGTTAGGAGCATTTTCAGGATTGTTATCAACGAAGTTAGTTGGATTACCCATTACAAATTTCCATAAACAGAAACCAACGATGAAACAGATGATGATTGCAGCTTGAGCGAAGAAAGATCCTCCGTTGTTGCTTTCTTGTTTTGCAGCAGTTTTAGGTGCGTTTGCCATTTTTCTAATTTTTAGTTTTTTACTGTTGTTTAAATATATAATGTTGTTTAAATTATATGCACTCTTATTCGCTTTCGAAATCAATTTTGCAAAGCAAATTTAATATTTAATGTCAAATTTAAAATATTCATCTCAAATATATAAAAAAAATCAAATTTGTTTTTTCAAACTGAACACACCATTCATAGTGTTATTTTTCTCAGCAGTTCCCGTTATATAATCCTTATTACCATGGGCTAAATCGCTTATTAGCAATAATTATTTTACAATGAAAACCATTTTTTTTTTGATATGCAAGAAAAACGAGGATTTTAAGCGACAAAAAGTAAGTGATTACTCATGTTTTTCATCCCTTTCTCATCTCCTTTTTATATCATATTTATCTAATAAACAATTCATTAGATTTACTACTATTAGCACAGATATAGTTGTTTAACCACCAACCAATTTCACGCGATACCCTTCTTTAAGTAACAACTCATAGATCTTTTGCTTAAATTCACCTTGGATCACAATCTCCCCATCTTTAACCGTCCCCCCTACTCCACACTTCTGCTTCAATAATTTACCCAAGGCTTCCAGGTCCTCTATTTGTCCCACAAATCCAGTGATTAAGGTAACAACTTTACCTTTCCGCATTTTGCGATCGAGTTGTACTTTAAGGTTTTGCTGATTCACTGGTAATGTCTCCAATTCCTGAAAAGAATCAGCAAGTTGATAGTTATAACTGTCATCTGTTGAATATACAACGCCTTCGTAAGACTGTTTCTTATTTTTACTCATGATTTTTAACAAATAATTTTTATCGCTCTTGGCATGATGGAAATATTAAGCTTATCACCAAGCTCAATTGGTTCACCATCTACATGTACTGGTGAAATAGAGTCTACTTCAATTTCAATATTCCTTCCCGGTATAATCTCCACATAGCTTGACTGGTCAGCAGATTTATTAAACAAATGAAAAATCATCTTAGGCAAGATATATAAAGGGAACTTATGTACAATACAAACATCGAGTATACCATCATTAACTGAAGCCTGGGGTGCTATATATGCATTATTTCCGTACTGAGGTGAATTGGCCACACTAATCATAAAGGCCTGCCTTTCATACACCTGGCCATCTATCGTTAATTTATAGTGAGCTGGTTGATATTTGCTTAGCACATTAAAAACAGATTTCATATACCCCAAAGGGCCACGGATATTTTCGTTAGCGAAATTCTCACTTACTGACGCATCGAACCCCAGTCCCGCAATATTAAAAAAACGACGGTCATTAATGACACCACAATCGACTTCAATGGATTCAAAACGATTTATACGGCGGATAGCTGCAGCCTCATTCATCGGAATACCTAAATAAAGTGCCAGACCATTACCTGAGCCCTCAGGAATAATACCCAAAGGTATGCCTGAGCCAACCAAAGCAGATCCCAATTCATTGATCGTCCCATCTCCCCCAACAGCGATTACCGCATCATACCCATCCTGAATAGCCTTTAATCCAATTTCGTAGGCATGATTGGGTCTCGCTGTTTGCTGAAATGTAGGATCAAATTTCTGCAAATCCAGCACATCCAATACCTGCTTTTTAAAGGACGTTTTACGTTTTCCTCCTGAAATAGGGTTAATAACAAACAATATTTGTTTACGTTCTGACATATCCAAAGATAGCGGAAATTACCAATTTCTTAAAATAATGTAATCTTTATACCGTTTTAGCATCGCTTTCTACGCTTTTTAAAATTAAAAGACAAATTTGATTTTAAATATCCCACAAAGTATCGTAGCTTTGTCGCAACAAAAAAATAGAATGTGGACTGATTTGCGTGCTGTTGCATACACAAAGCAACGACAAGGAGATTGCAACCACAGTAAAAAAGTGCTAAAAACCCTTCGCTATCACGGCTCTTATCACTTTGCTGTTATTTCATTTCTAGCGCAAATCCAATATTAAAATTACGTAAGGCATGGCTTATTTATTTACGTCAGAATCTGTTTCTGAAGGGCATCCGGACAAAGTTGCGGATCAAATTTCAGATGCATTAATCGACAATTTTTTAGCATGGGATGAAGACTCACGTGTTGCTATTGAGACTTTGGTAACGACTGGACAGGTTGTTCTCGCTGGTGAGGTTAAATCAAACATCTACTTAGATGTACAGAAAATAGCGCGCTCTGTTATCCAAAAAATTGGTTACACCAAGTCTGAATATATGTTTGAAGCAAATTCTTGTGGTGTGTTATCTGCAATCCATGAGCAATCTGCAGATATCAATCAGGGTGTAGACCGCAAAACAAGACAAGAGCAGGGAGCTGGAGATCAAGGTATCATGTTTGGCTATGCAAATAATGAAACCGAAAACTTTATGCCTTTAGCATTAGACCTTTCCCATCGTCTTTTATATGAACTAGCTGAATTACGTAGAGAAAACAATGAAATACAGTACCTACGACCAGATGCAAAGTCACAAGTGACATTGGAATATAGCGATGACCATAAACCAAAAAGGATTGATACCATCGTAATTTCGACACAACATGATGACTTCGACAGTGAGCCTGTCATGTTAGATAAGATCACACAGGATATAAAAACAATTTTAATTCCACGTGTTAAAGCACAATTGAAACCAGAACTTCAGTTGTTATTTAATGATGAAATTAAATTCCATATCAACCCAACCGGAAAATTTGTTATCGGCGGCCCACACGGAGATACAGGGCTTACCGGCCGTAAGATCATCGTAGATACTTATGGAGGTAAGGGTGCACATGGCGGTGGGGCTTTCTCTGGAAAAGATCCATCGAAAGTAGATCGTTCAGCAGCTTATGCAACCCGTCACATAGCCAAAAACTTGGTTGCTGCGGGTGTGGCGGACGAACTCCTCGTTCAGATATCCTATGCAATTGGTGTAAAAGATCCTATGGGAATTTATGTAAATACCTATGGCACAAGCAAAGTAAACCTGACAGATGGCCAGATTGCTGATAAAATAACCCAATTGTTTGATATGACTCCTTATGGCATTGAAACTCGTCTTGGTCTTAGAAACCCGATCTACTCTGAGACCGCTGCTTATGGCCACATGGGAAGAACACCAAGAAAAGTAATCAAAGAATTCGAAAGTTCTACTGGAGAAAAGAAACAAATCGAAGTGGAGTTATTCACTTGGGAGAAGCTAGATTACATCGATAAGGTGAAAGAAGAGTTTGGTCTATAAAAGACTGACCTACCAAAATAACAAAAGGGATACAGCAAATGTATCCCTTTTTTTGTACCTTACTATCTCTAAACCGTATCATAAATGAAAAGACGCAATTTTTTACTTGCACCTATGGTGCTCGTCACCGCACCTTCATGGGCAAGTCCGGCTCAGTCAGGTAATGACTTGCACCCCAACACAATTGTCCATGTTGTTAATTTTTGGCTGAAGAAAGATATCAGTGAAAAAGATAAAAAAGATTTTGTCGGTTTCTTTGAAGAACTCCGAAAAATTGATACGATTAAAACGCTCAATTATGGAGTTCCAACACAAACAACCGCAAGACCTGTTGTTGACAGCAGCTTCGATTATACATTGATTGTAACATTTAAAGACCTTAAAGATATTGGCATTTATGAAACACACCCAATTCATCTAAAAGCCATTGAGAAATACCAGCACTTTTGGACAAAAGTCATGGTGAAAGACACAACTATTATTAAATAAGTCCACGCGCTTTTATTTCTAGATATTTATTGATGGAATTTATCGTCAAATTTTCCGGAGCAGTGTAAATGGTCTGAAACCCATTACGGATCAGTTCCTGTACAATAAGTTGCTTCTCGTAGATAAATTTCTCAGCAATAATTTGATTATAGATCTCAATAGTCTTTTTGGGTGAGCTTTTAGCCAAATCTTCAACCTCAACATTTTTGAAGACCACCACAACAATGATATGACTCCTGTTTAACATCGACAGATAATTCATCTGTCTTCTTAGCGAGTCTAGCGTTTCAAAATTTGTATAGAGAAAGATCAGCGAGCGTTTATTAATATGTGCATTTGCATAACTATAAAGTTTCCCATATTCAGGTTCATCAAATTTTGTAACAACCTGATATAAAGCTTCCGAAATCTTGAGCATCTGATTATTCCTTTTTTCAGCAGGAATAAAAACGTTCACATCTTTTGAAAAGGTCAATAATCCAGCGCGATCTTGCTTTAATATTGTTGCATTTGAAAGCACCAATGAGGCATTGATTGCATAATCCAATAGTGTCAACCCCTCAAAGGGCATTCGCATCGCTCGCCCCAAGTCAATAAATGAATAGATCGGCTGCGACTTCTCCTCTTCATACTGATTGACCATTAGCTTTTTGGTTTTTGCTGTTGCCTTCCAATTCATACGACGATAATCATCGCCTTGAACATACTCCCGAACATGGTCAAACTCCATCGCAGAACCAATACGGCGGATTCGCTTTATACCCAATTCGTTTAACCTATTGCTCGTTGCTAAGAGCTGATACTTTCTCAACTGAATATACGATGGATAACATGGAATTTCCTGAACTTGGTTGGTCACAAATCTCCGTTTGAAAAATCCAAAACGTTTCACCAATGCCATACATCGACCAAACTGGTATATCCCCCTTTGTGTTGGCCGCATCAAATAAGAGATTTCCGAACTTTGATACGCGGACAAACGGGTAGAAAATTCGTTGTTGCGAATTTGAAGCTGTATTGGAAATTCCTCTAGGATTTCTATAATAGTTGGAAATGGATAGAAGGAATTCACAATTAACTTCATTGGATTTTCATCGCCATTGGACAGCTTCTCAGGATATACCCTTGTGATTTCAATACGCCCCTTGCCTGCAAATAATACAACGAAATCAAAAATCAATACAGCCAACCATAGCCAAAAGACAATCCATGCAACAATAAACAATCCCTTAATAAAAAAGGAAATTGCAAAGAGTGTTGCTATCCCCAATAGAGAATAGAAAAACTGATTGGTTAGAAAAAGCTGCTTCAATTTTCTCATTATCTTGGAATTTCTACCGTATTAATGATTTGGTCAATAACATAAGAAGTTGTAAAGCCCTCCATTTCCCGTTCAGGAGTCAGCATGACACGATGTCCCAAGACTGCAGATGCAACCCTTCTAATATCTTCAGGTGTTACAAAATCTCTTCCACTCAATGCTGCAGACGCTTTGGCAGATTCCAATAAGGCAATAGAAGCCCGCGGTGAAGCCCCTAAAGTTAAGCTTGGATTGGTACGCGTCTTTATGATCACTTGAGCGATATAGCTTAACAATTCTTCGTGTACAAAAATTGATTTGATAAGTCGCTGAAATGAAAAAATTTCTTCCGCTGAAACCACACTGTTTACTTGATCCTCTTTATTCGATGCTTTCTGCGCATGATGCTCTTTCAAGATCTCTAACTCTTGCTCAAGTTCTGGATAATTCACATTGATCTTAAAAAGAAAACGATCTAGTTGTGCTTCAGGCAATCGATAGGTTCCTTCATGTTCGATCGGGTTCTGCGTAGCGAACACTATAAATGGAACTGGCAAAATATAGGTATTTCCATCAACAGAAACTTGATGCTCAGCCATACTTTCAAAAAGTGCCGCCTGTGTTTTTGCAGGAGCACGATTGATCTCGTCAATCAAAACAATATTAGCAAAAATAGGCCCTTTGCGAAATTCAAATTCGTTGCTTTTTAGATCCAAGATAGATGATCCTGTCACATCTGAGGGCATCAAATCTGGGGTAAACTGAATTCGTTTAAAGTCACTACTGATTGTCTTGGCTATCAATTTTGCGGATAAAGTCTTCGCAACACCAGGTAACCCTTCTATTAGCGAGTGTCCGGATGCTAAAATCGAAATCAGCAACATATCAATCAATTGATCCTGTCCGACAATAACCTTCTTTACCTCCGACTTTACTTGAGCCATTTTATCATACAAAACCGAAATATCAATTCGGTTTTCAAAAGATATATATTTATCGAAGTCACTCATATCATTTTTGCTTTATGTTTAAAATCTTCTATAGTTTCATTAATCTGCCTTAATCCGGCCACATCATTCTGCGGTGTTCCTTGCATCCGAATTATTAATCTGATTAGCTGTTGTGTTTCAGCCAGAGAGACACCAGACCTTTCTGCCAATTCTTCACAAAAGTCCTCTTCTCTTAACGCTAAGGTATCCATATGAAAACGGTTCCGTATATCGTGTAAGAAATAGTCTATCTTCTTATCAACCATATTACCCGGTGTGCCGTTTTCGTAATATAATGTTGCAATTGTCTCACAAAATTCTTTGGAAAGATTGGGTTCAGGTTTAGCAATTTCCACTGCACGCTGCTCCCTTTTACTCTTAAACGCAAGCAAAAGAACAAGCCCCCCCAAAAGTACATACCATGCTTGCCTTAATCCCGGATTGGTCAATAGAACCCGTAATGGGGTACTGTACTGAGCGGTGTTCGCCTTAAAATCATACCATGCAATAGGTTTATCATTTAAATAAGATAATGATCTTGCAGCATAAGCATATTGAGAGGCTGAATTCAGTAGATAATAATTTCCAAATAAATCGGGAGTCACATGCAAATAAAGTCTGCCCTTGCCAATCTGTACCTCAACAAAATTAGGCAGCAAATAATCCTGATAAGTGATCCCACCCAGAATAGTTGCGTTCTTGGGGAGCTTACTAAAGACAGTACCTAAATCTGATTTTGCATAATGAATTTTACTATTATCGTTAGTCAGCTTGACTCTTAAATGGTTTTTAATATCAACGCCCTTTTTATAACCATAGAAATCAAATACCTTAATGGCCAAGGAATCCAAAAGATAATAATCAATCGTTTCAGCAATAATCATTGCCTTTCCTCCTCGAGACACATAGTCAAGTAATTTATTTTCCGCTGCTTCACCCAAGGAGAAATATGAAGTATAAAATAGAAGGTTCTTATCCGTTCCTTTCGTACTATCCAGATATTGATATAATGGACGATTGACATCCTCATTGTGCTGATCAATAATATGTTTCAATTCATTTCTGAGCACATAAGCTCCAAAAGGATTTTTATCTTTCGCATCGAAAGTCCGATCCCAAATAATTGGTTTCTTGCTGGTCATGTCGATGATACCAATCAGTAACAGGACGATTCCCAATAATATCAATCCAAATTTTACTGATCCCTTCATGTAATTTGATTTTGATATTGGTTAAACAATTGTTCATACTGGCTAAAATCTGAAGCATTTAATTCAAATTGCCCAAACCAGACATAGTCAAATATTCTGGTACATTCCTCGAATCCCCCACGTAGGGTATTGTTCTGTATCTCATTAGCAAATTCAGTATTTGTTTTACTATGCTTCCACTTAATGTGACCCGTTTGTGCCAGCTTTTGAATATTCAATAATTGTAGATAGCGAATGCCCAGCGCATAATTTTTCTGCTCAACAGCATCATTAATATATTGTCTGAGATCGCTGTTCATCAAGTTTCTCTCCACATAAGCCAATGTATCCAGGGCATCTTCTTCCCGCTCATGTTTAATGAAATATTGATTTTTATTATACAGCACTTTATAGAGAACAAAAGCCAACGCGATTAACGCTAAAAAAGCAAAGACATAACCAAATTCTTCGTTAAATTTATACGGATTATCAGGCATTATATCCCCCAGCCATTCCGAAATACGGGATAAAATACGCTGCAACACGCTTATTTTATCTTTGATATTCTCGGAATACACAAAATCATCCTGTTCATATCGTTTGATAATTTCAGGATAGGGATCCATCTTAAAAACCCGTTCCTGGCTATATTTAGGAATAGAATCAAATAAGTGGGAATCCCAAAGTGCATTTTCACTATTGTCAGCTTTTGCCATTGCAACAGAATCCATTGCTACAGAATCTACGGCGATACCCCCAGAATCCAACAAGGGCGTAATAGAGTCAACTGCTACTGAATCAGCATCATAGGCTTCCGAATCTTCGGTTCGCGGTTTCGGATCGCAGGCGCTTAGTGACAGCATAAATATAAAAGAAACAACAAATAAAATTCTATTCATTTTTGCCTCCAATCTGGTCAATTATACCATAAATACGTTCACCAAATTTGAGATCCTTTGCAGTTTCATAAATTATACCATTGGCCAGTACACCTGCCATATATAAGAAAAGGGTAAACAATGTAATAAACATCCCTCCCAAAGTCATTAACAATTTTCCCCAGGACGAATCAAAGAAAGCTGCGTCCAATCCTAAAAAATTGTAAGATATAAGGGAAATAATTATCATGGGAATTATAGAAATCATCATGACGGCCATTTGGAAGATAAAATTGACGATATACGTTGCAATACCATATTGGATCAGCTTTTTGCTTAGCATAACATAGGAATCAGTAAAACAGCTTCCCAGATCAGAATACCCCTCACGGTAGAACAAGAAGGAGCTAAATAACCAGATTCCCACGATTGACATCAATATACCAATCGCAAAACTCCCAATAAACGGAATAAAGGCGGAGAGGGCAGCAACAATCGCAAGGGGTATAAAAACAACAATTAACGCCAGAACCATCGCAAATAAGAACATAAAATAGCGACCTAGATTTGCTCTAAAATTTTGTAGGACCTCTTTTCCTGTAAATAGTGTGTTTTTACGTTCTTTCAGAAGAAGAAAATATTCAATTGAAATACCATAAACATATAAACCAAGTCCAATTAATGCTAAAATCAGTAATCCGGCCCAAGTGAATCCATCAATATCTTCGAATGAGCTACTGCTTGCAGAAAAGGTGATTTTCGTTGAGAGGAAATAATATACCAATGCTATTCCAGCTAACGGTAATGCGGACAGCCCAAATATTGTTGTCACAAAATGTTGATAGATCAATTTAAAAAGGTCAATAAAGCTCTGGACAAAATCGCCTATCTTTCGTTCTTTCTGAAATTCAAATTCTACTTCCATTGAAACCGTTTTGCTAATCGATAGGGGTTAATAACATAAAAGAATAAGATAGCGATCAAGGATAGGAGTATGATGAATAGACTAAGCCATATCGACACATCATAGTATCTAGTTACAAAGCCCTCCAATGTACCTGCGACGATAAAAAATGGTATTGTACTAACCAGTACTTTCATAGCAATCTTAGCTGTCTGAACAAAAGAAGCCATCCGGGTATAAGATCTTGGGAACAATATGCTATTTCCGATCGCCAGTCCACAGCCTCCCGCAACAATGATCACCGAGATTTCGATAGTTCCATGAATCCAAATAGCCGACATCGCTTTTCCCATTACACCATATTGGAAGAACATCTGATGAAAAGCACCCAGCATAATTCCATTGCTAAACAATACATAGCCCGTTCCAATACTCAGAAACAATCCAAAGGCAAAAGCCATAAAAGCCACCCGAACATTATTAATCGTAATCCAGATCGCCGAACCAAAATTACTTCCTTTTCCATAGACCGCAGCAGGATCGCCAGCTTTAATGCTCTCGATTGTCGAATCAACATAAAAATCGCCTAAGATAAGCCGAATGAAATCTATATCATACATCGCTGAAAGAAAGCCAATAGCCGAGGCAAGTACAAAAATCAAGAGCGAATAAAAAAGTTGCCGACGGATTGACCAAATTGCCTGCGGAATCTCTTCGTTAATAAAAGATTTGAATTTATTGTTAGAGGCTTTTCGATCTTTATAGATTTTTTGATGCGCGGTTACTGCAAGTTCATTTAAGTAACTGCGAACCTTACTATCTGGATAAAATGTTTGTGCGTAAGCCAGATCATTTGTCAGCTCAATATAATTTGAAGCCAGTTCGTCCGGATCAACCTGCATATTAATTGACAAATTATTTTCAATTAACGTCCATTTTTCTTTATTTCGTTCTACAAATGATGCTTCTCTCATTAATTTTTTTAACTGGCTAAACCAAATATATGAATAAGCTTGAGATAAACACAGCACAAAATGTAAAAATCCAGTATAATCTTGCTAGCCTAGGTTCGAGGATGATCGCATTTGCAATAGACTACTTTATTATCGTGTGTTACTTTTTCTTTTGTATGTTTCTGTTGGATGCATTAGATATCACGAGTAGAGACCCTTATCTTTTCTACGGTATTATTATGGGGATGACGTTACCTGCATTTTTTTACACCTTGATTACCGAAACGGCATTTGGCGGTCAGACCATTGGTAAAAAGATCATGAAAATAAAAGTAGTGAAGCTCGATGGCTCTCGCGCTGACTTTTATCAGTATCTATCACGATGGACATTATCGATAGTAGATATATGGATGACCATGGGTGGTATTGCGATTACCGCTATTGTTCTATCCAAAAATGGTCAACGCATTGGAGATATCGCCGGAGAAACATCTGTCATTAGTTTGAAACCTAGTTTGAAGCTCAGTGATACGATTTATGAAGAGACCTTTGAAAATCATCCTATTTTATTCCCCCAAGTCATTAAGTTGAGCGACAAAGATGCAAATGCGATCAAAGAGGTTTATCAAACGGCATTTGACAGGAGAGATGTAGGAATACTGACAGCCTTGGTGCAACGTCTCGAGACGGTTATGGAAGTTAAACATCCTGAAAAAATGACACCTAATGATTTCGTTTTACAGGTCATGAAAGATCATTACAGCATGTTTAAAGATAAATAGTCGGAATAATACGTTATTGAGCCTTACATTTATTTGGTTCAGCAATGGGTATTAGCAAGAAGTACTACGGCTTTTATACGCTAGCAACCGAATCAGTACCATTAGAAGGCAAGGCAAAGTTTATGCGCCCTCAATTCGCGTTTTGTAAAGAAGACACGGTGAGATTTTAAGTATAAGAAAAGGGCCGAATAATCGGCCCTTGATATCTTTTTAGCTAGCACAACTCTTAAGCTGTTACCGAAGCAGCAGAAGTTTGTACCTGACGATCTACTTTCTTAACTAAACCTTGCAAGACATTTCCCGGCCCTACCTCTACAAATGCAGTAGCACCGTCCGCAAGTATATTTTGTACAGTCTGTGTCCAACGGACAGCCCCGGTCAACTGTGCAATCAGATTTTGCTTAATAATAGCGGGTTCCGTTTGTGGCTTTGCGTCAATATTTTGATAAATAGGGCATCTTGGAGATAAAATATCAGTCGCTTCAATGGCAGCTTGTAATTCAACTTTAGCAGATTCCATCAATGGCGAATGGAATGCACCGCCAACATTTAATTTTAAAGCTCTTTTCGCTCCAGCCTCAGTCAACAAAGCACAGGCTTTATCTACACCTTCTATTGATCCTGAAATAACCAATTGTCCCGGACAATTGTAATTCGCTGCTACAACCACCTCATCCACTTTAGCGCAAATTTCTTCTACAACAGTATCTTCTAAGCCCAAAATTGCAGCCATTGTTGAAGGTTGCAATTCACATGCTTTTTGCATGGCATTCGCGCGTTGGGATACCAATTTCAGTCCATCTTCAAAACTTAAAGCTCCTGCAGCAACCAATGCTGAAAACTCCCCTAAGGAGTGCCCAGCCACCATATCTGGCTGAAATGAGTCCCCTAAAGCTTTAGCCAAAATAACAGAATGCAGAAAAATTGCAGGCTGTGTTACATTAGTTTGTTTCAACTCCTCGTCCGTACCGGAAAACATAATATCCGTGATACGAAATCCTAAAATATCATTAGCCTTTTCGAACAAAGCTTTTGTTTCTTCATTTAAGTTATACAGGTCTTGTCCCATCCCAACAAATTGGGCTCCCTGACCAGGAAATACATATGCTGTTTTCATCTGTTATATTTTTTTCTTTAATGGCTGATGAGAGCTCGCAAGCTCGGTTTCATATTTAAGAATTACTGTAACCGCAAATATATAGAATTCTATCAAATATTAATCTTCTGGAACAAAACTCAATGACAGCATCTTCTTAGGATCAAATACATCCTGTGCAATGGCCAGGAGATTAGTGTTATTTAAATGTTGGATTTTTTCGATCACTTCATCCAATAATATAACACGATCGTAATCCATCACATTTTTAGCTGCTGAAATAATCATACTCATCCGATTCTCTTCAGTTAAAGCAATTTGACCGATAAACTTCTGTTTTGCTTTCTTCAACTTGATATCGGATAGGGATTGATCGCACATTTTAGATAGCTCTTTAAACACCAACTTTTTTGCTTTTTCAACCTTTTCTTCATCAGTTCCGAGATAGATGCTAAATAACCCTGTGTCCGAAAAGATCGTGTAATTAGATTCGATGGTATAGGCAATTCCGTATTTTTCTCGAATGGATAGATTAAGGATAGATCCCATCCCCATTCCTCCCAACATATTATTCAGAAGCAACAATCCTGTTTTACGCTCGTCACGATAATCATAGGCCAATGAGCCGAGCATATAGTGCACTTGATTAATAGGTTTGGGAATCTCAATATGTTGTTCTATAATTGGACTAACGTCATTTCTCATACGCGAAATAGTATTTTGCGTTATTCCTCCAAAGACTTTATGTAACAGCTTTTCGACCTCTTTCAACCTATAATTACCTGTAATACCGATAACCATTTCGTGAGTATCATAATTAGATTGCATAAAATCCGTAATATCGTTTTTTTGCAATGCTAAAAGCTGATCTTCAAGCCCTAGGATGTTATGACCCAAACCCGATCCTTTAAATATAAGATCTTCAAAATCGTCGACGATAGATTCTTCTGGGCTATCCAGGTAAGACGCCATTTCATCAACAATAACCGATTTTTCCTTGTCCATCTCCACCTCAGGAAAAGTAGAATGAAAGAAAATATCCTCAAATAGATCCAGCGCTCGATTGAGATAAGGCTGTAGTATAGAGGCATGAACACAAGTATATTCTTTTGTTGTATAAGCGTTCAGATCTCCTCCGACAGACTCCAGATAATCAATAATCTGTTGCGTTGAACGTTTCTCCGTTCGTTTAAATAGAAGATGTTCAATAAAATGAGCGACACCAAACTTACCCTCGGATTCGTCCCGTGATCCCGCATTAATAACCATACACACATGGGTTACTGGCAAATTTTGATATTGGAATACCACACGTATTCCATTTGAAAGTCTAATGATTTCGTACTCCATTCAGTTTATGAAATTTCTTTAATTGATCTATTCTCACTTCTGTAACGCATTTCCTCCTCACAAACCGACCAAGTTTCCTTATTTTAGGATAATGAGCGAAAAGATCCCCCAAATATATGTTTTACAGTCCACCCATTATTGCAATAATAGCGCAAACATATTGTATACCATAGGTCAAACTTAACCATTTTGGTGTATTTTCAGCAAAACTAGGGATTTTTAAACGCAAAACGGTCATAGCGAAATCACTATAACCGTTTTTTAGCTAGCTTTTTTTGTTAGGTCTACATTCGAGGTCTTCTCATACCTCCATGAGAATCATCCCCCCCTTGAGGGTTCCCCATAGCAAACTTCTGGAATTTATAGGTGAATAGCAGCATAAAATAACGTCCAAGGCGATTCGTACGACTATCCATGATCATGGATTCGTTCACTGTTCTAGATACATTGGTCTGTTCGTTCAGCAAATCAAATGCCTGCAGACGTATAGTACCACGTTGTTCCTTTAAGAACTTTTGCTCAACATAAGTATTGATAACAAATGGATTTGCATTGATTCCCGCACCATAACCACTATTAAACTGTTTTGAAAGATCTGCCCCAAAAATTGTTGTCGGTGTAATATTTATTGAACCAATCAAAGTCGGTGTCCAAGAAGAAACATTGGTTGTTCGATTTGTCAATGAATTTTCCGTATGATTGTATTGATAACGAACACCAGGATTTATTTCTAGATTTTCGGAAGGATTATACCTAAACATCAAGCCCTGATTAAATACAATATTGCGGGCAATATTTTTTTGACCAATATTATCATCCTTCTCCGTAGAAATATAACCTATATTTTTGTTATAAGAAACTCCTCCCATCAACATAATATTGTAGGTTTTTTCTTTCAGTGATTTCCCATAATGATAAAAAGAACTAACATTAAATGGTTTGTCATTAGTTTCATTCAAATACCGTGTTTCGGAAATTAAGGTGGAATTTGTTTGTCCTGTCTGATAATCTATTAAATCATCAAAATAACTCTTGCTAAGGCTCACAATTTTATTATTTGTCAGGCCAGCATTGACAAAAGCGAAGAAGTTATTCCCTTTCTGAAAATCATTTTTGCGAAAACGCATATTCAATTGGTGGCTAAACTCGGGATTTAGATTTGCATTACCGATTACTATACTCGTACGATTTGTACTCATATCAAAGGGTAGAATCTGGGTAACTGACGGTTCATTTGGCGTGCCGGAATAGTTCACAGAAATATTAGATTGACGAGAGAACTTATACTCAAATCGCGCAATTGGCATCCAATTCATATTGTTTCGATGTATCGGAACAATTAATCCCGAACTGATTGCATCCCCCCGCAATTGAGACGGTTGTGCAGCTGCCCCAATGGAATAGGTGATTTTATCGCCATTATATAGATAATTAGCACCTACTTTATGTGTTGAGAAAGAATAATCATAATTATAATCAAAATTCAATTTAGGATCATCAGCAATCAGATCCCCAGCCATATTACGACCTTCCTGTCTATTGGAATTATCATATTTATTCTTGTTGAAATCATAGGTAAACTCTAATCTTCCTTTTTCTGAAAGTGGCTCTGTATAGTTCAATGAAGCCCCTGCGTTCCAGCTTTTATTGCTGGCCTCTAAAATCGTTTTCTCATAAATCGAACTTAAAGGAGCATCTGCATTATTGGGATCTGCCAATAACCTATCCAAGATTGCGTTTTGGTCCTTTTCTGTTTTTGCATTATTGAAGTTCATGTTTACAAAAACATTTCTGCCTTTATCATTCAGTTTACGATTGTATAATCCGCTGACACCAAATCGAGGAGCTGTCGAATTAGCGGTTATATCCTGTTTTTGTGAATTGTTAAATGCGTTGTTGCGATAGGTAGTTGATTCAGAAAATGTTGTTACATCACTTTTATCATAACCAAACTGTGGTGAGATTTTAATATAGTCATTGGCTGAGGGTTTCCACTCCACATTTGCCTCAAAACGATGACTACCGCCAATCGTGTTGTTATTAGAAGTAACACTATCCGTTTGCATGATATTGGGAAGCGTGTTTTCCTGAAATCGCTGTGACAATGTTGTATTATTGCTGTGGCTATAACTATAGCTACCATAAGCAGTCAGCTTATCAGAAAAATCCTTGCGAAAATTAAGCCCAATGGAACCTATCTTAGTAAGGCCATCTGAACCACCAAACATACCTCCACCACGGCGTCCACCACCACCTTGACCACGTCGAGCGCCACCACCTGTTGTATTGAAATCAAACAAAGGTGCATTGGTATTGTTTAAGTTCCCTAGTACAGAAATCTGCTCTCCTTCACGCATCCCCATCCACATTCCTGTTGCCTGATAACGATCCTCAGTACCATAACCTGCACGGAGCGTTGTCATATGACCTTGGTTATATTTGGGATCGATCTGAATGTTTAGTACTTTTTCGGAATCGCCGTTCTTGTTGCCTGTAATATTGGCCATATCACCATAATCATCAATGATCTGCATTTTCTGGATAATATTTGCGGGAAGATTTTGCGTAGCCGCTTTTACATCACCACCGAAGAAGTCCTTTCCATTGATACGAACACGCTTCACCGATTCGCCCTGTGCGGTAACATTTCCATCTTTATCTACCTCCACGCCCTGCAATTTTTTTAATGCGTCTTCTGCAACGGATCCCTCGCGCAACTTCAGATCCTTCATGGTGTATTCCAGCGTGTCACTTTTCACAACCACTGTCGGCACACCGTCCACAACGACTTCTTCAAGCATTTGCGAGTTCTGCTGTAAGGTCAAACTTGGGATAATGTATTTTACCTCCCCCTTAGGGAAATCGAACTCCTTTTCAAAACGTTCAAACCCTAAATTCGAAACGGTAATCTTAAACGTATCCGCCTTGATCTTATCAAATATAAAAATACCAGCCATATTTGAACCTGCGACCATGGAATCTAATTTTGAAGTCAACTTAACTGTTGCTCCAGCGACAACTCGGTTCTTATCGTCTTTCAACATTCCTTGTACGCTTCTCGTCTGGCCATATACAGTCCATCCTGTTAACATACTCAACAAAAAAAGCATAAAGCCTCTCATAACGCCTATTTTTTATTTCTATAATTGACAACCTATTTGACCGAATGCCCCAGTTTAAGTTTAACCAACTCCTCTTTTTTCTATTCACAACTGCACATTCTAAATCTTTACAAAAGAAGATATTATTAGTGTTAATTAATGTAAAAGGCCATTATTCACACAGAAGTTACAATGCATAACTCTAATTTTATTTGTACTTTCGTTCATTTACAGAACTAGAAAATGCTATTATCATATTATCAAGATCAACAGATTGAAGCTGGATGTGACGAGGCCGGCAGAGGCTGTTTGGCAGGCCCAGTATTTGCTGCAGCAGTAATTTTCCCTGCTGATTATCACCATGAACTTCTGAACGATTCGAAAAAGCTAAGCGAGAAAAAACGGATGGCATTGCGTCCAATTATCGAACGGGAAGCAATTGCCTATGCTGTAGCGAGTGTCTCCGCGGAAGAAATTGACCGCATCAATATTCACAATGCCAGTTATCTTGCCATGCATAAAGCATTGGATATGCTACTAATAAAAGCAGAATATATTATTGTGGATGGAAACAGGTTTATTCCTTACCAAGAAATCCCCCATTCGTGCATCGTAAAGGGCGATGGAAAATATCTGTCTATTGCAGCAGCCTCTATCTTGGCCAAGACCTACCGCGACGATTACATGGACAATATTGCTTCGGATTATCCCGCTTATGATTGGCTTAATAACAAAGGCTATCCGACCGTAAAGCATCGGACTGCAGTGCTCGAATATGGTTCTACACCGCATCATAGAAAAAGCTTTAGAATAACTGACCCACAGCTCAAATTATTCTAAAGCTTTAACCTTTAAAAAAGAAACAGCTTGCTATGCAGCTGTTTCTTTTTTTGTCTCCCGTAGTGAGAAATATGCCGCCGCCGCTACTCCTAATCCAAGGATAATCGACGATATTAAAGTCAAAAGATTACCCATCTTATGTGATTCTGGATCAAAGATAAATTCGACTTTATGTGTCCCTGATGGCAACTGTAAGGCTCTCAGCAAATAATCTGCACGCATAATTAGTATTTCCTTTCCATCGACATAAGCCTTCCATCCTTTATCATAAAACACTTCAGAGAATACCGCAAATGCGTCATTGGTAGCCGTATATTCGTACTGCATTTTATCAGGATGATACGATGTCAGTTTAATTTCCCCTGTTGTAGCCGCGCTCGAAGTTTTTGCTTTGATTTCATTCTGGTACTGTTGATTCACAAAAGCTTCTTTACGTGGATCAAAAGAGCTAATCGCCTGCATTTCCTCTGCATTTCCTTTTACAAAAGTCACCTTGTCTACAAACCAAGCATTTCCAGCTGCGGTGCTCCGTCTCACAATACGCTGCGATTGATTTTGAGGATCTGTTGTGATTAAATAACGTACATTGAACATGTCCAGTACGTCTTCATTAAGCGCCCCATTGAATTGGTTCTCTAAAACTTCCTGAAAACGCATTAATTTAGCAGCATGATAGCCTCCTAACGACTTATGGAAATACGAAGGCCGGGCATCAGAGAATGGATCAGTCGTCAAGTCAAGGACGCGATAACTTAGATCCTTATCCATCAAAATCAATTGATCAACTTCGCGTTGCTGGAACACCTGCTGTGCAGTTGCACCTTTCTCCATAAAGGATTTATCATTCAAAAACCGTTTATCTACGCTCCACAAATCGAATAAGAACAAGATAAGCAAGGTACCCAATAAAACACCTTCATTAAGCTTTTTCTTAAGGTAAAACCAAACAAGTCCGAATGTAAGCAAAATAATCACAAAGGAGCGGTAAGCATCTTTACTCGCAATATCTTTACGATCCAATACCAATTGATTCACCAACTCTGTTGCTACAGACTTATCGCCAATTTCTCGGGAATAATGCTCTATTAAATTATTATGTTCCCCATTTCTAAAATTCAAGAATAGATCAGGCATTAAACCAATTAGTAGACAAACGCCACCCACACCTACAAATGTATAAAGCACCTTCTTATCCAGGTTTGGAATTTCTTTGGCCCGTGTCAATAATTCATTCACCGTCATAATGGCCATCAATGGTACTGTGATTGAAACAAGGACCAGGATGGATTCAACAGCCCTAAACTTGTTGTACATCGGGAAATAATCAAAGAATAAATCAGAGACCAATGTAAAATTCTTTCCAAATGACAAAAGTAATGCTAATACTGTGGTCGTTAATATCCACCATTTGAAACGGTCTTTGACAATGACAAGTCCCAATATGAACAGGAAGAAAACACCAGCTCCAAAATACCAAGGACCCGAAGTAAAACGTTTGTCGCCCCAATACGTTGGCATACTTTGCGCTATCTGTCCAGCTTGTACAGTTGACATCCCCTTGTCCGTGAAAAATTTGGCAACATGCGATTTTTCGTCCAATTGACCACCACTAGCTCCGCCATAAGCATTAGGAATCATAAAGGTCATGGTCTCGCCAACACCTTGGCTCCATTCATAAGCATATTCTTTATCAAGTCCTTTTGCTTTTGTATTATTATTGTCAACCTTCGTAATATTAGCATGGCCACGTGTACTTAGCTTACTGTACTCCCAAGTAGGCAATAAAATGGAAGCATTGACCATTAAAGCAATGATAACCGCAATCACCTGTCTGCCGGAGGCAATAGAGAACTCCTTTAATTGTTTTTGTTTGATTGCATCGACTAAGGTAAAAATAACGTATACCATCAACGCCATTAACAAGTAATAAGTCGTCTGCAAGTGATTGACACGTATTTCCAAGGAAAGAAATAACGCCAGCAGTACCGGTCCCCATAACTTACTCCCACGATAACACATAATCACCGCAGCAATAACAGGTGGTATAAAGGCGATTGCATTTGCCCTGGTAATATGTCCAGCTTCAATATAAATAAAGTTGTAGGAAGTAAAGGCTATTGCAACTGCGCCCACCGCAGCAAGCCAGGGTTTGATGCGTAATACGCTAAAAAGAAAGTAGGCCCCCAATAGATAAAACAACACTGTGTCCATCGGACTTGGAAAGGCAAACTTCACAGCTTTCAACAAGTAGGTACCTATATTATTTTCATTTGCCTGCCAGATTTGATAGGTAGGCATTCCTCCAAACATAGAATTCGTCCATAAAGGCGCCTTTCCATCTTTGGCTTTATAATCAAATAATTCCTTTTGTCCAGCTTGCGCCTGTACTACATCTGATTGAGCAAGTGTCTTTCCCTGCCAAACGGGTGTGAAATAAAAAAATACGAGCGCAATAAATACCGCAATAACGATCAAATGTGCTGAATTCGCCTTAAACCAATTTTTCATTTATCCTCTTAGGTTGTTTAAAAGTCTTAAAAGCCAAACTTAGATAAATTTGTTTTTATATACAATTATAATTATGCGCAATCTATTAAATACAGTTCTCTTAGATGATGAAAAGAAATAAACCTCCAATTGCTATGATTCATCAAAGACAGTTTAGCCTAAAAATGCAGGGGAAATGAATAACGATGGATTCACTCCCATCTTATTTATAAAAAAAATGCCCTAATTATATTAGGGCTATCTTGAGTTTATTTCATTTTAACGGCTGTCCCCGTTGCTCCTACCATCATCATTCCCCCTGTTCCAACAGTTTGGAAATCCAATCGTACGCCAACGACTGCGTCAGCTCCCAATGCTTTCGCGCGATCTTCTAACTCACGCAACGCAGCCTCACGAGTCTCCTGAAACGCCCGCTCATAGGAATTGGATCGACCACCAAAAAAATCTCTAAATCCAGCCATCATATCCTTAATGGCATTTGCTCCCAAAACAACCTCTGAAGAAACAATCCCCAAATAACGATCGATCTGGTGTCCCTCGATAACACTTGTTGTTGTTAATAACATAATTTTATTCTCCTTTTTGAATTAACTTATTGATATTGGATAATTCACCAAAAACAACTAAGATATCCCCTTCCGCCATGACCGTTTCAGATGTGGCAATACCAGATGCTTCCTTTTGCTCTTTGGTGATTCCGTCTTTTTTTGTCTCTGTAATTTTCACTGTGGTCAGCACAATAATTTTATAAAGATTCGTCAGATTAGCCTCGCGTAGCGTCATACCAACATAACGCTGTGGAACCTTTGTTTCAACAATAGAATACCGATCTGAAACCTTAAAGGAATCAACAATATCGATATTGTCCAACCGCATCGCCAAGCGCTCTGCAGCCTCTTCTTCTGGCATAATATACTCATTGATCTCCATTGCTTCCAGAACTGTTTTCTGCAAATCGGATACGATACGGCCAATTATACGCTTTACTTTTAATTGTTTTAGGAGCGCTACAGTCATGAGAGAAGCTCCCTCATCTTCCCCAATAGCGACAATGACAGCATGTGCATCTTTCAAAGGCAGTGAAGATACAGCCTCCCGATCTGTTGTATCCAAACATACAGTATGTGTGATCTTATCTTTGAGCTGCTCCACTATATTTAGACTTTTATCTGCTCCAATCACTTCATGACCGAGTTCAGTAAGATGAACACCCAATGAACGCCCAAAATGCCCTAACCCTAAAACAATATACTTCATAACTCAAACTAAGATAAATTTATTGCATTTACAAGTACAATCGCATCGCATACTATTAAATCAACCTCTTCTCTTCCAAATTTATGTGTAAAAAAAAGAATGCATTTAAAACAAGATCTTCTCTTCCGGAAATATAATATTCCGACGTGTCGTATTTTTGATAAAGGCAACCAATAATGTTAACATACCTACACGACCAACGAGCATGGTCACCACAATGATCAGTTTTCCTCCCATACTTAAGGAAGGTGTAATACCCAAACTCAAGCCACAGGTCGTATATGCCGATAACGACTCAAACAACAAATCTTTCATACTTTTATCTGGATCAGTAAAAATAAGGACAAAAAAACTGAGCCCAACGACAATAAACGATAATAAAATGATTGCAAAAGCCTTATTGACGGATTCGCTTGCTATTCTTCGTTTGAAAATTTCAATATATTCCTTACCCTTTGCTAAAGAAATAATATTTATAATAGAAAGTGCTACTGTTGTCACTTTAACTCCGCCTCCAGTAGACCCCGGAGAGGCCCCTATCCACATCAGTAACATGATCAGAAAAATAGTTGGAGCTCCAACAAAACTTAAATCAATACTATTGTAACCTGCAGAACGCGCGGCATTTGCCATAAAAAAAGACGTCGCCCATTCGCCATCTAAGCCCTTTTCTAAGGAAAGCGTATTCTTCCGTTCCAAAAAGTAAAAGAATAGTGTTGCAGCAACAATAATAATCGCATTACAAAGTAGAACTAACTTGGAGTTGAAGCTAAAACTCCAGGCTTTATGTTTGTAATTTTTCTTCGTGATCAAACGGTGGTACCACAGTAATATAGATTCCTTTATATAGGTATAAAAGTTGAGCACAATTCCAAAACCCAATCCCCCAAGAATAAACAACGCGGAAAGAGCCAATTGAAATGGATAGTTGAACTTATAGGCATCATTGGTAATTCCTCCAGACAAAATAGAAAATCCGGCATTACAGAAAGAAGAAATGGAATGAAAAATTGAGAAGAAAATCATACTACCCATATTCGGGAAGTTAGTTCTTTCCAAGGTACTAAAAATCAATAATGCACCAAGAAATTCAAACAACAGTGTAATAAATATTATGGTCAACAATGTTTTAATGACTGAGGCCACTTTATTTTCGCCCAATATCTCACCAAACATCAGTTGGTTTTTAAATGAAAATCCACCGGAGAAAAAATAACCAAAAAAACCTGTAAAAGTCATAATTCCCAATCCACCAACCTGTATCAATACAATAATAACTGTCTGACCAAACATGCTAAAGTTGGTGGAAATATCTGCTACGGACAATCCAGTTATACAAACAGCACTAGTGGCCATAAACAAGGCATCGACAAAACTGAGCGGAGCTTCAATCGTTGTTCGCGGAAGCATCAATAGGACTGTCCCTATTAGGATAAGCACAAGAAAGCTGATGACAAATAGTATGGTGGGATTAAAATAAAAATTATCGAAAAAGAGTGTGCTTTTTGATAATTCGGCAATAAAAATAATATAAATCCCTAAATAAATCCACTGTTCGCGTGAAAAGACCGATAACGCATCAATCCTAGCAAAACGGGCAATCAAAATAAAAATAAAGTAAATCAGGATAAACAACCCAGAATAATGTTCAACAGCAATTTTCTTCAGGGCATAGATGGATGAAGATTCCCGCAATGCAATCATAAAGAAAAGCACGAAAAATAGGTAGTGAATGGTTTTACCTAGCAAAATACCCAAAGTTGGATCTGTAACATAACCAACATTGAAAATAACTATCGCAGCACAAATCATGCTCACATAGAACATGATCTTATCTACAAGACCGTTTTTATATTTGAAAACAAATCGAACAAAACTTAATATAGAATCTACCATTATAAACCGCAAACTAAGATAAATTTGCCTTTATTCAAAAATCAATCAACGTCTAATCCCCTAAAAGCATTTTATTTTCACGTGAAACGGAATCTACCAATGTCTTTCGCTACATCTCCACTTTTAATCCCCAGGCTTTTCTTTCTCTAATTCCTTTTCAGCCTTCTCTCGATCCCGTTTTCGCTTTTCCTCTATTTTGGCAGCCGCTTTTGCTTCTTCCTCCTTCTCTTCTTTTAGCAGCTCTTCAGCGGTTTTATGTTTTTTGAATATCCCTGAGAATAATTTCTTCGCTTTCTCCACACCACTCACTACCTTCTCAACACGATCCGCTGTATTCATCAATTTTGCCTCGCGCTCTGGCCCTAAACCGACACATTGTTTAATTCCCATCAGCAAACTTTGCCACATTGCCTTAAAAAAGGGATGATAGGGATCTCGATGTTTGTTGATATGCCCCACAGTATATTTACCATAAAGGTCTGGGTTTCCCGGATTAAATAAAACCTGATTGACCATAAATGAAAGAAAGCCCTTCTTTTCTCTACGTCCGTCATCACCTGTTTCAGACAGTATATTAACTTTTAGATCATTGTAATCCATTTTAAATGTCCCCTTACTCCTGTAGTCATTAGCCCATACATCAAATACGATTTGTTTCAGATTACCGGATTTAACCTCAACATTCAGCAATGGTCGAATCATTTTATTGACAGCGGTTAAATCCATCTCCCCAAGACTACCCTTATAGGTATAAGCGCCAACCTTGGAGGTCATATCAAAGACAAAATTGGTCAAGAGCTTTCCTGAATTCATAAAATTAGTGCTCACATTAGCACGCATAAGCTTTTGCTTGAGTAACTTTGTCGAATCATTTGTCACATTCAATATGGTACCATAGGTATGATCAAAAGTAATAGTTCCGATTTGGCTATATTGATCACTCATCTCAGAATAGGAAATACCAATATTATCCAGAATCAGCGAATCAATTCCCATTCTAGTTGACATTTGCATCAATTTCATATGCGGTGCATTTCCTATTTGTCGGGTAGCAGCGCTCTTATAGTGCTTATCGCTATAGATGGAAAGTTGCCCATTTTTTAAGAATGCTTTTTGTGCATAAACCTTTTTATCTCTGGAAAGTTGCCCAAAATTGAACCCGGCCAGTTGCAAGGTGTCCATTTTAAAGACAACATAGCTTCCACCTTCCCCTTTCTTCTTATAATAGGCCGCCTTGTTTAATGTCGGTTGATAAGCGACCTTGGTCAGGAGAACATTCCTGTCTCTACTATTGATATTAAGTTTATCAAAATTGATTTTATAAAAACCATCCGGAGTTTTATAAGTAAAACCAGGCACTTCGATATCTATCATCTTCGTATGATAAAAACGTTGTCTGTCTTGTTCCGAAGTTGAATCAATAAGGACATCATCAATCCGCACTTTCACCCTTTTTATCTCAAAATCCTGATGAACACCCTTTTGTACTTGCGTATATTTAAAATCAATATTATTCAAATTGACAGCCTCAACATGAATCTTCTTTAAATTATCTTTTATTTTTTCGTACAAGGGTTTCTTAGGCCCCTGACTTACAGTATCGTTATAACTATGCACCTCATTGATAATATGTATCATTGGCGTATCTACGGTGACATCGTGTAGGAAAAGCTCTTTATCCATTAAGACCTTACGGATGCCAAAGCTTTTAATCTTAAGCTTGTTAATGATTATTGCATATCGATTATCCGGAGCCTTTTTCATAAGCTCTAATTTTTTATACACAACACTATCTGGAATTAAATGAAGGTTATCTATGGTTAGATTTCCCAGCGCAAGATTAACATGAATATCGTCGTAGTGAACTGTATACAGACTGTCTGTAGCTTGCAAAACCAGCTGCTTTATTTTAGTATCTAACAACGGTTTCCATTTATTGCTAAAATACATAATGCTCCCAGTCAGAGCCAGGAGGATAAACACAACAATTCCAATGATCCACTTAAAAATAGGCTTCATAAAGTCACAATCTCTTTGTAATTTAGTCTTTATTTATTGAATAGCAAACAAGATCAATTCCCCTTTTGTTTCAAATACTACTAAATAAAGCAAATATGCAGCTCCGAATACGACTTTTCTTATTTCTTGTACCGTTTTGGCTACTTATATTCAATTCCTGTTCAAATTCCAAACCCGAAACAGGCTTCTATTTTTGGAAAACAGTCTTTCAACTTGATACTGTAGAACACCGTGCGCTAAAAGAAGTCGCTGCTAAGTCCATATATACACGAATTATGGATATAGACTTTGATCCTTCCGGTGTTCAGGCTGTTCCCATTAGCCCCATTACCTTCTCCCAGCCTGTACCTAAAGAACAAGCTTTAATACCAGTCGTATTTATCAATCAGCGCATCTTTTCAGAAATGGACAGCTTACAGATAAGGGCCTTAGCCAATAAGATTGTCCCATTTGTCTCCGCAAAAATTAAGCAGGCTGGCAAAGAAAAATTCAACGAATTGCAATTGGACTGTGATTGGACACAGACATCACGCGACAAATTCTTCTACTTGCTTAATTACCTACAAGAATTGCCTGATTTAAAAGATGTTATTATTAGCTCAACCTTAAGATTACATCAAGTTAAGAATACGGTTACAAGCGGTATTCCACCAGTAAAGAAAGTGACTTTAATGTGCTACAACATGGGCAATTTACGCCAGTTTGGAAACCAAAACTCCATTCTGAATCAACAGGATCTAAAGACATATTTAAGTGGTACATTACGCAATTATCCAATGCAAATGGATATTGCACTTCCTTTATTTCAGTGGTTTGTGGTTTTTAGAAACAATAGTTACATTGGCATTTCAAAATATATTAGTGAACAGGATATCAATAATAAAGCCATATTTACACGCAACCCAAAAAGTAATTTATATATTTTAATTACCGACCTTCCAAAAGCAAACCTCAAAAAAGGAGATGTTGTCCGATTTGAGCAGGTAACTCAAGAAGATCTTTTGCAAACGGCAAAATTTTTGAGGGGAGAACTGAAAGGAAAAAAACATCAGATTATTTTTTATCATTTAGATCAAGCTACATTAGCAAATCATGGCAATGCCGAGTTACAAGAAATTATTCGTGCTTTCTAGCACCACCCTCGCTTTCTTTTTTGGGGAGATTGCAACAAATATCGCTTGTGGGCCCGAAGTGGATCCCTATGACAACCAAACAACTTACTATCTTCCGAATCTTGAAGACAACGGGTTTTCTGCATTTCAATACATCCCCTATCAATTTCTTTATACCGAAGAAGCTCCAGTCAAGGAAAGCATCGTCAACAGCGAAACTTGGGCTAAACACCTCGGGTCAGGTGTAAATGTAAAAGATATCGAACAATTGATGTACTACAGCGACTCAGCAACGTCTGATCTGGTCGTTAATCAGAAAAGATCATCCTGGAGCAATCTTCCGGATTCTATCAAAAGAAATACATTTTTACAAACCTTAGTTGATGGTAAACATGAACCTGAGCGAGCTTACTTTGTTTTCACAAAAAAACAAGAGCCCATTACCAATGTTCAGCACAATTACTGGGATCCCGATACGCGGAATTTTAAAGAGATCGTACACTATGCCGAACTCGCAGAAGCACAGATCAACAAGCATAAAAAAAACAGTTTCCTTTTTGTGCGTTACGCTTATCAGGCCGCTCGTTTATATTTATTCGGTCAGGAATATGCCAAAAGTATTGCTGTCTATGAGAAATACTTACAACCTATAAAAGGGAATGAAGCAATCTTAAATTGGGCACTTTCCAACTACGCTGGTGCTGTCCGTAAAAATGGGGATGGGGCTAAAGCGGCCTACCTTTTCTCCAGGCTATTTACAGCAAGCCCCGAAAGACGGGTTTTGGCGTACGCAAATTTTCATTATATCACAGCTTCTGACACCGAGATTTTTCAATACGCCAACACTGATGCAGACAACTTTAACATTAATGCCATTATTGGTTTCGGTACAGGAGATCGTACCATGAAATATCTAAATGCGTGTTACAAGCTTGACCCGGCCAATACTGTAAATGCAGTTCTGCTGGGAAGGGAAGTCAACAAAATAGAAGGCGAGATGAACGAATCTTTTTATATCGGTTATGGCGAAAACTACAACTATTATGCTAAGAATGAAGACAAAAGCGCCGTTAAACAGCATTTGGATTCACTTCGCGATTTCGCATTAAACCTCTATCAAGACAAAAAATACGTTCAGCCACAACTTGGCCTGATTACAGCAGCCTATTTAAGCTGGATGAATAGAGAAAATGATCTAGCAAAAAAATATCTTGCTCAGGTAAAGGAAAATGAATTGAATCCTAGGTTGGGCGATCAGTATCAGATTACAGTGCTGCTTACGCAATTAGCCGATTGGCAAACCAGTAAACAGATTGATCAGCCAAAGCTGGTCAAAACATTAGCGTGGCTGGAGCAGAAAGCCAAACAGGATGGCAAAAATTCAAGTAACAAAAAAGAATGGAGCTATAGTGCTTTCGAATACAGCAATTACAGTCTGATTGCTAGAAATATCCTCCAGAACCTTGTCGTCAAACATTATCTCAACACTCAGGATACGGCGATGGCAAGTTTAGCCGCTGTTAAAGCCGACATCTTCTATAATTATGGTATCGCCAAAGATTCTCTTGAAGACAACATGCAGTGGTCTACCATGCATTTTTGGGAAAATAACCTCACGCCTAAAACATTATTAAAAATAAGGGCACTACTGTCAGACAACACACAACAAAATATATTATCCCGCTTTTTATTGGAAGATATCAAGCATTTTAATAGAGATTATTTGACAGAACTACTAGGCACGGCATACCTACGGGAGCTTGATTTTCAAAAAGCGGCAACAACATTACAGGCACTTCCTAAAGATCACAAAATAAAGGAAATAAGGAATTCGTACAATGAAGATGAAACGGATGTTATCCCCAGTCCATTTATCGTCACCATCAACGACTATCCAAAGAAATATGGAAAAGAGAATACAACTAAGTTAAAATATGCTGAGCGTATGGCCCGATTGGAGAATGCCATAAAAAGCGAAAAAAACAATCAGAAAAAAGCCGACTATTACTTTCAGATGGCCACAGGCATTTATCAGACCAGCACCTACGGAAACGCCTGGTCTCTAGTATCGTACGATTGGTCATCCTCAGACAATCATGCTGCCACAACAATTCACTGGCAACGGAATTACTTACAGACAAAATCAGCAAAAGATTGGTATAACAAAGCCCGTTCACTAAGCTCAGATAAAGAGTTTAAGGCCAAATGTACCTTCATGCTCGCAAAATGTGAACAGAAGGATTTTGTTTATACGGATGAAACACGCTGGCAATATTATGACTCCCCATTGAAAAATCCGTTTTACCGCTTTTCACTACAAAATAAATACTTTAAGGAATTAAATACACAATATAAGGATACGCCCTTTTTCAAGATGGCTTCAAGAGAATGTACCTACCTGAGGGACTACATGAATCTGACCCAGGCTATAAAATAAAAGCACTCTTACTTAATAAAAAAAGGTTTCCATATGGAAGCCTTTTTTTATTAAGCTCTGCTATCTTCATTATGATACATACTGAGATAACTATCATAACGTGAAGATTCAATCTCTCCCTCCTCAACGGCTTCCATAATAACACAACCTGGCTCGTTGATATGCCGACAGTTATTGAACCGGCATTGATTCATCAACGCACGCATCTCAGGAAAAAAATGGGACAGTTCCTGTTTTTCAATATCCACAATTCCCAATTCACGAATACCAGGAGTATCTATTAACTTTCCTCCAAAAGGCAAATCAAACATCTCCGCAAATGTGGTTGTATGCTTCCCTTTGTCTGACCAGTCCGAAATTTCACCCGTTTTCAAACCATATTCAGGCACAATAGCATTAATCAAAGTAGATTTACCGACCCCCGAATGGCCTGACACTAATGTAATTTTATCCTGAAGTAGCTCCTTGACAACATCAATATTCTTTCCTGTCAAAGCCGATACCTCAAAGCATGGATAGCCTATCCGTTCATAAATAGCTTTATAATCGGCCAATATTTCCAAACCTTCATCACTGAAAAGATCGAGTTTATTAAAAATAAGTACCGCAGGTATCCCATAAGCTTCGGTCGTTACCAAAAAGCGGTCAATAAAACCCAAAGATGTTGGCGGAGAAGCCAACGTAACCACCAAAAAAGCCTGATCTAGGTTCGCACCAATAATCTGCGTTTGCTTGGAAAGATTCACCGATTTTCGGATAATATAGTTGCGACGCGGTTCAAGCTCTCGAATGACAGCACTTTCAAGATCCGGCTCCACATCAAAATGCACCCAGTCTCCTACAGCCACCGGGTTGGTCGTTTTAATTCCCTTGGTACGAAATTTCCCTTTGATCCGGCAATCATATCTCTTGCCATCTTCGCCCAAAACCTGATACCAACTACCTGTGGACTTTGTTACCAATCCTCTCATAGAACCTGTTGCATTAAATGTGTCATAGCACAAAAATCGGAAAAATTTATTAAACTTACGGTTTGATGAATTTCTTACCTTTGTAAGGAGACTAAAATTCAATTTTGTGAAAAAACTATTTCTTTTAGATGGCATGGCTCTCATATATAGAGCATATTTTGCTTTGAACAAGACCCCACGCATCACCTCGACAGGGTTGAATACTGGGGCAATCATGGGTTTTACCAATACACTGTTGGAGGTATTGAAAAATCAGCAACCTTCTCATATAGCAGTAGTGTTCGACACGGCAGCTCCTACAGCGCGCCATATTGAATTTGAAGCCTATAAAGCACATCGTGAAAAAATGCCCGAAGATCTTTCAGCGTCCATTCCTTATATCTACCGCCTGATCGAAGGATTCAATATCCCGATTATCACGATGGATGGTTATGAAGCGGATGATATCATCGGAACATTAGCGAAAAAAGCAGAACAAGAAAACTTCCAGGTCTATTGTATGACACCAGATAAAGATTTTGGTCAGCTTGTCTCAGACAATATCTTTATTTACAAACCAGCTCGTATGGGTAATGGGGCTGAAGTACAAGGTGTCAAAGAAATTCTCGAAAAATGGGAAGTCACAGATGTGAACCAGGTCATTGATATCTTAGGATTATGGGGCGATGCCGTAGATAATATCCCAGGAATTCCAGGTATCGGCGAGAAGACCGCAAAAAAACTTGTTCAGGAATTTGGGTCAGTTGAAGGAATTATTGCCAATGCGGATCAGCTAAAAGGAAAAATGCGCGAAAACGTTGAAAATTTCGCGGAACAGGGATTAATTTCAAAAAAATTAGCAACAATTTTGTTGGATGTACCCGTTGAGCTTAACGAAAAAGCCCTAGAACTTGAGGATCCAAATAAAGACATTCTAGAACCCCTTTTCGCTGAATTGGAATTTAGAACATTGGGAAAAAGAGTTTTTGGAGACGATTTCTCGATACTTGAAAAGAATGCCCCTGTAAATGGACAGATGGATTTATTTGCTACACAGACAACGGCAAATACAACAAGTACAGCAATAGCAGTATCAAGTGAAAATATTGTTCTAAAAAATATTCATAATACAACACACGAATACACACTGGTAGATACAACCGAAGAACAAGAAAAACTCGCCAAGGAACTCAATTCAAAAAGCAGCTTTTGTTTTGACACAGAAACAACGGGGTTAGATGCAAATCTTGCTGATATTGTAGGACTTTCATTTTCGTTTGAAACTGGGAAAGCATACTATATTCCTACACCAGCAAATCGGGAAGAGGCCCAACACATCGTCGATATCTTTAAGTCTGTACTGCAAAATCCAGCAATTGAAAAGATAGGTCAAAATATCAAATACGATATCCTCTTATTGGCAAGATATGGCATTAAGGTACAGGGAGCCTTATTCGATACCATGTTAGCGCATTACCTCATTGACCCTGATACGCGGCATGGCATGGATGTACTTGCGGAGAACTATCTGAATTACACCCCAGTCTCCATTACCGAACTCATCGGAGAAAAAGGAAAAAAACAAGGAAATATGCGGGATGTTGATTTCGAAAAAATCAAAGAATACGCAGCAGAAGACGCAGATATTACTTTACAGCTAAAAAACATTTTTCACCCTCTTTTGGTAGAAACGGACACCCTAAAATTGGCCCAGGATGTTGAATTTCCACTTGTATATGTTCTTGCTGAAATAGAACGTAATGGCGTACAAGTGGATGTCCCCGCTCTTGGGGAATTTTCGAAAACATTGGAACAGGACATCAAGGATCTAGAGAATGCTATATTTGAAAAAGCAGGAGTGAACTTTAATATTGCCTCACCAAAACAGTTAGGCGAAGTCCTATTCGACAAGCTCCAACTGGACCCTAAAGCAAAGAAAACAAAAACAGGACAATATAAAACTGGTGAAGATGTTTTATTGGCACTGGCACACAAATCAGATATTGTTCAGGATATTTTGAATTTTAGGCAGTTACAGAAATTAAAATCAACTTACGTAGATTCATTACCTGAATTGATCAATCCAGAAACCGGTCTAATCCATACTTCCTATAATCAAGCTGTCGCTGCAACAGGCCGTTTAAGCTCTACTAATCCTAATCTACAGAATATTCCGATCCGTACGGAAAGAGGCCGTGAAGTGAGGAAAGCATTTATTCCACGCTCAGAAAATAACGTAATCTTATCCGCCGATTATTCTCAGATCGAGTTACGTTTAATCGCAGAGTTGAGCAAAGATCAAAATATGTTGGAAGCCTTTAGCCAAGGACATGATATTCATCGTGCCACAGCAGCAAAAGTCTATAATATGGCTTTTGAGGAGGTGACATCAGAACAGCGTCGCAACGCGAAAGCAGTAAACTTTGGTATTATATACGGTCAATCCGCCTTTGGTTTATCTCAAAATCTAGGCATCTCACGAAAGGAAGCTGCTGATATCATCAACGAATACTTCAACCAATATACCGGTATCAAGAAGTATATGAGCGACGCCGTTGAATCCGCGAAAGAGAAAGGCTACGTTGAAACAATTTTAAAGCGTAGACGTTATTTGAGAGACATTAATTCAGCAAATATGACTGTTCGCGGATTTGCTGAACGTAATGCGATCAACGCCCCGATCCAAGGTTCGGCAGCAGATTTAATCAAGATTGCCATGATTGCAATACAAAAGGAAATCGAGCATCAGGGACTGGTAGGTAAAATGATTATGCAAGTACACGATGAGTTGGTTTTTGATGTTCCGAAACAAGAGGTCGAAGCATTCAAAACCATTATTTTGGACAAAATGACAAATGCTATAAAAACAAATGTTCCGTTGATTGTTGAAATCGGAGAAGGTAAAAATTGGCTTGAAGCACATTAATTTTTATTATGACTAAAAAATTCATTTATATACTGTTGTTGTTATCCTCGTTTTGCTGTAAGCCTATTCAAGCGCAAGACGATAAACCTGTATTTTACGAAAAATTAGATCAAGGCTTAATTCGTTTCTATTTTGATAAGTATTATTATCTGGCAGCAAAAGATTGCGAATTCAAATCAATTGAACGTGTAAGTAAATTTGATTTCACAAAGCAAATTTTCGAAGGGGAGTTTCGTGATTTCGCACCCAATGGCAACCGTATACTGGTCGGCAACTATAACGATGGTAAAAAAGAAGGTCTATTTCAAGCTTTTCATCCGAATGGTGTGTTAAAATGGGAAATAAATTTTAAGGAGAACTATCCTGTCGGTGATTGCAAATATTATTATCCCGACGGTAAACCACTATTAACGGTGGCCTATGGTGATTACGGTTATTTCATTAAAGATTATTGGGATAACCGAGGAAAACAGGAAATCGTTGGCGGCGAAGGGAACTATGAATTCGCTATTCCATTCGAGGGGTTCACAGAATTTGGTTATGATTTTTATCTACGTAAAGGCAAAGTAAAAGGTGGTAAACCACAGGGGAACTGGAACACCTACTTTTATAATGTTGGACAGCAGCCTATTTACGCGATGACACAACGGTTTGTTGATGGAAAAATCGTTGCTACTTATGATGATAATGGAGAGCTTCCAAGCGAAGATTTTCAGGCTTTAAGCATTTTACCCTACGATTATTTTATTCGAGCCGAACTATTAAACAGCAAATCTTGTAGTTTTGATGACTTTTCAAACTTCTATGCATTCCTTGCTAAACGGTTTACCGATAGGATCAATAAAAGCGGATTCGAAGTTGCAACTCAACTAAATTTCTCCTATGAGGTTGAAGTCAAAAAAACAGGTTTGGCCAATTTGCGAAGTCTGAAATTGAATGTAGACTCCAATAATGAGAATGATCTCACCATTTTGAATCGAATTGCTAAAAGTGTAGATTTTTATTTTCCTACCTACAAACAAGATCAACCTCAAGACGATACGATTAAAGTTTCCGGGAGCATTGCCACCGGAAGCGATGGAAAAGTCTATACCCATTCAATTAAAATAGAAAGACAAATAGACAATTCGAGTAAATAATTATCTTTGCAGAAATAAATAGATATGAAATTCCATAAAGAAGGATATACCACATTAGCGATTGCTGTACTTTTTATCTTTATCATCAATGCCGTTGCGGACTATTATGATGCTCCGCAGTTTGTAAAATGGTTTATTTATGCCCTTTCAGCATTCCTATTCATTACAGTTGTCCAGTTTTTTAGAAGTCCTAAGAAAGTAGTGATTCCACAAGATGGCACAATCTTATGTCCTGCTGACGGAAAAGTTGTGGTCATCGAAGAAACCGAAGAAAATGAATATTTTCATGACAGAAGGATACAGGTCTCTATTTTCATGTCGCCTATCAATGTGCATGTGAACCGAAATCCAATCAGTGGTTTGGTGACTTTCTTCAAATATCATCCCGGAAAATTCTTGGTCGCTTGGCATCCAAAATCATCGACAGACAATGAAAGAACGACTGTTGTAGTAAAAGACAAAGCAGGCCGGGAAGTTCTTTTCCGTCAAATTGCAGGCGCGTTGGCCCGTCGTATTGTTTGGTATGTAAAAGAAAATGATCAGGTTGTTCAGGGCAACGAGTTCGGCTTTATCAAATTTGGTTCACGTGTGGATCTATTCTTGCCTTTAGGAACAGAGATCAATGTGAATATTGGCGATAAAGTTACCGGAGCTAAAACCATTATCGGAAAATTTTAACAATTTATTAATATCATTATAAGTAACTTAGGCTCCAATTAGGGGCCTTTTTTATTCAACAGATGAATTTTAGACAATTATTATTGGCAAACTCTGCTGGTGTTGGCATTGCAATATCCACTATCAGCTTTTATTATAAACATGATCTTCAGACCGCACTGATTATATTTTTTGTAGCCTTGGTCATTTGTTTTCTTCTATTCAACTACCTGTTCGAGAAATACATCTACCGCCGTCTTAATACCATGTATAAGTTGATTCACAATCTGAAACTCGGTAAGGATCTTAAAGATGCGATTGGTGAACATGTCAGTGAAGATCCCATTACAGATGCAGAAAATGACGTAAAGGCTTGGGCAAAAGATAAAAAAAATGAAATTGAACAACTGAAATCGCAGGAAAAATTTAGGCGTGAATTCCTTTCCAATATATCCCATGAGTTCAAAACGCCCCTCTTTGCTACCCAAGGATACATCGAGACATTACAAGATGGTCTAATGGAAGAAGACATGGAAATGGCGAAGAATTTCTTAGACAAAGCTGCTCGAAACCTTGACAGATTGAATTACCTCATTCAAGATTTAGATGAGATATCCAAACTCGAGTCTGGCAAAATGGTCTTGAATATTGAAAAATTTGACATTGTAGATCTTATCAAAGACACCTCGTATTCATTGGAAGACAAAGCCAAACAACACAATATTAAGATCGAGTTCAAACCCAAAACTGGCACACCACATTGGGTTAAAGCAGATCGCAATAAAATACATCAGGTATTGTATAACCTTATTGACAACTCACTTAAATATGGGAAAGAAGGAGGTACCACAAAAATCAAAATTTTCCCGCTTTTTGAACAGGTCTTAATAGAAATTACGGATAATGGTTATGGTATCGAAGAAAAAAATCTGAGCCGGGTATTCGAACGATTCTTCCGTACAGATAAAAGTCGCTCAAGAGATATTGGTGGATCTGGCTTAGGTCTTGCGATTGTCAAACATATTGTTGAAGCGCACCAACAGAACGTTAATGTCCGTAGTACAGAGGGAATTGGAACTACTTTTGGCTTTACTTTGCAAAAAGTTCAGACCGGAGATTAAACAATTGATGACATTTTTGTGTTTAAACAAAACCAATGTTAACATTAACTTAACATTAGGGTATTATTTTTGCAAAAATAAATTTAAGATATGTCTTTAAATAGCATTTTTCAATACTTCGTTCCAAAGGACAAAAAATTCTTCCCTTTGTTTGAACAAGCCGGCAACAATTTGATCGAAATGTCTCAATTGTTAAAAGATATTGTTAACTCAAACAATCCGGAGAAGAAGAAAGAGTTCACTCGTAAGATGGAAGACTTGGAGCACAAAGGCGACAACATCACACATCAAATTCACTTGGAACTAGGTAAAAATTTCATTACGCCTTTCGACCGCGAAGATATACACTCGTTAGCAAGCTCATTAGACGATGTAGCCGATTTTATACACGGCGCGGCTAATAGAATGGACTTATACAAGGTAGAAAAAGCAACAGAGCCGATGATAGAAATCGCGGACCTATTGGTGGAAGCTACTGAGCATGTTTCAAAAGCAATCCATGAACTTCGGGATTTAAAAAACATTCGCAATATCACAGATTCTTGTGTACGTATCAATAGTGTAGAAAATAAAGCAGACTATATTTTTGATAAGGCAGTAGCCGATCTTTTTGAATTTGAAAAAGACGCTATTTCATTGATCAAACACAAAGAAGTGTTATCCGCAATGGAAGATGCAACAGACAAATGCGAGGACGTTGCTAACGTATTAGAAAGTATTCTAGTTAAAAACGCATAATCATTCGATCATAAGTGCATAAAAATTCTACGAGATTATGATGTCAACATTACTCGTTGTTGTGATTGTCTTAGCAATTGCATTTGACTACATCAATGGATTCCATGATGCAGCCAACTCTATTGCGACAGTTGTATCAACAAAAGTTCTAACACCAGCAATGGCTGTATTATGGGCTGCCATATTCAACTTTGCTGCTTATTTCTACTTTACAGATCACAAAGTAGCCAACACCATTGCCAAAACGGTATTGGAAGAATATATTACCCTAGAGGTTATCTTTGCGGGCTTGCTCGCAGCAATTGGCTGGAACTTATTCACCTGGTACTACGGAGTACCCTCAAGTTCCTCACACACATTGATCGGAGGCTTCGCGGGATCAGGAATGGCTTATGCCTTTATTCTTGGTGCAGATCCTATTCATGCTATTAATATCGATGCAACATTAAAAATTATTGCTTTCATCGTACTGGCGCCGATCATTGGTATGACCATGTCCATTATCATCACATTAATAGTGATTAACTTGGCCAAAAACTCCCGACCTAGTGTCGCCGAAAAATGGTTTAAAGTATTACAATTGGTTTCATCAGCAGGTCTAAGTTTTGCCCATGGTGGTAATGATGCACAAAAGGTAATGGGTATTATCCTTGTAGCTATGGTTGCCGGTGGATATATGCAAAACACGGAACATATGCCAGAATGGATTCCTCTAACTTGTTACGCAGCGATAGCTGCTGGAACAATGAGTGGAGGTTGGAAAATTGTGAAGACAATGGGAACCAAGATCACGAAAGTGACACCATTAGAAGGGGTTTGTGCGGAATCCGCAGGAGCAGTAACATTAGGCATAACAGAGCATTTCGGTATCCCTGCATCAACAACACATACGATTACAGGAGCAATTATCGGTGTCGGAGTTGTTAAGCGTGTTTCAGCAGTACGCTGGGGTGTAACTATTAGTTTGTTATGGGCTTGGGTATTGACAATTCCAGTATCGGCTCTGCTTGGGGCACTCTCTTTAGTCATTGTACATTATTTACTTTAGAAAGAATTTCTTAATTTTTTTTCTAAAAGCTATTGAAACAAAACAAAAATTTGGTACTTTCGTACCGAATTTTTGTTTTGTTGTTTCACATTAAATACTTAATTTAGTACGAAATATCAGGAATTTAAAAATTTAACATAATTTTAAGACTTTGGCACGGCAATTGTACTGTTCCAGATATTAAATTAAGACAACAAAGTTTGAAAACAATTAAAATTAATAATAACCTTAAAAACAAGAGTATGAACTATTCTACAATTAAAAAAACAGCTGTTGCTGCTACATTAGTTGCCGCTTTAGGTTTCGCTGATACAGCACAAGCTCAACAAGTATTCGGTGGTAGATCACAATACAGAACTTGGTCTATCGGAGTTCAAGGTGGTATCACTACGCCTAATGCTTTAATTGGTGGTAACAATAACTTTGGTCAAAAAGTTGGTTACTTCCAAAACAAAGTTGGTGAGTACTATGGTTTAACAGTACGTAAACAATTCTCTCACCTATTCGGTTTAGAAGTTGAAGCTAACCGTGGTAAGATCAAAACTTACAATCACAACGAGTCTGGTCCTGCTTTCGAAGCTGGTTCTGGTTCAAATTTAGGTCGCGCTCAATCAGCTGAAACAAAAGTAAACTGGGCTGCTAGCTTAAACGGTGTGTTCCAATTGGGTACAATCGATTTCTTGAGAAGAGAAAATGCAGTTAACTTCTACGCTAAAGTAGGTATTGGTGCTTTCGCTTATAACCCAACTCAATTCTCTAACAATGAGTTCGGTGGAACTGTTGTTTACGATCAAAAATGGGGTGAAGATATCCTAGGTGACCGTTCTCCTTCTAACCCACGCGACAAAGATTACCGTTTAGGTATGATCGTTCCTGTAGGTGTTGGAGCTAAATTCAAATTATCTGAGGTTGTTGCCTTGAACTTAGGTTATACAATGAACTTCACTGATGAAGCATTATTGTACGGACCTGGTAGAAACGGAACTTCTAAACAACGTTTCTCTAACGTATACGGTGGTTTAGAGTTCACTTTAGGTTCAAAAGACAAACAAAACTTGACTTTTGCTAACCCAGTAGCTACTTTGTATGATGAATTGAAAGATCCTTCATTGAGAAACGAAGTTGAAGCATTGAAACAACGCGTAAGCACTTTAGAAGGTACTGTTAACACATTAAGCGCTGATGCTGATGGTGACGGTGTATCTGACAAATTTGATAAATGCCCTGGTACTCCTGCTGGTACTCCAGTAGATGGTTCAGGATGTCCTATCAAATTCCCAGAGCCTCAAGTTCTTGAGAACAACAGTAACGGTTACTATGCTCCAATTCAATTCGAATTTGATAGCTCAGTATTGAAAACTTCTTCTTACTCAACTTTAGATAAATTGGCTAAAGAAGTACGTGACAATAATTCATCTGTAACTTTAGACGGTTATGCATCTGCAGAAGGTTCTGAAGCTTACAATACAACTTTGTCTAAAGATCGTGCTAACTCTGTAAAACAATACTTAGTAAATGCTGGTGTTTCTTCATCAAGCATCACTGCTAACGGTTACGGAGAGAAAAACCCAATCGCATCTAATTCAACTGAAGAAGGTCGCGTTCAAAACCGTCGTGTTGAGATCAAAAAATAATCGTATATAATTTATACCATTATATTAAAAGCCGGCTCTAGAGCCGGCTTTTTTATTTTGACAGTATTTATCCTTAACTTTGTGGATGATATCCAATTTGTGGAAAATTTATTCAAGCAAATTAGATAAGAAATTAGTATTTTGATTTAACGAACAGAATACTGGTTTTAAACTTTTGAGAATGGAAGAGGATTTTGAATTTGAAAACCCCGAAGAAAGAAAAATCTCGGTGGACAGATATGAGGAAATGCTTCGAAACGAGGATCAGTATTTTTTTGACTCCAAGGCTTTCGAAGGAATAATAGACTACTATGCTGAAAAAAATGACCCCGTAAAGGCACTACAAGTAACCGAATTTGCAATCAGCCAGCATCCTTTTGATATTACCTTTTTGTTGAAGCAAGCACAATTGTTTTCAACAATCCAACAGTATCAGAATGCATTAGCGGCCTTGGACAAAGCGGAGCTGCTGGAAGCTTCAGAAGGAGATATATTTCTAATTAGAGGCGGTATTTTGGGGAGCATAGGACAATTTGATGAAGCATTAGATCAACTATTTAAAGCATTACCCTTATTAGACAATAAAGATGAGGTTTATTTTCATATTGCAATGATTTTTCAAGCGCAAATGAACTATGACAAAGCTATTGTTTATTTAAAGAAGGCACTTGAACTCAATATGGACTATCAAGAAGCTCTCTATGAGCTAGCTTATTGTTATGATGTACTTGATCGGCAAGAAGAAAGTATATCTTTCTATAAAAAATATATTGACTCAGACCCTTATTCGTATTATGCTTGGTATAATCTGGGCAACTCCTATCATAAAATAAGCAAATTCGAAGAAGCGTTAGATGCATATGACTATGCCATATTAATCAAGGAAGACTTCTCATCTGCTTATTTCAATAAAGGAAATGCATTGGTCAACTTAGATCGTTATCAAGAGGCATTGGACGTATACAAACAGACTTTTGAATACGAACAACCTAGCGCGGATACTTATTGTGCCATAGGAGAGTGTTACGAGAAGCTGGAACAAATGGAAGAAGCTCGAAACTACTATAAAAAAGCCGTAAAGTTAGACGCCGAGCTTGCAGATGCATGGTTTGGTATTGGTGTCACGCTGGATTTTGAAGAACGTTACTTTGAGTCGCTTCATTTCTACAAAAAGGCTTTGGAACTAGAAGACACAAATCCGGATTACTGGTTCGCAATCGCGGATGCTCGGTATAAGCTACAGCAAATTGATCAGGCTGAAGAAGCGTATAAAAAAGTAGTTTCATTAAATCCATCAGATATAGATGCTTGGCTCGATTATTCTTCGATCTTATTTGAGCAGAGCAAAATTGATGAAGCCATCAATGTCATGTCAGATGCGATTACGCAAAACCCTGAAGCGGCGGAACTATATTACCGTGTGGTGGCCTATCTATTTGCAAATGGACAATACAATGAAGCTTTAAACTTCTTGGAACTAGGCTTAGCAACGAATCCGGAAAAACATCATATTCTCTTTGATTACCTTCCTCAATTGCAAGGAAATCAAATTATCACTGAAATTGTAAAAAAATATACCAAACCAAAAAATTAAAGTAGAAAACACATGATACTCCCAGGCAATCTTTCGGACTTGCCTGGGGGTATAAAATGAAATTAGATTAAGCTTACCTTTTCACCCAAAGAAGTACTCAACCATTCAATGAAAAAATTAGGTCTGATAGGATATCCACTAGGACACTCCTTTTCCAAGAAATATTATTTAGAGAAGTTTCAGAAAGAAAATATTCAACATATAGATTATGACCTATATCCAATTGAACGTATATCAGATTTTCCATCTATATTTACGAATAAGGACTTCTATGGGGTAAATGTAACCATTCCATACAAGATAGAGGTATTGGATTATTTAAACGAACTATCAGAAGAAGCTAAAGCAATACAAGCTGTAAACTGTATCCGCATTACACATCTAGCAAATGGTGCTCCATACTTGAAAGGCTATAACACAGATGCATATGGGTTTGAAGAATCACTGAAACCACTTTTGAACCAGAATGACAAAAGAGCTTTAATCCTCGGAAATGGAGGAGCAGCAAAAGCAGTGATCTATACATTAGATAAATTAGGAATCAAATACAAGCTTGTTAGCAGAACCAAACAAACGGACAGCTACACCTATGATGAATTAGATGCTCCGATTTTAGCTGAGTATACATTAATTATTAATTGTTCACCAGTAGGAACATTTCCCAACATAACAGAGTCTCCGACCCTACCATATGAACACATCAGTGCTAAGCACCTATTCTATGATCTTATTTATAACCCAGAAGAGACAACATTCCTAAAGAAAGGTAAAGAAAAAGGTGCTCGGACTAAAAATGGCTATGAAATGTTGCTTCTTCAGGCGGAGAAGAATTGGGAAATTTGGAATAGCTAGTCTTTCTCTATATCGAGAACAATAAAAAATGTAATTTTACCTTATGCTAACGATCAGAACATTCACTTTCAATCCATACCAAGAAAACACCTACTTGTTGTATAACGAAGAGGGAAACGCATTAATTATTGACCCAGGTATGTATGGGGAAAAAGAGCAGGTGGAGTTTTTAACCTTTGTCGATCTTCATAATCTCACCCCACAATTACTACTGAATACACATTGTCACATTGATCATGTCTTGGGCAATTATTTTATTCATGAGAAGTTTGATCTACTACCTCAATTTCACGAAGGGGAACTATCTACATTGGTTGCGGTGCAGAACTATGCCCCGCAAATGGGATTCCGTTATGACATCTCTCCTATTGGAGAAGTATTTCTAAAAGATGGAGACAAAATACAAATAGACAATGACGAATTGGAAGTGATATTGGCTCCCGGCCACTCACCGGCGCATGTCTGTTTTTACTCCGCTTCTCAAAAATTCCTAATTGGTGGAGATGTCTTGTTCCGCAACAGTATTGGCCGTACTGATCTACCAGGAGGAAATCATCAGCAGCTTTTAGACAATATTAAGCAAAGACTTTATACTTTACCCGATGACACTGTTGTCTACCCAGGTCATGGCCCATCAACGACAATAGGTTTTGAAAAAAACTCCAATCCATTTATACAAGGATAAGATATGAACTTACCTTTTCTATTTGCCAAGAGATACCTGTTTTCAAAAAAATCGGTCAACGCTATTAATATCATCTCTTCAATTAGTGTGATAGGTGTTACGGTAAGTACTGCCGCATTAATCATACTCCTTTCCTCTTTCAATGGGATGGAGGAGCTTATTATATCTATGTATAGCAAATTTGCTCCTGAACTGAAGATAGAACCACAAAAAGGTAAGCTCTTTACAACAAATAAATCAGTCTTTAATGAGTTGCGAAACAATCCTAATGTTATCCATTATACAGAAGTACTAGAAGAGAAGGTATTACTTCAATATGCAAATCGACAGTATATTTCAACTATCAAAGGAATCGAGCCCAAATCGCTTAATAAGAGTATTGGTGATAGTATTCTTGTGGATGGAGTATATCAACTCTCACGTGATTCAACTCATCTGGCTATACTTGGAGCAAGTGTCCAGGCTAATCTCGGTATTTCTATGCAAAATACCCCCGATTTAATCCAAGTTTATTCACCGAGAAAAGGCGTCAAAAACACATCTAATCCTGCTGAAGAATTTAATATTAGAGCTATCAGTCCAGGAGGTGTCCTCAGATACCAACAGGACTTTGACAATTTCGTTATTACCCCCATTTCGTTTGCCAAAGAAGTACTCGGTGAATATGACAGAGTTTCCGCTATTGAATTCTATCTAAAGGAGGGCACTAATATCAAGTTATTTGAACAGGACCTTCAAAAAAAATTAGGTGAAGAGTATCTCGTCAAAAATCGGGAAGAGCAAAATCCAACCTTATATAGAAATGTACGTGTAGAGAGATGGGTTGTGTTTTTTATCTTAACATTGATTAGTATTATCGCAATTTTTAATATTGTAGGTTCATTGACGATGTTAGTATTGGATAAACAAAAGGATATGACAGTCCTAAAAAGTCTAGGTGGTAACAATAGCTTAATTCAACGCATCTTCTTTTACGAGGGGTTGATGATTGCAATTATTGGTTGCATTTTAGGTTTATTAATTGGAGCAATATTCAATTATATTCAGTCAACTTATGGTATAATACGGGTTGAAGATGGTGCAAATGCTATTTTAGATAGCTACCCTATGCTTAGCCGCTGGAGCGACTATATGTTAGTATTCATCACGGTAACCAGTATTTCGGGATTAGTTTCTTATTTCTCAGCAAAGATAAGTGTAAAAGAGCTGAACAAGCTCAAAGCAACAGATTAATAGCGGGAGCTTTTGGAACGGCTTTGACTTCCCTTCGTTATTTGCTGTATTAAACTTCCCCATGCAAAAGGATTTAATAGCGGATTTGCATAACGTTGGTTAATGACTTTATTATTCATTGTATTGAAGCTTTGTGCGTTATTTATGGAGCGCATCTCGTTGCCATCGCGAGGTACTACAGCAGCCATTGCTGATAAAGACTCGTTGGAAAGTGTTCTTTTTGCCCGTACAATATGATCCTCAGATACATCTAAGTTCATAAATGCAATATTAAATTCCTCAATACTCGCCCAGGGATATGGAGTCACCATTGGCAATTCAGTTACCAAATTTTGCATTACAATACTAGCTGTATATTTGTCGCCAGCAACTTCAGGTACAGTTACGATGAGCGGATCGAATCCTACAGAGGAAAAACGAAGTGTGTCTCCTACATGAGCTACGAAAGAAAAATAGCCCTCATTATTCGCCGCAATGGCCTCGTTACGGAAAGATAAATTAGTTACTGTAGCGTAACCAACCGGAAGCCCAGATCCCACAGTAGTTACAATACCGGAATATTGGACGATCTTCCTTTCTTGCGCCTTTAAAGTCGAAGACTCAAAAAATATAGATAAAACTAATAATATAGGGATCAGCAACTTCATAGAACAAATTTACACAAAAGCAGCTGAGCTAGCCGTTAAATTGTGTTAATAGATAAACTAATTGGCCGACGGTAAGGTCGCATCAGGAGAATCTGGATCAGTTAGATTAATTGCTTCAACCGCTGTTACTTCTGGCACAGCTTTTTTTATAGCTTGTTCCAATCCTGCTTTAAAAGTCATAATGCTCATTGAACATGAAGCGCAAGCGCCCAATAGTTTTAATCGCACGACATTATCTGCAGTAATCTCTTCAACACTCACATTTCCGCCATCAGTTTCCAAATAAGGTCTCAAGGTATCCAATGCTTGCTCCACTTTTTCTTTTAAAGTCATACTCTTTATTAAATTCAATGATTGTACATGTAAAGATAATCAAATATTTTAAAATCTATATTTTTCCTCTCCTCGCGTAATGGAAAAACAACAAGTCCATGACAATACTGCCACCCAATTGCATCCAACGAGTTAAAGAATGTTAATAAAAAATGTTGTTTTTGGGATCAAATAATTATTAAACTATATTGCGCAGTAAAATTTAATTGATTAGTATAACAAATTCACTTATCTTTGTAAAATGTTTTTAAATAGGCGTATAGCGGCTATCTGTGCCGGCATGATGTTTCTATTGGTGTTTACTGGTTGCAAGAGTAAATTTGAGAAATTGCGCGCAAGCAATAATATCGCTCAAAAGTACGAAGAGGCCGTAAAACTTTATGAGAAAAAGAAATATACAAAGGCGTTAGTTTTGTTTGATGACTTGCGGACAAAATTCCGTGGACAAGCTGAGGCAGAAAATATCTACTATTATTTGGCATTTGCCAATTACCGTTTGAAAGATTATACTTCAGCAGCATATCACTTTAAGGACTTTGCAGACGTTTATCCGAACAGTCCACGGGCAGAAGAATGTCGTTTTATGCATGCTTATTGTTATTATTTGGATTCACCTCGATCAACTTTAGATCAGGCAAATACGAAGAAAGCAATCGACGCCCTACAGCTTTTTGTCAATCTCTATCCAGAATCAGAGCGTTCTAAAGAGGCCGCAGACCTTATTCAAAAGTTAAGAGATAAACTCGAGCTTAAAGCTTTTGCCAATGCTAGACTCTATTATGATATGGGGTTAAATGATGATTATAGAGCAGCTGTAATTGCGTTACAAAATGTACTGAAAGAATATCCTGACACCAAATACGCTGAGGAAATTGAATTTTTGACGCTAAAGGCACAATATATATTTGCTTCAAAAAGTATATTGCAAAAGCAGGAAAGCAGATATGACGAAACATTGGATTACTACCGTAGTTTTGCGAGTAACTATCCCAATAGCAAACATATAAAAGAAGCGGAATCTATTCGTCAAGATTCTGAAAAAGGAATTAAGACTGCCGTTTCGCACATGAAAGAATATAATAAAGCTCTTGCTGAGCAAGAAGCATATATCAAAGAACAAAAGGCGAAAAAAGAAAAAGAAAATACCCAAAAAGATGAGTCAAAAAAATAATAATTCAATTCCAAATTCTACAGTTACACGTGACTTAAGACAATTGGACAAAGGAACTGACAATCTCTATGAATCCATTGTAGTTATTTCTAAACGCGCGAATCAAATTGCAGTGGATATTAAGGAAGAACTAAACGGAAAACTTGCTGAGTTTGCAAGTAATAACGATAACTTAGAAGAGGTATTCGAAAACCGCGAACAAATAGAGATTTCTAAACATTACGAACGTATGCCAAAACCTACTTTGGTAGCAATCGATGAATTTCTGCACGATAAAGTGTATTACAGAAATCCTTCTAAAGAGCAAGACTAATCGCAGAATCAACGATGGCTTTAGCTGGGAAAAATATTGTAATTGCTGTATGCGGCAGTATCGCCGCATACAAGATTGCAACTTTGATTCGTCTGCTCGTAAAAGCGGATGCTCAGGTTAAAGTAATTATGTCAGAGGACGCCACAGCGTTCATTACCCCGCTTACACTATCTACGCTTTCCAAAAACCCTGTTTTGGTTGACTATTATCAGCCAGATACTGGAGAATGGAATAATCATGTGGAAATTGCGCTAAATGCAGACTATATACTTGTAGCCCCGGCTACAGCAAACACCCTCGCAAAGATGGCGAATGGTCTCTGTGATAACTTACTGATGGCTGTATATTTATCCGCAAAATGCCCAGTCTTCTTTGCTCCTGCAATGGATTTAGATATGTGGAAGCATCCGTCCACGCAATCGAATATTGCTAAACTAGGAGTTTATGGTAACATTATTATCCCGCCTGAAAAAGGTGAATTGGCTAGTGGATTAGTAGGGGAAGGACGTCTCGCCGAACCAGAAGAAATTTTTCATTTCCTAGAAAACTACTCCAACCAAAAGCTCCCATTATTAGGTAAAAAGGCGCTTGTATCAGCAGGCCCCACTCACGAGGCAATAGACCCTGTACGCTTTATTGGAAATCATTCTAGTGGAAAAATGGGCTATGCTATTGCCCAACAATTAAAAGAACTTGGGGCTGATGTAACCTTAGTTTCCGGGCCTACCGCACTACCGAATCCTGATCAAATAACTGTTGTTCCTGTGACTTCTGCCGCCGAGATGCTTCAAGCTTGTGAAAAGTACTTTGATCATGCTGCCATAATTGTCATGAGTGCTGCAGTTGCGGACTACACCCCTATTGAAGTAGCATCTCAGAAGATAAAGAAGAAAGAGGATGAATTTTCTATTGCTTTAAAGAAAACAACGGATATTCTTGCCACTTTAGGACACAAAAAGAAGAGAGAGCAATTACTGATCGGATTTGCTTTAGAAACCAACAACGAGCTCGAAAATGCGAAAGACAAATTGATCCGAAAGAATCTCGATTTTATCGTTCTCAATTCCATGCAAGATCAGGGAGCTGGATTTGCTACCGATACAAATAAAGTCACAATTATCAATCGTTCAGGCGAAAGCAGCGTATTCCCTCTGAAATCGAAGGAAGATGTTGCAAAGGATATCTGTTCGATTATCTTACAGCATATTTCTTCGACAATATAAATTCCCCTGAATTTAGAGGAATATATGATTTCTATTATCTGTTATAGATTCACAATTCGTAATTCCTTAGGATAATAATTATTGATCCTATTTGGTAATAGCTTCATCCAGCCCAGTGACATCCCTTTATATTTAGCAAGCGCCCAGCCCTTCATATCAGAAGAGACAGTATCTAGTGTCACGTTTTCCTTTCTAAGGTAGTTTTGAGCCTCCTCAAGCGAAAGTTCAAGACTTTGGAAGCCTGGGTTTAATACATTACTTAATGCCAATGCGTGGCTTGGAATCAATTCCTTTCGATTAAGTTTTCCAATATTGATTCCAGCATTTTTGAGATAGAGTACATTCTGGAGATATTTCAAATCATTTTCATATTTTTTGGGGAATATATATAGGTCATCATGATGGATAAATGGAAAGAACTCATCAACGTTAACGATCCAAGTGTCCAGAATTCCCTTCGGCACATCCGATTTTTCTGGCTTTATCCGCTTTCTATTAAATGTACCTTGCTCTGCAACTTTCCTCAAAACTGTAATAAAAAAACCTTCCCCGCCTAATTTATGTGGATAGAAACGATAGCCATGTGCCCCATGTCCAACCGACTTTGTATACTCGATCCCCCAATTCTCATCAATGACAATTTCAATAGATTCAAAATCTCCAGTTTCTATTAACCAATCTGCAATATCTTCATTTTCCTCTTCCGAATAAGAGCAGGTTGAATAAAGGAGATATCCGCCCGTTTTCAATGCAGCAATACTTTCTGCCAATATTCTTTGTTGTCTTTCGCTACAAAGTTTGACATTTGCTTCCGACCATTCATCTATTGCATCCGAATCCTTTCTAAACATTCCTGATCCAGAGCAAGGTGCATCGACGACCATGATATCAAAATATCCTGGTAATCGGTCAAAAGCCGAAGGGTCATTATTTGTGACCACCGTATTTGCATTTCCCCATTTTGTTAGATTATCCTGTAAGATATTTACACGAGTCTTGATTATCTCATTGGCAACAAGTAGACTATCGGGATGTAAGCTACTGTTTAGCAAGGTAGATTTTCCTCCAGGAGCTGCACAGAGATCCAATGCATAAACTGGTTCAGATCCTATTTCCAGCTTACGGATAATGCGGTCTATAAACATAGAAGAAGCGTCCTGAGGATAATAACCCCCAGCATGAAATAAAGGATCAAGCGTAAATACGGGGCGTTCGTTGAGATAAAAGGCGTTCTCGCACCAAGGCACCCTTCCTCCAGTGGAAAATGGACATTCCTTCAATTTTAGTGGGTTTAACCGTATCGCTGTTGCTCGCTTGCCCTCCTCATGTACTCTAATAAATTCAGCAGTATCGAATAATGGGTTTACACCTAATTTTTTCACTAATGAATTTGGCAGAAAATTACTCATGTCGTCCTAATAGTTTGTGCTAAAAATAATATAAATAAAAATGAAGTCAAAATAACTCGTAAATTATGGGAAAGAGTAAATTTGCATTATGAAAGATCTCAAGAAATACGCTATTATCCCGGCGACACCAGAAGAACTGTATCTCGCCTTAACAACCGAAATTACGGCCCGTCTTTGGACTGGTGATCTTGTATCAATAGATGCAACAGTAAATGGTGAATTTTCCTTGTGGGATGGCGCAATTACTGGTCGATTTTTGGAATTGGAACCTTCTAGTAAAATTGTGCAGGAATGGTATTTTGGAGAAACTGACAGTCCTTCCATTGTTACATTAAAGCTACATGAACACAAAAAAGGAACCTCATTAGAGGTTAGACAAACCAATATACCAGATGAAGATTATGAAAATATTGCTGAAGGTTGGGAAGATCCTTATATCTCTTCTCTAATTGATTTTTATACTGAAGAAGATTAATTTTTTAAATAAGATCAACCGAGAGCCTAGTTTTTTAAAGCTAGGCTCTCGGTTGATCATTATGCTATTTAACAAAGAATTCCTAAATTATCGCTGAATTAACCATTCCATATCTTAAATTCGATAGTTTTTCATATAGATTTTTTGAACTTTATTAAATCTTATCCTGATGTAACAGCAATTTAGAAAAGCTGCTTTTCATTTATATATCGGCAGAGTAATCCGCACATCATATGATAATATAGCGCATTTCCATTGTTTAAGTGTTACATTTTTTTGCCTGGTTTAAGCTCGAAGAAATTATTTGTAACAACACATCTTATCGGTTCTTATCAATTTCTTATTTTAACCCTTATATCTTTAGTCCTCAAACAATATATCTTATAACCTTATCCTCGCATAACATGTGACTGGGAAATATATTAACAAAGGTACTACCACGGCATCTTAGATCAGTACCTGGCAGAACCATATTTTATAGTACAATTTCGGAGCTGGATCCCTGTAGGCTTTGCGTTGGAACCCATGTTTCTTTGGGATCTTTTGGGCAGTATGTAAACGAAAGAAGCCCTTGACTGTTTCCAGCAAGGGCTTCCGTGTAAAAAAAGGCACCGACCTACTCTCC